>JARRJP010000010.1:0-56950 GCA_037389025.1 Reinekea sp. | reverse complement strand
GCTCGCCTATACGAAAGGAATTGATCGCTATTTATGCTTATTTTCCAATTGAAGTACAAAAACACTGCGTCGTGATCATGGAATTAGAGATGATTTTTTTAATGGTCATTAAATATTTGAGGAAATACTCAGAGGGGTGGTGTTTTAATTATCGGAGTCACGGATTCAGGACTATGTCATAGGCTGGGGATAGTCTCGGCGTCACCTTATCTTCGTATTGTAGGCTCCAGTTTTTTAAATGCGCATCACCATTAGCCAGCAAAATATTCACTAGCAATCGTCTTGCGAACTGCTGCACGTCAGCCAATGCATCGCCTGAAAACTCGTACAGGACACGGCCAATCTGCTCATAGTTTGCAGAGTTATATTTTTCATGGGGATACTTCACTAATACTTGGGCGAAGTCTTCCATGTGAACTCTGTTGCTCTCCTGTCGATCAAAACGCTTTATCGCAAAGCAAAGGCTGATGGGGATTGATATGCTTTGATTGCCATTACTGGCCTCGAAGACGCTTGGATCGCTAGATTGGCTCATTTCAATTTTAAATCATCTTTCCTTGCTCATGCGACACCTCCTGCTTAGCTGAGTCTGTGTACGGTCTTGCCTTGAACCTTTTCGTGGATTCATTGATATAGATCAGGATTTTATGTTAGGCTTTGTAAGCTTTGTTGCTTGAGTGTGATTTCAGTAAGGATTCTTGATTTCACTATTGACTGTTTTCTTATTGAACCTCACAAAAGCTGTACTTGGCCCCATACAGAAGTTAAGGAACATATAATGAGTGATTTCATTGAACAACTCCGTGAGCTCATCAAGGCTCGTAAAAAAATGACCAGTCCTTTGTATCAAGTTATCTTAGAAGGTAGAGCTACTAAGCGACTATTACAGGAGTTTATTATCAACAGATATCCTATCAAAAACGTGTGGCCGCGCCATTTGATGGGGATTGGTCACCGTGTTGATGACTATGAGTTACGTTGCGGTATTGTAGAGAATGTTTTTGAAGAAGAAACGGGGCGATTTTCAGGTGGTGGTCGCCACTTAAATTCATTTCTTAACGTCGGTATAGCTGTGGGGGTTACACCTGAGCAAGTTGAGGCTCGTGAATGGTTGCCTGAAACCCGTGAACTTGTCGAATCAAATTTGAATGACTGTAACAACACTGATGTTCACTTTACTCAAGGAGTTGCTTCTGTGCTGTTCTTGATGGAGGGGCAACCTCCAATAGTCAACAATAATGGCAGTAGTATGGAAGTCGTTATGCGCGATGTTTATGGTTTGCCGGAAAAAGGCTATGACTTCTTTACTCACCACGCTTCAGGTACAGCTGAAAATGAAGCGGTTAGTGAGCTTGAAGACGAGCATACCAACAATGTTATTGCTTTGTTGGACAAATACTGCACCACTAAAGAGTTGAAACAAAAAGCAATGGATGCCTTGGGTAATGCCATCGAATTGCGTCACAAGCACTTCCAGGCTATTTACGATCGTTACTATGACGAGTCTGAGCCTGCTTACCGCTGGAAAGAAGAAGATGTTGCAGGTGCCTACCTGTAGCAAGAGCTTGAAATAAAGGGCAGCTGTCTAAATAACTGGTGGTTTGGCCCACGTATGCGGGCCTATCATTTTGTAGGGAGTCAAAAAATGTCCGGCTTTCCATTTTATGTTGTCAATGCGTTTACCACTGAAGCATTTTGCGGAAACCCGGCCGGGGTTATTGTGGTTGACGATTTTCTGTCCGACCAAATGCTTAAAAACTTGGTGAAAGAATCTCATTTGCCGGAAGTCAGCTTTGTTCGAGCGCGGCCTCAATCCGGGGAATTTGATATCCGGTGGTTTACCAGTGAATTGGAATTGGATCTGTGTGGCCATGGCACAGTCGGTGCTGCCCATGCCATTTTTAATCATATCGCCCCGTCGTTGAACGACCTGACATTTTATTTTGCTGACCAGCAACTGGTTGTCAGTAAAGTTGAGCAAGGTTACCGTTTGACTTTTCCTTCATTGGTCGTTGAGCTCTGTCAGGACGAGACAATAAAAAGGGCAGTTGAAGTTGCCATCGGCAGACCGGTTAAAAGTCTTTATCAAGGCCGTTCCTATTTGGCCTTTATTGATAACCAAAGAGAACTTGAAGCTTTAGCGCCTATAAAAGATAAATTAGTGGCGTTGGATTTACCCGGCGTGATAGTCGTCACAGACGGCGATGAACTGGATTATGTTTGCCGCTACTTTGCCCCTCAAAAAGGCATTTTTGAAGATGCGGTAACCGGGACAGCCCATTCCACCATTACCACGTTACTGAGTAAAACTCACGGAGCTAAGCGATTTAATGCCTCACAATTATCCAGCCGAGGTGGCCGATTGCAGGCGCAGTTAAATGACCAAGGGGTAGAGTTGACTTGTGACGGTTTTACCTCCCTTGTCGGCCAAATCTTTTACTAACAGGCGATATCCGTATGAATGGAAGCTTTATTTAACAAAAAACTCATGCGTAACAAGTCGACTTTGGTGGTTTTGGCTGTTGTTATGCTGGTGCTGTTAATGTCGGTGAGCCGTGCGCCGGTACAGTTGCTGCCTCAGATTGAGAAAAACATGAAGCAAAACAACATTGGTTGCCAAGGGGTGAAGCCCGACGACAAGCTGCTGAGCAACCAGTTTATCCGTTACAAAGAAGGTGATTTGGTGCGTCTGGCAGAAGCGACTGGAGGTAGCCGCTTGTGATCAGTCAAAAGGAAATTGATGGTAAGCCGCCACTAATCGAGGTCAGTGGCGACAGTTTTCAAAAAGGCGTCCAGTTAGGTCTGCTACTGGGTGATGATATCAATGCATTGCGGGCACTCGATGAGCAATTTATTCATCGAATGCCCGTTAGTGACAGTTCACTACAACCAAGGTTACAAAAGTATGCCGCATTACTTGAACAGTATATGCCTGAAGTTCATGGCCATTTAACTGGCATCGCTAAAGGCGCTGAGCGTTCTTTCGCCGACATTTTAGCTTTGCAATATCGCCGGGAATTGTCGGTCGACAGTGATGATTGCAGTTTATTTGCACTCAACCAAAACGGTAATCAGTTACTGGCACAAACCATAGATCTGCAGCATTTCGTTGCGCCTTTCGGTTGTGTGGTACGCGAATCTGACCAAAACGGTGAACCTGAAACATTAATGTACAGCCTGACCGGACTTGCCGGTTATCTCGGTATCAACAAACATGGTTTGGCCGTGGGAATCAACATGGTGCGCTCCACCGATTGGCAAATTGGCGTAGCACCTTATTTGTTGGTGCGTCACTTGCTGTCTTTGCCTGACGTTGAAGCCTGTATCAAAGAACTAGCACGCATACCAAGGGCGTCGTCGCGAACCTTGGTGTTACTAGATACCAAACAGTTGGCGACCGTCGAGATGTCTGCCAAAACGATGGAATTTTGGTATAGCGATAAAATCGTTCATACCAATCATTATGTCCATCCACAAATGGCGACATTCGATGCTGACATGAAAACCCCATCTACCGAAGAGCGTCTTTCACGATTGACACAATTGGTAGAGCAACATCAAGGCCCTTGGCAAGGGAAACAGGTGCTTGAGACTTTGTCTGATCACCAAGGGCAACATGGTGCATTGTGCTGCCATGGCAACTCGCCACTTGCGGCCGATACCATCGCAGCTGTCTATATGGAGCCGCTGCAAAAGCGGCTTTACGCCATTAAAGGTAATCCTTGTCACAGTAAACAGTTTTACGGATTTGAGTTATGACCGACAAAAGCAATCGCAAGATTTGTATGAACGGTACCATGGTGCCATACAACGATGCCAAAATTTCAGTAGGAGCCGTCGCGCTAAAATACGGCGCCCAGGTATTTGAAGGAATACGCTGCTACCGCAAAGAAGGCAAACGACAGTTTAATATCCTCGCTTTACGTAAGCACGTCGACAGACTGTTTGATTCCTGTCGCTTAATGCGAATGGAAATGCCGTATACACCGGAGCAGGTCATGGGACAGGTGATGGAAACCATCGCTGCCAACGAATTGACTGAAGATAGCTATGTTCGTCTGGCAGCATCGGTCGAAGGTGATGGTCCTATCCATACCACAGGGCCGGTACTGGTCACCATTGCGGCGTTTCATCAGGCCCGTAAAGACTTCCCTAAAGGTCAAAGAGTGTGCATTAACGGTTGGCAACGCATTAGTGACGCGCAGATGCCGCCAAGGGTTAAATGTGTCGCCAACTACCAAAATGGCCGTTTGGCGGTGATGCAAGCCAAAGCTGATGGTTACGACAATGTGTTGTTGACCGACGCCAGGGGCAAGGTATGTGAAGCGCCGACTGCGACCTTTTTTATCGTCCGTGATGGCAAACTCATTACCCCGCCGGTAACTGACGGCATTTTGGAAAGTATTACCCGTGAGTTGATAATCAAACTGGCCAAGCGGAACGGCATAGAAGTCATTGAACGCTCAGTGGATCGTACCGAATTGTACATGGCACAAAGCGCCTTCTTCTGTGGTACCGGCGCTGAAGTGCTGGCCATCGCCGAAGTCGACAAGTTCGAAATCAACACAATTGAATGCGAGATTTTCCGCACTCTCAAAGAGCAGTATTTCCATGTCGCCCGTGGTGATGATACGGATTTTGCCGACACGATTTTCACCATGAATTTTTAAGGAGTAGCCATAATGTTTCAACAAAACCCGGTCAATGCCGCTTTTAAAACCTATTTGTTAGATAATGCTGAGGCTTTGCATCAACAGATCAATGGCTTGACTCAGAGCATATTAAACGGCGAGCAAGTGATCTGGAACAAAGAGTTTAACCTGTTGCCTACTGTGGTCTTTATCGACAGCGAAACCTGCAGCCGCTTTGCTGCAGAAGTGGAACAGTATCACCTGATCTTGCAAAAGGTGCTAAAACTGTATCGTCAGCATCAAAGCGTACGGGATTTTTTTGGTTTTGATACTTTGGTGGAAGAGTTGTGTGTGCTTGACAGTGGTCTGGAAAACGAAATCGTGATCTGTCGCTTCGACAGCTACCCGACACCCGATGGCTTCAAATTGTTGGAAAACAATACCGACTGTCCGGCAGGCGTACTCTTTACTCACCGCCATAGCAAAGCGATCGCCGGTTTGCCCTTGATTGCATCCTTCATCAATGAGTACGGCCCGGTAGCGCAAACCCGCAATATGACGGACATGGGCTTTTTCGATACTTTGTTTGATGCCCATAAAGCCCGCACCGGGCGAGACGTTGAGCATGCTTTGGCTATATTGCAGTTGGAAAAAGGCGTCAGCGCCGAAGTCAAACTCATGATGGAAGTCATGGCTGAAAAAGGCATCGAATGTGTGATCGCCGACCCTCGCAATCTGATTCGTAAAGACGGTGCTTTGTGGTCGCAGGGTAAGCGTATTGATGTGATCTGGAACAAAATCAATACCTGCTACTTCAATGAGTTACTGGAAGATGCCGAGCAGGTCAGCGGGTTGCTCGAAGCGGTTAAGAGTAACGAAGTGACACACGTTAACTCTTTCACTGCCCGCTATGTTACTGAGAGCAAGCGCTCTTTGGCTTTGTTATGTGCGCCTGAGTTTGCTCATTTGTTTGATGAGCAAGAACGCAAAATTATCGAGTCTTTGTTGCCATGGGCATGCTGCTTAAGTGCAGATCGTGTGAACTACAAAGGCCAGTGGGATAGCGCATTTGACATTGCCGTTGCCTTTAAAGATGAGTTGGTGCTCAAACAGCCATACGACATCAGAGGTGATGGGGTCGTGCTGGGTAAACAATGTACTCAAGATCAATGGCAAGAGATGTTGGTTAAAGGCCTAGAGGCTCAATCGATTTTACAAGCCTGTGTCGATGTCGCCAAGGTCGAAGTGCTGGATCCACTAGATGGCCAATACCGGGCACTGAATTCCAGTCTCGACTTCTTCATGTACAACGGTCATTTCGCCGGTTTCGGCTCCAAGCTTTCTGAGCATTTGAAAGTCAATATTTTCCAAGGCGGCAGCAAAAACGTTGTGTTGCCTTTAGCTTAAGCTAAATCGAATTTATATCAGATTTATAGGATAAGTTACAAAATGAATCATTCACTATTGACAGAAGCCGGTACGGCAATCGTTTCAGACGCATTAGACATGCTGGGTTACAACAATGGTTTGGGCAGTGCCATCAGTCCGTTAACCATTGGAATGAAAGCTGTAGGTCCTGCCTACACTTTGCAAGTTGAGCCTGTGGCCGAAAGCGAGTCAGGCAAAGCCGGCGATTATATTGACGATGTGCCTGCCGGTTCGGTGATCGTTATCGCCAACCGCGGTGAAGTAGAGTGCACCGTATGGGGTGACATTCTTTCTTATGTTGCCAAGAAAAAAGGTATTGCCGGTACTGTTATCGATGGTGCTTGCCGTGACGTTGACGGCATTGTTGAGTTGGAATACCCGGTATTCTCCCGAGCCTGTTACATGAAGTCCGGTAAAGGCCGAGTGTCTTTGAAAGCGCAAAACGTGCCGGTTTTGGTTGGTCAAACCGAAGTTAATCCGGGTGATATCGTGGTTGCAGACGGTGCAGGAGTCTTGGTTATTCCTGCCGAGCATGTCGAAGAAGTTGAAGCTTTGGTCTCGGAGATCATGGAAATGGAAGAAAAGGTTTTGGCATTGGTTGATCAAGGCGTTGCGCTTAAGGCCGCCCGAAATCAGCTTAACTACAACAAGTACGGTCGCAAAGCCAAGTGATTGAACTTAATTGATGGAGGAACAAGGGAGCATGTACCAAACTCAACCACTGAGACTCATCGACGTCACCTTACGTGACGGCGGATATGTCAACAATTTTGGATATAGTGAATCGCAGATCATCGATATCGTTCGCTTGCTGGACTTAGGCAAGATGACCTTTATCGAGCTGGGTTATTGTAACGGTTGCCCGTTTGATTTGGGTTCTTGCGGTTTAACCGCCAACATTTCCGCGTCGCTGGTTGCCAAGCTAAAAGGTATCGTTAAGCACGCAGGACTAGGGGTTATGGCTCATCCGAAAAATGTCTGCCCTGATGATATGCAAATATTGCGCGATGCAGGGCTGGACCTGGTGCGCATTTGTGTCACACCGGACAACTTTGAGCAGGCCAAAGCCCTGATCACCGCGTGCAAACAGATGGGACTGACCGTCAGTGCCAACTTCGTTCGCATGAGCCGTTACCATTTGGCAGATGTCATCAACAATATGATGGCCTGTGAACAAGCCGGTGCCGACATGATCTACGTCGCCGATTCTTTGGGTAACCTGAAACCGAAACAAGTGGCGGCTTTGATCTCCGCTATGCAGGCCTTGTTGAACTGCAACTTGGGTTTCCACGCCCACGATAACCTAGGGATGGCTAACTTCAACACCATCAAAGCCATCGAGCATGGGGCGACCATTATTGACAGCTCTTTGCAGGGCATAGGTAAAGGTGGTGGCAACCTGCGTACCGAAGTCATTACCCACATCCTCGAGCAAGACGGCATTGTGTTGCAAGATGCCATGGATTTGAAATACTTGGTGAAAGCAGCCTGCAAGGTTCAGCAATTTGTGATTGGCAGCGAAAGCCGAAGCGACGCTTTGTTTCAAACCTACTTGGCTATTCGCAACCTGTCTTATGAAGAAGGTATCGACATTCGCCAGCAAGCCGACCAAGAGAACCAGGGTAACTGGGTAGAGTTAATTTCACTATAAATTTGAATTTCAGGAATTTAAGGCAATGCATGGTATCGCATTTTTACGAAGCAATAATTTTAAATTGGACAAATGGCGTCGCTCCCATGGGATTCACTACCATGTGATCTCGCAAGTCGACGCCGATGAAGCAGATCAATTCGCCTCTTATCGCCGGGTTGATGCAATCGACAAAGACCCTGAGTTGGCCGCTTATTTAGACCATCTCATTGAACAGCATGATATTCGCTTTGTCATCGGTCATTCTGAGTATGACCTGGTTAAAAGTGCCCAGTTGCGCGAACGCTTGAATTTGCGCGGGCAAACCGAGGTTTCCGCGATCTCATATCGCGATAAGTACTTGATGAAAAGCTATTGTGCGGCCAAAGGCGTGAATGTTGCCAAGTGTGAGTTGGTTGGTGACCAACAGGCATTGATGACAGCCATAAAAAACATTGGCTTGCCGTGTGTGGTCAAACCGGTTGCCGGTGGCGGTTCACGTAACACCTTTAAAGTGACATCTATGGATGACAAAAACCTTGAAGGTTTGGTTTATCCCCAGTTGGTGGAGCAGTTTATCGAAGGTGATATGTATCATGTTGACGGTATCGTCGATAACGGTGAAGTTGCCTTTGCCGTGGTCTCTCGTTACACGACCAGCTGTTTGGCCTATCAAGACGGTGTTTACCTGGGTAGCACCATGGTTGATTTTGACAGCGAAATCGACAAGCGCATGAAGGAGCAAACCGCCAATACGGTTGATGCTTTGCCTTATGTTGAGCAAATGGCGTTTCATGCCGAGTTTTTCTTAACTCCGGACAATGAGATTTACTTGTGTGAGATAGCTGCACGCTCAGGTGGTGCTTTGGTGCCACAGGCAATTATCGAAGCCTTTGGCGTTGATATTAACGAGCAGTGGATCAAACAGATGCAAGGCGCACCGGCGCTTATCGATAGTGATATCAAGCCAGGGCAACATGCCGGATGGTTTGTTATTCCACCGAAAAAGGCCAAATTGTTGCAAACTCCGCAAGAATTACCTCCTTTTGCATGGATCAGCCATTACAAGATGAACGGCGAAGTAGACAAAGTCTACGATGGCCCGGTTTCAAGCGTTTGTAATGTCGCGGTAGGTGTTGTCACCGCAGATAACATGGCTGGTGTTGAAGAGCGATTGGAAACTGTACGCGTATGGCTTGAAGAACACTTGGAGTGGGAAAGCTAAATGACCGGTTTTCGATATTATTCCGCAGCGGCGCTGTATTTTGCCACTGTTGGTGTCCTGGGGATTTATATCCCCTGGGTCTTGCTTGACTTGACCGGTACCGCCGTATCTGTAGGTATCATGCTGTGTGTTCGCGCCGTTCCAGGTTTATTGCTTAGCGGCAAAGCCGGTGGCGCTGCAGACAGGCTGGATAAGCGCAAATTGATCGCAATGGCCTGTGCCATTAAATCCAGTGCTTTGGTGCTGTTTTTACTGTTTAAACAGGAACTATGGAATGTAGGTGGTTTCTATGCCTTGATCGCCCTGATCAGTGTCGCCAATACCTTCTTTTTAGCCTCTATCCGCTCTTATTTGCATGTCACCATAGACAAAGACCATCTGGTGGCGGCCAATGGTCGTTTTGAATCCTCAACCCAAGTCGGCACTATAGCCGGTGCCGGTGTTGGTGGGCTTATTACCGCGTTCGCCAGCATTGAGTGGGCGTTTGCCTTGGTCATTGCGATGTTGGTTTATGTTGCCGTGCAGTCTTTGCTGCTCAATCCTGAAACGGTTAAAGCTGCTGCCGAAAAAGCGCAAAGTAAAGTGATGGAGACCAAATACTCAGTGCTAAGTGATAAAGCACTTTGGCCAGGCTTGATGGTGTTGCTGGTGCCTATGCTATACGTGCAAATGGACAACATCCTTTTGGCGCCTTTGAGTAAAGTTCAAATGGGCCTTGATGCCAGCGGTTTCGGTTTCTTAAATGCCGCATACTCGGTTGGTGCCATGACCATAGGATTGGTATTGGCCAAGACAGCCTTTAAGCAGCATCAGAAATGGTTGTTCTGTGTTGCCATTATGGTTGCTGCCGCCCATCTATTATTGTCTGTTTCAGATAATTTTGTTGTGGGTATGGTGGCTTGTATTTTGGTGGGCGTGAGTGTTATTTGGTGCCGTATTAATGCCAATTCGGTGATCATGCAACAAGTGGACAAAGCCTATGCAGGAAAACTTCAGGCACTATTGTTGCGATTACACTACGGCTCGATATTTATTGTTGGCCTGGTGTTTGGTTGGTTGGCCGATATGGTTGGTTACGACAGGGTATATCAATATATATCGGTTTCGCTAATGTTGTTGCTGTTACCTTTGGCCGTTAGTGCGATAAGAGCTAAACCGGCAGTGGACGTGACTACCGCAGGAGAAAGTTCATGATAGCGCAAAATGACAAACTGCAAACCTTGGCAGAGCATGTGTTGTTTTCCAAAATGGATTTTGTTTGCCGGGCCCCCAAGATGTCAGAGCTAAAACTTAATGACATCGCAGAGCATTCGATTGCCTATGTTGAAGGTATTTGCCGTATCGTACAAAACAGATTCGGCAATGATTGGTCGGTGTTTGCCCGCTTTTTAGGTTTTGGTGAAGACCAAGTCGAGCAGATGGCGTTGTTTTCTCAAACGCCATCTTCACAGATGTTCATGCGGGTCGATATCGGTGAGTCAGATAGCGGTTCGGCGATGCTTGAGTTAAACGCAGGATCCAGCGTCGGTGGCTTGGGTTATTCCATTGCTCACCGAGTCTATCATAATACTGATGGTAACGACCCTTTGTCTTGTTGGGCAAAATGGCTGGGGCAATACATTGACGGTGAAACCGTACAGAATCAAGCTTGTATCGCCATTGTTGAAGATGCCAGTATCTTCGACAAAATGGCGCCAACCATGACTTTGATGGCTGATGAGCTCAACCGTCATGGGGTTAACGCCATTATTTGTGCCCAAGACGAGCTAAAACTCGACGGTGATTGCCTGCGCGTGGGGGAGCAGGTCATCTCTCATCTTTACTGCTTGTTTGACGTATTGGATATCGAACAAGACCGAGCCGGGTATCAACCTTTGCTTGATGCCTATGGTAACAAGCAGGTTTATTTGCCGATGGGTTTTGAGGCCCGTTTGTTGGGTAACAAACTTTGTATGGCTTTGGTACATGATGACCAATATGCCGATTGCTTTGAAACCGCTACTTTGATTCGGTTGCGCCACTTTATTCCACGAACACTTAGGGTTGACGGAGATGTTGCATTCGAATTGTTGCAACAACCGACTCAATGGGTTTTAAAGCCTGCCCATGGTTATGGCGGCATTGACGTTATTTGCGGATGGGAAGTGGATGCCGAACAATGGCAAAGTGACCTTGAGCGGATCGTCAAGCAAGATCTCAATTATATCGCACAACATCGTATGACATTGCCGGTTCACCCGGTGGAAGTGTTCAGCGTGGCAGAACAAAACCAGTGTAGCTTTGAGGCTAAATGCTTGCAGGGTATATATGTCATGGGTGGCCGTTGTGGTGGTGGTGTTTGGCGGGTCAATGAAAAGAGCAAGTCAGATATCATCAACAATTCCCAAGGCGCTGTGGCCGGCAATATTGAGGTAGAAGGAGGTCAATCATGAGCGTTTTAATTCTTTGTCGTGAAACGACCGAAGATGTCGAAAAACTCTACAGTGCCTTGCAAAACCAAGGTATTGACGTGGTTTGTGCATCACCCAAGGCTGTGTCGCTAAACCTTATCGAGCAAGGAGAAGCCCAAGTTTATGTCAATGATAGGCAAATTATACCAACCCTGGTCATGGGCTGGGTGTCTCTATGGGCACGTGATACTGGCTTGTGGTTGTTGCAAGCATTTGAACAGCTGAATATCCCGGTGATGAATGGTTCTGATGTGTTAACCCATGGGCAAAGTAAACTGATCAACACAGTGATGCTGCATCAACACAAAGAGCCTCATGCCAACACTGCTTTGGTGTCGAACATGGCTGCGTTGGATGTTCTACTCGAAGATATAGGTTTGCCATGTGTTGTCAAACCCATCATCGGCGCGAAGGGGATCGGGGTAAAGAAACTCGATACCTTGAGCGAGCTTAAACAATATGCCGAGAATGAGTTTGAACACAACAGACCCATCTATCTGCAAAAGATTATGCCTAAACCTGATAGGGATATTCGGGTCAGAGTGATCGATTTTAAAGCCCAGTTTGCTTTTTACCGTTCGTTAGGGGATGACGGTTTTATTACCAACTTGTGTCAAGGTGGTGGTTGGCAAGAATGTACCCTGAGCGATGAGATGGTTAAGATCTCAGAGCGCTGCGCGAAAATGATGTCGGCTCCTATCTGTGGTGTTGATTTGATTGAAGATAATGAGGCGCCAAGCGGTTACCGAGTAATAGAAGTTAATACCACTCCGGCATTCACTTGGCCAAACGACGCAAGCGTTGCTCATGTTGTCTCTATGATCTTAAATAGGTTGAAGCAGGCCCAATGAAACGATATTGCACCAAAGGATTTCCCTTTGCCAGATTAGTGTGACTGTCTCAGGAGATCAAAGCAAAACTTCGTCTGCAATGAAGCATGTTTTATATCTCAAGTTTCGGTGTTCAAATTATGCGTTAAATTCCTTAAAAACCGTTCATCCTGAGGGAGCGTAGAAAGGTCACTTGCAGGCAAGTTCCTACGAAAATCGAGTTGCGGGCTTCCTTCAACTAGAAAAATCGTACAAAAACGAACTCCGAAACTTGAGTTATATAAGGTAAATTTAACTATGGATGCAATTGAATTGCTAACAACCCGAAGCTCGACCCCACGTTTAGAGGCACCGGCGCCTAGCGGGGACGACTGGCAAACCATTCAACGAGCAGCGCTCAGAGCTCCTGATCACGCGGGCTTAACACCTTGGCGCTTTATCGTATTCAATAATGAAGTCGCACTAGCAAAACTGGGGGAGTATTTTGTTAAAGCGACAGTTTTAAATGATAGTGAAACAGATGCAAAGAGGTTAGAAAAAGTTAAGGGTTTGACCAAGCGTGCTCCTATGATAATTGCAGTGATTGCTAGGTTTGTTGAACACCCCAATGTACCAAGAGTCGAGCAGATTGCTTCAACAAGTTGTGCTGCATTTGCGATGCAACAGGCAGCATTTGCCCTTGGTTATGGAAGTATATGGCGAACAGGCCCCTACGCTCACCACCCTCATATGAAGGACTTGCTAGGTTTGAATGATCAAGACGAGATTGTTGGATATCTATACATAGGAACGCCAAAAGGTAAAGTAAAGATTAAACAAGAAAAGATTGCCGAACCATATTTCTCTGTATTTGGAACTTGAGTTTTACTGTTATCATAAAAATAGTGAAGATTCTTCAGTAGAGATTATTGAGACAATGTCATTTCACTTTGGCACTAATGAAGCGAAAGGAAGCTAAATTGACAGTTGATAAGGACTAGCGAATTTAACGATTTAATTGCCATAAGAACGATGAAAAGGGTATTCGCAGTTTCTAAGATTAGTTCGAAGATGAAATCAACCAGACTGCAGAAGGTCAAAAATATCAGCTACGCGAAAGGCTTGAGTAAGTTAGATGCTTGCTATCCAACAAATCTGCATAGAGCCTTCTTTCCAATTGGCAAACTCCTGCTGAAAGGTTGGCTCAATGACTTGTCTTTTTAAATGGTCATAATCCAATTTTAATTCGTTGCTTACTCCACAGCTTAGGCGGATCTACCGCCTGGGCTATCAGATATCGTTAATGGTGAAGCGCCCGAACAAGGCCAATTGTCAACCGAGTTTCTGCTAGCTTCTGACAAACAGAGTTCCGAAGCCCCTGCGTAAGCATCAACCCGTATTAGCTTACTAAAGCAATTGAGGGACTAATTCAGTTCCTATTGTGGGAACCAAACCAGCGTCCTGCCCCACCACCAATTTAAAAAGGTGAACTGATCTCAGTTCACCTTTTTTATGCCTACTCGCCGCGCTACAGGCCTTGTCTGGCAATGGGTTACGGACTTCGCTGCCATCACAATCATAAAATGTCGCAAAACGACAACTTATGCTTGGAAATGAGAGAATTTTGGGTACTGATGGCTTAAAAAATAAGTACTTACCATAAGTGCGACAATTTATGCTTGTAGAAAATTCGCCCCTTCCAGGGCAAATTACAAGCATTTATTGTCGCTTTCTTCTTTTTCTTTTGGTTCTCTGTGCAAGTAGGGTCTTCTCAACTTTGATGGATAATTCCTCTGGCCGAATTCCGTCCATTAGTTCATAGGGAACCAGCTTGTCCACCGATATTGAACTCACTTCTCGATTTTTTGACAGCAGAGTCGAAACTGTCCGTTCTATTTGATACTCCAGACAATGTATCTGTTGTTCTCTGGTTCGTCTTTTCGACTCCTGATAGATTGCCGTGGCCAATTGGCTTTGAATTCGGTGCTTCCTAAACAGATAGCTCACGTTAACACCAAATTTCTTCGCGATGTCTTCATGGTTGACCGGTGGAACTTTCCCATCAATGATATCGTTTAAGTATTGTTTGATTTCAATTTCCAAGCCCACGATATTCGTCTAACACGAAGGGGTTGGTCGACTACTACGGCGCCAAGCTCAAGCGCTAGAGCCCGGTGAACCAAAAGTTATATCTGCTGAGTTATTTGCAGGGCCGAAACCAGCGGTGCTTAGAGCGCATTGCCGATGGCTTTGTCTATCATATACGTCAGGTGAAATCCCGCGCTAAAACCATGGACAAAGAACAGGTCTATCAAGATTGGCAGAAAGCCACGCGCAATATGGGCAAGGCAGTCGATGTATTGAAGCTGTTTTTAGATGACGACATTACTCCCGAGAAACGCGTTTTCAAACGACGTACTGGGCATCATGGATAACCCTATATTAGTTTCAGGATATTTGGTCATAAAAGAGGCTGTTTTAATTTACCGTTCGCCGAGCCACACATGTCAACAGACACCTAAATTGATTGTTTTGTCATAAAATAAGTAAAAACGATCATTATGGTAATTGAATACACTCTATATAATCAGTATATTGATTGTTTAAGCTAATATAAATAATAATTTGTCAGTTAAATGACCAACGAGGCGTGCATGGAAGTGAAGAACACGGCCAAAGCATTGGTAGAGACCCTGGCTACGGCCAATGAGCTTGCTGGAATGCTGGAAGCTGCCTATGGCCAAATGGCTAAGGTACCGGTGCCACTAGATGCGCTGCCGGGGGAGATACAGAGACGTTTGGATGAATATGACCTATCGATTTCGTTGCTGTCCGAACAGTCCGGGGTAGCCATTAACACAGTCAAGAAAGCCATTACCAATCCAGAAACTATGAAGATTGTCACCTTGCAGAAAGTTATCGAACCACTGGGAATGAGTTTATGTTTCGAAAGGCGGTAGTTCGAATGGCAGGGGAGGTCGCAGGTTACCTATACCGTATGGACACCGGTTACCGATTTGAGTACGTACCTGGATATCCTTATGCCGGTGTATCCCTGAGCCTTCCTGTGCGAGCACAGCCCTACGAATGGGAGGAGCTACCACCAGCGTTTACAGCGTTGGCACCAGAGGGATGGATGCAGAAACGCATTGCAATGCAGGAAAAAATTGATGAAAACGATGCATTTGAGATGCTTTGTCGGTTTGGGCAAGACCTGATTGGCGCAGTCGAAATTGAAGGTATGGAATGACGCACTCGTATTGCAAAATAACATTGAACCCATTGAGCTTTGATTCAGAAAAGAAGTCTGGATATTCTCGTGCGGGAATCAGGGCTCTGTTTGGTACAGGGACAGCTAACCCTGTATTAACGATGTCCCGCTCGGAATTAATTCAAAACTTCAAAACAAATAAAAACCGGATGTCCATATCAGGTGCCCAACCAAAAAGATCAGCCATTCTGACTGGAAAAACAATCGAACTCACTGACACCGGTGGCCAATACATCCTGAAACCATCACCTGAAGAGTATCCTTACCTGGCTGAAGTGGAGCACACCTGCATGGTCCTGGCACATCAGCTAAGCTCCGGTGGCCGGTTAACAATCGCGAATAACGGGCTTGTTGAATTGAGTGATGGTGAATTGGCGTATATCACCCGACGATTTGATCGACTACCAGATGGCACCAAGCTGCAGCAGGAGCAAATGGATGCGGTAATGGGTATTACGAATAAGTACGATCAAAACGTCTCTTACGAGCGCATTGGCCAATTCATCCGTGACATAGTCGCAGTACCATTGCCAGCGTTGATGGCGTATTTTGAGCAGGTATTGATTGCTTACATTTTGGGTAATGACGACTTTCATATACGGAACCTGGGTTTACTGGTGGACCTCAATACCGGGAAACCAACAGGGCTTACCCCAGCTTATGATATTGTTGCTTCATACCTATATCCTAGTGATACGGGCTTCATGGCGTTACCTCTAACCATTGAGGATGAAGAGGACCAAAAAGGGGAAACGGAAGGAATAGCTGTTTATGGGTATTACACAGGAGGGGACTTTCTTGATCTTGGAACCGGAATTGGGTTGAGCCTTCCCGTCGCCAGAAAAATCATGCTTAGAGTACTGGCCAGCGTACCAGCAGCCCAAGAGCTACAGAAAAGATCTTTTATGCCTCAGAATATGAAAGTCGAATTGAACAACTTAATGAACGATCGGGCTCAAATGCTTAATAAGATGAACCCTTAGAAAAAGATAGATTGCCTTGGATTAACGGTAAGCGCCAAAGATTCGACCTATTGACCCTTACTCAACATTTCCTTCACATTCCAAGGCAATAATGCCTCCAATTTCTCTTCACTGTTCGCCGAGCCTATCCGGGCCAGTACATATTCCAGATATGCCTGCGGCTTCACGCCATTCGCCTTTGCGGTTTCGATCAGACTGTAACAACAGGCACTGGCTCGTGCGCCTCGTGGCGTATCAGCAAACATCCAATTGCGCCGCCCCACCGCCAGTGGCCGGATGGCATTCTCCGCCAACACATTACTCATTACTCATGTGCAGGTGTCCATGATCGCAAAACACCGTCAATGTCTCCCATTGATTTAATGCGTAGTGAATCGCCTGATACGTCAGACTGTCTTTCGGTACTTTGCTCTTATTCGTGTCCAGCCAGCCTTTGAAGGTCTCCAGTCGGGGTTTGATGAGTTCCTGTCGTTTGGCCTGTTTTTCCAGTGGCGGCAGGTCTTTGAGTTTTTTCTCAATGCCATCCAGGTGGCCGAGTGTTCGTGTCGTTTATTGGCGGTGTTGCGTCGATAACCTTCTATCTGGTGAAATAGAAAATGATACTGGTAGGTGAGTTGTTCACGTTTTTCCATGCAAGTTTGTTTTTGTTGAGCGTTATTTTGCATGGTTTTGGTTAAAATGTAGTGCAATTTCTCTGACCTACTACCCACCTACAAGCTTAACAAGCCGATAAAACTCTACAGTTGAAATTTCATTCAGTTTAATCACCTCATTTAAGTCCGTCACTTGTTGGTTATCCACAATGATAAAATACTTGTTTTCGGTAAAGCCGTTAATTGCACTTTTTATTAATCTATCCAGCGGTTGCTCACGCTCAGCGGCTGCATAGTCCTGATCTTGAGTAGTGGCCAAGGGAATTAAAGCATCGTCCTGATAGTGCTTGCGAAATTCCTCTCTAACCCGTTCTTCAATAAGAGCTTTCACAGTGATTGATGAGGTATCGAACGTTAACACCAGTTTTTTCTGGGTAACTTCTAACTGGTTTGTACTCTTATCAAAAACATTTACGATACAAACCATTAGTTTATCGCCTCTGTAATTTGACTGACAATGGTTTTGTCTTTGATTTTTTTATCATCGGCCAGTAAAAAGGCTTTGGATAAAATCAGTGAGAGAATACTGTCACCTTCAAATGGTAAAAAGAGATTTTTGCTTTTTTCTTTGCCCGGTACAATACACAAATACTGGTCGTTCGGTGCCATTAAAATATTGGATGAGCCTAAGTGAATTTTATAGCTGGTCAATCCTCCTGACACGACAAGGAAGTTACCGTCAATGTGAGCTTTGCTGGCGATTTTAAGCTTTGGAAGCAACATTTTGAGAACATCCTTTCGTGTTTTAGCGACCTGGCCAAGATCGCCAAAGGCATTGGCTGTCCAATAGTCCCGCCCAGTTTCGCTTTCGTCTTGCCATTGCGGGTCGTTTCCGATACTGCATACCGCAACAAATAAATCTGTATCGCGCATAACCTCAGAAAATATGATTGGTTCTACCTGCTCCAGTTCTTTGGTATCGGCGCTGCTTATTTCCAGTTTTGACGTTTTCACCAGTTCATAAATACCAGATATGGTTACATTACCCATCCCTTGGGTATCGAAAAGTACGTCAGTATCAAAGTCCTTTATCTCCTTTTCAGCAGATGTGTCGTAGCCACCATCCCAACCGCCACCACGGGTTTGCTTCCATCCCCGTTGTGTTGCCAGGGCATGAAACTGACCTTGTTTTAAGTAGTGCCCTGCGAAGCGATTGCTGTAAGTCGATGTTTCCCGCTCAGCATCGGTTAGTGTGTAGACTTCGCGATAGGCTTGCTTGAATGGTTGGGTAATTTTCTGGTTGATGAGTACTTGCCGCCATGCTGATACTTCATGAGGGGTGGTATATATTGGATGCCATAGGGTAATGTTGGCGTTATCTGGAATATCCATCGGTTCGGCATAGGCGTTAACAAACGCATCACCTATTTTCATCACGCTAAAGTTGTTGTCTTTATCCGCGATGTGCCAGATTAAGTGTTGGGCAATATAACCCACAAGAGGATGATTTATGTATTGTTCCAACCAATCATTCTTGGACAGGCTGTATTTTTTACAATAGAGGTTCTCTATACGCATTGCTTGCGCCTTCATCACGACCAATAAGTCTTTTTGCGTCGCCTTGAAATCTTTTATCTCAGAAGCGAACTTGGTTCTGATGGCCGCAGGAACGGTTTTCTGTGTTTTCTCACCATGCGAGAAGGTCAGCTCAGACTTATTAAGCGCAGTAAATTGAATGCACCCCATGCAGTCGCCAAATGAGCGTTCTAATTTGCCAATGCTTTGCATGCCGTAATCAGGTATGGATAACGAGGCTAATTCTTCAGGTGTAACGCCCTTGTCATTGGCAATTTTATTGAATATTCGATTAATGTTAACCAACGCCGGGTTGTATTTGGTTGTGGCTCGTATGGTAACCAACTCCTTAATACCATGACTTCCCGGCATTAACGATAATGCCATTATGGCCGCGTTGGCGATTTTGGCGTTGCGCATGCCAATGCCATATATTTTTCGGTACATCTTATTGGCAGTTTTTCTCAGTAGTCGGCTGGCATCAGAACTGTTGATGATTGCAAGCCCCCAGCATATGCCTTTGGCGATTTTTGTCGATTCGTCGCTTAGGTAATGGTTGTATATGCCATAAGCTTCTGGTGTTTCTTCGGTTACATCGAACGAGTTACTGTCAATTAAGTCAATGATGTCTTCGCTGATCTCAATAAATTGAGCACTGTCATAGCGTTGTAACAGTTGGCTTAGATTCTTGGTTAGTTTGTTTGATGGCTTGGTGGCATTTGCATCCATTGATACCTTAAAAAAGTCTGCCCAGAAGCTTATAGTTGTATCAGGAAAGCTTGTCAGCAGTTCTATTGCTTTTTCAGGCCAGGACTCGTGTGGGATGGTTATGTAGCGTCTGACTAATTCGATTGGTGAGGAGGGTTGGGTGCCGTTATTGGCGTCCAATTCTTCAGAAGTTATGCCACCGTGCTTTTTTAGTGCGTTTGCATACCGGCTTAAACCCTTTGTTACTTTTGCGTACTCATAAGCGGTACGGCCATCTGGCAGTTTGGCGTTAATGTCAATGGGCAATGCAAGAAGCTTGTCGAAGATCTCTTTATTTCTTGCATTAAGGGCTTCAACAATGACATTGGCGGCGTCCGATTGGATTAATGGGAGGCTGCGCTCATCCTCTAAAATGGCTTGTTCAAAAGCAGAATTGTTATATTCATAAAGGGATTTAGCGAGAACACTTAAGCCATTCTTGGTTCTGTGATTAATAAGAGACTCATCCATATTGGAAAGAACGTAATCTAATAGCTGAGGAAAATCAGGGTCTATTGAATAAGGCATTTGTTCGAGGATATCGGGTAAGTGCGCTTGTATGTCAATGCCCTTTTCTACCAGTAGCAACGGGAACCAACAGGATTCCCACCTTAACACCTCTGCGAACAGGGAACGTTCACTATCTCGTTGGGATATACGACAACCGGAATCAATAAGGTAGCTGGCCATCTTGATCCTTTTGGACTTATTATCTTTATATCCATATTGTAATAACTCCAGATATCGCTCGTTGAACACGCGTTCGTTTTCAATGAGATCTACTCCAGCGGTTTTGAGATCCTCAAGTATGTCAATTTTATTGTGGCTGAATACACATACGAGGAAATTACTGCAGATGTTATATACCTTCCGGGGGTTATCTGCACCGATGATTGACTTAACTTCTTCGATATCAATAGTAAGTTCACTTACATTATAAGAACTCCTTAGATACCGTTTGTGGCGAGAATTCAAATAGTCAAAAACTTTATCTCCCAGTACATCGAATAACTCGGTATTATGAGATATCAGTGTTCTGGCGATCTGATATTTTTTGTGAGCAACCGCTTGTCCGATAAGCTGGTCAAAACTTTTTGCATCCAACTTCTGGATGCCATTAATTATATCGTTATTGTCTTTAATTTGGTTGACACCTTCAGCATCATCGCTATTGACAATAATTTTTTGCAGTAATTTGACTACCATATATCTGTACTACCTCTATAAATGCGACCTAACTCAAGCCATTAGATCGAACAAGTCAGTGCTTATCCAGAAACCGAGTTTTAGGAGTGATCAAGGGGAGGGGGCTCCCCTGTGAACGATGCCCAAAACACTTTTAGATCGCACTATCGGTAACATCGTGGCATTCAACGGTGAGGCAACTGCGATCATTCATATTTTGAAATCTGAATCCGTGACTCCTTCAATGGCTTGCGCACTGCGCCGCTTTGGAGTCACGGATTCAGGTGAAAGTTTAGACAATAAATATATTCCCGTTTTTAACTCTTGTTTAGGCCATGGGGTGCATAGTCCATACGGTGTTTCGGAGGGGGAAGTGGGGGTTATTTATGCTATTTAGTGCCTATCCGGAAGGGTGTCTTAGTCTGAGATTCGCTGAGCATATCCATGTGATACTTATTACAGAATTATGTTGGTGTATGCACGCTAAAGATAGACTTTTCATTTGGGCTGGTGCAATGTCAAATTTAAATGAGGTGGTTCCGGACAAGCACTATTTAGATACCAAATTGCAGGTGCACCCATAGGTTCATTGAAATTTTTGGGAAGCAAAGAGGAATCAATGGCTTGCTCACTGCGCCGCTATGGAGTCACGGATTCAGGTAGATAGACTCATGCGTTATGCTGGAACAGGAGCAAGTCATACTGACCTACAAATGACAGGGATGGCTGACCATCTTCGGTATTAGGTAGGACGGTTTCACAGGGCAAGAAACAGATCAGATCAACCTGTCAAATTCATTGAGAAACGGGACTATCCCGATGTCCAATTTGATATTTTCCTGTAAAGCCACCCTATGAGTGATTTGAACCTGAATCCGTGACTTCAAAGTGGATTCAGGTAGGATATATGGGGACTACACAACGCGATTGATCATGTCTTTACTGTAATTGATCAGGCAGAATACCTGAAGCTCATCGAGTATGGTCGCCTATAATATAACACTGCATAAGTGATCTTACCCTCAGGCCTGGGCAGGTGAATTTACTCGGCCTATCAAGACCGGAGCGTTTTGCGAATTGCCGCACTATTGTCGTAAATACTTCGCGAAAAGCTCCGATACTTCCAGTCAATCAATTCCTCTGAATCGGCAAAAACTTCTTCTGGTTCGGTGCTCGCCGATATTCCACAAATACACTCAGTTCCCAAGGCCGCATGGCGATGACCATTCCGGTGCCGAAGGTTTCCTGAACCGGCAGTTTGCCATCTTCGCGGGCGGCTTCGTCAAACTCCCGTGCCAGGCGCCGCATGTTGCTCTGCATCTGCGCGTTGGATTGGCGGGTCAGCATTCCCGCCATGAAAATAAGCAGTTCGCCAGCATTGGGGTTGAATTTGCAGTTAAAAAATTCGCTTTCAACATGCTTTTTGAAGAATTTGTAAACCGGACCGTTATGAATCCATTTGAAATCACGCGAGATCAGATTACGCACCCGGTTACCGGGTAATAGTTCGATGACTCCGAGCCGATCCAGTTTGGCCAGCATACGGGTAACCTCATGCTCGTCGTAAACGTAAGCTTCGGTGATATCTTCAAGGGTCCAGCGGTTGATCAGTAATTGCGCCATCATCAGTAGCTTGACGTTGTTAGCCAGCTCTTTCTCGGACTCATAAGGCAGTTCTTCGATGATCAGCGAACCCTCATTCATACGGGAGATCAGGTAGCTCAGGTCAGCATTGGCCAGAGCGCAGACTTCTTCAAGGCGGTTAAGTGTAAAATGACGCTTGGAAAACATGCGTTTTACATTGGCTTCTGATAATTTCAGGTGTTCTGCCACTTCGGCGTAAGTGATTTTGCGTTCCCTGAGAATCTTTTTCAGTGTATCAACAAGTTGGGCGGTCTGAGACATAGTGCGATCTATTATCAAGTAGCAATATCTGCTACTCATAATGACACTCTTTGTATCCATATTCCAGCCCGGATCGAGTTTTTTGACGTTTTTTATCAGTGCTCCAGACGGTATTTTGAATCTTATTGTTTCAGAATCTGCGCAGGGAGATGGTGGACTTTAAGCCGCATATTCCTGTAGAATCCGCGAAATTTTGGGTTGCTTGCGCACGCAGTTACATAAGACCTCCTGACACTCACCATCACAGTACTGACCGCACTTGCATTCTGCTGGTCGCCACGCTGAGCGATCAAATCAACAAAATAAGCGGGATGAAGTTATCTTCATCTCGCTTTTTTGCGAGAAGAGGTCAGGGAAAGTTGTTCATAAGGTCAGGCTGTGTGATCAGCGACTCTCAATCTCAAATATCCATTCAAATTATTTAGGGGAACGGATCTTGAGTACGCCTGCCATACTCGCGCTCGAAGACGGAAGTATCTTTAAAGGGGTCGGCATTGGTGCCGTCGGGGAAACTGTTGGTGAGGTGGTGTTCAATACCGCCATGACCGGTTATCAGGAAATCCTCACCGACCCATCCTACGCACGTCAGATCGTGACACTGACTTATCCTCATATCGGCAACACCGGTTGCAACGCTGAAGACGAAGAATCTGATCAAGTCTGGGCCGCTGGTCTGGTCATTCGGGATCTTCCTCTGCTGCACAGCAATTTCCGCAGTGAACAGTCACTTGCTGATTACCTCAAAGTCCGTAATGTTGTTGCCATTGCTGACATTGATACCCGTCGGCTGACGCGCATTCTACGGGAAAAGGGTGCGCAGAATGGCTGCATTATTGCCGGTGATGATATTGACGAAGCCAACGCTTTGGCGCTTGCCAAAGGTTTTGCAGGTTTGAAAGGTATGGATCTGGCGAAGGTTGTCTCGGTTAAAGAGTCCTATCAATGGACAGAAGGCAGCTGGAAACTGGGTCAGGGCCACACTCAACCAGAAACTGACAAATTTCATGTTGTTGCTTATGACTTCGGTGTTAAACGCAATATTCTGCGTATGCTGGCTGATCGTGGCTGTCGGCTGACGGTGGTTCCAGCGCAGACGCCGGCAAGTGACGTACTGGCAATGAAACCGGACGGTGTCTTTCTGTCCAACGGCCCTGGTGACCCAGAGCCTTGTGATTACGCGATTCAGGCAATTCAGGATATTCTGCAGACGGAAACGCCAGTATTTGGTATTTGCCTTGGTCACCAACTGCTTGGTTTGGCCAGTGGCGCCAAAACCGTGAAAATGAAATTCGGTCATCATGGTGCCAACCATCCGGTAGCGGTCATGGCGGACAATACGGTCATGATCACCAGCCAGAATCACGGTTTTGCCATCGATGAAAATACACTGCCGGACACGCTGAGAATGACTCACCGTTCGCTCTTTGATAAATCCCTGCAGGGTATTGAGCGAACCGACAAGGCAGCCTTTAGCTTCCAGGGTCACCCGGAAGCAAGTCCTGGCCCGCACGATTGTGCGTCTCTGTTCGACAGATTCATCGAAAATATGACTGCGCGTAAGGCGTAGTCAGCGGAAAAGGTTAGAGGTAAGACGGAAAACGCGGTGCAACATCATCTAAGCCGCATCGTTTAACGTCTTTCAGTTAACGTTTCACACAAAGAATGTGAGAGACCATGCCAAAACGTACTGACATAAAAAGCATTTTGATCCTCGGTGCTGGCCCGATTGTGATCGGCCAGGCCTGTGAATTCGACTACTCCGGTGCTCAGGCTTGTAAAGCTCTGCGCGAAGAAGGCTACCGGGTTATTCTGGTTAACTCGAATCCGGCGACCATCATGACCGACCCGACTATGGCCGACGCTACCTATATCGAGCCGATTGTCTGGCAGGAAGTGGAAAAAATCATCGCCAAAGAACGGCCTGATGTGCTGCTGCCGACCATGGGTGGTCAAACAGCGCTGAACTGCGCACTGGACTTGGAAAAGCATGGTGTACTGGAGAAGTACGGCGTGGAAATGATCGGCGCCAATGCTGACACGATCGACAAAGCCGAAGACCGTGACCGTTTCGACAAAGCCATGAAGGCCATTGGCCTGGAAACACCAAAGTCCGGCATTGCACACAATATGAATGAAGCCTGGGCCATTGCTGACGAACTGGGCTTCCCGGCCATTATCCGTCCGAGTTTCACCATGGGCGGCAGTGGCGGAGGTATCGCCTATAACAAAGATGAGTTTGAAGAAATCTGCCGTCGTGGTCTGGATCTGTCACCGACCAATGAATTGTTGATCGATGAAAGTCTGATCGGCTGGAAAGAATATGAAATGGAAGTGGTGCGGGACAAGAACGATAACTGCATCATCGTCTGCTCGATCGAAAACTTTGATCCGATGGGCATTCACACCGGCGATTCCATTACCGTTGCTCCGGCGCAGACACTGACCGATAAAGAATACCAGATCATGCGTAATGCCTCGCTGGCGGTACTGCGTGAAATCGGTGTTGAAACTGGTGGTTCCAATGTTCAATTCGGTATCAATCCAGAAAATGGCCGCATGGTGATCATTGAAATGAACCCGAGGGTATCGCGTTCCTCCGCACTGGCCTCCAAAGCGACCGGCTTCCCGATTGCCAAGGTGGCTGCCAAACTGGCGATCGGGTATACCCTGGACGAACTGCAAAATGATATTACCGGCGGTGTTACTCCGGCTTCGTTCGAGCCCAGTATTGACTATGTTGTCACCAAGATCCCACGTTTTGCCTTTGAAAAGTTTCCACAGGCGAATGATCGTCTGACCACTCAGATGAAGTCAGTCGGCGAAGTCATGGCCATTGGTCGTAACTTTCAGGAATCCGTCCAGAAAGCACTGCGCGGTCTGGAAGTGAATGCCAGCGGCTTCGATCCGATACTTGATTTTGATGCCGAGGGTGCACACGAAGTGCTGATTCGGGAACTGCGTGAAGCCGGTTCCGAGCGTATCTGGTATATCGGCGATGCCTTCCGCTCTGGCATGTCGGTCGATGAAGTCTTTAGCCTGACCGCCATTGACCCGTGGTTCCTGGTACAGATTGAAGACCTGGTCAAAGATGAGCAGGTGCTGATCAATACCTCGATGAAAGAACTGAACGAGAGCCTGATGTATCGCTACAAGCGCAAGGGGTTCTCTGATCAGCGCATGGCCAAACTCATGGGCATCAGCGAAAAAGAGCTGCGCAGCAAGCGTTGGGCCTTGGGTGTGCGCCCGGTGTACAAGCGTGTTGATACCTGCGCCGCTGAGTTTGCTTCCGATACGGCTTACATGTATTCCAGTTACGATGAAGAGTGTGAAGCGGCGGTCACCAGTCGTGAGAAAATCATGGTTATTGGTGGTGGTCCGAACCGTATCGGTCAAGGTATCGAGTTTGACTATTGCTGTGTTCATGCCTCGCTGTCGGCACGCGAAAATGGCTATGAAACCATTATGATCAACTGTAATCCAGAAACTGTTTCCACGGACTATGACACCTCTGATCGCCTCTATTTCGAACCGGTTACGCTGGAAGATGTGCTGGAAATTATCGAATTGGAAAAACCGAAGGGTGTGATCGTTCATTACGGTGGCCAAACACCGCTGAAGCTGGCGCGTGAACTGGAAGCTGCCGGTGCACCCATTATCGGCACCAGCCCGGATGCTATCGACCGCGCTGAAGATCGGGAGCGTTTCCAGGTCATGGTCGATAAACTCAATCTTCTGCAGCCAGAGAATGGTACTGCCCGTTCACTGGATGAAGCGATACAGATCGCCTCCCGCATTGGCTACCCGCTGGTGGTTCGTCCATCATACGTTCTGGGTGGCCGTGCCATGGAAATTGTTTATGCCGAAGAAGAACTGCGCCGTTATATGAAAGAAGCGGTTCAGGTCTCAAATGATGCGCCGGTACTGCTTGACCATTTCCTTGATGATGCCATTGAGGTCGATATCGACTGTGTCTGCGACGGCGAGCAGGTCGTCATCGGTGCCATCATGCAGCACATTGAACAGGCCGGCATTCACTCTGGTGACTCCGCCTGCTCGCTACCACCATACAGTCTGGCACCTGAAGCTCAGGATCTGATCCGCCAGCAGGTGAAGGCCATGGCGCTGGAGCTGAACGTGGTCGGCCTGATGAATGTGCAGATGGCCTGGCAGGGCGGTAAGCTTTATGTGATTGAAGTGAACCCGAGAGCATCACGTACCGTACCATTTGTCTCCAAAGCCATTGGTAAATCTCTGGCGAAGGTTGGTACTCAGGTAATGACCGGCCAGAAGCTGGTGGATATCGGCTTCACTGAAGAAATTATTCCCGATTACTTCTCGGTAAAAGAAGCGGTAATGCCGTTTAACAAGTTCCCGGGCGTCGATCCGGTACTGAGTCCGGAAATGAAATCTACCGGCGAAGTGATGGGAACCGGATCTACCTTCCCTGAAGCCTTTACCAAGGCGGCCATCGGCGCCGGTTCTTCAATGCCTAAGTCCGGTAAGGTGGTGATCTCAGTAAAAGACAACGATAAAGTTGCAGCGCTGGCGATGGCTACCGACCTGACTCGACTGGGCTTTGATGTGATCGCTACGCGCGGTACGGCACGTTTTTTCAGTGAAAATGGCTTACCAACTGAAGCGGTTAACAAGGTAAAAGAAGGTCGTCCGCATATCGTTGATCTGATAAAAAATGACCAGGTGGTTTACGTGATGAACACAACCAGTGGTCGACAATCGCTGGTGGACAGTGGTGAAATCCGTAGAGGGGCCTTGCAGCACAAGGTGTACTATACTACCACGCTGGCGGCGGCTGAAGCGACTGTTTTGGCAATGCAGCTTGAGAAGGAAACGGATGTTAACCGTTTACAGGACTTGCACGCTGGCTGAAGTTGCTCATAATAGGCGGCAATTTTTAAACAAATGAAAGGCGCATTGATGCGCCTTTTTTGTCACAGGATGAACTATGCAACGCTACCCAATGACCGTGGAAGGTGAACTGGCTCTGCAAAATGAGCTGAAAGAGCTGAAATCAGTCAAACGACCGGCAGTGATTGCCGCCATTGCTGAAGCTCGTGAGCACGGCGACCTCAAAGAAAATGCTGAATACCATGCTGCCCGTGAACAGCAGGGGTTTATCGAAGGTCGTATTCAGGAGATTGAAGGCAAGCTGTCCGCCTCTCAGGTGATCAACATTCACGATATCCCCAATACTGGTAAGGTCTTGTTTGGTGCCACGGTGACATTGCTGAATACCGAAACTGACCAGGGTGTTTCCTAT
Source organism: Reinekea sp. (assembly GCA_037389025.1). Classification (GTDB taxonomy): domain Bacteria; phylum Pseudomonadota; class Gammaproteobacteria; order Pseudomonadales; family Natronospirillaceae; genus Reinekea. The sequence goes on along the minus strand of JARRJP010000010.1, from coordinate 29,240 downwards.
AAAATTGTTGGTGATGATGAAGCCAATGTGAAGGTGAACAAGATTTCGGTGAACTCACCGATCGCCCGTGCCTTGATCGGTAAAGAAGAAGGTGATGTTGTGAACGTACAGACGCCCGGCGGTTCGGTTGAATATGAGATTGAATTGGTTGAACACAAATAAGTACATTGCTTTTTAGAATGAAGCCCGGTCCGCCGGGCTATTTTTTATGCGTCTTTTACTCTGGAGTCACGGATTCAGGTAGCATTTACCCGATGACGCCCTACTTTGGCGAATGGCAATCAGAAAACCATTTTTAACATGAATATTGACCGAAGTTTAGCCTGATTTTATCTTAAAAAGCGCGAATTACCTCAAATTTAAGGCCGGGTTTGCATGCTAGACTCGACCCATTGAATATTTTCGTGGTATGCAGAGGCGGTTGTTTAGTGGCAATACTCATTGAAAAACTATCCATTTTACTCATACAGAGAAAAAAGAGCTGTGATGCTGTAGAAAGCGCACTGACTGATACTCGTAATGAGATATTGTCGGCAGAAATGACTGTTAACAACTACCAGGAACAAGTCACCAGATATCGTCGTGAGTACTCTGTATTTCTGAAACAATATGAGCAGCCAATGCTATTGAATGCTGATGAGCGTCAGAAGAAAGAGCTGATTGCCAATGTCATCGAAACCAAAATTGTCGGCGCTAAAGAGGATCTCACCACAGCGAAAGCTCGGCTTGCTGAGTTGAATAAAAAGCATGTGGATCTGCAAAATCTTCGTAAGCAGATTCAGGTTCAGATTAATCATATAGAGAAACGCTGCAAAGCTTTGGAGCGAGATGATACTGTTGAAGCTGAATCCGAGAGTGTAAGTGTTGATGATGAAGCTGACATGAAGATGGTTGCTGCACTGGATGCCGCGCTGGAGTCAGGCTTTCTTAACATGCAGGGTGTCAGTAGAGACGATGACAAGCTTGCAGTGGTAAGGCAGTAACGCTCCTCCTATTCACAGGTGACGTAGAGAAGCTAATCACTATCCTGAATCCGTGACTCCATAGCGGCGCAGTGCGCAAGCCATCGATTCCTCTTTGCTTCCCAAAAATTAGGGTGAACCTGCAATTTTTGAAAAGCAAATAGAAATCAAGCTCTTCCACCCGGCATCCACTTTGGAGTCACGGATTCAGGACTATTGCAAAAAATCTGAATTTCATCTTGCGTTTGATTGCGAAATGAACGTCAGGTTTTTATTTGCGCCGCCTCTATTACGTTTCAGGGTAGTTCCTCACCATATTTTTCTTTGGCTTTTTTCAATGCTTTGGTAAAGCCTCGTTCGCTGCTTTCTGCCGCCTCTTTATAAACGGCTTTCAGATCCCGACCGGATGAAAAACCACTGTCCAGCATGGTTACCCTGAGGAAGCTGTCATAGTCCTTGCCTTCATGAAAGTAACCTCCAGGAGCCAGAACGTATCGGGCGACAAAGTACTCACATTCCCGGCATTGAACGTAGACGCGTTGAGCATCTTCCCGTGCCAGAATATTTCTTAGATTGCGTGACCCGCATTGCTGGCATTTCTGAATGTAGACGTCCATAACGAGCTCCTGAGTTCTTGTTTTATATAGGCGTTAGATGTAAAGCTTAAAAGGTAAGGCGCTAAAGGAGAGTCGACTTGCTGATATTCCAAATCAAGAATACAGACATTGCCAAATCTAGCTTGAAAACTGAAATCAGCAACCTTTGTTTTGCGTTTAACTTTTCGTGTTCTACACCATTATCTATTCACCTGAATCCGTGACTCCATAGCGGCGCAGTGCGCAAGCCATTGATTCCTCTTTGCTTCCCAAAAATTTCAATGAACCTATGGGCGCACCTACAATTTTTGAAAAACAAATAGAAATCAAGCTCTTACACCCTGCATCCACTCTGGAGTCACGGATTCAGGTATTCATTGAGTTAAATAATCATAAACCAGTACAGTGGGCCGATGGTCAGTGCGGTAATCACCCCAAGAAATACCATCAGCAACCCCATTCGCGCCAGATCTGCTACGCGAATAATACCAGAGCTGAACGCAATGGCGTTTGGCGGTGTTGAGACAGGCAACACCATTGCTGTCGAGCAGTTCAGGGTAATTGCCAATACCATCACCATCAACTGATTTGTCGGCAGACTGAGTGATACCGCTAACGGAATTAACAAGCCGGCTGTCGCGGTATTGCTCATCACTGTACCGAGCACGGCACCGAGTGCCATAAATACAATCAGCAAAATTTCAAAATTACTGCTGTTAGGCATAACCTGAACGATGATATCGCCCAAGTGTGTGATATCAATCGCGACGCCCAGGGCAATACCACCAGAAACCATAAATAATACATCCCAGGGTAAGGAGCGGAAATCCGACTGATCCAGAAGCCCCATCCAAAAAGCAGCGATAATAGGAAACAGTGCAATCGTTCCTGTCTTGAAACCGAACTGGCCGCCGATAAGCCAGCCAATAACCGTCAGCAAAAAAATACCCACCGTAATCCACTGCCTGGTATTGAGGGGGTGCTGCTCTTGCAACGAAAAATCCAGTTTATCCATATCCGCTGGATACAGTTTCAGTAGCGTAAACCAAAGTACCAGCAACGTCAGAATCAGAAATGGCATGGTGAATAGCATCCACTTGAGAAAGCTAACGTTGATACCTTTGGCAATTAAATAACTCATGGCGATGGCATTGGGTGGTGTTCCAATGGGCGTACCAATACCCCCAAGATTACAGGCCAGCGGAATAGCCAGAACCAGCGCTACCCGAAAAGGTGCTTCCGGGTGGAGCCGTTTGGTTAATGGCAGCACAATGGTCAGCATCATGGCGGTCGTGGCAGTATTACTCATCCACATGGATAAGAAGGCACAGGCGATAATAATACCCAGCAACGTTGTTGATGGTTCGCCTTTGGTGATGCGCAGAATCCAATGCGCAAACCGGGCGTCGAGCGAGGCTTTCTGCATCAGATTGGATAGCACGAAACCGCCCATAAACAGCAAAATAATGTTGGAAAAGAAGGGTGAAAAAAACAGTGATTCGCTGACCGGTATTTTCAGCGCCTGGATAGCTGGGGTCAGCCAGGTCAGTTCCAGCGCAAGGATGATAAAGCTGACAATGAACAGAGGTATCCATTCACTGACCCATAACAGTGCGGCAAGCAGCAGAATTAATAGCGTCTTCAATTGCGCATCAGTCAGGCCGATACTCTGACCGATATTAAAGGCTGGAATCAACAGAATAGTCAGTAGCGCAATCAGAGCAAACAGGCGTTGGCGGTGGTGCCGAAAAATGGAGAGCATAGTCAGGGCAATGATTAATGACAGAAGAGCATAGTGTAGCCAAGAGAAATCATGGAAGCATGAATTTAAATCAATAATTCGTGCGTGTCCAGACAGGCACTAATTCGCCAACAGCCGATCAACAGATAATGAACGACGGGTTTGGAATTCCCGTCGTTGTCCAGAGAATGGATCGATAAATGCTAATGATACTGCCAGTAGCTGCAGCGGGTTGTTAAAATCATCCGGACCTTCCGGTTGCGGAATCGGATACCAGTTATCATTGACGATCCCTGCGCCCTGATTTGCCAGATGCACTCGCAATTGATGTTTACGGCCGCTTACTGGCTTCAATTGGTAAAGACTGTACTGTGTGTTGCTGTGAAGAAGTTTTACTGATGTCTCACTGTTTGGCTCCCCTTGGACAACAGAAACAAATATATTGTGTTGGTTTTCCTGCAGACGTAATCGAATGTCGAATTGCTCTGGCAATAGCGCATTTCGATGGCAGATAGCATGGTAGATTTTTTGGGTGTCGCGTCGGGCAAACAGTGACTGATACTTTTCCCGTGCAGCCTTGTGTTTGGTTAGCATCAGTATTCCAGCGGTTGAACGGTCAAGTCTGTGTGCTGGTGTTATTTCCATATTACCGGTTTGTTTTCTTAATCTGGTAACAACGGTTTCTCTCAGAAAATTCCCCACGGGTGTTGTCGATAAAAAGTGGGGTTTATCGATCACGAGCAGATGTTCGTCTTCATGCAGAATCTCAAAATCGAATGGAATGACAGTTTCGTTTTCGATTTCCCGAAAGTACCATAATCGTTGACCAGCAATGCAGGTGGCATCAACAGGCACTGGTGAGCCGTCATCGTAGTAGATTTTCCCGGAACGCATCTTATGCGTCAGGGCTGTTGGATCAAGATGGGGGAAACGGTCAATCAGAAACGCCAATACCGATGGCCAGCGAATCTCGGTAGGAGTCACCACTAGGCTTGACGATATACCATTGCGCGTTTGCGCTTCCATAAAGATGTTTTTGGGCCGTTTCACAAGGGCAGAATAGAGAGAGGCTGAAATGTGTCAGGAATTATAGCGATGCCTGTTATATATGCCTAATCCAGCTCCGCTTCGCGGCTTTGCAGACTCGGCTGGTAACGCTTGGTGACAAATCTAAATCCTGAATCCATAGCGGCGCAGTGCGCAAGCCATTGCTTCCTATCTGCTTCCCAAAAAATGGGGTGAACCTATGGGTGTACCTGCAATTTTTGAAAAACAAATAGAAATCAAGCTCTTACACTCTGCATCCACTCTGGAGTCACCGGATTCAGGTAGATGTTATGGCCAGTTATTCGCACTGGAATATCTGGCCATCGTGAATCATCTTCAGCGTTCAGCCAAGAACGCCTGCCAGGCCTTACCCGATTTCTTGATTGTGCGTTGCTGGGTTTGATAATCAACATGCACGATGCCGAAGCGCATCGAATAGCCAAAGGCCCATTCAAAGTTATCCATCAGGCTCCAGGCAAAATAACCACAAACATTAACGCCCTGTTCAACGGCGTTATGAACGGCATTGAGATGTGCCTGGTAATAATCAGTACGCATGGTGTCGTCAACAACGCCATCAGCAATATCGGTGTTATCGGCAGCACCGTTTTCAGTAATAAGCAGTGGTGGCAGGTTGTGGTATTTTTCTTTCATTCCGATCAACAGTTTGGTCAGTGCCGCAGGATAAATTTCCCAGCCAATGTCAGTTCTCGGTTCGCCAGCAGGCAAGCTTTTGGCTTCGCCTTGTTCATCTGTACCGATCACACAGCGGGTGTAGAAGTTAATGCCGATGAAGTCGACCGGACGAGAAATAATGTCCATATCGCCGGGCATTTGAGTGGGCATCCACTGTGGATGCTTCTCGACCACTTGCAGCGGATAATGACCGGTCAAAATGGGTTCCAGGAACCATTCACCGCTGTCATCGTCGGCGTACTTCGCTGCTGCTTTGTCAGCCTCAGAATCGGTTTCCGGATAGGCCGGAGTGAAGTTCAGTACAATGCCATGCTTTGCATTGGGCGCGTTTTTGCGCATGGTCGGCAGCGCTAAGCCATGGGCCAGCAACAGATGATGAGCAACCTGATAGGCCATGCGATCTTCACCTTTATAGCCTGGAGCGTGCTCGCCGATGCGGTAGCTTAAAAAGGATGAACACCAAGGCTCATTAAAGGTGGCATAAGAAACCACTTTATCGCCAAACCGTTCACTCACTTTGGCAGCGTAGTCGGCAAAGCGATAAGCCGTCTCGCGGTTGAGCCAACCACCGTGGTCTTCCAGGTATTGTGGCAAATCCCAATGGTAAAGCGTCAGGTACGGTTTGATGCCGCGTTCGATCAGGCCATCAATCAGCCGCTCATAAAAATCGAAACCCTTTTCATTCCACTCACCCGGTGCTGGTTCGATGCGCGGCCAGGCAATGGAAAAGCGGTAGGCATCCATCCCCAGTGATTGAATCAGGTCCAAATCGGATTCAAGCCGGTGGTAATGATCGCAGGCAACGGAACCGTCATCGCCATTCAATACTCGGCCAGGCGTAGCGCAGAATCGATCCCAGATGGATTCGCAACGACCATCTGCTGTATTCGCTCCTTCAATCTGAAACGAGGCAGTTGCAACGCCGTAAAGAAAATCTGGTGATTTTAACGGGCTGTTGTCGGGTAATTGATAGCTCATGAATAATCTCTCTGGTTATTTTACTGCGCCGCTGGTCAACCCAGCGATCATCTGTCTGCTGGCTGCCATGTACAGGCCAATCAGCGGTAATATGGATATGGTGGTGCCCAGCATAACGGCGCCCCATGGGGTGTTTGGTACGCCCTGAACGCCTCGCAGCATCTGAGTAATGACCATTTTGTCGGGGCTGTTTAGTACGACCAGCGGTTGCAGGAAGTTATTCCACAAAAATACAAACTGCACGATGGCCAGTGTTGCAAGTCCTGGGCGTAACAGTGGCAGTACAATGCTCCAATAGGTGCGCAGCTCACTGGCTCCGTCGAGTTTTGAGGCTTCGAGCAGGTCTTTCGGCACAGAAGTGACAACATACTGGCGAATCAGAAAAATACCGAAAGGATTAATGGTGAACGGTAGCCAGACCGCGATGTGGGTGTTTGCCAGCCCTAATGAGGAAATCACCATATAGTATGGAATAAGTGTCAGAATCGGTGGAATCATCATCGAGGCAACCATAACACCGAAAATGGTATTGCGACCTTTAAACTTAAAGGTGCCCAGTGCATACCCGGCCATAGAACAGAACAGCAGTGAAACAACAGTACCGATCACTGAAATGGAAAAGCTGTTCATCATCCCGGTCCAGAAATCCATAATATTCAGTAGCTGGCCGTAGTTCTGCACCAGCTTGTCACCAAGGATGAAGTTAATGCCCCCACTGAACATAGTGGTTCGGTCATGCGTTGACAGCATGGCGGACCAGACGAACGGAAAGATGGTCATGAACGCAAACAGTGCCAGCAAGATGTTGCGCAGGCCTCGGCCAGCACGATGAAACAGATTCACAATAAAGGTGGCTTGTGTATAGGTCATCTCAGTCTTCTCCCAAGCCTTGGCGGCCAAACAGCCAGAAATAAATGCTGGTGAAAATACCGATCACGACAAACAGTATCCATGAGACGGCGGCGGCACTTCCCATATCCAGCCACTGCCAGGCAATCTGGTACAGATAGTTGGAAATGGTTTTACCGGCTTCCTGTGCAAACTGTCCACCTACGGTCAGAACAAAGGGTTCATCAAACAGGTTCATGTTGCCGATAATCGTCAGTGTGACACCAAAAAATATGAAAGGTCGTAGCAAGGGCAGGGATATACGCCGGAAACGCTGCCAGGAGTTTGCGCCGTCAATGGTCGCGGCTTCGTATAAATCTGGATTAATGGTGGCCAGGCCCGCTGTGTAGATGACGGTATTGAAGCCAACGTATTTCCACCAGACGACAAAGGCAACTGAATATCGAATCAAGCCGTTTTCCTGTACCCAACCCAGAGGCAGAACGTCCTTCAGGCCACCGAACAGCCATTGGCTCCAACTGGCATCGGCCAGATAGATCAATACGGCGTTAACGATGCCACTCTCCTTTGACAGCATGACATAGAAAATCATCGACACCGCTACTGTGGAGGTAATGTACGGAAGGAAATACGCCGTGGTCAGCCAGTGGCGGAATTTCGATCCCATCATAACCAGTGCATAGGCCAGCGGCAGAGCCAACAGGTGTTGAGGTACGCCCGACAGGATTGCCATCACCAGGGTATTCCACATGGTTTGCCACAGAGTCGGGTCGGTTAGCGACAAAACATAATTGTCGATACCAACAAATTCCATCGACTGTAGTCCTTCGACCGGATTCCACAGATGAAAGGACAGATAGACCATGAACAGCACCGGGAAGATGCCGAACACGCCATAAATAATCAGATAAGGAGAGAGAAAGCCGTAAGGTGTCAGCTTGTTCATCAATTGCCGCCAGTCACGACTTTCAGGCTGTACTGGTGGCTTCGGCTTTTTGGCTGTAGAGAGGGTGCTATTCATATCCAGACCGCTCAAGAGTGTGTACTTGAATCCGGGAGTTCACTGTTAAACCGTGCTTTGCTCAACATGAAATTACCGGCCCATATATGCGTTTAAAGAAAGGGCGCTAAACGCGCCCTGGTTTCTTAACGCACGCGGCGTTTCAGTTGGCGCTCAACATCTTTCAGGGCTGTGGTGATGTCGACACCATCATTCAGTACTTTATCGAGTGCTTGCTGGATCAGATCTTCAGCGATCAGATCGCCTTTCATCGGTGTCACTGGTGTAATGTGTTCAGCGATGTCGGCAAATAATAGGCGTGCTTTTTGACCGTTCAGGAATGGAATCGGTTCTGCGAATGCTGGGTCATCGTAAGTGCCTGTGTGAGCCGGGAAAGCAGCAATATTCTTAAAGCCTTCCAACTGAGAGTTCTCGGAGATCATGTGGTTGATCAGGGTCCAGGAAGCATCGGCATCTTTGGCTTGTTTTGGAATGGCCAGATAAGAACCGCCCCAACGACCATAAATACCGCCAGGGAGACCCGAAACGCCCCACTTACCGGCGGTTTCCGGTGCAATCCAGTTATTCAGGTGACCAAGCAACCAGGCGCCAGACAGCTGAGTAGCGAATTTGCCTTCACGGAAACCAGCATACCAGTCTTCTGTCCACTCGCTGATGTTGCCATCCAGACCTTCATCACGAATAGTCTTAGCCAGTTTGAATGCATGAACAAATCGTTCGGAGGTCACTAGTGGCTTACCGTCGGCGTCGAAATACCAGCCTTCGCCATCTTTCACGTTGAAACGGAAATAGGCATTTGCTACGGCGCTGGCGTTACCGATCAGCAGGATGTCTTTTTTCTTCAGTTCGCGGCCGTATTTGAGATAGGTATTCCAGTTGGTCATGACTTTATTAATGTCAAAGCCCATGTCTTCCATATAGTCGCGGCGGTAATAAACCACGCCTGGACCCAGGTCGACCGGTACGGCGTATTGCTTACCGTCAGCGCCTTTACCAGCTTCTACAGCGTAGCCTGCGTAGTTACCGGCAATATCTTTGTAGTATTTGGTCAAGTCAACAAAACCGCCGGAGTTAACGAAAGATCCAACGAAGTCGATATCAAGTAATACAACATCCCCAGCCCCTGTGCCGGTAGCCAGGTTGGTTTTAATTTTGTTGTGGTGGTCGCCATGGTTGTTTTTCAGCATAGTGACCGAGTTGCCGGTCTGTTGGGTGTAGCTGTCTTTGATTGCATCAATCTGCGTATTGTAATCTGGGAAACCGTCCAGGCGCAGATCTGCTGCAAAAGTAGTTGCCGTAATTAATGACAGTGCTGCTACACAGGCTTTGAGTTGGGATTTCATTTGAATATCTCCAAATTTTTGTTGTTGTGGTTGTTCATATGGAACTGGGTGTTATATAACAGGCTGTAACCGCTTACAGTATGGAAGATTAAAAACAAGGCTTGGGCCTGTCAACCATTAGTTGGTTCTTTCAGTATATATGCGGTTTTTTGCGAAATATAGCGTTATGGCCGAGGGTCTATAGTGATATTTTTATAATTGGTCATGCTAAGCATAAATATCTTAATTGTAAGCGGTTACATGAGAAGGCCATTGGATATGGATGCTGGTATTGTTGTCAAAGTTTTCGGACGGCGGTTGAAGACCGGGCAATTAATTCTGGCTGGAAACGCTTGACCAGGGTTTTGTTTTGCAGCCCCATCATATTCAACGCTAGATCAGCTGCTCGTTGACCAAAGTCTGCGACGGGAATGTGAATGGTTGTCAGGGCCGGTTCGGTATAACGGGACATCACCATATTGTCGTAACCGACAATACTGGTCTCATCTCCGATTTTGATGCCAAGCTGCTTCAGTGCATTCATTGCACCAATCGCCATGTGGTCATTTTGCGCCACGATTGCTGTAAAGGTTTGTTCGCGACGGCGCAGTCGATCAATGGCAATTTGTCCGCCCTGTTCCTGGTAGTTGGACTCAATAACCCGGTTTTCATCGTAAACCAGGCCTGCTTTTTCCAACGCTCGTCTATAACCTGCCAGACGAGCCCGGGCATCAACCTTGAACAGTGGCCCGGTAATGCAGACGATTTCTTCATGACCAAGATCGATCAAGTGTTGGGTAGCAATAAAACCACCCATCTCATTATCGAGAGAAATGCACTGCTCAGCCAGCTCTGGTACAAAGCGATTAATCAGTATGATGGGGATGTTGTTGCTGTCAGTCAGCTGGATCAAGTCATCATCAGTCAGTGCATCTACATGCAATAGCAGAGCATCAACCTGACGCTGCATAAGGAAGTCAATGGCGTCTTTTTCTGTGCTTCGAGTGTCATGCCCGCTGGTAATAATCAAGTGCTTGCCAGTGGCGCGCACCCGATCCTCTGCGGCGTACATCATTTCACCAAAAAATGCACCGCCAAGTTCACTGACCACCATGCCGACGGTATCCGAACGATTGGTTGCCAGTGCTTTAGCAAAGGAGTTGGGTTGATAGCCCAATTCTTTCATCGCTGCCAGCACTTTGGTTTTGGTTGCTTCTGAAACCCATTTGTTGCCGTTAACAACTCTACTGACTGTTGCGACGGAGACATTAGCAAGTCGGGATACTTCTTTGATGGTTGACATAACACTCTAACCTCAGGAATCTGCATAAAACTGTAATCGGTTACACAGTGCTTGCCAATAGTTATAGGCTGATTAGCGTCGGTATTGTTTTAGAATAATCCTGAATCCGTGACTTCTGCAGTGGGTGCAGGGTGTAAGAGCTTGATCTCTATTTGTTGTTTTTCAAAAATTGTAGGTGCACCCATAGGTTCATTGAAATTTTTGGGAAACAAAGAGGAATCAATGGCTTGTGCACTGCGCCGCTATGGAATCACGGATTCAGGATGCAGTTATATCGAGTTCAGCCTTCCTGAAAATGAGCCTCTGACTCCGCCAGCATTTCATCTGTCATTCTCTGTCTGGCTGCGCGATGAGGTGAGTTCTTTTTTGAATGAAAGCACACTTCCTGGTGTCAAAATTCTTCGATAATCGCTAAAGTTACGACGAATTTTTCAAGGCTATTTCACATGATTATAGAGCTGCTTGCTGATTTTTCAGGCTGGTTCCGCCCGCATCTGACTTTTATCGCCAGCGCGCTGATCGCCACTATACTGGTGATTTATGGCGAGCGAATAAACAAGGCCGTTTGGGCTTTGGTTAAGGGCGCTCATTTTATTATTCGGACATTGGTATTTGTTATTTTATGTGCGTTCGGTTACGGCGCGATTGCTGTTTTTCTGGTTCCATGGGTAAAAAAGGTACTCTTGCTGCCGGGTTCTTTATGGCTTGGTCCGGTTGTTGTGGTCGCTTTTTTTCTCGTCGGCTGGCTAGCCGAGAAGCGCAGTCGTCGCGGCTGATTCTATTGCTCGTGGCGATATTGGTGTTTCCTGTGGCGCCAGTAGCCGCTTTTGAGGAGGATGGCCACCGGGTGGTGGCTCAGTTGATGATTCCTTTTCTGAAATCGGGCGCACAGGAAGAATTAAAGCATCTGCTTGGTGATGAGTGGCAACGCGAATTAAGATTGCGCGCCGCCACTGTCGAAGCCGATTTGCTACGCCCCCAGAACGCTCATCTCAAATCACTGCAACTGACTCTGTTTAATGTGGATGACAAGGCTTTTGATCCTGCAGTGAACTGTCCCCAAAATGCCTGTTCCGTTGCTGCAATTCTTGAGTCTCGGCTGGTGTTGATGCAGTCCAATTTCACGAAATTAGAGAAGCAGGCTGCTCTAACCTATTTAATGCACTATATGGTTGAAATGCATATCCCGGTTAATTGTGGCTTGGTACGGGATCAGGGGGGGCAGAAAATCTACCTTAAAAATAGCGACCTTCAACCGGTCAATCTATCCTGGATATGGAATTATGATTTATATCGAAAGCAGCAGAAGCGATGGTTTACTTATGCTCAGGAGTTGTATCGTAAGACTGATGAGATGAATGTAGATCAGTGGGTTGAGTCGGTATCGGTCCCTGACTGGGCTTTCGAAACACATCAGGTAGCCCTGAAGAAGGTTTACCCTTTGGCCGCTCAAGGACGTTACAGCGCGGAATTACAAATGATCGGGAAAAAAGTGTTGGAGCAACAGTTGGTGAAAGCGGCGGTTCGTACGGCGACTTTGTTGAATGAAATGTTTCCTGCAAAAAATAAATAGGGGGAAACATTAGCCTCCCCCTGAATTCGTAAGCGGTCTCTTTCCTGAGTTGCTCCTGATTGAACGTTTCCTTGTTCAGCACTACATCCTATAGCGCTTTCTTCCGTGTTCCATTTATCCCTAAACCCGAATCATCCCCCCGGGTTCAATCCCTATCCCTCCTGGACAAGCCCAGTATAAGGTAGTTCCCTCGTTTGGATTTAATATTTTAGCTATTCAAATTGATTGTTTGGTTGGCTGGCCGGACTGAAAGCCATGAATACCGCGAGGTTGTGCGAAAAGTAGGCTATAGGCAGGGTGTTTTTGTGAATTATGCCTACTTCATTTGTCGTCAATATCCTACACCGGGTAAAGGAAAACAGTTCGGAAAGGGAGGGGAATGATTCAAGCCGGACGTCAAAGAGTGATTTTTGCTCGATGTTCGAACTCGAGAGTCAAACTCAAAGCCTGACCTGTAACAGTCGCTATGGTTTCCTGAGTGAATATGGCCTGAATCCGTGACTCCAGAGCGGCGCATTACGTCACGGATATTAGGAGTCGATAAAAAGGCGAGAGTGAATAGCTTATAAAGGTTGGGATATTATTGTAGATACGAGAAGGGGAAAGCGCATTGCTTTCCCCTGGAGTCGTAAGCAGTGTCTTCCGCTGACTGTTCATCCTGTATGAGAAACTTCCAGTCTCTCGCTTGCACAATCCGGTGCATATCCAATTCCATCCTGGAGAGTCCGTTCTGGCTCATCATGAGCCCAATCCCGTCTAGCTTCCTGCCTGACACCTTCCGCTGGTAACCGTCCTGGTTCTTGAAATCCGTATGGTTCGTCCTGAACACGGAATGTATTATAGGGATTAAACAGCCTGTAAAAGGGGATTTTATTTTGGTGTTTTGTGCTCTTATCCTTTGATGACTCTGTAAGCCAGTGAAATCAGGCAGTCTTGTATAGTTGATCACAAAAACAGAGGCTTTTCGTACATGGAGTGTAGGAAATATCTTACAAATTGAATGGGGAAATAGGAAGAATTCGAACTTTCTTTGGAGTCCTTCACATATTTAGCAAATTGTTTTGACTAGATAAGTGTCGGTTAATTGACAGAACTGACAATTATTATGCATAGGTTGTTTGATGCTGTAAACGTTACCATGGGAAATTCAAAGAAATGGCAATAATCCATTAGAATGGTGTTGCATCTTTTCCTTATGTGGCCATTATCATAAAGAGTCGTGATGCCAGGGAGATGCATTACTTCTCCTTTGCGAGCGATTTGCTGACCAGGACAGCCATGATTTGGGGCATTAATGCAAATCAGATACAAATTTAACAAGATCTAACAACCTGCTACAGGTATGGATGGTATGGCCAGAAACCTTCAGTCCAGTCCATTGCTTTATCTTTATGGTTCTGCTCAATTAATTGCGGCCTTGAAACGTGGGCGCCTGCCGTTGCAAAGGGACTGGGCTTTTGTTGAGCCGTTTCTGTCTCTGCATAGATGGAGTGCCGGTGTCGGTGATCATATTTCTGAGTCGGAGTTGCAAACCGGCTTTCGGCGCGAATATGAAAAGTTGCCGGATAATATTCGCATGTGGCTGAGTTTTGACGATTTTCTGGCCCAAAGAGATCGGCTTGAGGTGCAGGTACGCTCAGAAGTATTGGCGAGCCGCCAACACCGCCAGGTTGATGCCTATCCGGCAAAACGATTTGAGAAATCTGCTTGTTTGCGTCTTTTTGATAGCGCAACCTGTTATTACGGTTGGTCGATATTAGCTGAGCATTTCACTGGCATCGCAGTGGCTATACGTAAACAGGCGACTTGTCTTCAGCCTATGCCGGGTGCGCCAGTTATCCTTGATCCTGTTCAGTATGGTACCGCTCATGAATTTCATCCTAGCGAGGATAATCCATTGCCCGGTGCATTCTTTGATGTTGAAGAAAACCGATTGCAGGGTGAATGGCGCGCCATTGTTCCCGCACGGGATTCTGATTCGGTGATGTTAAAATTCAAGCGGAACGATATTCAGCGGATTTATGTCTCAGTGTTGACGCCATATGAGATTGTTAGTGAGATTAAGCAATTGATTCAGCAGGATTTGAATTTTCGCCATGTTGACTTGTTTCGCGTGAGTCCAGATGCCGTCTATTGGCGCCTGACTGCCGATCGAATCGAAATAGACTCCTGAATCCGTGACTCCTTCAGTGGATGCAGGGTGTAAGAGCTGATGTCTATTTGTTTTTCAAAAATTGCAGGTGCACCCATAGGTTCCCCCAGTTTTTGGGAAGCAAAGAGGAGTCAATGACTTGCGCACTGCGCCGCTATGGAATCACGGATTCAGGAGACTGATTTCGGTTTCTGATAACACTGCTAAGATTAAAAGATAGCCATCTGATTAAGTGACTTATGCATAAACTTAGTTTTCTCGTGGTTGATGATGCCAGCTTTATCCGGGATTTGGTTAAGCGCACATTGAAAGGCCAGTTTGCTCAGTGTGATATTGATGAAGCCGCCAATGGAAAAAAAGCGCAGGGACGATTGAACAAGCGTCGCTATGATCTGGTGTTATGTGATTGGGAAATGCCGGAATTATCCGGATTGGAGGTACTAACCTGGTTGCGCGAATATGAAGGTGAGAATGAGCTCAATAAAACGCCCTTTATGATGGTGACCAGTCGAGGTGAAAAGAATCATGTCGTCGAAGCCGTACAGGCCGGAGTCTCTGATTATATAGGCAAACCGTTCAGCTCTGATCAGTTGTTGAAAAAGGTTTTCAAGCTTCTGTCGGTCAATCATAAGGATCAGATACGGGCGATTTTGAAAGGCAAGGCAACCATGCAGTCGCCCCCTCCATTGTCGACCGGTTATGACTCTGCCAGTCTGTTAACGGCCAAGCCTTCCGCTCCGAAACCATCCTCTCAAAGTGTATCTGTCGGTTCGGCCAACCTGCTGACCGAAGGTTCGGTCAGTTCTCAATTGGTTGATAAAGCACCTAGTAAAAAGGCAGCAAGTACAAAAACAGTATTGGGCAAGGTCAATCTTCGCTCTCCATCATCAAGTTGGTCTGGTGATTTGCGGGACATCAATCTGACGGATGCCTTAATTGTTCTGCGCTTTGGTGATAGCAACCCCCCAGCGCTGCTGGAACAGGTGGTTATTGATATCAGTGCCAAAAAATACCCGGATCAAGTCGCACGTATCAATACATTCGTTGTATCTATTGCTCTGCTGGAGAAGTCTCTTGATTGCCAGAGAGCGATGGTGAACCTGAGAGTTGTTGACGATGACCCGGATAAGCTGGAAATTCTGAGCCATTACATCGCAGAGGTTTGTTAAATATCTCATGCTACCTGTTGATGCTATGTCTGTTCGGAGCATCAGAAATGGTGATGATATTTTGGTTTATCTGGCTTCAGACTTCCTAGTGTAGTGTCTCAAGACACTACACTAGTCCTGACATCAATAACCCGATCCGCTGGAAAAACACAACTAAATATTGAGCCTTTGTTCTTTTCGCTGCGAATGTCCAGACGAGCGTTGTGCAAATGCAGGGTGTGTTTGACAATGGCCAGCCCCAGGCCCGTGCCGCCAACATCACTGGAGCGTCCGGCATCTACCCGATAAAAGCGTTCTGTTAATCTGGGAATATGGTGCTGATCAATCCCAATGCCTTCGTCTTCAACACTAAGTACCGCACCAGAATGGGCCAGTTGCCAGGTGATCGTGATCGTACTTTTTTTCGGACTGTAATGAACCGCGTTGAATACCAAATTATTAATGGCTGAGCGAATATCGCCCGGCTTGCCACGCAGCTGCGCATCGGTCAGGCAATTCACCACGACATTCTGTTGTTTATCGCTGGACAGGCTGCGAGCATCTTCGGCAATCTGCTGCAGAAAAATCGGCATATCGATTGGGCGGCCTTCCGCTATTTTGGTCGTTGAATCCAATCGGGTCAGCATTAGCAGGTCGTTAACCAGGTTCGCCATGCGCTTGGTCTGATTATTCATGCTGTTCAGTGCTTTTTCCATTGGAGCGGCAAGGTCGTCAGAGAAGGTTAGAATATTTTCCAGGTGTCCCTGCAGTACCGTCAGGGGGGTTTTTAATTCATGAGATGCATTGGCAACGAAATCCTGTCGCATCTGCTCCAGTTGTTTTAACCGGGTAACATCACGCAGCAGCAACAGACGCTCGCCTTTGCCGAAGATAGTCATTGCCACTTGCAGGAACTGATTGTTATGAGCAGGGTTGTCCAGGGTGATTGGATCGCCATGATGACTTTTGTTGTAAAACTGGATAAAAGCTGGATCGCGCACCAGATTGGTCAGCAATTGCCCCATATCTTCATTGCGCAGTCTTAGCAGATCTTGGGCTGCACTGTTCCACCACTGAATATTGCCGCTCAGGTCAAGCATGATGATGCCGTCGTTCAATGCTTCAGTGGAGGTGCGAATACGCTGAACGATGTCTCGATAGTTTCGTATCTGGCGCCGATGTTCTCGTTGCATCCGATAGAGATGATCGAAGATGACACCCCATAAGCCAATTGCTTCTGGAGGCGTGGCACGAGCGCCTGAAATCAGCCAATGAATCAGTTTGTGTTGCTGGTACAGAATCCAGCACAGATACCCGGTTGAGCCCAACGCCAGAACCAGCCATGGATAGCCAGCGAACCAACCAGCCGCCAGTGAAATAGCCAATACAGCCGCCAATTGCCGGTAATGACTTCGGCGTAAATCACGAATCATTATTTTTCTGCTTCTATAACCTTGGTAGAGAAACGGTATCCGGTGCCCCGAACCGTTTGAATGAGCGATTTAAACTCATCGCCCAGCGCTTTGCGCAGTCGGCGAATATGAACGTCAACGGTGCGTTCGTCAACGTAGACGTTACCACCCCATACTTGATCAAGCAGTTGTCCGCGAGTATAGGCACGTTCCGCATGGCTCATAAAAAACTGTAGCAGACGAAACTCGGTCGGTCCCATGGTTAATTCTTCATCAAGGGCCGTAACTCGATGTGAGTTTGGATCCAGGCGCAGACCATTGATCTCAATTGCTTCGTTGATCCCTGCTGGTGTCGACCTGCGTAGTACGGCTTTGAGGCGGGCAACCAGCTCGCGAGGTGAGAATGGCTTGGTGATGTAATCATCAGCGCCGGCTTCCAGGCCTATGATCTTATGGTCCTCTTCTCCCTTGGCAGTGAGCATGATAATCGGGATTTCAGCCGTCAGAGGGGCTCGTTTTAGGCGCCGAGCCAGTTCAACGCCGCTGACATTTGGCATCATCCAGTCCAGCAGAACCAGATCCGGTTTTTGGTCGACAATCAGGCTGTGTGCTTCCTGGGCATTCGCCGCCTCGATAGTGCGATAACCTGCCATTTCCAGTGCTGCAGCTATCACTTCCCTAATGGCCGCTTCATCATCGACGATCAATATGCTTCGGTTGGACATTGGTGTTTTCCAGTTTCAGTGCATGTCAAATATAAGATATTTAACGAAGCTTTAATGACAGAAGTGTTACAGTTGCCACCTGATTGTCAAATAAGCTTTGAACGTACTGTTGAATAACCGCAAAAACCTGAGACACAACCTGCCTGAGCACGCTGTGTTAGTCCCAGTCATTGCTGACACCAGAGCAGATTAACCCGCTAACAGTATGTCGAGAATCAAACCAACGAACAGTGCCAGCCCGACCCAGTGATTATTCAGAAATGCCTTGAAGCACTGGTCACGGTCGCGTTCGCGTATTATCCATTGCTGATAGACGAACAGCCCGGCCGCAATAGCCAGCCCCAGCCACCAGCCCAAGCCCAATTCACTGTTAATCCCGATTAATGCCCAGGCTAACAGAGTCAATACCTGCAGCACCGCCAGTATGACCTTATCTGCATCACCAAACAAAATAGCAGTAGAGCGGATGCCTATCTTGAGGTCATCGTCCCGGTCAACCATGGCGTATTGCGTGTCGTACATAACAGTCCAAAGGATATTGGCGCAGAATAGCAGCCAGGTAGTGGTGGTTAACGGCACTTCCAGCGCCGTATAGGCCATTGGTATACCCCAGGAAAAGGCGGCACCCAACACTACCTGCGGCAGGTAGGTGTGACGCTTCATAAACGGATAGGTTGCCGCCAGCAGCACCGCTACGCCGGACATTTGGATGGTGACCCAGTTGGTTAGCAGCACCAGAATAAAGGCAACGCCTACCAGCAGTGCGAATAGTGTCAGCGCTTCTCTTTCTGTAACCAGTCCACTGGCAAGTGGTCGAGATACAGTACGTTTGACGTGACCGTCAAATTTGCGATCGGCAAAGTCATTAATGACACACCCCGCCGAACGCATCAAAAACACGCCCAACGTGAAAATCAGCAGGTTTTTGATATCAGGAATACCATCGGCCGCCAGACAGAGTGCTGACAGCGTTGGCCACAGCAGAAGGTAAGTACCAATCGGGCGATCAATGCGTGTGAGCTTAATATAATGAGGCAGTGCGTTGATATTCATGTTCAATTAAACCGGGTAAAAAGAATTCGCTGACCAACAAAGGCTGCCCGTGGAGGATGTATCGTGAGCGGCGCCCCCAGCCATCAGATGTCTGGCATGCCTGAATATGGTCCTTTTGGGTGTCCGTTCTGGCAAACAATAATTCGCCCAAAGGCTTGTTCTTCAGTCGGGTTAACTCATCAAGTCCGTTCTCCAGGCTGCTGTATGGGATCAGAGTGTGAGCAGCAACCCAGGGCTGCTCAGCGTTCATTAATAATACTTTGCGTGAAAAACAGTTTGTCTGAATGTCTTGACCTGTATAAGGCCAAAGGCATTGCAGGTCTTTTTGTTCGATTACCTTGACTGAAAACTGATCCGTCCGCTCACGCAACGCCCGAGTCAGGCTGCCGGGAAGCATAATCCAGTAGCGGTAATCAGATGGAATGTCCAGCGTATTGACGCTCAGCCAGTGAAACTGGCGTGTGTCCAGATCAAGATCGGCGATATTCACATTATGTACGTAATCAGGGAAAGGCAGAGTTTAACGTGTTGCTTGCTTCGGACTCCAGACAGAAGTGCTAATTTTTGCTGAAATCGCGTTAAATGAGCACAACCTGGTTCCGTGCCTCCAGCGCGGCACAGTGCGCAAGCCATTGATTCCTCTTTGCTTCCCAATAATTGGGGTGAACCTATAGGTGCACCTGCAATGTTTGAAAAACAAATAGAAATCAAGCTCTTACACCCTGCATCCACTTTGAAGTCACGGATTCAGGCAAAAGTTAAGCACTAAAATAGCTTTAGGCCTTGGCAAAACCGGCGAGAGGTGGTTAATCTAGTTCGTGTTAACATCATATTACTGGCTGCTAATACGATTAATATGAAGCTTCAGGCTGATTATTGACAGCTTCATGCGTTATGCCACCAGTGTAGTAATGAGCCCATACTTCACTACCCGGTGACACTTTTGGGTGTTCCCGGTGAGCGACCCATAAAAATAAAGACTAGAAGGAAGTTGCCATGCGAAAACCTGAACTGGCTGCCGCCATCGCAGAACAAGCAGATTTGACCAAAGAAAAGGCTGGAGAAGTACTTAATGTTCTGCTGGATCAGATTACCCAGACCGTTGCGAAGAAAGAATCGGTGACCTTGGTAGGTTTCGGTACATTTGAAGCGCGCTCAAGAGCCAAACGTAAAGGCAAAAATCCTCAAACGGGGATGGAAATTGAAATTCCGGCCAGTAATACCGTGGCGTTCAAGGCTGGTAAGGCACTTAAAGACGCTGTGAACTGAGTCCTGAATCCGTGATGCCATAGCGGCGCAGTGCGCAAGCCATTGATTCCTTTTTGCTTCCCGGAAATTTCAATGAACCTATGGGTGTACCTGGAATTTTTGAAAAACAAATAGGAATCAAGCTCTTCCACTCTGAAGTCACGGATTCAGGTGAGTTTTACAGAGGTATTTCAACAAGGGAGCCTGACCCGAAATTTCATGATGGGCATCTGAACGGCTCACCTGTTTTGGTGGCCGCTATTTTTTCTTTGGCGACAAGAATCCAGTTCTGTTGGTCTGATTCATGTTCTTTTTTGTATGTATCACCTGAATCCGTGACTTCATAGCGGCGCAGTGCGCAAGATTTCAATGAACCTATGGGTGCACCTGCAATTTTTGAAAAGCAAATAGAAATCAAGCTCTTACCCCCTGCATCCACTTTGAAGTCACGGATTCAGGTATCAGTAAACATGCTATACATTGAGCCCTTCATCCGCATAATTCAAACGATCGTTTAACTTTTCCTGAAACCATCATTGAAGCCGGATTCAGGTTAATATCACTCCTAAACCAAGCTCGCTGCCTGCGCTGCAGTGAATAGCGAACTATTACAGGAAAGGTCAATGAAACTAAGATTGATGCTCTGGCTGATGGCTGTGTTATACAAACGAGCTATTCGCCGTAATGCTTCCATGCGCGAATATTTGGCAGATGTTGAAAAAACCATTCAGTTTACTACCGACCAGCGCAACGTTAAGCGCTACCTCAAGTTCAGAGATCAGAAACTGGCCAGTCAGTCCGCAGAGGTCGACAGTGCTGATATGACCATTCGTTTTCGCTCTGCCAAAGAAGGCTTTAATGTGCTTTGGGCAATGGCCTCCGGAAAAGACAAAAATGCATTCATGCGTGCTATTCAGGATAAGCAGTTGGCTGTCGAAGGCGACGTTACCGTACTGATGTGGTTTCAGCAGTCCTTGCGCTATATACGGTAGTTAACTAGTGTAGTGTCTTGAACCTGAATCGGTGACTTCATCGTGGCGCACTGCCCCGCGATGAAGTCACCGATTCAGGTTTTACATTTTGCGCTTTACTATATCCTCCCTTGCCACTTGCGTTCCTGATCAAACCCCACCAAGATTCGCACCCAATAATTGCCCTGATCTTGAAGAGGAAAGAATGGACGTACAGAGTCGGTTAAAATCGTTGGTTCAGGTTGAAAAAGTCAGAATGCGTGAGGCCGGGGTGATTATCCTGACGGGGCCTTCAAGTTGCGGTAAAGGTGAAGTTGCCAGTGCCTTGTGTCGACTGCTGCAGATCCGCCCTGAAGCCCACCTGTCGATGGGTGAAATTCTGCGCAGCACGTTTCGCGGAGCTAAAGACGACACAGAATTTGCCACGTTACTGGCCACCAAATATGACCTGGGTGCAGAAACCAATATCTTTAACTGCGTAGATACCACTGAGTCATTAAGCGCCAAGGTTCGTTCCTATCAGGCACAATTAGAAAGCTATTTTGGCCGTACAGGGATGGATCTGTTCACTTCCCAGTTGGAATGGCTGGAATTCTGTACCATGAATGGCTTGCTGGTTCCGAACCGATGGACTGAAAACTTTGTCGCCGCCCATATCGAACAAGCCCGCGCCACTAGAGAAGAAACCTTTATCCTGGATGGTTATCCGCGTACCCAGCGTGCAGCAGAGCATCTGCTGGAGTTTCTTGCTTCCATGAATATTCCGGTTCTTAAAGTGCTACATTTAAGCATCAGCCGTAAGGAAATGATGGTGCGTGCTCAGTCAAGAGGTCGTGAAGATGATGATGAGCAATCCTTGCATAAACGTTTTCAGTTTTATATTGAGAATGTACAGCCATCAGTTGATTTTATGAAAACCCGTTTGGGGTCAGACCGAATAACGCTTATTGATGCGCACCAGCCCGTGTATGAACAAACTGCTGATGGTCTGACGTTCAACCTGGAAGCATCCATAAACGCAGTGGTGACCAGCGTACTGCGTGGTCTGGGTGTTCCTCGGGTAGTATTGAACGACTTACTGCCTAATGATCAGGAGCAGGGTGGCTAAAGTTTAACCTGAATCCGTGACTTCAAAGCGGCGCAGTGCGCAAGCCATTGATTCCTCTTTGCTTCCCAAAAATTTCAATGAACCTATGGGTGAAATTTCAATGAACCTATGGGTGCACCTGCAATTTTTGGAAAGCAAACAGAAATCAAGCTCTCACCCCCTGCATCCACTTTGAAGTCACGGATTCAGGTTTAACTATCTTGTACTGACAGTATCGCGTGGTGCTACTTTGCAGATGGACTGTCACTTTCCCAGATATTGACTAGATTAAAGGCTGTCCAATGGTAAAACCTTAATCAAAAAGATGAGGAAGGAGTGAATTATGAACGAAACCACGGATATGGTTCTGGACTACATCAGTCAGAATCCACAGTATAAAGCCTGTATAGGCCTGCTTCGTACTCATAAGCAGCAACACGGGGTTTTGCAGTGGGGGGCTGTGCACCGTTATTCTGGTCATCACTACGTCCCATTTTTGAGCTCTATTGAGAAGTTGGATCCAGAAGCCTATTGGGCGCCGCTGACACCGGAGACCCTACACTCCTATCTCAAATATAATGGCAGTGATACCGAGGTGTTTTTACTGTCTGAACAACAATCGCGACCACAAATGCTGTCAGTTGTTCAGTAACATTTTCGTTTGCACAGATCAGGGAATACCAACAAGAAAACCCATTGTCAGTTTCAAGCTGACAATGGGTTTTTGTTTCATTTCCGGGCTAGAGCAGATAGCGCCGTTGCGCTTCCAGTAATAACCCTTTACCGACGGAATTGAACAGATCACCACTGACCCACTTCGCATGAGCAAAGGTTGATTGCACTAATGCTTTAACAGGCGGTAACGCCGTTGAACCGCCGGTGGTAAAGACGGTCTGTACCTGGTCTTGTGTTAATCCTGCCTGTTGCAGTGTTTCATGAACAGCGCTGAATACTTTGCTGACATCGGTTTCAATAGCCTCCGCCAAATCCTGCTGAGTAGCTGTTTGCCTAACGTCCTGTACTGCTTCGGACAGGAACGACAGATCAATTTCCGTTTGCATTGAATCGGACAACTCAATCTTGGTCTGTTCGATACTACTGGCAAGCCGATGACCATCCTTCTGTTGTAATAACCCCAACAGTCGTTGCAGTGGAGCAGGTTGCTGAACCCGGCGCAGCAGTTCATTCAAATCCCGGATCACAGCAGCGTCATAAAGCAGATGAATGCGATGCCAGGTTGCCAGATCCACAAAGTAGTGTTTGGGAATACTGAGCTCTGGTTTGTCTTTATAGCGTATTCCCATGCCGAAATGCGGCATTACTGTTGCCAGCGATAGATGGCGATCAAAGTCGGTTCCACCGATATGCACACCGTGATTGGCCAATAAGTCGGTTGTACGGTCGGGTAGATGGCTACGGCTTTTGGACAGGCGGATCAGCGTGAAGTCCGATGTGCCACCGCCAATATCGATAATCAGCGCCAGTTCTTCACTGTCCACCTGTTGTTCATAGTCATAGGCCGCAGCAATCGGTTCAAACTGAAAGGAAACTTCCTTGAATCCAACCTGGCGGGCAATCTGCTCCAGCCGGTTTTCGGCAGCGGCATCCAGTTCCGGGTGGGTGTCATTGAAGTGAACCGGCCGACCCATGACCACATGAGTCAGCGACTGCGACAGAAATGTCTCAGATCGCTCTTTCAGGCTGTTTACAAAGAAGCCGATGATATCGTTAAACGAGTACACCTTATGTTTGATCTGGGTGCCGTCGTCCATCTGATTGGAACCGAGAATGGACTTCATAGCGCGCATCAGACGACCGAATTCGCCACGGGTATAGTCTGCAATTGCCTGTCTGCCAAAACTGATATTGTCAGTTTCAAAATCGAAAAACAGTGCGCTGGGCAACGTGGTTTCATTACGTTGTTTCAGCCTGTCGAATTCCAGCGGCACCATGGTCGCCTGGCCGTTTTTCAGCACCCCTACCGTTGAATTGGACGTACCGAAGTCGAGTCCACAGATCATAAGCGCCCCCTGCCGAATAAATAAAAAAGCGCGCGATTATACCGGGCTGTTTGCAAAAACCAAGGAGCTTATCTGTGTTCCAGCATTCTTTCGTTGATCGTCGTAACAGCGAATCTACTCAGCCGCCTTTTGTCGAGGTTCAAGATAAGTAATATCCTTCATACTGGCGCGGTACTGTTCGAGCAACGCATGCCGTTCAGACAATGGCAGTGAGCTTTCATCCAACTGACGGGACACGGCATTGACCATCATGTCCTCATTAAAATCAACGTAGCTCAGAACCTGTTTGATGGTGTCACCTTTTCGAGCGTTGACCAGAACCAGATTATCGTTCTCATCAAATAATGCATCGACACTGTTTGTATCGCCAAACAGGTTATGCAAATCGCCGAGAATTTCCTGATAGGCACCCACCATAAAGAAGCCCAGCCAGGGTCTTTCATTAGCCTGCCAGTCGGGTAATGGCAAGGTGGATTCAACCCCTTCACCATCGACGTAATAATCAATTCGGCCATCGGAGTCACAAGTGATGTCCTGCACGATGCCACGAATCGCCGGTTCCCGGTTCAGGCCCGTCAGCGGCAGAATCGGGAAGATCTGATCAATACCCCAGACATCCGGCAGCGACTGGAATAATGAAAAATTCACAAACAGTTTGGTTGCCATTTTTTCGTTCAGATCATCCAGCATATCCTTATGGGTACGTTTCGCAGGATTGAGCTGACCAGCGATGATGTGATTGATCGCACGGCCAATATCTTCCGCATGAGCGCGCTGCTCCAGAGTCAGATAACCCTGGTTGTAAGCATCGTGCACATCTTTCAGAAAGTAGGTCGCGTCATGATACAGCTCGGCATAAGGCCGTTCGTGAATCTTGGTGCACTGATAGCAGTACCAGAGTTCCTGTAGCAGGTTGGGCGCTTCTGTGTCTGGTTTGTCAGGCTCGCAATAATTCGGGCTTTCTTCTTCGGAGACATCGGCAATCATCACGGCGTGATGAGCGGTGACGGCACGGCCGGATTCACTGAAAATCATTGGGTGTGGCAGTTCTTCTTCTTCGCAGGCATCACGGAAGGCATAAACCACATTGTTGGCATACTCCTGAGTGGAATAGTTCATTGAACAGGATTCACGCGAACGAGTGCCTTCATAGTCAACGCCCAGACCGCCACCGACATCAACCACGTCAATCGGCACATTCAAATGACGCAGTTCAACGTAAAAACGGGCACATTCACGCAACGCGATCTGAATATCACGAATATTGGCGATTTGCGAACCAAGATGGAAATGCAGTAACTGAAAGCAGTCGAGCCGGTTATGTGCACGTAGCTGTTCGGTAACGGCAATAATCTCCGACGCAGTTAAACCGAATTTGGACTTTTCACCACCGGAATTTTCCCACTTGCCCCGACCGATGCTGGATAGGCGCGCCCGCACACCGATACGTGGCAACACTTGCATTTCATCGGAAATCTCCATGATCCAATCAACTTCGCTGGATTTTTCCACGACAAGATATACATGGTGTCCCAGTTTTTCTGCAGATAATGCCAGACGAATATATTCTTCGTCTTTGTAGCCATTACAGACGATGGTGGAAGGGCCTTTGACCGCCTCAGCCAGTACGGCCATCAATTCCGGCTTGCTGCCTGCCTCCAGGCCGATACGCTCAGCACCCGCCATGCGCTGACCCTTGATGATTTCTTCAATTACCCTGCGCTGCTGATTAACCTTGATCGGATACAGCGGCTGATAGATGTTCTGGTAACGTTCACCGGCGATCGCCTGCTGGAAGGCGGAAATGATCTGATGAACCCGGTCATGCAGAATGTGAGGAAAGCGCACCAGTAGCGGTAACTGCAGGCCTTTGGTTCTGGCGGCGAGAACGATGTCCTTTAGCGAAGTCTGATTGTTATTGTTGACGATGGTGTCGCCATTGTCGTTTACAGTGAAATAACCCTCAGACCATCGGTTAATATTATAAAGTTCGATGGCATCGTTAACAGTCCAACTCATTTTCTTCACTCCAAGATAGGACACTGGATTCATCAGGATAAGCCGAGTAATCTACGGCGGATTTTCATCGCCCAGAGGGCGCGGTATTTAATCAGTTTAGAACGGGTTTTAACAGGAGAATTCAATATGAGCAAATCAATCATCGCCACACCGGACGCCCCGGCTGCAATTGGCACATACTCGCAAGCGGTTAAGGTCGACAACACAGTCTATTTGTCCGGTCAGATACCGCTTGACCCGCAAACCATGGAGCTTAAAGACAATTCCATCGAAGAGCAGATCCATCAGGTCTTTAAGAATTTGACAGCCGTCTGTAAAGCCGCCGGTGGTGAGCTGCAGGATATCGTGAAGTTAAATATTTTCCTGACTGACCTGTCCAACTTTGCCACTGTAAATGAAATTATGGCGCAGTATTTTGAACAGCCATATCCGGCCCGTGCTGCCATCGGTGTCGCTCAGCTGCCAAAAGGGGCAGGTGTTGAGATGGATGGTATTGTCGTTTTATAGCTTGTTAAACGTGAGAGGTAAGGTCGGAGTATTTGCCTTACGTCTCACTGCCAGCATTTTGCCTCTCACCGTCTCACTGGTTACGTTAACCAATCTCCCCCTTCCCTGTCATTTCATGCATAATGACCCGCTTTTCGCTGTGATTGTCTATTGTCAGTAATCTGTGTAACTGAGTTGAAACTGCATGAGCCAAGCCAAAAACAGACCTGGGTCCCATCGCAATCAGAAGGACTCCCAAGTAACGGATGTTTACCGCTACCGGGATTTTTTAAGTCCCAAATACTGGCTTACCTGGTTGGCAATTGCCGGGCTGTACCTGCTGGCCTGGTTGCCAATTTTTATTCGTATTCCCTTGGCCAGATTGTTATCTGTCCTGTTGTACTTGGCGGTGTCCAGCCGCCGACATGTAGTACAGACCAATATACAGCTCTGCTTTCCAGAGTTGGACATCAAAGCGCAGCGCAAGCTTATTCGTAAAACATATTTTGCCAATACACTGAATTTTTTTGAAACCGCACATGCCTGGTGTCGACCGGTGGATAGGCTTTCCTTTGAGATTCGGGGGCAGGAACATCTTGAAAAAGCCTTTGCCTCCGGCCGGGGTATTCTGGTACTCAGCGGGCATTTTGGGCCGATAGATATTCTTGGTGCTCTGTTGAAAGGGAAGGTGCGTTTTTCAATTATGTATCGCAAGCATGATAACGCTCTATTCAATTATTTTATGACCAAAGCACGTGAAGATTATTGTGATGAAACCATTGCTCGAAAAGACATCAAAGGATTGATTCGCGCCTTACGCAAAGGCAAGGCGATCTGGTATGCACCGGATCAGGATTATGGCCGTAAATCCTCCGTTTTTGTGCCCTTCTTTGGTATCGAAACGGCCACCATTACCATGACCAGCAAGCTGGCGGAAACGACCGGCGCGGTTGTATTACCGGTCAGTGCGTACCGTACCGATAATTATCGTGGTTTTGTGCTGAATATCGAAGAACCAATCAATATACCCAGTGGCGATGAAATAGCCGATGCCTGTCATGTGAATCAATGGCTTGAGCAGCGAATTCGCGAACACCCCGACCAATACCTGTGGCTGCATAAACGCTTTAAAACCCGCCCGGAAAGCGAACCCTCTCTGTACTGAACTCAACCGAAAAAAAGGTTTTGGAATGAAAGATTTTGATTACCCTGCGATAACTGTCAACCTGATCGATCAGTATCCTGATGATGCTGATTGTTGCTTTGAATGGCGTGATGAATCTGAGCGCAGTGAAATCCGTAATGGTCTGCGCGGAGAGCGCCGAATCAAAGCCCTGGTGGATGATGGTGTTATGTGGTCCTTTGCCCGAGTATCCGCCGGGTTGGGCAGTTTCGAATTATTGACCTTAGCACGTGCCATGGTACTCGGGGTACAGCGCACCAATGACCGACACCTGGTGATTATGGCGGATAACTCCGTGCTGCTCGACGCCTTGCTTAGTGCGTTATTAGCCGCACAATATCAGCTGCCAACCTTCAAGCAGAATGTCAGCGCCAGCATCGCTGTACAGATTTCCGTGTTGGGACCGATCAATGAAGAGTTGATCAAACAGCGCTCTGCTGAAGCCGAAGGTAATGCCTTTGTTCGTTATCTGACGACGCTGCCGGCTAATGAATTGAATCCATGGTCTTATCGCGAGATGGTTGAAGAGTTAGCTGAAAACGAAGGCTGGGACTGTCGCGTCTATCGTTACAAAGAACTGGAGCAGATGGGGGCCGGTGCGTTTCTTTCTGTTGCCTGTGGTTCTGACGATCAGGAAGCCAGCATTATTCGACTGCATTATCACGGTGATCCGAACTCCATTGACAGTGTCGCACTGGTCGGCAAAGGCATTACCATCGACACTGGCGGATACAACCTGAAAATATCTGGTTCCATGTTCGGCATGAACGGTGACATGAATGGCAGTGCCGTTGTGCTGGGAAATCTGCTGACAGCAACCAGGCTTGGGCAGGCGATAAACCTGACTGGCTGGTTGGCGATCACAGAAAACCATATTGGCCCGAAAGCGTATCATGCCAATGAGTGGGTTAAGGCGCTGAACGGAACCACCATAGAAACAGTTGATACAGATGCTGAAGGACGCATGGTTCTGGCGGATACCTTAACCCTGGCCTCGCGCGAACATCCCAAAGCCATGTTTGATTATGCCACGCTGACAGGAGCTTGCATTGGCGCACTATCTACCCGTTATTCCGGTGTGTTTACCAATCACGATGCCTGGTTTTTACCATTGATTGAAGCTGGTAAGCTAAGCGGCGAACGCATCTGGCCATTTCCGATGGATCATGATTACGATGAAAATATCAAAAGCACTGTCGCTGATATTCAGCAGTGCAATCCCGGAAAATCATCGGATCATATCGATGCCGCCCGATTTCTGAGCCGGTTTGTTGAACCGAATGTGCGTTGGGTGCATGTGGATCTTGCAGCAGCATCGCATAAAGGCGGTTTGGCTCATGTACCAACGGATGTCACGGGTTTTGGTGTGCGTTTGACTCAGAATTTATTGCGGATGTTGTTTTAACATCGTGATCTAGCCCGGAAAATTCACCAAAGCGCTCGGAGATCTGCTGTAACCCACGAGTGTAGGGCACTTTAACGTCTCGGTGCCGGAGACAATTTGTCACCGACCTTCGCTCATCGAATTTGAGAAAAATTTCCCATCACATCTGTGAAAAAATAGCCTGGTGTTTTAACAGCAGGCTTTGCAGATTTTAATGTCTTTTGGGAATGCATCAGATTATTACTGCTCCAGACACGACTGTT
>JARRJP010000009.1:38902-42401 GCA_037389025.1 Reinekea sp. | reverse complement strand
TTTTGAATTATGCGCCCACGATCCCCGGGGAGCCGGCTTCGTTCTATAGCGTGTTGTACTCTCTCTCTCATGTTGGTCCATCCAGAAGAGATATTATCCAGAGTCTCGACGTGCCGTTCTGAAGGGACACCGGAGTAGATAAGACTTTGTCCTGATAAACGAGCTCGCTCCACGTTTGCTAAGTTTTCAGCATCTATAGTTTGGTGAAGCAAGGCGTTGTATGACTCTTGGAGTTCTCGTGGCGCTTCTTCACTATTCAGGAAATTCATTTGTTCCTCGGTCAATCTCCGATTATGCCCTAGATTAGTTAGGCTGGTATTAAGGTTATTAAGGTTCTCAACTCTAGGATCTTCGCTATGGTCACTATAATAACCATTGTCATGTGAAGAGCCGCGAACACACGTATTACCCATATTTAAAACCTCCATTTATTGAGTTGTAATAAACCTGAATCCGTGACTCCATAGCGGCGCAGTGCGTAAGCCATTGCTTCCTGTTTGCTTCCCAAAAATTTCAGTGAACCTATGGGTGCACCTGCAGTTTTTTCAAAACAAATAGAAACCAAGCTCTTACACTCTGCATCCACTGAAGGAGTCACGGATACGATATCTTGTGTGATGATCATGATGAATAAGTTCCTCTGCATTGACAGCATGCAGTTCAGACAGGCGGTATGCGCCAAACAATCAGCCTGTGTGTGGGTATGAGAGCGATCTGTCGTTATTGTCGTTGTCTCCTGAAATGGGAAGAATCAGGAGAGGGTATTAGGGGGATGGAAATGGGCTTGGGTATAGGTGGATTGTTTGGTGCATACGTTTATCCTACCTGAACCCGTGACTCCTTCAGTGGATGCAGGGTGTAAGAGCTTGATTTCTATTTGCTTCCCAAAAATTGCAGGTACACCCATAGGTTCACTGAAACTTTTGGGAAGCAAAGAGGAATCAATGGTTTGCGCACTGCGCCGCTATGGAGTCACGGATTCAGGTCCTATTCATCAACTGTTTCATCTTCATCATCCAAACGTTCCTTAACTTTGTTTTTATAAAGAAACCGCCCCAAAAAAATCATTCCAAGACAGATAATGAAAGGCACTCCACTAAGTAACAGTACCAAATCCAGCATATTTGATGACTCGCCTAAAAAGGTAAGTGCACAGCCACCAGTAAACAGCATGCCCAAAACACCAATAGCAATCAGTAAACCACCGAAAAACCGTTTTATTGTCATTTTCTACTCCTTATATTGAGTATGCTGTTTTGAAATATTAGTACCAGAATCACTTGCTTATTTCCTTTTGATCAACCTAAGACCCAGTATAATTAAAACAATCAGAAAAACGCTTGGTATCGATAGGTAAAGCAGTAGCATCAGAATCCCGGTGAGTATTTCAAGAAGAGAGCCCTGAAACAGATGAGTGAAAAAATGTGGGTCAGAATCTAAGGCTAAATAGCCGAGAAATGCGACACAACCACCAAACAAAAACAGACCGCTGACGCCAACGGTAAGCAATAAACCACCAAAGAATTTTTTCAGAGTCATAAAAGCCTCGCTGCTCGTTTGCGAAGATCATGAACTTTGCCGTTACGATACAGCAGGTTGTAGGTGTCGAACGGAATAATCTGGCCTTCTTCAGTGACAAAATGCAGGCAGGAACGTTTTACGTTGCCAACACAGAAATTAAACCGATCCAGAAACTGAATTATGGTAATACGAAAGATATTTTCATAGCTCAGTTTGTCCAGCGCTGGAATTTTCGGTAGGCAGCAAAGCAGGGATTCCATACGTTCTGCGGTGTTAAGGTCGCCACTGGAAAGAGAGAAAAGATCAATCACTTTCTGTTTCAGTTCAAGATCTTTTTCGAACGATACTGCGTTAGGAACCTCTTTAATCAGCTCTTCTTTCGGAAACAATGATGTTACCGGCGTCAGATTTTTACCGTCACGCAGGGCGTAGGCAATGCCGATGGATTCCGGGTTGCATGGCAATGGAATAATGTCTTTCGGACTGAAGTGTTTGGATTGCTGATAAATCGCACGGCGAATATCACTGAGCAAGAAGCGGTCACGGTTTTTGTCAAAAGATTCGTTGCGTCCGGCATCCTGTATCGGTTGAAAGGTAATGCCGCGAATGCAGCGAAAATTCAACGCATAGTCGATAATATCGCCGATCTCATCATCATTAACGCCTTTCTTAACAGTCACTACCAGGGTTGTTGAAATGTTGTGCTCTTCCAGGTTTTCCAATGCCTGGCGGCGGACGGATCGTAAATCCGCACTGCGCAGGTTCTCCAGTGCCGCTTTTTTCAACGAATCGAATTGCAGATACACCTCAAAACCAGGTGTAAATTGTGTTAATGCCGTAACGAACTCCTTGTCTTTGGCAATGCGCACACCATTGGTATTGAGCATTAAATGACGGATCGGTTTACGTTTTGCCATGGCTAGAATATCGAGTATCTGCGGGTGAATGGTTGGTTCGCCGCCGCTGATCTGCAAGACATCCGGTTCTCCTTCGCTGGCGACCAGTGTATCCATCATCTGTTCAATAACCTCCAGGCTTTTATGCGTTTTGCGTTTCGGCGAGGATTCAGCAAAACAGACCGCGCAGTTCAGGTTACATTCTTCATTGATTTCAATCAGCGCCAGGCAACTGTGTTGCTCATGGTCCGGGCACAGGCCGCAGTCTAACGGACAGCCATATTCGGTACGGGACTGGTATTGCAATGAGCGATCACCGGGTTTGATGTAGTCCTTGCACAGTTTAAAGTAGTCGATATCGCTGGAGACTTTGGTTTTCTGTACGCCATGTTCAAGGCAGCGCTTCTGATAATAGACGGCGTTATTTTCCAGCAGAATTTTTGCCGGTACCAGATTCAGGCATTCCTCGCACAGCGACATGGTCTGACCATAAAACAGATAAGGGGTTTGTTTACGTAATTCGGTAGCCATTGCGTACTCCTTGGTACATAAAAAGGCTGTAGGAAATCAACAGCAGGCAGACCAGGTGAAACAGATTCAGGTTGCCAGCAATGCTGCCGTAAGGTTTCAGAAACTCCCAGAGAAATCGTTGCATGGCATAAAACCCAACACACAGATAATATCCGTAATGGATGATCAACCCTGGCATTTTTTTCAACGCAATCAGTACAAATACCAGTAAAAAGAGCATCGCGCCACTTTCATAAAGCTGTACTGGGTGGCGCAACACGCCATCGCCGAAATCAACCGCCCAGGGCAGGGTGGTTGCGGTACCGTAAGTGTGATCATCAAGCCCAGAATAAAAACAGCCCAGGCGCCCAATAATCACCAACACACAAAAGGGAATAACATAGATATAACCGGTAGAGCCGCGCGTGCCGTGCCATAGTTTATAAAGCTCGACGGTCAGCGTGGCACCAAGCAGTGCTCCGACAATACTACGGCCGATCATCATTTCACCGGAAAGATACAGATTGCCGGTCCCCAGAATGTAAGAACCTAGAATGCTGCCCAAACTTAGC
>JARRJP010000009.1:0-38843 GCA_037389025.1 Reinekea sp. | reverse complement strand
AAAAAAATAACCGATGCCGATACTGGCGGCGGTTTTTTCCAGTACCGGCGTCAGCTTCCATCTGGCGGCCAGTACTCCGGCCGTTATTGCCAGCAATAATGCCAGTATATCGAATATTTGGTGGATGGAAGGCACTTGCTGCTCCTTGGTGGCTGTGAAAGGCAAAGCGAAAAAATTCATACGACCTTGTGAATGTGGCTGAAAATCTACCTGAATCCGTGACTCCTTCAGTGGATGCAGGTCTGTTAATGCTTTCCCAAGCCCAAGTATAACCTGAATCGGTGATTTCAGAGTCCGTTTAACGTTTTACTGGTTGCGATTCACACCCCAGCGGCAAAAGTTGGCCTACGGATTGCAATTTCCCACCTCAAGAGCGGCAAAGTTTGAATAAGTGACTGGATTTTGTCGAGCCTGAATCATTTTTAAACTGATTTCAGCAGAGCAAGACTTATTTTTGACAGGGGTGAGTTCGATATGGTGGATAGAGTCGATATTCAGAATGTACTGGAGCAGATGCGGAATCTTCGTAATCAGGTCAGTGTACCAGACACATCTTCCACGCAGCCAAGCCAGTTTGCCAATACCGTTGAGCAGATGCGCAAACAGGTACAACAGGCTGCGGACACTCAACACAATGCAGTCAATGGTGTCGGTGATGTCGCAGAGCAGTCGCAGGCTCTGGTCGGTGATGTGCCGTCCTTTGGCGAAATGTTCAAGTCTGCTGTGGATACTGTTAATGGCAATCAGCAGGCCGCCAACGAGCTGGCAACCCGTTATGAAATGGGTGATCCGAAAGTGGATCTGCCAGAAGTGATGATTGCTCTGCAAAAAAGCAGCGTGTCGTTTCAAGCGATGACTCAGGTTCGAAACAAAATGATCGAAGCCTATAAAGAAATCATCAACATGCCGTTGTAATACTTCGCGACACAGGTAACTGAATCATGACTGAAAACGTACCTACAGCGACACAAAGCGAGATAACCGCTCAGTCCGATACCGGTCTGTTTCCATCGACTGCTGGTGGCTCTCAGGTGGAGCAAGCCACTGAACGATCTGATCTGATGAACACCGATGCCCCGGATATTTCACGTCTGCATCCGATCGTGGTTGGTTTTCACAAACTGACTCTGATGCGCCAGTTTGGTCTGCTGGTCGGTCTTGCCGCCAGTATCGCGTTAGGTCTTGGTGTTGTGCTGTGGTCGCAGAAAGATAGCTATCGGCCGCTGATGAACAGCGCTAATAGCTTCGATGCCAAAGAATTGATTGACGTACTGCAAGCCAACAAGATTGACTTTGATATCGATCCGGCCAGTGGTGTACTGCTGGTCAAGCAGGATGATCTGCATGCTGCACGGCTGGCCATTGCCGGAGCCGGACTATCCGATGACCAGACCATTGGCTATGAACTGCTCGATCAGGATCAGCCACTGGGGCAGTCCCAATTTATGGAAAATGCCCGTTATCTGCGCAGTCTGGAAGGCGAGTTGTCACGTACCATATCCTCAATCAATCAGGTGCGATCCGCCCGGGTTCATCTGGCCATTCCCAAGCGTTCTGTCTTTGTGCGTGATCAGCGCCAACCATCGGCGTCGGTATTTACCGAGCTTTATGCGGCTGGTGAACTGGATTCGGCGTCTGTAAAGGCCATTCGCAATCTGGTGGCAACCTCGATTCCAGAGTTGCAGCCTGAAAATGTCTCCATTGTTGATCAACGTGGCCGTTTGCTCAGTGACGATGAAAAAAACCTTGAAGAGGAAGCCACCAATCGGCAATTCCAATATCAACAAAAAGTTGAAGAGAACCTGCAGAACCGGGTGAACTCGATTCTTGGGCCGATTATCGGTACAGATAAGTTCCGTGCTGAAGTCACGGCCGATATTGATTTCACCAAGGTTGAGCAGGCCGATGAACTGTATAATCCAGACCTGATCGCCAAGCGTAGCGAACAGAATATCAAGGAAGAACGCGTCGGTGAGACACAGGGGGGCGTTCCGGGTGCACTATCCAATCAGCCACCTACCGATGCCGCAGCACCGCAGGATGCCACCAACGCCGGTGCCAATACTAATCCGGCACCGGCCTCATCGCGTGATGAATCCACTGTTAATTATGAAGTCGACCGAACTCTGAGCTATACCCAGTTTCAGCAGGGGCGTATTCGTCGCCTGACCGTAGCCGTCGTGGTCGACAATATGGAAACAACCGATCCGCAGACTGGTGAAACCACGGTACAGGACTGGGATGAAGCCCGGCTGCTGCAACTGCGGACATTGGTTCAGGATGCCGTTGGTTACGATCCCGCTCGTGGTGACAGCATCAATGTCATCAATTCAGAATTTCTTGCCGCCGATGAAAGTATAGAGCCACAGCAGTTTTACGCCGAACCTTGGTTCTGGGATGTCATGAAATTATTTGGTGCCGGTTTAATTGTACTAATATTAGTCTTTGGTGTGTTAAAGCCTGCGGTGCGCAGTTTGCTCTCTAAAGGTGAATATGAGCAGGCCGCCAGTGACGAATATGCTGCGCTTGCAGAGCTGGATATCGATGAAGATATGATCGCCGATGACAAGGTCACTTTATCCG
Organism: Reinekea sp.; assembly: GCA_037389025.1. Taxonomy (GTDB): domain Bacteria; phylum Pseudomonadota; class Gammaproteobacteria; order Pseudomonadales; family Natronospirillaceae; genus Reinekea. The sequence goes on along the minus strand of JARRJP010000009.1, from coordinate 36,260 downwards.
CCGCCGATGAATATCAATTACCTGGGCCATCAGAAGCTTTTGAGCGTCAGCTTGATGCATTGCGCGGCCTGATCGCTGAAGACCCTGGGCGCGTTGCCCTGGTACTGAAACGATGGATTATGAGTAATGACTGAACGAGATTCCAAGCCGCCGGTGCCATCCGAAGTTGAAATCTTCAAGAAGGCTCTGGATGGGGTGCCGATGCAAACCCGTGCGGCCATGCTGCTAATGAGTGTCGGTGAACTGGATGCGGCGGAAGTACTGAAACACATGGGGCCGAAAGAAGTACAGCGGGTCGGTACGTCGATGTCGTCCATTCCCGAGGTCAAGCAGGAACAGATTGAAGGTGTCGTGCGGTTGTTTCTGGAAGAGGTGGGTAGTCAGTCCGGCCTGGGGGTCGGTGCCGATACCTACATCCGTAAGATGCTCACCAAAGCACTGGGTGAGGATAAAGCGGCGGGTCTGATCGACCGCATTTTGCTCGGCGGTAATACCACGGGTCTTGACACTTTGAAATGGATGGAACCGCGCGCTGTGGCTGACATCATTCGTAATGAACACCCGCAGATTCAAACCATTGTACTGGCCTACCTGGAGGCTGATCAGGCCGCTGAAATATTGGCGCAATTTCCAGAAAAAGTCCGCCTTGATATCGTGATGCGCGTTGCCGCGCTGGAAAGCGTGCAGCCGGCTGCGTTGCAGGAGCTTAACGCCATTCTGGAGAAACAGTTTTCCTCCAGTGCTGGAGCCCAGGCACAGACGCTGGGCGGCGTGAAGACCGCAGCAGAAATAATGAACTTCCTTGAATCCGGCATCGAAGCTGAGATTATGGATGGCATTAAAGAGGTGGATGAAGACCTTGCCACTGAAATTTCCGATCTGATGTTTGTCTTCGATAACCTGATCGATGTTGATGATCGTGGCATTCAGGCACTGCTGCGTGAAGTATCGACCGATTCACTGAAAATTGCTCTGCGCGGTACCGATAATGACCTGTCTGACAAGATTCTTGGCAACATGTCGAAACGTGCTGCGGAAATTCTCAAAGACGATATGGAAGCAATGGGGCCGGTTAAGGTCTCAGAGGTGGAATTGGCCCAGAAAGAAATTTTGGGAATTGCCCGCCGTATGTCGGATGCCGGGGAAATTGTCCTTGGTGGCACCGGCGGTGAAGAAATGATGTAACGCCTATGTCCTTTAGAAGTCGTCCCGTTGTACATCAGCCATCGAAATCTTCGGTCGAAGAATATTCACTGCCGAAGTGGGATCGGCATGGCAATCTGGTCGGTAAAGCCGCTAAAAAACCAGCGGTTAAAAAAATTGAAGAAGTTGACGAGGTTGTTAAACCGCCAACCGTGGCAGAAATTGAAGCCATTCGTGAGGCGGCCTATAACGAAGGCTTTGAGCAGGGGTATGCCAGTGGCATGGCGCAAGGCGAGCGTGAAGGCCGAAAGGCTGGCCACAGCGAAGGGTTTGAGCAGGGTCATCAGGAAGGTCTGGAACAAGGCCAGGTTAAAGGTGTGCAGCAGGCTTTGCAGGAAGAGCAGGTCAAAACGGCCGAAAAACTGCAGGTGTTTGATGCGGCTGCTCAGCAATTAGGCGATCAGCTTGCAATTGAGCAGGCGGAATTGGAACAGGCGCTACTCGGCGTTGCCATGCGCATTGCCGCTCAAGTGATTCAGGATGAGCTGCAATTGTCACCGGAACATATCAAACCATTGGTTCATGCTGCTATTCAAAGCCTGCCCAATCCTGATGAAAAATTAACCCTGAAACTGAACCCGATGGATATCGCATTGGTTGATTCCATTGCCGAAAGCCACTGGACGCTGGAGCCGGATAGCAACGTCAAACGCGGCGGCTGTCAGGTTAAAAGTGGATTCAGTTATGTTGACTATACTTTGGATCATCGTTACGACAGCGCCCTCAGTTTGTTGCTCAATCAATGGAAACCGGCTGAGACTGATACCGGACAAAACGCGCGTCAACCTTTTTCCAAAATCCCTTTACTTGATGAGCACAGTGACCGACTGGATAGCAGTCCGGCTAGTACTGCAGGGATCGCCCCGGACCCTGAAAGCTCAGAGCTACCTGCCACCGATGCAAACGACAGTCAAAGAACACCGGCAAGTTCAGAAACTACAACACCAGAAACAGCGACTCCCGAAACGACAACTCCCGAAACAGCAAGCCCAGAAGGCATAACTGCAGAAGATATAGCTGCAGAAACCACGACAACAGCCATTAACGTCGAAACAACCAGCGCTGATCAAGCCGAAGCGCATACCAGCGAACCCATCACAGGTGAAACGGATGAGCCAGACGCCACTGAGTGATTTTATCAGCCAGCAGGCGCGTTGGCTCAATAAACCGATCGAACCGGTCTGCCAGGGCCGCCTGACTCGAATGGTTGGCTTAACGCTGGAAGCGGTCGGTTTGAACGCATCCATCGGCCAGCGTTGCCAGGTTGTGGACATGCACAAAGTCATTGAGGCCGAAGTGGTTGGCTTTCAGGACGCTAAAACCTTTTTAATGCCGGTACAGGCCGTGCACACGCTACGTGCCGGTGCGCGTGTTGTGCCGTTGGAATCTGGCAACGAACTGGTGATCGGTAATGAGCTGCTTGGCCGGGTAGTCAACGGCTTTGGTGAGCCGATTGATGGTAAAGGTCCATTGCATTGCCGGGCGCAGCAGAACCTTAATGGTGAAGTTATTAATCCATTGCACCGTGACCCGATCCGCGAACCGTTGGATGTCGGCATTCGTTCGATCAACTCATTGCTGACGGTTGGTCGTGGTCAGCGTCTGGGGTTGTTTGCCGGTTCCGGCGTTGGTAAATCGGTATTGCTCGGTATGATGACGCGCTTTACCACCGCAGACATCACCATCGTAGGATTAATCGGTGAACGGGGCCGGGAAGTAAAAGAATTCATCGAAGAAATTCTTGGTGAAGAAGGCTTGGCTCGTAGCGTGGTTGTGGCTTCCCCAGCGGACGACGCACCGTTGCTGCGGTTACGCGCAGCGCAATACACCACCGCGATTGCCGAATATTTCAGAGCACAGGGCAAGTCCGTACTGATGCTGATGGATTCGCTGACTCGCTATGCCCAGGCTCAACGTGAAATTGCTTTGGCCATTGGCGAGCCGCCCGCGACCAAAGGTTATCCTCCATCGGTTTTTGCACGCATCCCACAACTGGTGGAGCGCGCTGGTAATGCTGAAAAGGGCGGCGGTTCGATCACCGCCTTCTATACCGTACTGACCGAAGGCGATGACCAGCAGGACCCGATTGCGGATTCATCACGCGCCATTCTTGACGGCCACTTTGTGCTGAACCGACGTCTTGCGGAAGAAGGCCATTACCCGGCCGTCGATATCGAACAGAGCATCTCGCGAGTTATGCCGCAAGTTGTCTCGGAAGACCACCTTAAACTCGCTCAGCTGACCAAACAGCTCTGGTCAACCTATTCACAAAATGTCGATTTGATTTCTATTGGTGCCTATACCAAAGGTGCTAACGCAGATCTTGATAAAGCTATTGCTCTGCACCCCATGATTCGGGACTTTCTGTGTCAAGGGCTGCGCGAACAGGTGCCTTATGCCCAATCGATAGAACTGCTTAAAGAGGTTCTTAGCCCGGTACAGGATGTTGCCGTAAATCTGCCGTCAGATGCACCGCATGCCGTCAACCAGAAACCTGGAATGGCTGGTGGTCGACCGATTCGTCGCGCTCAGAAAACTGCCAAAGGTAAAGCTAAATGAGCCGTGCCAACCGCTTGCAGATTGTTGAGAAACTGGCGCGCCAGCGTGAGGACCAGGCCGCCCAGGCACTGGCACAGGTGCGCACCCAACTGGAACAGGAAAATAAACGCCTCGACGAGCTGCACCAATACCAGACTGAATACCAACAGTATCTTGATACTCAGGGTGGGCAGGGCATATCAATGGCGCAATGGCGTCGTACCCAGGGGTTTATTGATCAGCTATCCAGCTTGATTGTGCGTCAGCAGGAAACCATTAATGGCTGGCAACAGCGCGAAGAATTTATATTGGGTAAATGGCGTGAGCTTTATCAAAAACGAAAAAACATCGCCCAGTATATAGAGAAAATTTCGCTTGGTGAGGCTATTGCTGATGATAAAAAAGAGCAGAAGGTTATTGATGAGTTGGTTAGTCGACGGTTTTGATTTTTTTATTTGATCTGTATCCACTTTGACATTATGGATTCAGGTTCAAGTTAGTGCCTGTCCAGAAAGGTGTTTTTTAATCTGTATCCACTTTGGTATCATGGATTCAGGTTTGACTATCCTTGGGTCTGTTTTTAGGATCATTATATTTTCGTGTTTAATCAATAACGATTTGTGTTTTCGGTTAAATAGTTTCCAGTAACCCTAAGTTCATTCTATTATTCAGTTTTTTGAGTATTTAACCTGAATTCTATATTCCATATCGGCGCAGTGCGTAGCCATTGGTTTATTTTTGCTTCCCGAAAATTGGGGTGGGACTATGGGTGTGCCTGTAATTTGTGAAAAAAATATAAATTAAGCCCTTACACCCTGTATCCAATGAAGAAGTTACGGATTCTGGTATGACCAAACAGTGTTTTTTATGTGTTGGAAAATAAAATTATAAAAATAGACTACTTTTATTTTGGAGTATTATCATTCTTATGGATGGGTTTTAAATATTGTTTATCACTTGATTTTAGTGGAAGTGACAGAGCCAGTCTCGAAAATAAATTTTCAATCAACCGTAGGATGGATTTTCAGTTCTGAACCGATAGTGTACTGTACATATTGATCCTATGAACAAGTAATAAAAGTACTATTCTTTTAATAATTATCGCAAATAATTTCTGTTCAACCCATAGGATAAAAATAAGATGCGGATTATGAAACTGAAAAAACTGTTGCTCATTTTGACTATAAGTACATTTATACCATCCATTAATGCTGAAGAACTCAGCATTGCCTGTGGGGCCGTTGGCGCGGAACGCCAATACTGTATTGACAGTGTTAATCAATGGAGTGAAAAAACAGGCCATACCGTTAATGTACTTCGTACGCCCGATTCTTCCAGCGAACGACTGGTCATGTACCAGATGTTGCTGCGCGAAAAACACGATACTGTGGATGTATTCCAGATTGATGTAGTGTGGCCTGGTTTACTGGGGAAATACCTACTGGATCTCAGCAAATATATTCCGAAAAAAGACATCAATGCACATTCTGCATCGCTGATTACCAACAACACCATTGATGGGCGCTTGGTTGCGATGCCCTGGTACGTTGATATCGGGCTTTTGTATTACCGCAAAGATTTGCTCAAAAAATATGATTTTGAACCCCCCAGAACCTGGGAGGAGATGGGTAAGATCAGCGCGGCGATCAAACGTGGTGAAGGTAATAACGAACTGGCCGGTTATCTTTTTCAGGCAGACAATTATGAAGGCCTGACCTGTAATGTTATGGAATGGTTTGGATCAACTGGAAACAGTGAAACGATAAATAAGGATGGCGTTCAGTTTGTGACTCCGGAAAACGCACAGGTAGCCGAGTTAATTCGTCAGTTCCTGATTGACGGGATATCACCGTCCAGTCTTTTACATGAAAGGGAAGAAGATGTTCGGAAAACCTTTCAGGAAGGCAATGCTATTTTTATGCGTAACTGGCCATATGCCTGGAACCTGTTACTTGACAGCAGCCAATCCGCCGTTGCAGGTAAAGTGGGGGTGACTGTCCTACCCGGAGCGAAAAACGGTGTCCGGGGTGCCGGTACATTGGGTGGCTGGCAACTGAGTGTCACACGATATTCCAAACACCCGGATCTGGCCGCCGATCTGGTGAACTTTATGACCAGTGAAGCCGAACAGCGGGATCGACTGACCAAAGGCTACTTCCCGACACGTAATGCGTTGTATCAGGAAGCACCTTCTACGGATATTGAGCCATTATTTGCCGCTGTCGGCCAGGCACTGGAGCATTCGGTCGCGCGTCCGGCCAATGCTTTGGAGCGCTACTATAAAAATATATCACGCGTGATTTATACCGATACCAATGGATTCTTAGAGGATACCTCTATATCCGGAGTGGAGTACCTGAAAAACATGGAGGAGGAAATCAGCCGGATCATTGTGAATCTGAAGGATTAAGCCATAGAGCTGATTGGCAGGACACTAGTGTAGTGTCCTAAATAAAACCTGAATCCGTGACTCCAAAGCGGCCCACTCTTTGAGAAGCCCTTCAGAAGTCCACCGCTACTGGAGGTGCTTTCTTAATACAGGTTCAAGACATTACACTAACATCCAGATACTGATTAACCGCCACTTTGTTTGTTGAACAGATTGAATGCGGTTTTGTGCCGATGTGTTGTCAGATTGTTTTGGCGTCTTCGCCATTTGGGTAATACAACTTCCGCTTAAATCCTACGAACTTTAATTTTCCGTCCTTTTATTCGACTCTTTTCCAGCCGTCGTAGCGTTTGATTCGCCAGTTCACGCTCGACGGCTGCATAAGCGACAAAATCCAGTACGGTAATATTGCCAATTGCCGCGTTGGAAATTTCACCCGAGGACGTTATCGCTCCGACAATATCACCCGGGCGTAATTTATTTTTCCGTCCTTCTGCGAAACATAAAGTCACGAATGGCGGAGATTGCAGTTCCAATCCGGCATTGCCGAACTCATCAGCGACCATCATCGGAATATCATGCCCTACCTGTTGAATGACGCTATCCCGTTTTCGATCTTCACGTTCGCTGACCAGACTGATAGCAAGACCTTCTTTACCGGCCCTGCCGGTACGGCCGATACGATGCACGTAAACTTCAGGGTCACGCGGTAGCTCATAATTCACAACCGCTTGCAGATCATCAACGTCCAGGCCACGGGCGGCGATATCCGTCGCGACAAGGCAATGCGCACTGTTTTGCTTGAATTGAATATAAACCTGATCACGCTCTCGCTGATCCAGATCACCATGCAGCGCCAGAGATAAATACCCCTGTTCTCGCAATGCGTCATTTACCTGTTCAACAGACTGTTTGGTATTGCAAAATATGACGGCCTGCTGAATACCAAAGTGAGCCATACTACGCAGCAGTGTTTGTGTTCGGGTATGGTTATCGCACATGATGTGATGCTGCTGGATTGTACTGAGCTGATGCACGCTATCGACTTTAATGAACTCAGGGTTGTGCTGTAACTCATCACTGAGTTTATGGATATTGTCCGGATAGGTTGCAGAAAACAGCAGCGTTTGCCGATCACTCGGGGTTTCACTGATAATTTGTAAAATGTCATCACTGAACCCCATATCAAGCATTCTGTCTGCTTCATCCAGCACAAGAGTTTTAACCTGATCAATGGTAAGCGTTTTTTTGCGCAGATGATCTTTGATCCGACCCGGTGTGCCGACAACAACATGGGCACCATGCTCCAATGACCCGATTTGCGGGCCGATTGCAACACCACCGCACAATACGACAATCTTTATATTGCTTTGATATTGCGCCAGCCTGCGCAACTCATTAGCCACCTGGGTACTTAGCTCCCGAGTCGGGCAAAGAACCAGACTCTGCACACCAAAAAACCGGGGATTGAGCTTTTCCAATAATACAAGGCCGAACGTTGCTGTTTTACCACTACCCGTTTTGGCCTGGGCAATAACATCCCGGCCCGCCAGAGCAACTGGCAGTGCCTGCTCTTGAATTGCAGTCATTTGGTTATAGCCAAGACGGGATAAATTGGCTACAGCCGCCGGTTTCAAGCCTTCAAGTGAGGCAAAGTTTGATTGATCCGACATTTAGGTCTCTAGTCGTGGTGAGTCAGGACGTTATTGTAAAGCAAAATGGCGGTTAGTGAGAGATTCTATTGGTATTGGATAATACCTGAATCCGTGACTTCATGGCGGCGCAGTGCGCAAGCCATTGATTCCTCTTTGCTTCCCAAAAATTGGGGTGAACCTATGGGTGCACCTGCAATTTTTGAAAAGCAAAAAGAAATCAAGCTCTTACCCCCTGCATCCACTTTGAAGTCACGGATTCAGGTAATATCTAAATCAGATGAACATGGCTGCAAAAAAATTGCAAATATCTATAACCTGAATCCGTGATTTCTTCAGTGGATGCAGGGTGTAATAGCTTGATTTTTATTTTCTTTTCAAAAATTACAGGTGCAATAGGTTTATTGAAATTTTGGGGAAACAAATAGAAATCAAGGGCTTGCGCATTGCGCCGCTATGGAGTTATGGACTCAGGCATAAGGCACGTTGGCAAATTGAATTGTTTTTCAGGTGGATCAAACAAAACCTAAAGTGGCCTTCCTCAAACCGTGAGGAAGACAATCTAAATACTACACCTTGCATCCATTGAAGAAGTTGGAAGAAAAAAGGAATCGATGGCTTGCGAACTGAGTCGCTATGGAGTCACGGATTCAGACCATGTTTAGACCTTTAAAAACTATGGGGCAGCAGTAATTTTAAATTATACGGTTAAAAAAATAATGGTTTTTTTAAAAATAATTATTTACGCTTAATAAAAAATTCTGCCAAATCGAGCGATTTCCATAAACAAATTATTCTGATTTTTTAAACCTGGATAGTCAGAATATTGTCATTCAATATAAATTAACTCATTCAGTGAAACTTCTACTTGACTATTAGATCAAACCGTTCGAGCATGGCCTTCTGATGAAACCAACATAATTTTAAGGTCACTTAAAATCAGTGTGTGTAATGGCGTGAAAATGAAGTTTCGAATCGTGCCTTGCCACACGTTTTTACTAATGAGGAGAATGTATAAATGATAAAACGAACGTTATTAAGCATTTTAACGGCCGCGTCGCTGTCCGAAATGGCATCGGCAGTGGAGATCAACCTTGAGCAGTGTGCATCGGCTCCTCAAGGTGTAACCGATATATCATTTGTCGCACCAGGGCGAGCGATTGTCTCTACCCAGCCAGGTGATTTGTACTGGTTCAACGGCTGTAACCGACCAATGAGGAAAATGGGCAATATTGCTGACGTTTCATCCAACGGCTGGGAAGACGGCCTGTACGGCGTTGCAGCCAACTGGCAGCATTTCGGTTTCGGACGCCTTTTCGCTTATTATACAACAGAGAAAGATGGTGAATTGTTCACACGTTTATCCTCATTCCGGTTTGGGAGAAATGGTGTATCCGATAAGCAGGTATTGTTGGAAATTCCACAACCCTATAGCAACAAGAATGGCGGTGGACTCCGGTTCGGCCCGGACGGTGCGCTATACGTCGGTATTGGTGATGGCGGCTCAGAAGCTGGTCCGCAAGGCCATGCAGAGATTGGTGATCCGCTTGGCAATGCTCAGAATGTTGAAAACATCTACGGGTCCGTATTACGTATCTACCCTTCTTTCATGGCAGATGATGTCTACTTTAGCCCAAGCAATAACCTGCGCAAGTTTGTACCAAATGCGGCACCGGAAATTCTTGCTTACGGCCTCAGCAACCCCTGGAAAATAGCCTTCGACAGCAAAGGTGATCTAATCATCGCAGATGTAGGCTTACATACCACAGAAGAAGTGAGCCTGATTCCTGGCAGTGCGATTGGGGAGCAAGCCCTTAACCTGGGTTGGAGCATTAAAGAAGGTAATGGATGTTTTGATCAGAACACTCAAAGCCCGGACCCGGACGCAAGCTGTACAGTGGAAAACGAGATTACTCCAATCCACACCTATGAACATGCAAGTGGCGCTGGCAACTCCATTACCGGTGGTGAAACGCTGTGGATGGGCGGCAAAGAATATTATCTGTTTGCCGACTTCATGACTGGGTATCTGGGTGCGCTGGATCTGGAAAACCCGGAAAACACCGTGGCAGAGCGCACTGAAACCGGTAAAAACTGGGCGACGTTTGCGAAATCCCCAATGGGTGAGGTATTTGTTTCGGACTATACAAACGGTGTCATCTACCGAGTAACGTTGCGGCCTTGATTGCAGCCATAAAATAACGATCTGAAGATACCCTCTTTTTATCGTTTATCTAAGGTAGGTTTCAACCTACCTTATTTGGATACATGCAAATTGACCCAACATGCATGATAGCTGAATTCAAACAGCTCAAATTTCTAACTCGGAAATTTTTCTCAGATTCGATAAGCAAAGGTCGGTAACAAATTCCTGAATCCGTGACTCCTTCAGTGGATGCAGAGTGTAAGAGCTTGATTTCTATTTGTTTTTCAAAAATTGCAGGTGCACCCATAGGTTCCCCTCAATTTTTGGGAAGCAAATAGGAATCAATGGCTTGCGCACTGCGCCGCCATGGAGTCACGGATTCAGGAAATTGTCTCCGGCATAAAGAAGTTAAAGTACCTTACACTCATGGGGTACAGTATATTTCTGAGCGCTTTGATGAAATTTCCGGGCTAGCCAGATTCATCGGTCAGCCACCAAGAAACCAATACACTTCGCCGTAGTTCCAAGCAATGAATGCAATTGCATCCCCGTATGGGCTTTTCCGAATCCCTCTTCCTGCTGATAAAACAGTGACGCACGATTGCGCCTGTTCCGACAGTCACTCAATATCAATCCGGTCTATTCTGTACACTGATCAAAAACGGGTAATTTCCTGATTTTCGTAGATGAAAATCGAGTACCTGAATTTCTGAAGGAAACTAAATGTCAACTCCGGCTACTTAAGTAACAATTAACTGGAATTCAAGGATTCAGGAGCAAACTCATGACCTATTCAGAAGCATATGAACAAGTTTCCGCTTGGCTTGAAGCGTCAGGCATAGAAGCCGTTTCAGGAAGGGTATTGGACAACGAGGGCAGTTGTATAGTGTCATGCGGGGATAATCGTCACTGTGCAGTGATACTGCCAGAGGATCAGTCTACGCTGTATTTTGTCTCAACACTTTACACATTGAACCTGGAATCAGACGGTGACTTACTGGCTTTTTGCCTGTGCCTGAATTCCTACGCTTTGGCCAATATGCAAACCGCCGCTATCGGGCTGGACATTGATAACCGGCAGTTGGTATTCCGAAGTGCGCATGAACTGCATGCCTCCATGATTCCAGAATTGAACGAGCTGCTTGAATCGTTTCTGGATAAAGCGTCGGAAATAAAAGAACAGATTAGTACATATCGGCAATCGGGTAATGTTGACGAGGTTTCAGCATTGCAGACTGGCTGGGGCAATCACACTAGAGCGTGCTGATTTTGTGGATTGAATTTTGTTCAATTTGAATGCTTTTTGAGCGCGGGAGGCGTGTGCGGTTTAGTCATCTAAATAAACACGACTCAACAAAGCTCAGGATTTAAATGAACCCTGTGGGCAGCGTTTGATGGGCGCTCCGACTTTGTTAGGGTATGTTTCACCTGAATCCGTGACTCCAGAGCGGATGCAGAGTGTATGAGCTTGATTGTTATTTGTTGTTCAAAAATTGTAGGTGCACCCATAGGTTCCCCCAATTTTTGGGAGGCAAAGAGGAATCAATGGCTTGTGCACCGCGCCGCTATGGAGTCACGGATTCCGGTTTTATGTAGAATAACTACATATCACATACCCCGCCTCGTCGAAACGCCCATCAATTCGCTGCAAAATCAATCAGCAAACATCAACACGCTCTAGGGCCTGTTAGTACTAATTAGGTTGATCTACTGAGAGCCAATTTCGGTCAGGGCGAGTGGTGCGACAATCCAACGTGAGGATTGAGCATCGTGGCTCTACGCGATTGACGATGGCCTGAGTGAAATTGACCTCAGCCCCTCGGCTTATAGTAAACCTGAATCCGTGATTCCAAAGTGGATGCAGGGTAAAAGAACTCAGCCAGGTGGGGGGGCATTCTGCTTGCTGCATATTCGCTTAGAATGGCTAGGCTTCGCAAGTCGCACCGGGATGCCGGGCCACCGGGATGCCGGACCACTTGCCTGAGCCCTTTTTAGTCATAACAAGCCTTAAGCAGTGATCAGGTGAACAGAAATGAAAATCATATCGAATTTGAATCGTTTCTGGAAAAAGCGTCGGAACCAAAGGAGCAGAACCACATATCGACAATCGAGTGTAATGTTGAAGAGGTTTCAGCATTACAGACTGACTGAGTCAATCATAATATTTTCAATGGTATAAAGGTTTCCTAAGCAGTGATCAATGATCAGGAGAACACAAATGAAAATTATATCGAATACGGAACCTCAGATTACACAAACCCAATCGTCAGGCTCGTCATCCCCGAACCTGACTCGTCCCGATGACAGAACTCGGCAGGCGATACAGGGTGTTGTGATGAACATGGATATGAACAACCAGAATACACTGGCAAGACGAGTCTCTCAGAGATCATTCACACTTGTTTCATTGTCGATCAAATTGCCTTCCTTAAAGACATTGAATCACATGGTCGGGAAATCCATATCCGATTTCAGGAAGATTGTCAGTCATGCGATGGATAAATTACAATGTGTCTGCAGACCGGCGGCGGACGAGGTAGATCCACTTGCATTGCTTCAGGACGTGGTGAGGCAAAGAGAGCGGCGACCTGTCGCCAGTCGGCAGATTCGACTGCCCAATGGCATCTACCTTAATAGGACTAGATTGGAAGTAATTGCAGAAGAACCAGAAGTCTCGACACCAAGATCTACCCCCAGTATTAAATCGCCGATGCCTGAGCAGAATAAGGCGGGTGCTCATTCCAGTCCGTCCACTCATTCCAGTCCGTCCACATCAGAGATCGAGTCGCCGCCACCTGAGCAGAATAATGCGGGCGCTCATTCCAGTCCGTCCACATCCGGGAACAAGTCGCCTTCTGTAGACGATAGCCCCAATAGCCCCAGCCCCGATAGCTCCAGCCCCGATAGCTCCAGCCCCGATAGTCCCGATAGCCCCGAGTTTAAAATGGTCCCCGGTATTCGAAAGCCCCTATACCACAGGCGAAATGTTAAGGGCCTTAGAAGGGTTGAACTGGAACCAATTGTAGAAAAAATAGAAGTCGAGACGCCAACCGAAACACCAAAACCGAAAGTCAGATTATCGGAGCGCATTGGTAATCTGTTCGTGCACCGAACCAAAAAACAGGAGCCAGTGGAGGTGAAGACTGATCTTCAGATAGAGCAAGAAATCTTGGAGGGAAGAGAGCAGATGCAGGAAGAAATTCGGGCTACCGACTATCGATTGCCACCTCAGGCTCCAAATCCAGAAGAATCGCGTTTCTTCAATAACCCGAAAGCACATTCGCATAAACTGGCGGACCTGTTTGCAAGAGAAGATAGAGACGCTGCTATGGCAGCTATTGATGAGAAAGTGATGGAAAGTCTTCCAAAAGTGAAGTTGAGGAGCAACAAACCAGAATAAGTGAAAAGGATTCCAGCCAACGACCGTATTGCAGCGCATTGGCGATACACTACCAGGGGCTTCTTTTCAGGGGCTGAAGCCGCTTGTTCAGACCACTACTTAAACCTGAATCCGTGACTCCATTGCGGCGCAATGGAGTCACGGATTCAGGTAGAAATCAAGCGCTTGCACCTTGCATCCACTGAAGAAGTCACGGATGCAGGCGGAAGATACACCAGAATTTGATTTATGAAAAAATATTAGCCCGATAAAGATCGGGCTATGAGTTAATTTTTGGTTTTCTTTTTTATTTGAGTTATGTCATACGGCTCATTAATGCTTGATAAGCACGATATTATCGATATACAGGTCACTTGATCGATAACCGTTTGCTTTGAACTCAATTTCGTTAGTGCCTTCACTAAGGTAGATGAGCTGTTCATCGATTGCCCAATTGTTGGACGAGGTCTGGTTAAAGATTGGCGTGGCTGCCGGTACGCCATTGATATATAGCGTCACGGTGTCAGTACTGCTGTCAGTATAGTAACGGGTCTTCAGCATGTAGTTGCCACTGGCGGGAACCTTAACATAATCCCTGACGCTGGCGGCATTACCTTTGCCAAAATTCACATACCCCATTCCCTGATAATTACGAATGCTGTCATGAACGGCATTCGCATGGATTCCGGCAATATTTTTAAAATCAAAATGTTCACCTTCATACTGGCGGGGGCCAGTGTATGGCATTGGTGCTGCCGGAGGTGACACGGAAGCCTGGGTATAACCTGTGCGTCGGTTAGTGGCCGTGCCGGAACAGTTGACAGTAATTTCGAGTGGGCCGTTGTGATTCACGTTCAGGGTAAGGGTGCCATTTGACCAGTCACTTGTGAGGTTACTGGAAGGGTGATCTCCGGTATCTGTAAATGAATAGGCTGGTTGTGAAGTGCCACCGGATATCCGGATAACATCCGTCTTCAATGTGGAGTCATCAGGAGTATAGTTAGTTAAATAAAATGTGACTTTATCCGCATACTCCTTGATAACGGCTGAAGACCACGGAGCGTAAGTCAGATCCATGGCATTACAGGTGTTGTATTGAAAGGGGATGTGCGCACTGGCGCTTTGGCCGTTTCTGTAAGGGTTATAGGTTACCCAGGCATTTTCGTTACGGCCGACATAAAGGTCACCTGTAGATTCCTGAGGAAACAGATTATTGAGTTCATTTACTTTGTCAGCAATGTTTGGCCAGCGGCTGGCATAATCAGACCTGTTGATCTGTACCTGAAATGAGTTGGCGACATCATCGGACAATTGCCAGACTGTCGGTATCGCTGGGTAACGTCCGGACTTCTTAAACCAACTGAGTTGCTCCAGATTGGTTCCATCATCATCCATCAGATAAAGGCCTGAAAACAGCGTTTGGGGCGATGAGTATTTATTTCTGTCATCGCCTGAGTATGTATCATTGACAATGACAACTTTGGTGCGATCAATAACCTCTTGACGGTCTGGAATCCGAATGGTGCCGTCCAGCATCCGACGGTAAATGTCTAAATGGATGTTTTTAAATTGCGGGAATAAATCCCACCGTCGGGTGCGGTAACCATCAGGTGTCGTTCCATCAAAAAGACTGCGAATGCTTTGTAGCCAGATCAACTCAGGGCCATCAATGACCGTTTCACCTGTTAACATTAGGTGTTCCATCAGTGGTGCAGCCCCGGCTGCCGGTGGGTAATCCTGGCCATTATTGTTCCAACCACTGCTGTCAGGGCGGATGCCATAATGTCCGGCGTAACCTGAAAGAAACATACCCAGGCTGATGCTTTCGATATCATGAAAACCGTAACCAGCGGTTTGTTTTTCCTGAATGATGAAATTTTCCTTATAAGCTTTGGTAGCAGCGGCGAGATGCTCGTTGGATTTGACCATTGCCACGGGATTAAGAGCTGCGCCCCAGAATCCACCAGTGAAGCTTACTGCCAGATAGCCACCATATTTATGAGTCAATTTCAGCAGGTTGGCCCAGTGAGTCCAGCGATCCTGAAAGGTTGGAGAGCAACCATCAGCAAATCCCCAGAACTGTTCGGCATAGTTGATTCCCAGGAAGTTGGGGTAATCACGGAATAACTCCCCATAAATGGTGTTTTCCAGGTCGACATCCAGACCATAATCCGGAAGGTGACTGAAACCCCCGCTTGAAGGTTGGATCATTGCCCAAACGCCATTTTCAGCGGCAGTTCTCAACCATGACTTGGCCGTTTCGACACCGTACTCCACCAATTCCCAGTTGCATTGGCCGTTGGTTGCACTTTTATGAAAAATGGACAAGGAGAGAACAAAGACAGTATATGGACGAATGTCTTCAGGTATAAGGTCAATAACTTTTTGTGGATCAGCAGCATTCCATGTGTCAATGTGAACCATGAACATGGGGTGCTCTGGTGATAGAGGACGCCGCAAGGATGAGGTGTTTGTCGGTGTGTTATTATCTTGAGAGTTGTCTGAAGAGTTATCATCATCCGAAGTATTGTCATCGGAAGAACTGTCATCGGATGAATTGTCAGAAGAGTTATTGTCGGTACTGTTATCGCCTGTATCGTCTGTGGAGATATTGTCGATTGGGATGTCTATTTGAAAATCATTGCACCCGGTAACTGACAATAAACATAAAGTAAGAGTTAGGGGGAAATAAAATAATCTCATTGGATACTCACATCTACTTCTGTTAATTCTGACTTGAATCCGTGACTCCATAGCGGCGCAGTGAGCAAGCCAATGATTCCTCTTTGCTTCCCAAAAATCGGGGTGAGCCTATGGGGGCACCTGCAATTTTTGAAAAACAAATTAAAACTAAGCTCATACACCCTGCATCCACTCTGAAGTCACGGATTCAGGTCTGATTTAGTGGATTTCATGTCATATGCATGATTCATTTTCAAATACCTAAAAGAGTTTTTGTTATTTTTCATACGAACAACGCTGATTCTGTGTTTTAGAAAAACTTTTAGGTTTTCGAATCTGATAAAACCATGCTAACACTATTCGTAACAGAAAAATTTGCGCTGGTTTGCAGAACGTTTCAGGGCAGGACAGGCATTTTAGAGCAGAACAGAGATTTCAGAGCATTGATCACGAGGCACAGATCGAAGGCAGTGTCCCCCTACATTATCACGAGCTGGAGCGAATCATGAGGCTTCTGGATTGCTTCTTGAAGAGTAGGTCGCCGTTTTTCCGAATAAAATACCTATGCCACAACGTTAATCCAGACAGTTAATCCAAGTTAATCCAGACAGTCACATCAATAAAACCTGAATCCGTGACTCCATGGCGGAGCAGTGCGCTGCGATGGAGTTACGGCTTCAGGTAATACTATTTAAGGTGAACTTCCTTCCTAAGGTGAGATTTCCTTGCTGGGCGTATAAACCACCTGATGATGTGGTCTGTTGTTATTCCAGGCAAGTTGATGCTTTATCAATGCTGTCGGCGAGCGCCACTGGCTTTTTAGAATTAACCGATCAGAGGCCAGTTCATTTGCGTATTGTGTTGGATCCAGCGTTAATGTGCTGGTGTCTCGGGTCAATACCAGATCTTTGTCAGGTGGTCCGTATTGTTCACTGAGAAAAGCTTTGATGCGTCGGTATTGCACAATAACAGTTTGTACATCCATTGGATTGTCGGTTCGAAACAGAAAACGCCCCTGGATCAATTGGCCATGCTGAAACTGGTATACCAATCGGGCGCTTGCAATACCGGAAAGGCTTAGTCTGTAAATCAGGTAATCCTGTTCACCAAAGGGGGTCAGATTGGGGCGACTTTCCAGGTTTTTGACTTCCGCCGGTGTCATGCCCCAGTTGGCGACACCGAAGTCGGCCGCATAAGAATGGCCGCCAAGCGCTGCGCAAAACAGCCATGGCAGGATAAGGCGGGTTTTAGGAATTGAAAAGATCGAGCAGTTCATCACCAGACAACCGATTAAAGTCTTTAAGCGACTTTTCCTGTTTCTTTGTTTGCTTTTCGGCCGCTTTAACATTTTCTTCAGCTTTTTTCAGTCGCTGTTTTATCTCGCTCTGACCTGAGCTGGTATCTTTCAGCTTGTGCTCATCGAGAAAGCGCTGATAGGCCGATTTCTGTCGGTTTTTGTGCTTGCTCAGACGGTTATGACTGGGGATCTTGCCTTTTTCGTCTTCCTTGATGAAATCTTTTTTTGAGCCGGTTTTTACGCCTAGCTTACCCTTCATGGTGCGGGATTTTTTACTGCGAGACATGACACTACCTATAATTCGGTTGAGAATGCGGTAATTATAGCCGAAACGTTTTTTAAAAGGTGAGGATTCACAGATGCAATATCGTCAACTGGGACAAACCGATGTAAAGGTTTCTCTGATCTGTCTGGGGACTATGACCTGGGGTGAACAGAACAGTGAGCAGGATGCGCATCAGCAGATCGACTATGCCCTGGATGCTGGGGTGAATTTCATTGATACGGCTGAAATGTACGCCGTACCCACCAAGCCGGAAACTCAGGGGTTAACCGAACAATATATCGGCACTTGGCTGGCATCGAAAGGGAAGGGGAAGCGCGATAAAGTTATTCTTGCAACCAAGATTGCTTCTACGGGGATGGATTATATTCGTCCGGATTCCAATCTACGTGCCGGGCAGATTGTGGAGGCGGTGGAAAAGAGCCTGAAGCGGTTGCAAACCGATTATATCGATCTTTACCAACTGCATTGGCCAAGCCGTTCCGCGAATTTTTTCGGTAAGTTAGGCTATCAGTACGCACGTTCTGAAAAAGAAGTGCCGATCGAAGAAACACTGCGAGCCTGCGACAAACTGATTCAGGATGGCAAAATTCGCCACCTTGGCCTTTCCAACGAAACCGCCTGGGGCGTTGCGGAGTTTTTACGCTGTTCGCGTGAGTTTGGGTTGGCGCGTGTCGTTTCGATTCAAAACCCGTATAACCTGTTGAACAGGACCTTTGAAATAGGACTGGCCGAATTCTCGGATCGTGAAGCCGTTGGTCTGCTTGCCTATTCGCCGCTGGCGATGGGGCAACTTACAGGCAAGTATCGGCATGGTGCCAAGCCGGATAATGCACGGCTCGTTCTGTTCCCAAGGCTGGCACGCTATACAACACCATTGGCTACTAAGACCAGTGAACGGTACTTGCAGTTGGCGGATGATCACGGTTTGAGTCCGACACAGATGGCGCTGGCTTACGTGAATAGCAGACCCTTTGTGACCAGTAATATTATCGGTGCGACGACGATGGATCAGTTGAGGGAAAATATCGGCAGCATTGACTTGGTACTAAATGAAGAAGTCGTGAAGGGTATTGAGCAGATTCATTTATCGCAGTCGAATCCGTGCCCCTAGTACCGTTTCACAGAGGAAATGACAGGTTGAACTGGCGAACCGAAGCCACCTTTGCAGGCTGATTGCCAATCTGGTTCGGATACGAAGCTGAAATCCGCATTGACTACTGACTCATTTTTTCGGGGTCGGCGTAAACCCTTCCCTGGAGTCTCTGCCGTGTGCGGACCATCGCAGCATCCCTGCTGTGAATGCCCCCGAAAAAATGAGTCAGTATCCAATGCTCAGCCTGTGGTTCACTATGCAACCTGGATATTACCTGTATCCACTCTGGAGTCACGGATTCAGGTCATAGAGAAACGGTAATAGCCCAATTGGGCTGTGCGTGCAGCTCGGCGGCACGCAAGATCTGAACGGCCTTGAACGGTAGCTCGGCGTTATTTGTTGATGATCTTCAAACCAACGCCATGATCGCCGATACGCACGATTTCCATTGGCAATTTCGGGCTTTCAGCAGGCAGTCCTTGTACCTGCGCTATCACAGTATCGCCGACAGACCAAGAGATATCAGACTGTTCGGGTAAAAGCACCCCAATACCGCCATCGGAGATATCCCAGGTTTCTACATTGACCGTAGTACCATTTTCAAAAGTGATGCTGACAGTCAGTTTAATTGGCGTCCTTGGGGACGCGCGTTGATCATTTTTCATTACAACTTCATCAGGTCAGATATCGCTTGAGCGCAAGTTCAGGTTCTTTACCATTGGTTCCTGAGTTTACGCAATTCCAAAAAAGCCTGTTCATTATTTAAATCGTCGAATTTCTCGTTACTCGTCAACCATGGAGCATTCAAAGCTAAAAAAGGATTGTACTTCAGCTCATCGGCCAATGTCTTTATGTTGCGTTGATCGGGTGTTTGTTCAATAACTTCATCCAACGCCCGTTGGGCGGCGGTGCATTGCGGAAAGTGGTGTAAAACAAATTGCAGATTGGTAACCAAGTAGTCATGGCCTGGGAAGAATCGAGTGGTGAGTGATATTCGCGGCAACAGGCGGTAGATCGTTTTAAATAGTTGCAGGGTATCGCCCGAATAGGTATTGCCTACACCAGCGTTGAAAAAAATATCGCCGCAAACGATAAAATCATCTTCCGGTCTGGTTGTTGACTGATACAGAAAAATACCGTGACCCGGCGTATGGCCTGGGCTTAGCCAGTGTCGGAGTGCGCCGTGACCTAGGTTTACCTCGACGTTGTCCTGTAGCCATACATCGGCCTCAAAACGGCCCTGGCAAGCTGCTGGTGCATAGACATCAGCACCAGTGAGGGCTTTGAGTTCTGTCAGATCTTTAATATGATCGCCGTGCTCATGCGTTATCCAGATCTGGCTGACCGTCAGACCCTGTTCTTCAGCAATTGAAAGCAAGTGTTTTGCGTCAAAGGGGTCAACGGCTGCCGCCTGTTGCGTGTCCGGACAAACCACCAGGTGGTTATAGTTCTGGAGCGAGTCAGGGACAAACGTTCGGATAATTTGCATGGTTAAATCTCACGCTGTTGAAAATGTTAACAGACACTAGAGGTGCCTTTAGATTATGTCCATCATGTTAGCGGTTATCTCGCCTGCTAAAAACCTCGATTTTGAAACAGAAGCACCGATCGAGCATTTCACCGATTATCGACTGGCCGATCAGGCCCAGTCTTTGATTGAAAGGTTACGCGAACTGTCAGTCGCGGATGTTAAGAAAATGATGAAGTTGTCCGATAAATTGGCAGAGCTTAATGTTGCCCGTTACCAGCAGTGGCAGCCAGTGATGACGGCGGCAAACAGCAAGCCAGCCATGTTTGCCTTCAATGGTGATGTTTATACCGGTCTTAGTGCAAATACCCTGACGGGTCCGCAGATTGGTATGGCGCAGAATCGCTTGCGTATTCTGTCCGGACTCTATGGTCTGTTGCGCCCTTTGGATCGTATACAGCCTTACCGTCTGGAAATGGGCACTCGATTACAGATTGAAAGTGCTAACAGCCTTTATGAGTTCTGGGGTGATACTATTACGGGGTTGCTGGAGGCTGACTGTCAGGAGAATCAAGTTGATGTGTTAATCAACCTGGCTTCTCAGGAATACTTCAAAGCAGTCAATCCGGAAAAGCTGTCTGTGCCGGTGATCACGCCGGTCTTTAAAGATGAGAAAAACGGTGAATTCAAAATCATCTCCTTTTTCGCCAAGAAAGCGCGCGGGATGATGGTTCGATATATGCTTGAGCAAGAGCTGGAAACAGTGCACGATCTACAAGCTTTTGATTACGGTGGTTATCAGTTCAGTGCTGCTGAATCTGATGACTGCAGTTGGGTTTTTAAACGTTCCTAAGGAGAGTTCATGCGACCTTTAATAGTTACCAGTCTGATTACGACCACTATGGCCATGTTGATGCTGCTTAATGCCGGTTGTGCGCAACTGTCACCACAGGAGGTTACACTTAAGCCAAGTATTGATACTGAAAACCTGGTTCAGGGTATAGGCTCGGTCGAATTGATCGTTATGGATGCACGAGTGGATCGCGTCATTGGTTCTCGTGGCGGCGCGTATGCATCAACATCGAAGATTACAACAAAACAGCCGCCTGAGCAGTTGATCGAAGCGCTGGCACTGCAGGTGATGGCGAAAGCCGGTCTGGATGTGACATCCTCCTTTGCTGATAAGCAGATGCAGATACGTCTGGATGGGTTGAGTTACAAAACTGAAAAGTACAAAACCAGTGTTAAGCGGACAACTGTGAAAGCTGATATTTCGATTGAAGTGACTAGCGGCGGCACACTATACAAAAATTCGTATCAGAGCAGTGAATACCAGGATACTGTTGGTTACCCCAGTGAAGAAAAAAATGAGGAGATGTTGAATAACGTCTTCAACCGGGTTTTGAACCATATGTTCAGCGATCCGGCGTTGTCTGAATTTTTACAGCAAAATTAACCAGAATCCGTGACTTCATAGCGGTGCACTGCGCAAGCTCTTACACCCTGCCTCCACTCTGGAGTCACGGATTCAGGTTTGTTTCAACGTCAGATTCGACTGGATCTGAGCGGTTGTTATCGTGTTATTTTTCTGGCCGGGTGTCGTGCCGGTCCAGAATGCCAACATCCAGAACTGGTGAGGCATCAATGTCTTCCGCATCCATCATCTGAGCGACGCGTTGCAGTGCCGCAATAATCATCGTCTGCTCCCACTCCTGAAGATTATTAAACTTCCGCTTGAACTGATCCTGCAATGGCGGTGGTGCGTCTTTCAACATGGTCATACCCTGTTCTGACAGAAGGGCATGAACCTTACGCTTGTCGCTGACGGATCGTTCGCGCGCGAGCAGGCCGCGTTTCTCCAGTCTGTCGATAATAGTCGTTACTGTTGCCTGGCTCAGGTTCATTCGTGAGGCTATTTCGCCAATGGTTGAGTGGCCGTGGTCACGTATGGTTTGCAGTAACAAAATCTGTGGCGCAGTCAGCCCCGTCGTTTTCGCCAGGTGTTTTGAGTGTAGATCCGTTGCCCGAATGACCCTTCTCAGAGCAACCAGTACCTCGTCTATCTTTTCCACTTCTGAGTTCCGTAACTGTTTAGACATCGAAGTAAAATTATACATGGTCACACAAAAAAGC
Source organism: Reinekea sp. (assembly GCA_037389025.1). Taxonomy (GTDB): domain Bacteria; phylum Pseudomonadota; class Gammaproteobacteria; order Pseudomonadales; family Natronospirillaceae; genus Reinekea. Next base: position 13,994 of record JARRJP010000009.1, on the reverse strand, counting down.
CTGCCGGAACGCGCCATTTACTGATCTGTTTTCACCATTAAGCTTTAGTGATCGATTAAACCTGGTTGAAAATTTAGACTTTCATGATTATTTGTTTAGTGTACTATGTAAAATAAATCCTTAGATGCTTAGGAATAAGGCCAAAAAATAGGCGTTAAATGCTTATTACTGGTTTTTATGCTGAATTTGTCTTTCAAAAACTATAGAAGTGTAAATTTTAGATATATAAATATTATGAAAGCTAACGTTAATCTATCTCGTCCCGACAGCCATGACGGTTATGAAGTAAACCAGCTGGTGAAACGCTGTAAGCCGCTGGACGAAAACTCGACTTACTGCAATCTGCTGCAATGTGATCATTTCGCTGATACTTCGGTTATTGCTCGTCAAAATAATGAGGTAGTTGGTTTTGTCAGTGGTTATCGAGTGCCTGAGCGGCCAGATGTGCTGTTTGTCTGGCAGGTGGCGGTTGATGATCGAATGCGTGGTAGTGGCCTTGCCACTAACATGCTGCAGCATCTGCTGAGCCGAATTGAACCTGACTTCATAGAAACCACCATTACTGCTGATAACCAGGCTTCCTGGGCTTTGTTCAGTCGGTTTGCTGAGCGTAATGGATCTGAACTGAGTCACGAAGATTACTATCTGAATCAAACCCATTTTAAGGGGCAGCACGACAGCGAAAAGCTCGTCCGTATTGGTCCTATCAAGCTTCAATGAAGAAAAACTGGAGACTGTTATGAAGATTTTTGAAGAAATTGAATCTGAAGTTCGTTCGTACGCGCGTTCTTTTCCACGTGTGTTTAATCGGGCAAAAGGCGAGTTTCTTTGGGATGAAGAGGGCAATGAATACCTTGATTTCCTCTCCGGTGCCGGTACGTTGAACTATGGTCATAACAACCCGCAATTCAAAAGTATTCTGCTGGATTATATTGCCAGTGACGGGATCTGCCATGGCTTGGATATGCACACGACCGCCAAAGGCGAATTTTTGCGGGCGTTTAACGATATTATTCTCAAACCGCGCGATTTGAATTATATCATGCAGTTCCCCGGACCAACCGGAACCAATGCTGTCGAGGCAGCCCTGAAGCTGGCACGCAATGTGACCGGTCGGGAAAATATCATTTCTTTTACCAATGGCTTTCATGGCGTCAGTCTTGGCGCGTTGGCTGCAACTGGCAATGAACATCACCGTGGTGCCGCCGGTGTCAATCTGTCCGGCATCAGCCGCATGCCATTTGATGGGTATCTGGGTGAAGATGTGGATACCAATGCCTATCTGGACAAGGTTTTGTCTGATTCCAGTAGCGGTATTGATAAACCGGCGGCGGTGATTGTTGAGACCGTCCAGGGTGAGGGTGGCGTCAACCTGGCGAGTTTTGAATGGTTGCGTCAGTTGCAGAGTGTTTGCCGTAAACATGATGTTTTGCTGATTATCGATGATATTCAGGCTGGCTGTGGTCGCACGGGTTCATTCTTCAGTTTTGATGATATTGGTATTCAGCCGGATATCGTAACGCTGTCAAAATCCTTGAGTGGTTACGGTTTGCCGTTATCCCTGGTGTTGATGAAACCTGAACTGGATCAATGGAAACCTGGTGAACATAACGGCACCTTCCGTGGTAATAATCTGGCCTTTGTTACCGCGAAAGCAGCGCTTGAAACCTATTGGATGAACGATGAATTCAGCCGCAGTATTCGCAAGAAAGGTGATTATGTACACAAGCGTTTGACGGCGATGGTGGATAACTACAGTCAAGGTCGTTTCGATACTCGTGGCCGTGGCATGTTTCGTGGCATCAACTGTGTTGATGGTGACATCGCCTCGCAAATTACCCAAGAAGCTTTCCGTAACGGACTGATCATTGAAACCAGCGGTGCGGAAGATCAGGTTGTTAAAATCTTTTGCCCACTGACCATTTCCGAAGGCAGCCTGAAGCGCGGTATGGATATTCTGGAAAAAGCCGTCAAAAAAGTTTGTCTGCAGACGGATGAATTACCGATTGAATCCTGTTATTTCGATCATGTGCAGGTTGTTAATGGCTAAAAGGGGCTGTTAATAGTAACGCGTGAAAAATTAAACCTGAATCCGTGACTCCAGAGTGGATGCAGTTGATTTTTATTTGTTTTTCGAAAATTGCAGGTGCACCCATAGGTTCACTCCAATTTTCGAAAAACAAAGAGGAATCAATGGCTGCGCACTGCGCCGCTATGGAGTCACGGGTTCAGGTCTAAATATAGAAGCCAAACCGGAGCTTATTTTGATTTACAGAACTGTTGAAGAAGCCAGATTACAGGGGCGTCAGATTGTGTCACCTGACGGTAAATGGGACAGCATTCGCCTTTTGTTGAAAGACGATAAGATGGGATTTTCGTTTCACATTACCACCATCTATGAAGGTATGGAATGTGCACTGCATTATCAGAATCACCTTGAATCGGTTTATTGCATTAGTGGCGAAGGTGAGGTTGAAAACTGCGCTGATGGCGCAGTGTATTCGATTAAACCGGGTAGTATTTATGTTCTGGATAAAAACGATAAACACATTCTCAGAGCTCATAAAGAACTGCTGTTGGCCTGCGTGTTCAATCCTCCATTAATCGGGAAAGAAGTTCACAATAAAGATGGTGCCTATGAGCTCATCGCAGAGACTATTGATTAATTTGGATAAGACATTTTTCCCTAACGTAATTCATGAAAATGAAAAAGTAGCAGGGATATAGCAGTGGCAACCATTGGCGATTCCGCCCCAGGAAAGAGCCTGTTTTTTAGGGCGATCAATCAGGGGGGGCACCACTCAGGCAGAAAAGGGCAGGGTGATTTTTTTGATTGCAATGTGATTCACGGCTCGGCGAGCAATATTTCTCCACACCCGCGCAGTATGTATTTATGGTTTATAACGCTGTCACCAACCAGTTTGTTGAATCCTATTGCGGTCTGGCACCAAGGCCAGAGTACATCGCTACACGCCGATCTATATCTCCAATAAAAACTCACAGCAAAGAATTGGTTTAAAAATATTATGCATACAGTTGAAAAAATTGGTGGAACATCGATGAGTGACTACGAGTCGGTGCGAGACAATATTATTTTCAATCCATCATCAAGCCGGTCGCGTTACCATCGAATATTTGTTGTTTCAGCTTATGGCGGCATTACTGATAAGCTGCTTGAGCATAAAAAGTCCGGGCAGCCAGGCATCTTCAAACTCTTTTCGGGTAGTATGAGTGAGGACTCCTGGCAGGACGCCTTTGGCGTATTGCAGCAAGAACTGCATCAGATTAACGCTAGGTTATTCGGCCAGGATGAGGCGGCGGTTGCACGAGTGAATCAGTTTATTGATGCCCGCCTCGATGATGCTCGACATTGTCTGCAGGACTTGCAGAGCCTGTGTCGACACGGCCATTTCTCAGTGGATGACCATCTCGATACTGTACGCGAAATGCTAGCCAGTCTTGGTGAGGCGCATAGTGCCTATAATATGGTTCAGTTGTTGCAACGTGATGGTATTGATGCGGTGTTTGTTGATCTGACCGGATGGCGTACCCCTCAGCACCTGTCATTGGATGAACGCATTATGCAGGCTTTTGCTGATATTGACCTGACTCGGCAATTGCCGATTGTTACCGGGTATGCACATGCCGCTTCCGGCCTGATGAAAACCTTTGACCGCGGCTACAGTGAGATGACATTCAGTCGGCTCGCGGTCCTGACTGAAGCTAATGAAGCGATCATTCATAAAGAATTTCATTTATCCAGTGCAGACCCTCGTCTGGTTGGTGAAGGTAATGCGGTGCCTATTGGCCGTACCAACTATGATGTCGCTGATCAACTGGCGAACCTTGGTATGGAAGCCATTCATCCTAAAGCGGCGAAAGGGTTACGGCAAAATAATATTCCGTTGCGGGTTAAAAATACCTTTGAACCGGAACACAACGGCACTCTGATCACGGGCGATTACGTCAGTGAATCACCCTGTGTGGAAATTGTTGCCGGTGCCAAGGGTGTGTATGCGGTTGAATTGTTTGATCAGGATATGGCCGGGTTGTTCCATATTTACGACCCGGAAATTGTAGCGGTGATCAAAGAATTCAAAGCACATATTGTCTCGAAAGACATTAATGCCAATTCAGTAACGCATTATTTGTCTACCAACCTGAAAACAGTTAAACGCATTCGACGTAAACTGGAATCACTGTTCCCCGAGGCAGAGGTTGACCAGAAGCGAGTGGCTATTGTTTCAGCGATTGGTAGTGACCTGCGTATTAATGGGTTGTTGGCCGAGATGACCAAGTCATTGTCAGATGCCAATATCAGTATTGAGGCAGTGCATCAGACACTTCGACAGGTTGATGTGCAGTTTGTGATAGCTGAGGATGATTATGCGCCTGCAGTGAGAGCACTTCATGCTTCTCAGGTTGAGGTTCATGATCATGGTAGGGCGATTTGTCTGGCGTCGTAACACTATCCTGAATCCGTGACTAAAAAAGGGCTGAAAAATCGGCCCCTTAACAATCATAAATCGTCCAGATTATGCTCAGTAAAGTAATTCGCCATAAAATCAACAAAAGCCCGGCTTTTAGCCGACAAATAACGATTTTCCGGATAAACCACATGAATGGTACGTACTGGGAAATTGATTTCCGGCAGTAGGTGTACCAGACGACCGGAGTCGAGATGTTCGCGAATCAAATAAATAGGTAATGCTGCGATGCCCATGCCGTTCAGGGTGGATTCGCATAGGGTATCGAGATCATTTACCGTGAAACGACGCTCTTTGTTGGCAAGACCCGCTTCTTTGATGAAGCGCTTGATCCAGCGTGGTTCGGCAAAGTCGATACCGGATACCATCAGAATATGGTGATTTACCAGATCAGATAGCTCTTCTGGCTTGCCATGCTGTTCGATATAGTCGGCTGTTGCGGCAAGAATCACTTTTTGGCGGGCAACTGGACGGGCAACCAGGCGACTGTCTTGTAATGAACCCAGATGAATAGCCAGGTCAATACCCTCTCGAACCAGATCCATGCCCTTGTCAGCCAGCGTCAGGTCGAAGTTGACGTTGGGGTACTGCTCCAGAAACTGGGAAAATATTTTCATCAGCATGGCGCGTCCGAAGGTCGGAGTTGCTGATATCTTTAATGTACCACGCGGGCTGGTTTCCAAGTCCTTCACCATATGCTCGGCTTCTTCCAGATCCTCCAGCAACCGACTACAACGATTGAAAAACAGTTGCCCGGCTTCGGTGGGGCTGACTGATCTGGTCGTTCGGTTGAGTAAACGCACACCCAGACGATCTTCCAGCAGGCTGATCTGCTTACTGACGGCAGACGGCGTCAAACCCAATTGATGTGCAGCATTGGTGAAATTGTTGGCCTTCACTACTGTTGTAAAAATTATCAGTGAATCCAATCTGGCCATGGTGTAAATCCTGTTCATCTGAAAGTTTGATTTAATAATAAAATTAATAACTTCATTAATCTAGTGGAATTAATGAGATATTTTCCACAATTGCCGGGTCTGAGGCTCTAGTTGTGAGACATGATCGGATGAAGATGAAATAGATTGGTTCAATTTGATGATTATTATGATGGGGGGAGGCTGAAATGGTTACTGTGTCCGGCTAAACACGGCTAAATAAAGACACCTGACTCGAAAATAGCGGGTATAACTTCCGGGTCAGGTTCAGTATTTAAAACGTACCCGAGCCGTCAGGCGATAAGCGGTTCGGCGCGTTTTTGATTTAATGAAAGGTTACCATCGCGATACTTTTGCATTGCCACGAGCAACAGCAGGCAAATCAACAACAGCGAAAATGTACCTGGTTCAGGAACTGAGGCGTAGTAGTCAGAAAGCGTATTGACTGAGATGATTGTTGTCGGTACATAAGCAAAAATAGTCTCATTATAGCGGAATATGTCGTCATCCACTAAATCACCTCCGTTGAACGCAGAGTCGTTATAGAAGTTACCCTCTCTAGGTAATGGAACAGACCAGTCGGTAGCATTCGCCCTGACCTGACCTTTACGGACTTGTAAGTCAGAGAACTGCAATAGTGATGCATCAGGATCATAGGCAATATCCAGAAAACCATCAGCCGGGGCGCTGTCTGGGTTGATATCGAAGATCTGGTGAATTCTGAAAATCGAATCGTCCTCGTGACTTACTAGATAACGGGCATCGTATGAAACCAGCCACGCATCAATTCTGTCGTTATTCAAGCCCCCTGAATTAGGCATTTCATGCCTGTTATCTATATCCATCAGGACGCTGAATTGAAAAAATGAGTTCCTGATAGTCGGCCTCTGAAAGGTATACACCAGAGGCATCGAAAAGATGGATGACGATAGGATTAACAAAAGTGTGGTTAATAGGCTTTTTTTAAGCATAAATATTCCCTCCTAGTATAAGAGCCTATTCGGGATAATTCGAAAACAACCTCTGGATCAATCCGTAGAGCGTGATCCCTTTTGCTGTGTACATCTTTAATCCAGGCCGACTAATTTAATCCAGGCCGACTAACTGGCTGGCCCGATCACGGTTAAACTGAAGCACTTTAAACCACAGTAAATAGAATTTTGCACTGCGTAGAAACAGCTATGTATTCCCGAACAGGCATGATTCAAAACCCGAATTCGCAATACCATTATTTTTTCTTTCCAGATACCAAGTATCCGCACGGCAATTACAAATTCAGATTATTTCCCAGGTTTATAATCCATGCTCAATTCAAGTACACAGCTCAACAACAGAATCGATACATTCATTGTAAACCCTAGTTGAGGATATTAGTGATCTAACTTAATTACAATGTATACGACCCAAAAAAATAGAACCTGAATCCGTGATTCCATAGGCGACGCAGTGCGCAAGCCATTGATTCCTCTTTGCTTCCCAGAAATTGGGGTGAACTTATGGGTGCACCTGCAATTTTTGAAAAACAAATAGAAATCAAGCACTTACACTCTGCATCCACTGAAGGCGTCACGGATTCAGGTTTAAGTTACACAACGAAACGAATCCCCCCTGTAGTTTTCCTTCCATCAGTCGATACAACGCCATAGCAGCACTTTTTCAGGATGCACTGAGGTGCGGAGTATCCGTTAATCCGCGAGATAGAGAGGAAGGCGCCATGTTTCCACATTCACCATTTGCTCAGTCATCCGTATCGGTGTCTGGCTATTCATCACGTTTTGAAAGTCCGGGCCATTACAAATTAGATCAAAATCCCATTTCGACCCACAGTAATACCCAGGCAGAGCAGGCTGACGAAGCGGAAGCAACCTCTTCGTCGCGTGCCGATCAGTTTGATGTTTCCGGTCTGGTGGATCAGATCTGGTCTTTTGCCAGTCATCGTATCGAACAGGCCCGGCAGGATGGAGCCAGTGATGAGGAGCTTGAAAGCCTTTGGACTGCGGCCGAAAAAGGCCTAAGCCAAGGTTTTCAGGAAGCTAAAGACATGCTTGATGATATGGGCGAGCTGGATGAACCATTGGCGATGAAGATTGATTCGGCCTATGGTCAGTTGATGGATAAGATCGATAAACGCAATCTCAATGATGAACAGGCTCCGGTTCCCTCTGACACCACTGATAATACGCCAAGCACTGATAACTCATCATCACCCGTGGATCGGGCTATCGACCTGTATCAATATCAGCGACAGACCTTTTCGCTCGATCTGCAAACGGCGCAAGGGGATACCATTCAGATACGTGCTGTTAACGAATCTGCCGCCAATGCCAGTGATTTTCGCTTTGGCAATCTGAGCAGCACTCAGTGGAGCAGCGGTGAAAACAACGCCTACAGCCTGGTGATCAATGGTGACTTAAATGAGCAGGAAACAGCCGATCTGGATGCTTTACTGGCCGAGGTTAATGATCTTGCCGAAGAGTTCTATAACGGTGATCTTGATAAGGCTTATGATATGGCGTCGGAGTTGGATATCACCGGATCATCATTGATGAGTCTGGATTTGTCGATGAACGAGGCTGAGTCCAAAGGTGCATCAGTCTATGCAGAAACCGCTGGCGCGCCATCTGTACTACCTAAAGGGTTGACGCCGTTACGCGACTATGCCGATAAGCTGATCGCCGCACAGGATAAGTGGCATCAGCATTTTAACAGTAATAGTGATTTGCTTAATTCGATCGTGAATCATCCGCGAGATAATGGTCCGTTAGCGCAGTTCGCTCACCAATTGCTGTTCTGACGTGTATGACCTGAATCCGTGACTTCAGGTATGATATTCAGTTGAACCTGAATCCCACTGTTCTCATAATACCCGGCCAAATCAAGTCGGGTTTTTTATGCAACTCTATTTATACCATACCTTGGGCTGCCACCTGTGTGAGCTGGCCGAAGCTGTCGTTAGCGAGGTTGAGTCACAGTCTGCCCAGTCTTACTCTCTCACCAAGATCGATATTGCTGCTTCGGACGAATTGGTTGCCCTTTATGGCATTCGCATACCAGTATTGCAGGCACAAGGGCGTTCGACTACGCTGGATTGGCCCTTTGACAGCACTGATCTGCATCGATACCTCGCCAATAGGTAACATTCTGGTATGACTTTGCTAGTATCCACATAAGGCCATTCCAGTTTCTGATTTTGAGAATCTTAACGTGCCGACAAGAAAACCAGCTGAGAGATTATCCTGTATGAAGCAGATTCTGCTCCTGTTTATCATGGTTCTGATCACCGCCGCCTGCAGTTCCCTGCCTCCACAAACGGATGCCATTCATGAAGCCCTGACCACCAATATTGCCCTGCGTTCAGCTACCCGGCAGTGTGCTGACCTGGGCGGTGAAATGCGTGATCAGGCTGAGATCGGGTATTCCGACTGGTGGTGGCGTAACCAGAAACTGGTGCAGGCTGCTGACTATGGTTTGCTGCAATTGAACTGGGAAACCAGCCAGAAAGTGACTGAAGAACAACATGCTGTGCTCGGCATACAATTACTGGAAATGCTGGTGGTGGACTCCACAAAACAGGTGAGTGACTGGCTTGGAAGCCAGGTTCGCAATCGGGACTGTCAGAAGCTGTTTACTCAGGTGGAAGAAGGGCGACTGGATCTGGATCGTTCACGCTCAATAGCCAAGACCTTGAATGAGCTGTCGCAACAGCGTGAAAGTGTTGCGGAGGATGCCGAAAGAGCCCGCTCAATCAATGCTCGCTATCGAAAATATGGTCGCTCAATGACGTTGGCTGAAAAACTGCTGCGTGAGTCCGGCTGTCGAACCTCCAAACTATCTCTGTTGCGCAATTCATGGCCGTTGGAAGTCTATGATACCGTTTGTGGGCAGGATGATTATGTATTGGTTAAATGTCTGTGGGGGCGCTGCGAAATTAAACGCTGATGGTTGTTTGAAACGCTTAATGCGGCTATCGTGCATTGCCTGATTTTCAGCGTTCATGCTGGCAGTGTGGCTTGATTCAGCATTTACAAGGTCAGGCAGCGTTTCCTTTTTTATACTTGATTTGACCCCTTGGGTTTGTCTTCGGAAGTTTCATCTCTATGCCGTTACGTCAGATTATCCTGTTAACTATGGTTCTGGTGGTGTTACTCACCAGTGCCGTGTCTGCCTCATACTGGTTTCAGCATAATTACATCGGTTGGCTGGTTAATGATGTCCCGGATGCCGTCCGGTATCGGCAACAATGGCAACAGACACTGGACGGACTTGATGGACTGAAGCACCCGGCAGTGATCCATTATCTGCCCAACGGGTGCTTATGCCGGATGCTGACCTTGAAACACGCCCAGCAGATCAGTGACAAGGCCGGTCAGAGTGGATTTCAGGTCTTTCAGCTCAACAGCAGTGATGCTGGGCTGGGCGATTCACTGACATTGGCCGGTAGCAGCGCTTTCCTGTCTCCGCAAATTGCTATTACCCGGCCGGATGGCCGAATTGCCTATGTGGGGGCTTACAGTGACGGTATTCGCTGCAATACCGGTAATTCCATGGTTGATTCTTTTCTGGATTCGGTTCAGTCACTGCCTGGGCAGACTGTTGTTGGGCTGGATGTGCAGACCTGTCGTTGCCGAACCAGCACTGAAGAATAGTTCGTAGACTAAACCTGAATCCGTGACTCCAATGCGGCGCAGTGCGCATGCCATTGATTCCTATTTGTTTCCCAAAAATAGGGGTGAACCTATGGGTGCACCTGCAATTTTTGAAAAGCAAATAGAAATCAAGCTCCTACACCCTGCATCCACTTTGGAGTCACGGATTCAGGCTAAACCCTCCTTCTCTCAGGTAGGCTTGGATGAATCCTTGTCCGTTCTTTTACGCTTGGTTTTGCAAAACAGATTTTGCTGAAAAGGTGTTTTCCTCGATATTCCCACCGTTGATAGCAGAATTGTCTACACTTGTGGAAATCCTTTATTTGTCTTAACAATGGCCGATAACACTTGTAACGATTGAGTGCATTGTCAGGATAAGCGAGTGAGCCAATGTCAGAAATTCTCAAAAATGTAGATAGCCGAACTAACCTGGTCGGTCAGAATCGACTGGAGCTGTTGATGTTTCAATTGATGGGGCGTCAGACTTTTGCCATCAATGTGTTCAAGGTTCAAGAGGTACTGACATTACCGAAGCTGACATTAATGCCTCAACGTCATCCTGCGGTCATTGGTGTGGTGTATCTCAGAGGCCGTGCATTACCAGTGATTGATCTCAGCTGCGCTATTGGCATGCGCCCGCTCGATTACACTAAGGAATCGACCATTATCGTTACCGAATACAATTCCACGGTGCAGGCGTTTCTGGTTAGTGCGGTGGACCGAATCGTTAATCTTAACTGGGAGCAGATTAAACCACCGCCAACAGGCGCTGGTCGGCATCATTATCTGACCGCTATTACCCAGCTTGATGATCAGATCATTGAGGTGGTTGATGTTGAAAAAGTATTATCAGAAATCGCACCACTAAGCACCGACCTGCCCGAAGAGCTGTTACAGGATGAAGTCATACAGAAGGCCAAAGGGATGGCAGTGCTGATTGTTGATGACTCCCAGACCGCGCACGCTCAGGTTCAGTCTACTTTTGAGCGGATGGGGCTGACGGTGCATCAGGCCTACGATGGCTTGGAAGGATTGGAATTCCTGCAGAAAATGGCTGATGACGTAGGTGCTGGTAAGGTCAGTGATCGACTATTACTGGTGGTGACTGATGCAGAAATGCCGCGTATGGATGGTTATCGCTTAACGACTGAAATTCGTCAGGATCCACGCCTTCAAGATCTGTTTGTTGTACTGCATACTTCGCTCAGTGGCGCCTTCAATGAGGCAATGGTACAAAAGGTTGGTTGTGATCGCTTTTTGTCCAAATTTAAACCAGAGGAGCTGGCCTATGTCGTACGCGGCCGTATTGAGACGATGAATAACGAATGACCTCTGCGCGCAGCAACCCGGGGTGGTATGCCTGCTTTGCTGCCAGTTCGTCATCGTATCGGTTGTGCGGCAAGCAGTTTCCTGCTTACACTTCTTATTCTTTTTATGTCGGGCAGGCGGCTTCCTGATGATCGAAATTCAGCAACTCTTTATCTATCCAATTAAATCCATAGCTGGTATTTCGGTCGATGAAATTGAAATGACCATGGCCGGACCTCGTTATGATCGGCAATACATGCTGGTCGACGAACGCAAACGCTTTATGACACAGCGAAGCCATCCAATGTTAGCGCGGTTTTCCGTGCTGCCTCATCCTGATGGTTGGGAAGTGTTGGACGGTGATGGCTCATTGTTGCTTGTGCGGGACGAGGAGCGTACTGAACGGATCTTTGAAACTAACGTCTGGTCTGCAGTGCTTCAGGTCAGGGAGGTTTCTGGCGCTGTTTCACGCTGGTTTTCCGAACGTTTTGACCAGTTGGTGCGTTTGGTGGCCTTTGATGATCTGGAATCGCGACAGCGCAACGTACAGGGTCATGCAACGGCATTGCAGTTTGCTGATAGTTACCCACTGTTGATCTGCAATCAGCAGAGTCTGGATCAGACCAGCGCTGCGGTATCCATGTTATTGCAGATGCGGCGTTTTCGACCCAATGTGGTGGTTTCCATACCGGCTGAGGCCGAATACGCCTTATCCACTCTGGTTCGCGATGATGGCGGCAAGCTTATTCTGGGTGATTGGTGTGAGCGCTGTAATGTCCCCGCAATTGACCCACTGACAGGCGTGTTCGACAGAGCACTGCATCAGAGTTTGAAAGCAGCCTTGAAGCGAGAGGGAAGGGTGGTTTTTGGAGTGAATGGTGCAGGACTCGGGTTGAAGTCACTTCAGGTGGGGGATTTGTTTCGGGCAGTCAATGGTGACACTACACTAAAATAACTCCACATCACCGCCATCCAGCGTACTGCAGTTACGTGCCGCCTCAAGCGCCTGTTCTATTGGTACGCCACTGATGATATCGGTGAACAGCTGATGTTCGGATTCCATGGTAAAACGGCTTTTTATGGCCGCCTGGTAACTTTGCCATTCCTGTTGTGACATGCGTTTGTTGTTGTCGATGATGAGATTGCGCATTGTTTGCAGTGAATAAGAGACATGATCCAGACGCTGCGAAATCCGGTCGTAAAACTGAAAAGCAATAATGCCCTGTTCGATCTTGTGTTTAATCGCCTGCAAGTCAGTGCAATCTATATCGGTTTTATGCTGGATAAGATTATTCAGTACTTCAGCCAGTTCAATAAAGGATTCTGTCAGTTCGGCAACACTGTCACCACCGTCGTTTAGAGTGGATTTTATCTGCGCAACTGAGACACTCAGCATTTGCTGAACATTCTGGCTGAAATGCCATGGCTCGGATGGTTTTGTGACTGAATTTGAACTCATATGCACTTTTTCGACGATTTTGTTTCAGCCTAGTCGTAATTGTGGTGACTTCAACCTGAATCCGTAACTCCATAGCGGCGTAGTGCGCAGGCCATTGATGTCTCTTTGGTTGTCAAAAAATCGGGGTAAACCCATGGGTGTCCCTGGGATTGTTGAAAAACCAAGTGCTTACCCCGACATTGGCACTTGACTGAAACACTTTTCAAATATGCGTGAGAAAAATGAGGATCAAAATGTTGAGAAAAAGGAATAGCAACAGCAAGTTGCTCAATGTGTTTTATACTGTTCTCCTTCATCGATACAGGTTGAATGTCTATGGCGGATAAAAACGAAACATTATCAGCGAAACAAATGACCCAGGCATTCAGTAATGCTGTCTTTTTAAGCCACATCAATACAGTGGGCATGCCTGTTTTCCCTGGCGACCCAACTCCGGTAATTGACCCCATATTCACCGTTGAGAAGGACGACTTCTCACTTCAATCGGTCACTATGGGGGAGCACAGCGGTACTCACTGGGGTGCACCGTCGCACTTCAACGCGAATCAAACGAGTGCCGAGGCTCTGCCAGCGTCGTCTTTCGTTTTCCCAGCGGTTGTTATCGATATCCGGGACAAGGTTATGAACAATGCAGATTACGCTCTTAGCCTGGAGGACGTAAAAGACTATGAAAAAACAAACGGCTTCATTCCCCCACATGCAATGGTTATTGCATATACGGGCTGGGAAGAACGCTGGAACGATTCGGCAGCCTTTTTCAATAAAGATGAAAATGAAGTCATGCACTATCCCGGCATCAGTATAGACGCGACGGAATGGCTGATTGAAAACCGGGCTCTGGGCGGTCTTGGTATTGACACTCACGGTGTTGATCCGGGTGCTGATGAAACGTATGCAACCAACACCGAGCTTTTAAAGGATAACCGAATTCACCTTGAAAACCTCACCGGCCTGGGCCAGCTCCCGGCCAACGGTGCATGGATTGTCGTTGGCGGTGTAAGAAACCTCAATGGATCCGGCTCTCCGGCAACCGTACTCGGATTCCTGCCTTAGTTTTCTTATACCTGAATCCGTGACTCCATAGCGGCGCAGTGCGCAAGCCATTGATTCCTCTTTGCTTCCCAAAAATTGGGGTGAACCTATGGGTGCACCTGCAATT
>JARRJP010000008.1:0-43916 GCA_037389025.1 Reinekea sp. | reverse complement strand
AGCCTCTTAATATAAAACCACAAAGATTTGCCATAAAGATTTATTCATTAAGGGAGTCGTACATGGATAGGTTTAATTATTATTTTCATAGCATTGGCGACTATTATGGCCAGATACATCAGGAGGACGGTCAATACACCTCCCAGCCTGAGACTGGGCAAACGTATGGTGGGGTAGTGGCGAGTGAGCTGTCGTGGAACCATCCAGCACCGGGTCAGCCTCAGCCGTACCAGGGTCTCAACTTTCCCGCGCGGATTCCGCCCTTGCTCGGGCCGGACTTACATCAGGAGGACGGTCAATACACCTCCCAGCCTGAGACTGGGCAAACGTATGGTGGGGTAGTGGCGAGTGGGCTGTCGTGGAGCCATCCAGCACCGGGTCAGCCTCAGCCGTACCAGGGTCTCAACTTTCCAGCGCGGATTCCGCCCTTGCTCGGGTCGGACTTGCGAACCTCCCAGCCAGCCCCATTGGCGAATATCACCCAGAACGATGCGCCGCCGCAATCGCCCAATCCCCAACCGGCTGTTAATAAGCGGCAACGTAGAAGCTCTGCCGAGATCAAGAAACATTTTCTGGCAGGCTTTGAAAAGTATGCACGGGGCAAGCCATTGGCAGATTGTTCTGCAGACATTAAATTTGGCACATATGTCACCTCCAACGGCCGTCTGCGAGAGATGGGGCAAATCCAGTACGATGCCCTTGAGCAGCGGGACAAGGATCGAGTCGATAAAGCCTTGAAGGACCGCCAGGAAGTCCTTGCTGGCCGGTTAGCCTCTAACTTCAAAGCCGTGAAAGGCTTTTTGGGAGGCCTTGAGGCCTATGCAAGCGGCGCACAATTAAAAGATTGTTCTGCAATTATCAGATTTTCCACATATGTCACCGCCAAAGGTTTTTTGCGCGAGCAGGGGAGGACCCTGCGCGAAAGCCTTTCACCACGGGACAAGGATCGGGTCGATCAAGCCTTGGCGGCCCGTAAGAGAATCCAGGCTGAGCTGATTGCCACTAACGACACAGCCATGGATGGCTTTTTGGGAGGCCTTGAGACCTACGCAAGCGGCGCGCAATTACAAGATTGTTCTGCAGGGATGGCGAGGCGCTGGTCAATGAGGCATTGGCCGCCCGAAGAAGGATTGCCGCTCAACGGATTTCTGGGGACATCCCTCATTTTCTGGCCGCACTTGTACCGTACGGTATGGGGCTGGACCTTCTGACGTGCGGAGAAGTGTCGGGCTTGGGGGAAAAGGCAGAAAGGTACCTTACCCCGGAGGGTGGACTTACATCCAAGGGCGAATTACTGATCGAAAACCTGCCGCCGGACCGACAGATTTATGTGTGGTTTATGATCGGAAAAAGGCAGCAGTTCTTTAATCCGAGTGTTCAAGTGCCCGAGTCACCGTGGCGACTGCCCGAAATGCCCTTATCCATGCCGGAGATGGGAGGGATGAGCCAGGCTGCGATGACCGGCCCCATGCAGACGGAAGCCATGTGGGCCACGGCTTGGCAGTTGACCGGCCAGGCCGTGCCGAGAACGAGGGGGATACCTTCGGAGTCAGCGGAACCAACCATGCCTTATTATGACAGAGAGGCCGTCGGAGCGGATTTTTGGCACCAGTATGGCCCCACCGGCTGATGCCGCAGAGCGAACCCGACCGCCTCATCGGTCGGAGAATCGTGGACCGTGATCAATATCCCGGGCGAGGAGTACAGAGCTCAGGATGCGGGAAATTTTGTGGGATCCACGAATGAGAATCCGTAAGCGATAGCTTTATGCTGGTGTTTCACATACGGAGCGGTTGAACATATATTCAATAAGAGAGTTGCACATGGATAATAGGCTTAATTGGAATCATCCCAACGCTGGCTACTACAACCAGATACATCAGGAGGACGATCAACATACCTCCCAAACGCCCGGCGTAGTACCGGCGAGTGGACCGTCGTGGAGCCATCCGGCGCCGGGTCAGCCTCAGCCGTACCAGCCTCAGCCGTACCAGCCTCAGCCATACCAGAGTTTCGACTTACCACCGCAGATCCCGCCTTCGCCCTCGTTCGGGCCGGAATTGAACTACTTACTGGGAACCCTCCCGCCCGAGGTTGGCCAAACGTCCGGCGGGGTAGCAGAGAGTGGGCCATCGTGGAACTACCCAATGTCGGGTCCAGTGCCGGGTCAGACTCAGCCGTACCAGGATTTCGGCTTACCACCGCAGATTTCGCCCTCGTTCGGATCGGAGTTGAACTACTTACTGGAAACCCTCCCGCCCGAGGTTGACCAAACGTCCGGCGGAGTAGCCGCGAGTGGCTCGTCGTGGAACTACTCGGTGTCGGGTCCAGTGCCGGGTCAGTCTCAGCCGTACCAGGGTTTCGACTTTCCATCGTGGATGCCGCCCTCGCGCGCGTTGGACTTTGACTCGCACCCCCCTCAGCCAACCCCATTGGAGGATGTCGGCCAGAACGATGCGCTGCCAGGATCGTCCAATCCCCAACCGGCTGTTAATAAGCAACGACGCAGGAACCGAGCCGAGATCAAGGAGCAATTTTTGGCAGGCCTTGTTAATTATGCGCAGGGCGTTCCGTTGGTAAATTGTTCCCCATCCCTCCAATTCAGTAATTACATTAAAGACGATGGCAGCTTGGTTAATAGGGGGCTAGGTCTGCGTGACCAGTTTACGGAAGAGGAAAACAAACAGCTCGATCATGCGATTATCGCCCGTCAGGGAGCTCGACTTGACCAGTTGGCCAGCGAAGACACGGTTGCGGAACGTTTCCTGGCAGGCCTTGATAATTATGCGCAGGGCGTTAGGGTGAGAGCTTGTTCTGCAACCATCGATTTTAGCTTCTACGTAACCGACCAGGGTCACCTGCGAACAAGGGGACGAGAAATGCGTTCCGGTATGTTACCAGAGGACCAGGAGCGGCTCGATCGAGCGTTGCTCTCTCGTCGTGAACTGCGGAAGGATGACGTCCCGGCTGTAGAAAGCTTCCTGGCAGGCCTTGCTAATTATGCGCAGGACGTTAAGTTGCAATATTGTTCTGCAGCCATCGATTTTAATAACTATGTCACCGACGATGGCCATATGAATAAACGGCGGGAAAATTTGCGCGCCACTCTGTCACCGGAGAACCAGGAGCGGCTCGATCAGGCGTTGCTCTCCCGTAGAATAGCTTATTTAAAACGATCGATGGATAACGCCCCGGTTGAAGAACGTTTCCTGGCAGGCCTTGCTAATTATGCGCAGGGCGTCCCGTTGGACGAGTGTTCTGCAACTCTCTCATTTAGGGGCTATGTGTCCGACCACGGCAATCTGCAAAAAGCAGGGCGCAGTTTGTGCGCCAGACTGTCACGGGAGGACAAGGAACAGGTCAATCAGGCGTTGGCCTCTCGTAAAAGGATTCATGGTGCACGGCCCAACCTGGTTGAAAAACGCTTCCTGGCAAGTCTTGATAACTATGAAAGAGGCCTGTCTTTAATGAAATGTTCCACGGAAATTTCTCTTGGTCATTATCTCACCGACGATGGTCGTTTGCGGCCGGGGCGGCAGGGGAAATCTCTATACGAGAGGCTTGGTGCGGATGACAAAACACGGGTTAATAAAGCGTTGACCACCCGAAGAAGGATGGTTTCTGAACGTCTCTCCGGGGACGTGGAGCTATTCATGAACATACTTGAACTATACGGCAATGGCATGAGTCTTCAGGACTCCGAAAATCAGTTCGATTTGGTGGCGAAGGCGAAAACCTACCTCACCCCGGAAGGGGGACTTACGCACAAGGGCAACCTATTGATCGAAAACCTGCAGCCAGACCAACTGAATAAGGTGTGGGAAGCGATCGAGAAAAGGCAACGGTGTATGGGATTGAATCCCCAAGTGTCTGAGCCATCGTGGCAACGGCCCGAAATGCCCTCATCAATGCCAGAGATGAGCGGGATGGACCCAACCGCGATGGTCGACCCCATGCGGACGGAAGCGATGTGGGCCACGACTTGGCAGTTGACCGGTCAGGCCGTGCCGGGTTCTTCGGCGTCAGCGGAACCATCCATACCCTATTATGACAGAGAGGCTGTCGGGGAGAATTTTCAGCACCAGTATGACGACCAGTACGGACTGATACCACAGGAAGTACCGGACCGCCTTATCGGCCGAGGACTTGAGCACTACCAACTGATCAATATCCTGGGTGAGGTTTATAGAGTTTATGATATGGGCGATTCTGTGGGCTCCACGAATGAGAATCCGTTAGGCAAGAACTTCATGCTGATTCCTCGCATGCGAGGCGGCTGAACAGTCATTTATTAACCTGAATCTGTGACTCCAGAGTGGATGCAGAGTGTAAGAGCTTGATTTCTATTTGTTTTTCAAATTTTCAAAAATTGCAGGTGCACCCATAGGTTCACCCAATTTTTGGGAAGCAAAGAGGAATCAATGGCTTGCGCACTGCGCCGCTATGGAGTCACGGATTAAATAAACAGTCATTTATTAAATTAAGGGAATCGCACGTGGATAGGTTTAATTGTACTCTTCACAACGCTGGGCACTACAGTCAAATATACCAGGAGGACGATCAACACGCCTTCCAACCAGAGGCTGGGCAAACATCCGCTGGGCCGTCGTGGAGCCACCCGGCGCCGGGTCAGCCACGGCCGTACCTGGATCTTAATTTTCCACCGTTGGACAGGTTTAATTGTAATCCTGACGCTGACAGCTACTACAGCCAATTACATCAGGAGGGCGGTCAGTCGGAGAGCCACCCAACACCAGGTTGGCCTCAGCCCCTGGATCTCAACAGGCCACCTACGATTCCGCCTTCGCCCAGGTCGGATCGGGAATACTTGCTGCGAACCCAGCAGCCAATCGCATTGGAAGCCGGCATCCAGAATGATGCATTGCCGCAATCGTTCAATCCTCAAGCGACTGCTGAGAGACGGCGCGGCAAGACCTCAGCCCAGGTCAAGGAGCAATTTCTGGCAGGTCTTGAAAAGTATGCACAGGGATATAAGTTGAAATATTGTTCTGCAACCATCCCATTTAGAATATATATAACCGATGGTGGCGAACTGCATGATCGGGGGCGAAGTGTGTACTCCAGTATGTTACCGGGGGAGCGGGAGCAGCTCGATCGAGCGATAGAATCCCGTATTCGCATTATTTCTGACCGGTCAAAGGATGAGAAATCAGTTCAAGTACGTTTCCTGGCTGCTCTTGAAAACTATAAAAGTGGTGTGTCGTTGAGACAATGTGCCGAGGATATCAGGCTTTCCAACTATATCACCACCGATGGTAAATTGCGCAAGAAAGGTCGAGTTCTGTACGACACGTGTGACGAGAATGTCCAAGCGCGAATCAATCAAGCATTAGCCACTCGAAAAGGGGTTTTCACTGAGGCTTGTATCCAGGACATCCCTCATTTTCTGAACGCACTTGTACCGTACGGTAATGGCCTGGACCTTCTGGTGTGCGGAATACAGTCGGGCTTAAAAAAGAAGGCAGAGCAGTACCTCACCCCGGTGGGTGGACTTACGCCCAAGGGCGAACTACTGGTCGAGAACCTGCCGCCGGAGCAACAGAATTATGTATTGCATAAGCTTGAGCAACGGCGGCAGCGTACAGTACCGAGTACTCAAGTGCAGGGGGCACCGTGGCAACGACTCGAAATGCCCGCATTAATGCCGGAGATGGGCGTAATGAACCAGGCCGCAATGAACGACCCCATGCAGACGGAAGCCATGATTGCCACGGCCTGGCAGTTTACCGGCCAGACCATACAGGGCATGCAGGGAACGTGGTGGATACCTTCGGAGTCAGCGGAATCGCCCATACCTTATTATGGCAGTGATGCTGTCGGGCGGGATTTTCAGCACCAGTATGGCCCGTACGGACTGATGCCACAGCTAGCACCGGACTGCCTCATCGGCCGGGGAATCCTGCCCGGTGCGCTGATCAATATCCAAGGCGAGGTGTATAGAGTTCAGGGTATGGGAAGTTCTTCTGTGGGATCCACGAATGAGAACCCGTATGGCAATAGTTTCATGTTGGTGCCTCGCATGTGGGGCGGTTGAATCTTTAGCTGAATCCCTAACTCCATCGTGGCGTAGTGCGCAAGCTCTGACGCCTTGCATCCACCGAAGAAGTCACGGATTCAGGACCTGTATTAAGAAAGCCCCTCCAGATGTTTGCCAGGAGGCGCAGCTCAAAGGCAATGGCCCCTCCCTTGTCAAGAGCTGGAACGAAGCGGTGGACTTCTGGAGGGCTTCTCCAAGAGTGGGCCGTGCCACCTCCTGGAATAAGCTGCATAAATATTTGAAGACAAATTTTCCTCTACTGCGAAACCAGAAGCGCTATTCCGATACCTAATAAGTTCAGGTGCAGGCGTTTATGCCTGAAGAACGACGAGACCATTGAAAGCCTACGAGGTTACCAGCCGATTATTGAATGAATATGGTCGAGTGGAAAATGGTCCCCAATCGAAATCGAATTGAACAGTAAGGGCATGGCCGTCATTGAGGTAAAAGAGACGTTCATATCTCTCTACCACAACCTGATCTTTCTACTTCTAATGCCTTATTCCAAAGACGCTGCCTTGAACTGTTCACTTCTGTCCTACGCCTTTCCCGGATACCGGTCCTTAGGCGGTGCGTTTCTGATTAATGAGGCTGGCAACGAATGGGCTGATTTCTTCAATGCGGCTTTTTACAGCTTTGATTCGGAAAGTCAGCGGGATCTCCTAAGCCATATGTGAAGATGTATTGGAAACCAGTGTTGCGCGGTTAAAGACACTTTGATGGGAAATAGCCAACCCCATCCCCTTTCGAAAATATCGGAAAGAGAAAATTCGTGTTGGAGCGTACAGCTCTATTTTTTGCTAATCACCAGAAGGAGTACAGACCATATGCGAATATCAGGAAACACCATTCTAGCTATCGAGTCGTTGGCGCAACACTGCAGAAATACAACGACCTCATCGTCCAGCCGGGCTGCCGGTGCCGTTAAACAGGCAGCCACCCAAAGTTCTCAGGGAGCATCTCGCCCTCCATCAGGGAATAATCTGGCTGACCGGGCCTCAACTGTCATGAAATACATTCTATCGGCTGCTGCTGCCGGTTACTGCTACGACCAAACAAGCAATCATTTCTTCCTCTCCACCACGTCATTGCATGATGGGAAAGGTGGGTTTATCAGCAACGAGCGGCTTGATAGAGCAGCAATGGATGCCGACATTTTCATTCAAAGCTACCAGGAAGCCTCTGCCAGCGAACAAAAGGCAACCAGTAAATTGGCTGCTGGTCCTATTCGTCTATGCGGCAACAACCATTTCGTCACGATGACTGACTTTCGGGCTGCAACTAAAGTGTATCTTGGCAGGCAGGTAGACAACGAACAGTCCCACGCATCCCTCCTTACGAATATCCAATGCATAAAAGGAGGGCGTATAAACAAACAGATCGTCGCCGAAAAAAATCCCCAACGGGTCCCGGAGCAGTTTGATCTAACCCAGAGTGAGGCTTACCTGAAAAAGGATAAATATTCTCTGCTAGGTGTGCCCAATGAAGAAACGGGATCTACTGGTTACACTTCCAAGTCGATTACCCGACCTTTTGTGAATCGTGGTTATAGCGACTTTATCGCCACTATGACCGGCGAAAAGGCAGGTACTCCAAAACAACGAATGGAAGTTTTGGAGGAACTTCTGAACAAAGACCCAGGGCTCACCAGGGATACTTTGTTTGCAGCATGCCAGGGGCTCGCCACATTCAGAAAAGTCTATTGCAACGATAAAAACTGGGGAGATAACGAAAAAATTGTAAACCAGGAGTTGGCCAAAATAGGATGGTTATCCATTGAGGATACTGACAAAATTGAAAATACGCGCCCCTTCCAGAAAGGCGACATGGCAATGAATATCCTGAAGAGAAATACCACTCTCATCGGGCCGACTCTACACAAAGCTGATGTTTATATTCAGGAAACCATACTGAAAAAAGATGCCGAGACTATCAAGGACCTAAAGCACCCGGCTATCGAAGAGCTTCTGTCACAGTTGCCTGTTGCCCACTTCAAGGTGAACGAAAAAGGCAACGGCTTTGAGGACAGTTCCGGACTGGGCGATTCCTTTACCAGCCTGAACATCACCTCGTATATAAACCATTCCAGATTGATGAGCGGTGAACAACGGCTTTCCCCTGATGATGTGAGCGTGATCATAGCCTGCCTCTATGCGATTGACGATGCCAACAGTATTCGGCATACGCTGGGGGAAATTGTACGCGGCTGCTATGTCGGTGCTGGCTATAAGATTGAGGAGGCCAATGAGTTCTATGACAGGATATGTCGAGAAGCATCCGAGGCGTACTATGGCGGCATTCAGCTACAGAAGGGCTTCGAGGCGGAAATTCCGCTTCCGCAGGAGGATCCTTTTTCGCCTGATATGGACAATCTGTTGGCTATTACCAGAAAGGCATAGCACTCATTGACAATGGCAGGTAGGGAGCCCTTGTCCCTACCTGGCTAGCTGAAAACTAAGAGGGCTCCAACCGATTCGCGATGGTCTGTCGATTTGCTCTATCGTTATCCGACTACTGGATGTGACGGGGAATTCGATGACGAGGAATGATGTGATCTTCATCATTTTTTTGAATGTTGGCGGCATTCAAATTCAGTCAGCCCCGGAGTTCCTTTAGAAACGGGTTAAATAGATATACGCTTTAATACAGTGATAGATTGGGTGCTATGAGCATCGTTTTATGGTGGGTGTCTGCGTAAGCATCTGCAATTTTTGGGAAGCAAAGAGGAATCAATGGCTTGCGCACTGCGCCGCTATGGAGTCACGGATTCAGGTAAAAAACTGATTATTTGATTTTTACTCAGGCTTAACCAAGAGCGGGTTACTCACGCTCCAGCCAAGAAAAAAGGGCACCGAACCGATGCCCCTGCAAAGCCTACAAGCTACCAATAATCCCGTTATTCGACCCACGCACAAAGACGTTCAGCTTGCCACACTGGGCAAAATGGTTGTTCGAATAGTAAGGCGCACCGGGTTGAGAAACATCACCTTCCCAGCCCGGGCCGTTTGAGATATAGGATTTCAGCTCAAACCAGCTATTAACTGTTTTCGAACAGTCCATATCCACATCCAGCATCCAGTAATGCTCACCGAAGGTGTTCAATGGTGAGTAACCATAGCCATCGACTGATACCTGATGATCGTAGTTTGAGTTATTGGTCGTCCAATCCAGTGGTGTACCGACGGAATAGGAATCCTGATCTGATTCCGCCCCATACCAGTCCAGATAGTTATCGCCGGTTTTCCAGCGACTGGTGGTGCTGTTGAGTAGGTTGCGATGCCGGATTGGAATAGCGCATTCGACGTTATAGGTCTGGCAGTTTTTGCCCAGGTTGCTGTTGGCGTAATTATGGTCGATACCGCCGCGAACAAACATATCCTGGCCGTAGCTGGTCTGGCCATAGAGGAAGACAACGGTGCGTTGCCAATCTTCATTTGGGTCAGTGGTCACAAGGAAGTCATTAATAAACTGGGTGTAGCGGTTTTGGCCGGTGCTGCCGGTGGTCACCTGATTGATTCGCAATACCGTCATACCGGAGTAAGAGGCGTAACTGAAGGCATTGATGATGTTGTCCCAACCGTGATCGCTGGTAACACCACCTGCCAAAGCATTTTCACCCTTGATCGTTACCTTTTGTGCTTCAGCCGCATTCGCTACCCAGAACACCAGGGATTTTGCCAACGACTCGCCACTGTTTGGGTTATCATCCATTTCCAATGCAGTGAAGTGCAGTGTGACGCCACGAGGCTCATCAGCGTAGGAGGCCGCCAGACCTACGATATCCGCATAACCGTGACCCGTTCCGGGTGAGTTCAGGTCAACATCACTTGGAATCAAACCGGCGGCGATTTCGGCACTGCGTCTGGAGTTATCATTGGCTGACATCTTCCAGTGGACGCCTGGAATCTTGTAACCCAGTTCTATTTCAGTAAAGGCACCGTCAAGTGCGACCAGTGCGGTGTCCATCATGCGCTGACCATGATGAATCAACGAGTCGTGATACCAGCGTACAAAGTCGCGGCCATATTGAGTGTTGAAGTGGTCTGCGTTGTAGATGAAGGTTCCAGCATCGGAAGGAGGATTGATCTGAGAGGTGCTGGACAGTGAAATCCCCCAGGCAGAGGCCACGGCGTTCAGGCTGCCGTACTTATCAACCGCCCAGTTACGAAAGTCTTCAACCGCCGGTGTACTGTAAGACTGGAAACCACCGCGCGTTGGATAACCAGTCATATCATTATCATGGGTATTGTAGGAAGGGTAGCGCAGCTCGCCGGAAGCCCCCATCGAGACGTTGATTTCGTCAATCACATCGGCCTTGTTGGCAAAGTGCGCTTCAAAAGCTTCCATGAATTCCTGATATTGGCTCAGTACGTACTGATCTGCCCAAAGAGAGATGACTTCGGTTGACTCATTGCCGTATTCGCTTTTGTATTTCAGATCAGAAACCGATACGCCCTGATTGCTATATTTGTTCCAGATCCAACCTGGCAGGGGAATATTGCAGTCATCGCCAACATTACCACCGCACTGGTGGAATGACATGATCGGCACAATATGCAGACCTGCATTGGTGATGCTATTGAAAACCGTGTCGTAGTAACTCCAGTCAAAGGATTGATCGCCCGAACTTTCAACCTTTCCCCACCATACATCCACGGAAACTGCGCTCACTCCCATGGATTTGGCTGTATTCAAGTGCTGTTGAAAACCGTTCCAATCATTCACTTCCAATGGTGCCATGACATTGGCTGAGGTCGCGTTGCTTGCCCAGGAGGCTGATGCAAGCGCGATTGACGCTGACAGCGTCAACAGAGTTATGCGTTTGTTCATTGCGTTTACCTTTTTGTTTTTATGAGTGGCGATAGCCTATGGGTATTATTGAATAGTAACTGTTTTACGTATTCCTCCCTGAGGGGCGGAATTTGTCGCAGGCAGGATGGGTGTTGCGGTCTGTTTTTTTATTGATCCGCTTAAAGGCCGTCATATCGAGTATTTTAGTGAAAATCGCGGATATCTGTGTAGTTGTACGGTGTTTTGATTGACTGACATGGCACCAGTTCAGACAACATTCGTCCTCTGTTGATCAGATATAAATCTGTCCCAAAAAATGAGTTTCCGCCCGGTACGGAGGAATTCAAATGCCTGTGCAACCTTAATATGAACCTGAATCCGTGACTTCATAGCGCAAGCCATTGATTCCTATTGGCTTCCCAAAAATTGGGGTGAACCTATGGGGGCACCTGCAATTTTTGAAAAATAAATAGAAATCAATGGCTTACACTCTGCATCCTCTGAAGGAGTCACGGATTCAGGCTCCAGTCACCGATGTTTCTGCACTCTATGATCAGCAAAGTTACTGATAGCGGCGAACAAGGAATAGATCACAGAAGGTTGACAGGGTCGGCAATTTGGTTCTTCAAATCCACAAGCCAAAACCAATCATTTGATTTTTATACGTTTTTTTATAGTTGGTGTGATAAAGTTAGCCCCATTCAGAGGAGGGTAACTGTGTTTGAAATCATTAAAGCCGGTGGCTTGCTCATGCTGCCGATTATTCTATGTTCGGTGATTGCGCTGGCTATTATCATTGAGCGTTACTGGACTTTGCGTGTCGCTAAGGTGCGCCCTCGGGATCAATTGCCGCAGGTTTGGTCCTGGATTAAAAACCATGAACTGGATTCAGAAAAAATCAAAGGTCTGAAACAGAGCAGCCTGTTTGGTTATGTTCTGGCGGCAGGCTTGACTGCCTCGCGGCACGGTCGCGAAGCCATGAAAGATTCCATTCAGGAAGCGGGTGATCATGTCGCTCACGATATGGAAAAATTTCTCAGTACTCTGGGCACCATTGCTGCCATATCGCCGTTACTTGGTCTACTGGGTACGGTACTTGGTATGGTCGACGTATTTTCTGACATCATGCTAAAGGGCACTGGCAATACCGCGATTCTGGCCGGTGGTATATCCAAGGCGTTGATCACAACCGCTGCGGGTCTGTCCGTCGCCATTCCTGCTTTGGTATTTCACCGAGCACTGACCCGAAAGGTTGATGAGCTGCTGGTGTTGATGGAGCAAGATAGTGCCAAGCTGGTTGAAGCCATTCACGCGGATAACTCAGGAAGCGAAAAATGAGGTTCCGTCGTAGTCGCCAACAGGACGAGGTTTCTGTCAACATTACTCCGTTGATCGATGTCGTATTCCTGCTGCTGATTTTCTTTATGGTCACGACAACCTTTACCCGCGAAACGCAATTGAAGATTGATCTGCCTGACAGTCAGAGCCAGGTTCAGGCTGATGACAGCAAACCGATTGAAATTCTGATTGATCGCAATGGGTCTTATGCGATTAATGGTGAGGTTATGATTCGTAATGATATTGAATCACTAAAACGAGGCCTTGGTGAATTGAATCTGAGTACTGAGACTCCAGTCGTTCTGACCGGCGATTCCGAGGCCAATCTTCAGTTCTTTGTTCGTGCCATGGATGCTGTTGGTCAGCTCGGTTTTTATAAGATCAGTATTACCACTCAGCAGCCGGAATCTCAGTAGCAGATTCACGACGGGAAAGTGCAATGAACTTTTGGTATCGACCGAAACTGTCTCTGAGTGCTTTCCTGTTATTGCCTCTGAGTGCTCTGTTTTCTGTCGTCGTCCGGCGAAGGCGTCAGCTTCGAAATTCTACCCCTTACTCAAAACCCGTCATTGTTGTTGGTAATCTCACCGTTGGTGGCACCGGTAAAACGCCGACGCTTATCTGGCTTGCTGGCGTTCTGCAGGCTCATGGTTTGAAACCGGCTATTGTCAGTCGAGGTTATCGGGCAAAGCCGGTTGATCCTTTTCCGGTCGTTATTGAGCCGCATCACAGCGCCGAAGAAGTTGGTGATGAGCCTTTGTTGCTGAAGCGGCGTTTGGGGATTCCGGTAGTGATTGATCCCGAGCGACACCGTGCGGTCCAGTGTCTCTGTGATCGTTACGCTGATGAGGTCGATGTTATTCTCAGTGATGATGGTTTGCAGCATTATGCAATGTATCGTGATCTTGAAATCGTTATGATTGACCCTGTGCGCGGTGTTGGAAATGGCCGATTGATCCCTGCTGGCCCGTTGCGTGAACCGGTGCAGCGGTTGCAGTATTGCGATTACGTGTTTGCCAAAGCGGCAGCTGATGTTAAACACATAACATTCTCTGCGACGGCTCAACCTCGTTACGGTCAGGTATTGAATGCTCAGGGTGGAAGCTTGACAGCGCAGCCGATTCGGCTGATGTCCGGTATCGGTAATTTTGATTCATTTCGTCAGAGTGTTCTTTCTCTGGGTTTTAAGATAATTGAAGAAAAGATCTTTCATGATCATCAGGCTATTCCTGCAATGGCTCTGATCAAATCAGATGTTCCTGTGCTGATGACAGAAAAAGACTTTGTGAAGCTGCAAAATGCGGCACCCCATATTTACTATCTGCCATTCGACTTAAGCTACCCTGAAGAATTGGCAGAGCGCATGACTCAACAAATTCAGGACCTGATCAATGAAAAAAATCGTCATTATTCCAGCTCGCTATAGCTCATCTCGATTGCCGGGAAAACCATTGAAGGATATTGCTGGCTTGCCGATGGTTGTCCGAGTCTGCCAGGCTGTTGATGCAGCACAGTTTGATAAAGTTGTAGTTGCTACGGATGATGAGCGAATCGAACAGGTTGTTCGACAACAGGGTTATTCCGTTGTTTTGACACAACCCAACCATGTCAGTGGTACGGACCGTCTTCAGGAAGCTGCACAAAAACTTTCTCTGGCGCAAGAAGACATAGTGATTAATCTGCAAGGTGATGAGCCATTAATGCCATCTGGCAACCTTGAACAGGTAGCCTCATTGTTGGAAGCCAATCCGCACGCCGCTGTAGCGACACTTTATGAACCCATGGCGGTGAATGCTTATCTGGCAAATCCGAATATTGTCAAGCTGGTTACCGATAATCAAAGTCGGGTGCTGTATTTCAGTCGCGCCGGTATCCCGTTTGACCGAGATGGAATAGGTTCTGCTGATGCTGTGTTTAAGCGTCATCTGGGTATCTACGCCTACCGAAAGTCAGCATTGGACCGCTTTGTCGCTTATCCAGAAGGTTCGCTGGAACAATTGGAAAAGCTGGAGCAGTTACGCTTTATGGAGCAGGGTGAAGTCATCGTTGCTGAGCAGGCCGATCAACCCATTCCTGTCGGTGTTGATACCGAAGAAGACTTGAATGCTGTGCGTGCAATATTTCAGGAGCGAGAGCAGTGAAAGTACTATTTGTTTGTCTGGGCAATATCTGTCGATCACCCACGGCTCACGGGGTAATGCTGCGCAAGCTGAAGGAAGCCGGGCTGGACTGGGTTGAAGTTGATTCCGCTGGTACAGCTGCCTATCACGTAGGCCATGCACCGGACGAGCGGGCGCAACAGGTTGCCAGACAGTATGGTTATGATCTGTCCGGTTTGCGCGCGCGCCAGGCAACCGAAGATGACTTTTTCGAATTCGACCATATTTTTGCCATGGATAACGCCAATTATCAGAATTTGCAGGCGATAAAGCCCGCAGATAGCAAAGCTCAGCTCTCGATGGCATTGGCCTATTCTGATTTGTCGATTGACGAAGTACCGGACCCCTATTATGGCGGTAGCGATGGTTTTACGCAGGTATTGAACATCTGCGAACAATTATGCGATGACATTATTGAGCAGCTTATTCGGAGTCGCTCGTGAACCATTGGGTGCTCGATAAAGATTTATCATTGTTGAATACGCTGGCTATCCCGAGTCGTTGTGAACGTTTTATCGAAATCCAGTCTTTAGCACAGGTAGTAGAGCTGTATCACTACCTCGAACAGAATCCTGCAGCATTGCATATTCTGGGAGGGGGCAGCAATTTACTGTTAAATGATTATATTCATGGTGTGGTTGCGAAAGTCGGTTTGCAGGGTGTTGAACTATTGTCTGCCGATGCTGATGTTGTTCGGATAAAAGCTGCTGCGGGTGAAAACTGGCATGGCTTTATTGAGTCTATGGTGCATCAAGGCTATTTCGGGTTGGAAAATCTGGCGCTGATTCCTGGCACTGTTGGGGCCTCCCCGGTTCAGAATATTGGTGCTTATGGCGTGGAGGTTGCTGACTGCCTGGAGTCAGTGGAAGCGTTTGATTTCAGTACGGGCGAGTTCTGTCAGTTCAATAACGAAGAATGTCTGTTTGCTTATCGAGACAGTCGATTTAAAAAAGAAGAAGGACGGTTTTTGATCACCCATGTGACGTTTAAGCTGGAGACTGTTTTTCATCCACGGATTCATTATGGGCCATTACAGAAACTATCAGAAAAACCAAATCTCAGCGCCCTTGATGTTTTTTTGACAGTTATTGAAACCCGTAACACCAAGCTGCCTGACCCAGCTGAAATTCCCAATGCCGGCAGTTTCTTTAAGAATCCTGTTATCTCAAAAGTGCAACTGCAGTCGTTACTGGATACTTTTCCTGATCTTGTTTGGTTTGACGCTGGAGACCAAGCCAAAATTGCAGCCGGTTGGTTGATCGATTCCGTGGGTTTAAAGGGGCAGAGTAATGAGGCTGGGGTTGGTTGTTATGATCAGCAGGCCTTGGTGCTGGTCAATCCTGAGCAAGCTACATATCAGCAAGTACAAGACTGGTCTGATTTCGTGCAACGGGAAGTTCGGGAAGTCTATGATATTCAGTTGGAGCCGGAGCCGCGCTTCTGGGCTTAGCCTGGAGATTTCACCAAAGAGATCCCTAAACAGTTTGTTCGATTGTCCGCAGAGGCCTCGTGGTTCTATGGCTCAAGGCTAATCAGGCAACATGTGACGGGGAATTTTTCTTTGATTCGATGAGCCAAGATCGGTGACAAACTACCTTCGGCATCGAGAAGTTAAAGTGCCTTACATCCTGGTGTAGTAT
The DNA here is from genome assembly GCA_037389025.1 of Reinekea sp. Taxonomy (GTDB): domain Bacteria; phylum Pseudomonadota; class Gammaproteobacteria; order Pseudomonadales; family Natronospirillaceae; genus Reinekea. Next base: position 27,930 of record JARRJP010000008.1, on the reverse strand, counting down.
CTTAAATAAAACCTGAATCCGTGACTCCAAAGTGGATGCAGGGGGTAAGAGCTTGATTTCTCTTTGCTTTTCAAAAATTGCAGGTGCACCCATAGGTTCACCCCGATTTTTGGGAAGCAAAGAGAAATCAATGGCTTGCGCACTGCGCCGCTATGGAGTCACGGATTCAGGTAAAACGCATATTAAGATGACCCGCCGGTTAAAAGTGCTGTGGCATAGGTATTATTCGCAAAAACGGCGGCCCACTCTTCGAGAAGCCCTCCAGAAGTCCACCGCTTCGTTCCAGCTCTTGACAAGGGAGGGGCAATTGCCTTCGAGCTGCGCCTCGCGGTGAACATCCGGAGGTACTTTCCTAGGTTTAGCACAGATTTCCGAGCGCTTTGGTGAAATTTCCGGGTTAGGGCACAAAAAAAGGCGCTGGAAGCGCCTTTTTGCCTGTTTAATGCTTATTTTTCGTCATTATGTGCTGCGTGTTGGCGGCGACGAACCTCGCGAGGGTCATTAACGGCCCGGCTGGGTTTGGTCATTGCTTGATCGTCAGCGTCAGTTGTTGGTGCTTCGTCTTCGATGCTGGAAGTCAACTCTTTTACTGCGTCTTCTTTAACCTTAGTTGTAATCTCAGCCGGTTCGCTGATGATCGGCTCATGTGCGACTTCCGGTTCTGGCGACTCCGTCAGTGTTACCGAAGGCTCGACCTTGGTTTCTGTCTCAGCCTGTTTTTCTGCAGCAGTCACTTCTGACTGACTGCTCCCAGTCTGTTTTACCGGCTCTGTTACATCTTTACTTTCTGTCGGCGCCTTTTCCGCCGGTGCAGCAGCACTTCCAGCATTGTCCTGTTGGATTGGTTCGGCTTTAACCGCAACGTCAGGTGATTTGCTGACTGGTGTATTGGTAGCTTCTGGCGCTTTGTTTTCGGCACCAGTTGTTTTTGGCTTTTCGTTCGCTTTGCCGCCGAGTAACTCGAAATCAATCTCTGTTACCGTATCAGTTGGTTTTTCCGGCGATACGCGCTTGGCCGAGTTTTTGCTTTCACCACGCTTTTTCCGGTTTTGACCAATTTCATCAACCGGTACGCGGCCAGTACCACTATCCCGATTCGGGCGACGCTTCAACGCACGGTTGTTAGTTGATTTTTCTGGCTTGTCCGCTTTTTCCGGTTGCTGTTTTTCAGCAGTACCTGGTTTGGCCGTTTCAGCAGGAGCTGTGGCCGGTTGAGATGGCTGCGCTTTGTTGCGATCACGTTCCGGATCGTTTTGACGGCGCTCATTTTTGCCACTGTTCTGCGCTCTGGAACGATTGTTACTGTTTGAGCGTCCACCGCTGTTGCTGTTATTGCCATTGTTGCGCGAACGGTTATTTCGCCTAGTTGGCTCTGGCTTGTGCTGTTGTGGTTGCTCAGGTTCCTGTATTGTCGGTTTTTCTTCTATATCTATAAATAGACCGGAAATCCAAGAGCGCAGTTTGGATACCAACCCAGTGTCACTGCTTTGCTGTAGTGTGGCAGCAGCAGGCTCGGCTTTGTTGCTTACTCGGTTGACTTCAGGGGATGTCTGGGGCGTCGGCTCAGAAGCTGCTGGTGCCGGTGCACGAGGCGCTTGAAGTGTTGAAATAGCAGCTTCCTGGGGCTTGACCTGATTTTCCAGAACCGTTTCTGTTTCCAGAGGCGTTTGTTCAAATTTGATTGAATAGCTCGGTTCGCCAACGCTCAACGATTCATCATCATCACGTAAACGAATGACTTCATAATGAGGCGTTTCCATTTGTGGATTCGGAACGACTAGTACGTGAACCGTATGGCGTTTTTCGATCTCGGAAATGGCATCGCGCTTTTCATTCAGCAGGAAGGTTGCAACTGCCATTGGCACAATGGTGCGAATCTGAGCAGTGCGTTCTTTCATTGCTTCTTCTTCGATCAGGCGCAGAATAGCCAGGGAAAGTGACTTGACATCGCGGATAGTGCCATGGCCGTTACAGCGGGGACAGACAATGCCGCTGGTTTCACCTAAAGACGGGCGCAGGCGCTGACGTGACATTTCCAGCAGGCCAAAACGCGATAAGCGACCAATTTGCACCCGAGCGCGGTCAGAAGACGTTGCTTCTTTGATTTTGGCTTCAATTTCACGCTGATGTTTAGCCTGGTTCATGTCGATAAAGTCAATAACAACCAAGCCGCCCATATCGCGCAGACGTAATTGACGAGCAATTTCTTCAGCGGCTTCCATATTGGTGTTGAAAGCCGTTTCTTCGATATCCCCACCTTTGGTTGCTCGACTGGAGTTGATGTCGATAGAGACCAGAGCCTCAGTCGGGTCAATCACAATTGAACCGCCGCTTGGTAATTTGACCTCACGTTGGAACGCCGTTTCAATCTGAGTTTCAATCTGATAACGATTAAACAGTGGCACCGTATCTTCGTAAAGTTTGATCTTGGTTTGATAGCCAGGCATGACGCGCTGTACGAAATCCATGGCGTAGTCATAGGCATCTTTGGTATCGATCAGAACCGAATCAATATCCTGACGCAAATAGTCGCGGATGGCGCGCAGAATAACGTTGCTTTCCTGAATGATCAGAAATGGCGCAGGCCGCGTATCGGCGGCTTTCTTGATTGAAGTCCACAACTGCAGAAGATAATCCAAATCCCATTGAAGCTCTTCTGAAGAGCGGCCAATACCGGCAGTGCGGACAATGACACCCATGCCATCGGGGATATTTACATCTTGCAATGCTTCGCGGATCTGAGCGCGTTCATCGCCCTCAATACGTCGCGAAATACCACCAGCGCGCGCGTTATTGGGCATCAAAACCAGATAACGTCCGGCCAGCGATACCATGGTTGTCAGTGCTGCGCCTTTATTTCCACGTTCTTCTTTATCCACCTGAACGATAATTTCTGTCCCTTCCTTTATCAGCTCCTTGATATTGGAGCGAGAGGACATACCAGGGTCGATAAAATATTCTTTGGAGATTTCTTTGAGGGGGAGGAATCCGTGCCGCTCGGCACCAAAGTCAACAAATGCGGCTTCAAGGCTGGGTTCTATTCGGGTGATGCGACCTTTATATATGTTAGCCTTTTTTTGTTCACGAAACCCGGCTTCTATGTCCAGGTCGTACAGTTTTTGTCCATCGACAAGTGCAACACGCAACTCTTCTAATTGAGTTGTGTTAATCAGCATTCTCTTCATTGAGGTTATATACTCTGATATTTGTTCGTTTCAGAGCAGCAAGGCAGGTGTCACAGAGGCTAACACCGATAGAATTTGACTACCAAGATACAAAAGCACAAAAATGCAGGTCAAAAACCCACAGTGCTTAACCTGGGCAAGCAGTAATTAGAAGGAAAGAGTCTTACGGAGCTTCCCGCTCTATTTAGAAATATTCACCTGATGACATTGGAATATTTTCAACCTGATTACTGCCTGCTTTTCTGTTTCAATCTGTTCTTGCTGCCCAACCAATAATTTTTTTGTTGGGCATCTTCGCCTGAACACCTGTGTTATCGCTGGATGTCAGACTCAGAGTACCAAGCGAACGGAATATAGCAGTAAAGTAGGGCTGCTTCAATCAAGTGCGAGCTGTTATTATCCGTGCCTTGTTCAGTTTGGAAGGTTGGTCTGTGTCGAAAGTTCGTTTTATTGAGGTTCAAGAAGATCGCGCTGAACAACGATTGGATAATTTTCTGCGGTTTGCGATGAATAATGTACCCAAAAGCCGCATCTACCGTATTATTCGTAAAGGAGAAGTGCGGGTTAATGGTAAGCGTGCCAAACCGGAAACCAGGCTCCAGGCGGGTGACCAGATTCGAATCCCACCGGTTGTTGATGCCGAAAAGAAAGTCGAATCGGTTGAGCCGGGGCAGGGGCTTCGTCAACTGTTAAAAAATGCAGTTATCCACGAAGATGACTGTCTGATTGCTATTAATAAGCCCAGTGGTCTTGCGGTTCATGGCGGCTCAGGACTGAAGCTGGGCTTGATTGAAGCGCTACGTGCGGACAGGCTGGATTGTCGTTTTCTCGAATTGGTTCATCGATTGGATCGCGATACATCCGGTGTTGTACTGGTCGCTAAGAAGCGAAAATGTCTGACCCTGATGCAGGATGAATTTCGTCAAAAAAGCCAGATCCAGAAGACCTATTGGTGTCTGGTGCAGGGGCAATGGCCTGCCGGGTGTAAAACAGTTGATGCACCTTTGTTAAAGCATGAAGAGAGTCTCAGCGGGGAACGGCGGGTTTCGGTTCATGCCGATGGTAAACCCTCTGTAACCCGGTTTCGGGTGTTGAAACAGTTTGCGCAATGTGCTTGGGTTGAAGCTCAGCCGGTAACGGGCCGGACTCATCAGATCCGTGTTCATGCTCAGTATGTCGGGTGTCCTATACTGGGAGATGACAAATATCAGTCTTCAGAAGCGGAGGAATTGACACGCTTGTTACAATTAAAACGATTGTTTTTGCATGCGGCGCAGCTAAGAATTCCGCATCCGGTCAATCGTGATGAAATGATCTTTGTTGCTGATTTGGAGCCGAGGCTTCAGGCATTGTTGTCACGTTTAAGTGAAAAGGGTTAATAGATGTTTGGTAGAAAAAGTAATGCAAGTGAGTCGTTCGGAGCAGCTAGCAACCCGGACAAGGAATGGAAATTGATTGAACGGGTTGTGATGGCCAATACGGCTGAGCTTAAACGAAGCCGTCGTTGGGGTATCTTTTTCAAATTGTTGACGTTTATTTATTTATTTGGAATTTTCGGCTATTTCATGGCTGCCTCCTCTTCCAGTCAGGAAATAGGATCAACTGGCGGACATACTGCTGTGGTTGATGTTACCGGTGTGATTGCTGACGGTGAAATGGCTAGTGCTGACTCTATACTGAGCGGCCTGCATGATGCGTTGAAGCACCCGGATACCAAGGCTGTTGTATTGCGCATTAATAGTCCTGGCGGTAGCCCTGTACAATCTTCCTATATCTATAACGAGATTATGCGTCAGCGTGATCTTCATAAAGATATCCCGATATACGCTGTCATCGCCGATACTGGCGCCAGTGGTGCTTACTACATTGCATCTGCTGCGCAGGAAATTTATGCCAATGGTGCCAGTGTTGTAGGTTCCATAGGTGTTACCGCTGCCAGTTTTGGTTTTCAGGAATTGTTGACAAAGGTGGGTGTCGAGCGCCGTCAGTTTACCTCCGGTGAGCATAAGGCTTTTCTTGATCCGTTTGTTGCTGTGGACCCTGAAGAGAAAGCGTTGTTTGAAACCTTGCTCAACGATGTGCATCAACAGTTTATCCGCGACGTTAAAGCTGGACGCGGTGATCGCTTGAAAGAGGATCCAAACATGTTTTCTGGATTGTTCTGGACCGGGAGTCAGGCGCTTGAACTGGGTTTGGTTGATGGTTTGAAATCAACTTCTGAGCTTGCCCGTGAGCTTGGTTCTCCGAAATTGGTTGATTTTACCTATCGACCATCGCCTTTTGATGAGTTTGCTAAGAAGTTGGGTGTCAGCATTGCTGAGGGTTTGGTGAAATTGACATCGCAACAATCTCTGCAGTTGAAATAAGTCGAGTCATTGTGGCTGACTGGGCTGGTCAGCCATAGCTTTATGTTGGTGTTGGTTGTTTAGGGAATGGTTAGTCCGTGTTGTCTGAGTTGTTCTGCCAGGCTGATGAGTGGTAATCCAACTAATGCGGAAGGATCGTTCGATTGGACAGAGTCAAATAGGGCTATTCCGAGCGACTCGATTTTAAAACTGCCTGCACAATCCAATGGTTTGTCGGCGTCGACATAGCGTGTGATCTCTTCTGCTGTCAATAAGCGAAATTTGACCTGGGTTTCAACGCTCCAGGCGCTGATGTGCTGTCGATGAATTACGCAGACCGCACTGTGAAATCGGGCGGTTTGGCCGCTGCTTTGCTGTAATTGTTTGATGGCGTTGTCTCTTGTTTCTGGCTTGGTCAGCAGGTGGCCATCATTCAGTTCGGCGGTTTGGTCAGAACCGATAATGATGGCTTCTGGATGGCAGGCTTGAACAGTGGTTGCCTTTTCTTTGGCTAAGTGTACAGCCAGTGCCTCAGGTGAAAGCAATGTTGAATGATCTTCATCGAGGTTGGGTGTGACGATTTCAAAGGAAACTCCAAGAGAGTGTAATTGGCTTTGCTTGTAAGACGATTGGCTGGCTAAAATAACTGACATTGTAAAAGGCTCGGGCAGTGTTTGGTCGGTGAAATGGCAGGCGCTGTCTGGCTCTTGGTAAAAAGCCTTTGACTTCAACCTTTGCATACGTATCATACCGCGCCTATGTCAAATTTCGAGCTACCTGAGCAAGTAAACCCCTATCAATTGGCTGATAAATCAGCCGATCTATCCGGGGTGATAAGTGCCTCAAGGTTAAAACGCCTGGAGCAGGCGTCAGATGAATTAGTCTCAGATGCAGAAGCTCAATTGAGCTTTTATTGGGATGATTCAGGACGACGAGTGATTTCAGGAGAAGTTACTGGTACCGCTCAATTGCTGTGCCAGCGGTGCTTGCAACCATTTGAACGTAAACTGGAGGGCAGTTTTCAATTGGCTCTGGTTTATAACGATGAGATGGCCAAAGCACTACCGACACATCTGGATTCTTTGTTGTTGCTTCCAGATGAACCTTTGGATTTGGCATTGATCGTGGAAGATGAGTTATTGCTGAGTCTTCCGATGTATGCCAATCACCCCGAGGGTGAATGTCAGATAGAAACCCGTTTCGGAGCGGATGAGCCTGAAGGGCAACCTGAAAAGGCACCGAATCCGTTCGATGTTTTAAAAGATCTGAAATAAATTTCAGAACAAAGTTATTTAGTAGGAGGCTTTCAGCCATGGCAGTTCAACAAAATAAAGTTACTCGTTCTCGTCGCGGTATGCGTCGTTCTCACGATGCTTTGACCTCTCCAGCTCTTTCAATAGATGCGACCAGTGGTGAAACTCATCGTCGTCACCACGTATCTGCAGAAGGTTTCTATAAAGGCCGTAAAGTAGTTGCAGACAAAGACGACTGATTCAGGTCTGTGGCGCGTATAGCCATTGATTTGCACGGGGGGGATTTTGGTCCCTCCATTATTATTCCTTCTTCCTTTCAATTCTTTCGTGATAATCCCCAACACTATGGTGTTCTGATCGGTGATAGTCGTCAGTATCGTCATTTTGTGCATCAAAGCCCTGATAATATCGAGTGGATCGAATCTGAAACGCTTGGTGATGCTGCGCATAAACCCAGTAAATTGTTGCGCCAGGAAGGTTTCTCTTCTATCGAAATTGCTTATAAAGTGCTGAGTCGCAAGGACGTTGATGTTCTGGTATCCGCTGAGCATACTGGCGTATTGATGGTGTTGATGGCTAAGTACGGTGCTATGCACTCATTGGTCGAGCGGCCAGTACTGGTCAGTTGGGTGCCGGCACAAAGCAAAAAAACCTTAATGCTTGACCTTGGTGCCTCATTTAATGCAAATCATGTTCAATTGCTGACCTACGCTGCTATTGGTGCGGGGTTGTTGCAAGGCCTGGATCAGGCTCCTTCGTTAGCACTGTTAAATGTTGGTACTGAGTATTTTAAGGGGCCGACGGAGCTGCGCTTGGCTCATACCCGGCTTGAGCACTGGAGGCGTATTGATTATCGGGGCTTTGTTGAAGCATCCGATGTGTTTAAGGGGAATCTGGATATTGTGGTTTGTGATGGCTTTACCGGCAATTCAATCATTAAGGCATCTGAAGGTGCGGTGAATCTGGTTCTGGATGTCATTCGGGATCAATTCTCCAAATCATGGTTGGCCAGGGTTGCCGGTTGGTTTTTACGCAGTCGCTTGCAATTCGCCTTGCGGCCGCTGGATCCGAGGAATGCCAATGGTGCTTTGCTTGCCGGGAGTGATCTGAGTGTTGTTAAGAGTCATGGCAATGCTGGTGAGCGGGCATTTATGGCAGCTCTGGATCAGGCGGTGGGGCTTCATGGTAATCGCGCTGTTCAGTCAGTATGGCAGGCGTTGGATCGACTGCTAGATGAAGACTTGGAAGCCATATAAAACTATTTTTGTTGTTTAATGAGGTGATTGATGTCATCTCATGCCTGTAATTCATAAATGTTTTAACATGCACTCGTTTTAAAACTGTTCAAATCACCGGATAATGCCGGTCATTTAAAAATGCAGGATGTCTTATGAGTAAATTAGCTTTTGTCTTTCCAGGTCAAGGGGCTCAGTCTGTCGGTATGCTGGCGGATTTTATTGAGCAATATGATCTGGTCAGGGATTGCTTTGTCGAAGCATCAGATGTTTTGGGTTACAGCATGACTCAGCTGGTTCTTGAGGGACCAGTCGAAGAGCTTGGCAAAACCGAGAAAGCCCAACCTGCGTTATTGACAGCCAGTACAGCGTTGTTCCGCCTCTGGCATCATGAAGTAAAACTGGCTCCTGAGTTGTTTGCCGGTCATAGTCTTGGTGAATACAGTGCATTGGTTGCCAGTGGCACATTGGCATTTGCCGACGCGGTCAAGTTGGTTGAGCTGCGCGGTCAGTTGATGCAGAAAGCTGTGCCTGCTGGTGAAGGGTTGATGGCTGCCATTCTGGGGTTGTCTGATGAGCAGGTTGTTGAAGGTTGCCTTCAGGCCGCGCAAGGGCAGGTCGTTTCGGCGGTTAATTTCAATACGCCGGGTCAAGTGGTCATTGCCGGTGCCAAAGACGCTGTTGAGCGTGCAATTGAAGTGTTGAAAGCTGCCGGTGCAAAGCGGGTGATGCCGCTGAACGTTAGTGTGCCGTCGCATTGTGCTATGATGCGGCCTGCGGCCGATGCTTTGGCGGAAACGTTGCATTCTGTTCAATTCAATAAGCCTTCTGCTCCGATAGTACAAAACCGAACTGCTCAGCCGGTTAGCGATGTGCAGCATATACGTAGTAACCTGCTGGAGCAGTTGTATCAGCCTGTTTTATGGACTCAGTCCGTTGAATATATTGCTCAGGCGGGTATCGAAGAAATTGTTGAATGCGGGCCAGGTAAAGTATTGACTGGTCTGAATAAACGCATTGCCAAAGGCCTGACGCACACCGTGATCAGTGATCTGGCATCGTTTCAGAAACGGTTAGGATAAATACATGACAGACACAAAAAAAGTTGCGTTGGTGACTGGCGCCAGCCGCGGGATTGGGGCTGCGGTTGCAGATCGCTTGGGCAAGGCCGGTTATATTGTTGTCGGTACGGCAACCTCTGAATCCGGTGCTGAAAAGATCTCTGCACGTTTTACAGAGCAGGGGATCGAAGGTAAAGGCTATTGTCTGAACGTAACCGATGCGGAATCCATACAGTCTGTTCTGGCGCAGATAAAAGAAGACTTTGCTGACCCAGCAGTATTGGTCAATAATGCGGGCATTACTCAGGATAACCTGTTTCTGCGCATGAAAGAATCTGAATGGAATGCGGTTATCGATACCAACTTGACCTCGGTATTTCGTATGAGCAAGGCGGTTATCAAATCCATGGCTCGCGCCCGTTTCGGCCGAATTATCAATATCTCGTCTGTTGTCGGTTCCATGGGTAACGCCGGGCAGGCAAACTACTGCGCTGCCAAAGCCGGTGTTGAGGGCTTTGCCCGCTCGTTGGCACGTGAGATCGGATCTCGTAATATCACAGTCAATTCTGTCGCTCCTGGTTTCATCCAGACCGATATGACTCATGAATTGCCAGACTCTGTAAAAGAGACTTTATTAAAACAGGTTCCATTGGCACGTTTGGGTGATCCAGATGAAATTGCTCATGCCGTGGTTTTTTTGGCCAGTGATGGTGCTTCGTACATCACAGGTGAAACTATTCATGTAAACGGTGGCATGTACATGGGCTAATTTCCGCAAGGTAAATAGTCTTTTAACTTGCCCGATTGATAATCGTTTATATACACTAGCCAGCACATTTAACAGTGCTAAATACTTTTAGGGAGTTCTCATAATGAGCAGCATTGAAGATCGCGTTAAGAAGATTGTTTGCGAACAGTTAGGCGCTAAAGAAGAAGACGTTACTGCGCAGGCTTCTTTTATTGACGACCTGGGTGCAGATTCTTTGGACACTGTGAACTTGGTAATGGCGTTGGAAGAAGAGTTTGAAACCGAAATCCCGGACGAAGAGTCTGAGAAATTGGCAACTGTTCAGGACGCGATCGATTATATCAATACCCACCTGGGTTAATACGTATAACCGAATTACTCTGAAGAGTCGTATTGCCACTAGACAATACGGCTCATTTTTTTGGAATTGAGATATTCCGCTGTAGCAGAAATTGCGGAGGTTTTGATGGCTAAGCGACGTGTCGTTGTAACTGGTTTAGGCTGTATCAGCCCATTAGGCAACGATGTTAAATCCACTTGGGAAGGCATTTTGGCTGGCAGAAGTGGTGTCAATCTGATCGAAAACTTTGATACTGAAAAGTTTACGACCAAATTTGCAGCTCAGGTGAAAGGATTTGATCCGGCTAACTATATGAACCCGAAAGATACTAAGAAAATGGACGGGTTTATCCAATATGGCTATGCAGCGGCAGTAGAAGCTCTGAAAGATTCGGGCCTGGAAATTACTGATGCGAATGCCGCTCGTGTTGGTATTGCTATCGGTTCTGGTATTGGTGGTCTGGATACCATTGAAAAGAATCATTCAGCCTTGATGAAAAGCGGCCCGAGACGTATTTCACCCTTCTTTGTCCCGGCTGCAATCATCAACATGATTTCCGGTAATTTGTCGATTGAGTACGGTCTGAAGGGGCCGAATATCGCGATTACGACGGCCTGTACTACCGGTACGCACAATATAGGTTATGCCGCCCGAACCATTGCCTATGGTGATGCCGATGCCATGGTGGCTGGCGGTGCTGAAATGGCATCCGGTGAGCTTGGTATTGGTGGTTTTGGCGCTGCCCGTGCGCTTTCCACCCGCAACGATAACCCAACTGCCGCCAGTCGGCCGTGGGATAAGGATCGCGATGGTTTTGTGTTGGGTGATGGTGCTGGTGTCGTAATTCTTGAAGAATACGAACATGCTAAAGCCCGTGGCGCTCAAATCTACGCAGAGTTGACTGGTTTTGGCATGAGTGGTGACGCCTACCACATGACCTCACCGCCAGAAAGCGGTGCTGGTGCTAGTGCTGCCATGAGCAACGCGTTGAACGATGCCAAGCTCAATGCCGTCGAGGTGAATTACATTAACGCTCATGGTACTTCAACTTTTGCCGGTGATGTGGCCGAGTCCCGAGCGGCCAAGTCTTTGTATGGTGCCGATTCAGACAAGATTGTGATGAGCTCGACCAAATCCATGATTGGTCATTTATTGGGGGCTGCGGGTGCCGTTGAGGCCATTTTTTCAATTTTGGCCATTCGTGACCAGGTTGCTCCGCCAACGATCAACCTGGATAACCGGGATCCAGAAGCGGATCTGGATTACGTGCCGCATACTGCACGTGAAATGGTCATTAATCACGCCTTGAGTAACTCATTTGGCTTTGGTGGTACTAACGGTTCATTAATTTTCAGTAAGATATAATGACCCCATTACCAGCTCTGATATGATCAGGGGCTCTATTGAGCCCTTTTTTTGTTTATGGAAATAAAGCTATTTAACGGTAGGTCAGCATCGATACCTGTGGACCATAGAGCCTTGGCCTTTGGTGATGGTATTTTTGAAACCTGCCTTTGTATTGGTTCTCGCATCGTTCTGCTGACAGAACATTTGGTGCGTATGCAACATGGTGCTCAAGTGCTCCATCTTGAGTGGTCTGAGTCCGACATGGCGGCGTTGCATAAGACTCTTCTTGATCTGGTTTCCAAATGTCAGGCAAATCAGACTTACGTCCTTAAAATCATGTTGCTGCGATCCTGCCCCGGACGAGGTTATGACTATGACCCGAACGCACAGCAGGTTGATACAGTAATCCAGTTAAAACCGTATCAGGCTGCTGCTTGGCAGCAGTCTGGCGCTACGGTATTGGTTGGCTCTCCTATCAGTGAAAACCCGGTATTGGCAGGTGTGAAGCATCTGAATCGTCTTGATTCGGTATTGGCCAAGGCCCGGATACGAGCTGAAAGTGCTCATGAGATGCTGATGGTTGACCAGAATAAACGGGTGATCGAAGGTACCATGAGTAATCTGTTTGTCCGGCGGGACGGTAACTGGACTACGCCTCCATTAAAGAGTGCCGGTGTTGCTGGTATTATCCGTCAGGCGATACTTCGCTGGTTTCCACAAATCACTGAACAGGATCTCTTTACTTCTGAGCTGGAAGCCGTACAGTCCGCTTTTCTTTGTAACAGTCTGCTGGGTATGGTTCCGATTAACAGTCTGAATCATGCAGTGTTAGACTGTGATCCCATGTTTGAGCAAATCAGGCAGAAACTGGCGGTACTGTGATTAAGAAATTCTTTTTTATTTTGATAATAATCATTATTGCAGCAGCTCTGGGGGTGGGCAGCTATTTGTCTAAAGAGCTGAAAAAACCACTGGCCATTAACGATGCTGATGCAACCTATACTGTTGCTGCAGGCAGTTCGATAAAGCGAGTGCTGGCCGACTTTGCCAAAAGTGGCTGGATTCAGTACCCCAGGGTGCATGAATTGTGGCTACGCCACCATAAAATGACACGAATTCAACGTGGTGAATATCAACTGGCGTCCGGTATGACCAGCCAGCAAGTCATTGCCTTAATGGTGTCAGGTAAGAAAATTCAGCGTTCCATTCAATTTATAGAAGGCAAGACGTTCCGCGATAATCTCCGTGTCATTGCCAATAATCCGCATATTAAGCAGACCATCACTGGACAGAGCGAGCAGGAAATATTCACTGAGGCCACCGGCAGCGACTCGTTTTATGAAGGTTGGATGTTTCCTGACACCTACCTTTTTGAGTCAGGAATGACCGACCTGGATGTCGTAAACCGTGCCTATCAACGCATGCAGACTATTCTGGCTGAAGAGTGGAAGACCCGGGCGGATGACGTGAAAGTCGAATCGCCATATCAAGCCCTGATCCTTGCTTCAATCATTGAAAAAGAGACTGGTGCAGCCTTTGAGCGAGCGATGATTTCCGGTGTTTTTTCTCGTCGCCTGGAACAGGGAATGCGTTTGCAAACTGATCCAACCATTATCTATGGTCTCGGTGCTGATTTTGACGGCAACCTGACTCGCGCGAACCTGCGTAAAGACTCTCCATATAATACCTATACCCGAGCCGGTCTTCCGCCAACGCCTATTGCCAGTCCCGGGCGTGAGGCAATACATGCTGCATTGAACCCGGCTAAAGGAACAGAGATCTTTTTCGTCGCTAAAGGTAACGGTACTCATTATTTTTCAACGACCTTGGAAGAGCATAATCAGGCTGTACTTAAATATCAGCGTTATGGTCGGCGCAGTGATTATCAGTCAACTCCCGATGAGGCCGCACAATGACGATTGCACAGTTTATTACGATAGAAGGTCTTGAAGGAGCCGGTAAGACGACTCAGGCTGGTCTTTTGTGTGAATGGCTGGAAGCCAGAGGAATCGAGTATGTACGAACTCGTGAGCCTGGTGGAACAGAAATCGCTGAAGAGATTCGCGAGCTGGTCTTAAAACGTCACAGCGAGGCTATGGACGCCACTGTTGAGCTGTTATTGGTATTCGCTGCCCGTAAACAACATGTGGAGGCGTTGATCAAGCCGACCCTTGAACGAGGTGTCTGGGTGATATCAGACCGTTTTACCGATGCAACCTATGCCTATCAGGGTGGTGGTCGACAACTGGGCACTGAAAAGATTGCCTCACTCGAAACCTTTGTTTTAGGTAATTTCAAACCGGATCTGACGCTCTGGTTTGATTGTGATGCTGAAACGGGCCTTGGCAGAGCCAGTGCCCGAGGTGCACTGGATCGGATTGAGCAGGAATCTATGGATTTTTTTAATCGCTGCCGTGACGGTTATCGGCAGCGCCAAATGACTGATCCTGAACGTTTTATGCGCTTGGACGCCTCACAATCAGTGGAAAGTGTCACTCGCGACCTGATTCGGGGACTGGAGCAACGTTATGCGTGATAACCTGCCAGCTTGGTTACTTGAGTCCTTCTCCTCGTTAGTTGAGGTCGCCAAGGCTGATCGATTACCACACGGCCTGTTGCTTGTGGGACGCAGTGGGGATGGGGCAAGCCTATTGTCCCAGGTGTTGATTGATTATTTGTTATGTCTGAAGCCTGGCGACCAGGCCTGCGGGCAATGCAAATCCTGTCAGTTGAACCGCTCCGGCTCACATCCTGACTATCTGAGGATTGAGCCTGATGGCAAAAGTATGACCATCAAGATTGATGCTGTCCGACAAATCACCCATAAATTGTCAGAAACGGCGCAGCAGGGCGGAAGTAAGGTTATATATCTGCAATCTGCCGAGAAAATGAATGTGAATGCAGCCAATGCATTGCTTAAAGTTCTGGAAGAGCCAACGCCAAACACCTTTATTCTGCTGGAAGCGTCTGAACTTAGTCGAACGTTGCCAACCATTCGCTCTCGCTGCCGTTTAGTGCAGTTGCCCCGACCAACGATTGAGCAGGCGCGGCAATATCTCGATTTTCAAGGCTTTCAGGGGAATTCAGAAGTAGCGTTGAGTATGACTTTTACAGCACCGATTGATGTGTTGAAGCTTACCGATGACCAGATTAACGCTTGGCAGGAAATTGAACGTACCTTTGCAGACCCAAAGTCTTTTATCGCATTTAGCCAGTTCATTGCCAAACAGGATTTGCCTATACTGTTTCAACAATTGTTGTTGTGGGTCGATACCACTATAAAGGAAAAAAATGGCCAAATAAGTCTTGCGCCGGTTTCAGATCGGTTGCTACAGTCACTAAAAGCCATGTCGGCAATAACATTGTTTCGATTTCGAGACTATATTGTCGGAATATTGAGTGCTTTTCAGCGGCATGCCAATCTGAACCAGCAGCTTCTGGCAGAAGAACTGGCGGCCAGGTGGATAGAATTAAGAGGTTATAAATGAATCCAAAATTAGGCGGCAGAAGCGGCATATTATCAGTAACAATGAAAGATAAAGCTGTTTTGTACGCGGCTTATATGCCGTTTGTAAAAAATGGCGGACTGTTCATTGCGACTAATAAAAGGTTCAGTATAGGTGATGATGTGTTCCTGTTGCTGACCCTGATGGATGAACCTGAAAAAATCCCGATCGCAGGAAAAGTTATCTGGATAACCCCACGTGGTGCTCAAGGTAACAGAGCCAGCGGTATTGGTGTTCAGTTTTCTATCAAGAACGAAATTGCCAGGGATCGTATCGAGAACTATCTGGCAGGTTCTCTTAATTCAGATAAACCCACCCATACCATGTGATGGTTCAATTTCGCCGGTTACTCGCTGAATGACCTCCAAGTTAAACGATGCCTATGTAATTCAAGAACCATCTCCATCTGAAAAGGCGCTGATCACCTCGGCGCTGACTTTGTATTCCATTCATCAGGAAAAAAACATTAGTGTGACTCAGCTGGTTAAAGCTGCCGGCATCAGCAAGTCGGTGTTTTATCGTTACTTTGCTAATATTGATGATGTTTATGCCGCGATATTGTTGACCGATGAACTGCAACTCACTCCGATTCTCAAAGAGCTCAGGGCGTATGGCACCATTTCAGATCTGTTGAAACACTATCTCAGGTTTCGAATACGTCATATCGAAAAATACCGCCTATTGATCCGTATTGAGCAATACTTGAGCGATAAAAACTGTGATGTGCCGCGCTATGCCCAGTGGAATAATTTGCGACGTCAACATATGGATGAATTTATGTCCATTGTGGAGTCCAAGCTTTCGCGTACAAAAGTTATGGATCGAGAACAGTTAAAATTCTATTACGGCCTGGTTTGGGCAATGGCAAGTGGCGTGGCGAATCTGTATGAGAATGATTTTTTTCTTGAATCAATTCAGGATCGTCGTGGCTTCACTCAGTTTCTGCTTGAATCCGTATCATCTATTGGAGAGGTATGACCAATGACTCGTCTTGATTCCATCCTGCAACAGATATCCGATACCAACAATTCACCTGTGCACCTTTGGCACCCGGAACATATTGCAGAAATTGATATCTGTATTAAGCGCAATGGCGAATGGCTGCATCAGGGGCGAGTAATAGAGCGAAAGGGATTGGTCAAATTGTTTGCTGGTATTCTGCGTAATGACGATGGGGAGTTTTACTTGGTCACTCCAGTAGAGAAATGTCATGTTGACGTTGAAAGTACGCCATTGGTTGTGATTTTGGCAGAGCGAATCGAAGATCGCTGGTTTATCACCAATAATCTGGATGAAACGATCGAGCTGATTGATCAGAAAATAGAATGGTTGGATGAGCAAACCCCTGCGTTGGTCTGGCGTGATCAATTGCCAGCTCGTTTAAGTCAAAGCGTGCTTTATCAGTTACAGGTCTATGCGTTGGACCATGGAGGGATGGAAGGTGATCAGCTTTGGTTGCAAACAGGAGACAGTCGCGTTCTGCTGACGGGCAAGCCATTGATTCCTCTTTGCTTCCCAAAAATTTCAATGAACCTATGGGTGCACCTACAATTTTTGAAAAACAAATAGAAATCAAGCTCTTACACCCCGGAGTCACGGATTCAGGTTAAAAAAAGCCTCCGAATGGAGGCGTTTCTGGACTTACATATTCGGGTAATTAGGACCGCCGCCGCCCTCTGGGGTCACCCAGGTAATGTTTTGCGCTGGATCTTTAATATCACAGGTTTTGCAGTGTACGCAGTTTTGTGAATTGATTTGGAAACGTTGCCCGCCATCATCAGTGGCAACCACTTCATAGACTCCTGCCGGACAAAAACGCTGAGCTGGTTCTGCATACTTGGGCAGATTGTCACGAATAGGAAGATCTGGATCTTTCAGCTTCAAGTGAATCGGTTGATCTTCTTCATGATTGGTGTTCGACAGGAAAACTGAACTCAGTTTATCAAAGCTCAACTTGCCATCATATTTTGGATATTCAATCGGTTTGAAGCCTGAAGCTGGTTTCAATTTTGCATAGTCAGGTTTGGAATCCTTGAATGTCCATGGTAATTTTCCGGCAAAAATATTCATGTCGATAAATACATAGGCCGAGCCTAGAATATTGCCCCATTTGTGTTGGGCGGGACCGAAGTTGCGTTGAAAGTGCAATTCCTCCTTCAGGCTGCTTCTTTCAAAGAGATCACTATAACCGCTGAGATCCTGACCGTAGTCGAAGCCTTTTGTAAGCTGCGCAACGATAGTTTCCGCCGCCAGTATGCCCGATTTCATTGCAGTGTGGCTGCCTTTGATTTTTGCGAAATTGAGAGTGCCAGCATCGCAGCCGATCAGCAGGCCGCCAGGGAAGTGCATTCTCGGTAATGCTTGGATACCACCTTTGGTGATGGCACGAGCGCCGTAGGAAAT
Organism: Reinekea sp.; assembly: GCA_037389025.1. GTDB lineage: Bacteria > Pseudomonadota > Gammaproteobacteria > Pseudomonadales > Natronospirillaceae > Reinekea. The sequence continues at coordinate 10,507 of JARRJP010000008.1, read as the reverse complement.
TCGCTTGCCACCTTCCAGATATTTTTTGAATACCGGATGGTGTTTCAAACGTTGAAATTCATCAAAAGGTGACAGGTACGGATTGTCATAGCTTAGGTCGGTAATCAGGCCAATCACAACCTGATTATTTTCCAGGTGATACATAAAAGAACCACCCGCAGCACCATGTTCATCTAATGGCCAGCCTGCTGTGTGCACCACCAGCCCTTGTTCGTGAACCTCAGGGGCGACTTCCCATAACTCTTTAACGCCGATGCCGTAATGCTGAGTGTCCTTGCCGTTATCCAGCTTGAACTTTTCAACCAGAGTCTTGCCCAGGTGGCCACGTGCGCCTTCGGCAAAGATAGTGGTTTTAGCGTGTAGCTCCATGCCGGGCATAAAGCTGTCTTTTTTCGAACCATCAGCAGCAACGCCCATATCACCAGTGATAACACCCTTAACACTGCCATCTTCTGCATAAAGAACTTCAGCAGCAGCAAAGCCTGGGAATATCTCCACACCCAGTGCTTCGGCCTGTTCCGCTAACCAGCGGCAAAAGTTCCCCAAGCTGATAATATAGTTACCGTGGTTGTTCATTGTTTTGGGTGCAAACAGGTTTGGCACTTTGATCTGTTTGTAGTTATAGAGCTATCAGCATTGAACGAATTAATTCCTGACTGGAAAGAACGCGGGGCACCTCTCGAAACCGCCGTAAAACGAGACGAAATTTACGTTTTAACCTATTGAAAACTGCGTAAACGGGCCAAGTTTAAACATAAGAAATGCAAAATTAAAACAACTGTTTGAAATTTCCGTTTAAAACGGCTTAAATGCTTTTCGAAACTGAGCTGAGGTTAGGTTGTCAGGTCATTCAGTATGCTGATGTCGTTGGCCGTAGAGAGATTCCGGTTGGTCATTACCCTGCAAAAAGGCTGAGCCATGTTCAGAATTCTTAGTTCGATTTTCAATTGTAGCCGAAAATCACAACAATTATTGAGGACACTATGAAAATTTTAGTTCCCGTCAAACGCGTTGTGGACTACAACGTCAAAGTACGCGTCAAAGCCGATCAGACCGATGTTGATCTGGCCAACGTCAAAATGGATATCAACCCATTTTGTGATATCGCAGTAGAAGAGGCAGTGCGCTTAAAAGAGAAGGGCATTGCAGAAGAGGTTATTGTTGTTTCTATTGGTGAAGCCAAGGCAGAAGAACAGATTCGTCGTTCCATGGCGATTGGTGCTGACCGTGGCATTCTTATCACCACAGATCAGCCAGCCAGCTCTCTGACCGTTGCCAAGTTGCTTAAGGCTATTGTTGATCAGGAGCAGCCAGGTCTGGTTATGCTCGGTAAGCAGTCTATCGATACAGATAACAACCAGACTGGTCAGATGCTGGGAGCATTGTCAGGGATGGCCCAGGGTACTTTCGCAAGTAAGGTTGATGTCGATGGTGAATCGGTTAAGGTGACCCGAGAAATTGATGGAGGTCTGCAAACAGTGAAGCTGAAAATGCCAGCTATTGTGACCGCTGACCTGCGTTTGAACGAACCTCGTTATGTCAAGCTGCCAGATATCATGAAAGCCAAGCGCAAGCCACTTGAGAAGAAGACGCCTGCTGATTATGGCGTTGAACCGAAGGCATCTGTAACTACCTTGAAAGTGGAAGCCCCAGCACAACGTGAAGCGGGTATAAAAGTGGCTTCTGTAGCGGAGCTGGTTGAAAAACTGAAGAACGAAGCGAAGGTATTGTCATGAGTATTCTGGTAATTGCAGAGCACAATAACAGTGAACTGGCACCGGTTACAGAAAGCGTTGTCGCCGCAGCCAGCCAGATTGGCGGATCCATTAGTGTGCTGGTGGCCGGTAAGGATTCTGCTACTGTTGCGGAAGCAGCAGCGAAGCTGACGGGTGTAGAGAAAGTTCTTCATGTCAGCAGTGATCTCTATGAACATGCATTGGCAGAGAATCTTGCTGCTTTGGTTGTCAGTGTTGCAGATGGCTACAGCCACATTTTGGCTGCGGCAACCACAACCGGTAAAAACTTCATGCCTCGCGTTGCCGCACTGATCGACGTTGAACAGATTTCTGAAATTATTGCGGTTGAATCGGCGGACACATTCAAACGTCCAATCTATGCCGGTAATGCCATTGCGACTGTGCAGTCATCTGATGCTGTTAAAGTTATGACGGTTCGGGGTACAGCTTTCGATCCAGTTGGTAGCGAAGGTTCGGCAACTATTGAAGAGACTTCTGTTGCAAGTGATCTGGCTATTTCCGAGTTTGTTGGTCAGGAACTGGCAGTCTCGGATCGTCCGGACTTAACCTCGGCCGGGATCGTTATCTCTGGCGGTCGCGGTATGCAGAACGGCGACAACTTTGAGTTGCTCTACAAAGTTGCTGACAAGCTGGGTGCCGCAGTTGGCGCCTCTCGGGCTGCGGTTGACGAAGGTTTTGTGCCAAATGATATGCAGGTCGGTCAGACTGGTAAGATTGTTGCCCCTGAGCTGTATATCGCTGTTGGTATTTCCGGTCAGATTCAGCACTTGGCAGGTATGAAAGACAGTAAAGTCATCGTTGCTATCAATAAAGATGAAGAGGCACCGATTTTCCAAGTCGCAGATTATGGGTTGGTTGCCGACCTGTTTGAAGCGTTACCGGAATTGGAAAGCGTTCTGTAGCGTTGAACGGTTAATCTCCCTGAATCCGTGACTTCTGAGTGGATGCAGGGTGTAAGAGCTTGATTTCTATTTGTTTTTCGAAAATTGCAGGTGTACCCCAATTTTTGCGAAGCAAAGAGGAATTAATGGCTTGCGCACTGCGCCGCTATGGAGTCACGGATTCAGGATCTCGACAAGCCGCAGTTCAACTGCGGCTTTTTTTATGTATTCAGACAAATACTGATGTCATAAGAGTTCTCTGGTAATTTTCCGTGCAAACATAGATTGGCTATATGGCATTTTTGTTTCCGCGCTCAGGCTTTATTCCACCCCTTGTTTTTTGCTGTACATGAAGGCCTTGGGAAAGCCAGAGGAAGGGCGTATAGTGGCGCTTTTTTGGTAACGTCTTACTCTGACAGGTTATGAGTTTATTTTTTCGTCCACGCCATAAAGCCCAAAAAGATAGAGCAACTCTGAAACGAATTGACCAAACGCTGAGCCGCCAGGGGTTGCCAAGTGCGTTGCTGCATTTTGTTCTATTTGTTATTATTGAGTGGTATTTGCTGCAGTTTTACCCCACCCCGAAAGTGATTTACTTCTTTGGTCTGGCGCTGGTGACGATGGCCACCTGGCGCTTTATTATGATTGCTCAGTTTGATAGCTGGTACGGTCGAGGGCCAAATCGCTGGCGTGAAACCTTTATTCTGTCCGGTTTTCTTCATGCGGCCATCTGGTCGAGCTATATCACTTATCGATTGTTTATCATGCCTGATGAACCTATTTTGCAACTGGGTTTCCTGTATACCGCAGCCACCGCTGCTGGCGGTACCTTTGTTTATTCCCTCTATGGCAGCACTGTAAGGATCTATCTACTTATTTTGCTGGCGCCGGTCGCTCTGCTGTTTCTGTTTGGAGATACATTGCCAGAGCGCATTCTCGGTGTTGGGATGATTGCCATGTATTTTTATCTGGTCAGTACTGCGCAGCGCGTTTCTGATCTGATTTGGGGATTTCTGGCAACCAATCATGAATACAAGCTGCGTCTGGGAGCGCTTGAACAGGCTCGTGAGGCAACTACCGTAGCCAATACCAGTAACCGGCGCTTTATTCAGCAGTTGTTGCAGCGAGTCAAAAATCCGCTCAGTGGCCTGCTTGGGGTATTGGGCATGTTGTCGGTCAGTGAGCAGGATAGCGAGAATCAGGGCGTATTGAATATTGCGCAACGCTCAGGTTATTCCATTCTGGATTTATTGACGGATCTTGAAGCCTTTATTGAGCAGCGCGATCAGGTCAGGGTGCCTCAGCTGCTGGTGTTCAATCTGCGTAAAACCCTAGAGCATGCCATGGCAGACATGGGTTCAAAAGCCCATGAAAAAGGGCGAGAGCTCTCCTATCTTTATCATCCTGATGTGCCTGAGCGAATTGAAGCGGACCCTCAGTGGCTGTCCAATGCTTTTCGGAGGTTGCTGGATTTTACGATCGATATGGCTGATAGCGGCGAACTAACAGTTAAGATCGGTGTTGACTCTGTCGCCGGGCAAGAATATTTACTGCTAACCTTCTACTTTATGAGTAGTGAAATTGACGCAGCGGATTTAACCACTGCTCTGGAGCGGCAAATGGATGTCTTACCGGAAGATGAGGAGGTCGCCGATCAGTTGACGTTGATGGTCGCTGCTGGTCAGTTCCGATCTATGGGCGCGGAATTGAGCTCCCACGATGATGGTGATCTGAAAAAAATCGTTGTTAAGCTGCCATTCAATGAAACCAGTCAGCAGGCCAGTTCATTCAGACCGTCAAAATATATGGTCGGCAAGTCTATTATGTTGGTTGACCTAAGCCCCCAGAATGAGCGCTCATTGACTGCCGAGTTCGAAAGTTGGAATATGGATGTTTCGAGTTGGGAAATTGATCGGTTGGCCAGCCAGGAGGTCATTCCGGAAACAGACTTTTTGTTCGTCAATGTGCCGGTGGATGATCAGAAGGCGCTTTCCCAGATCAAGATGATCAAGTCTTTAACCTCTCGTCTGGCAGCTAAAGCTCGTATTGTGCTGTACGCCTCGGAGCTACAGCGCAGTTATTTTAGTAGTTTCGAGGGACCTTATACTTATGTTGAAAAACCGGTGGCACGTGATCAATTACTGTCTGCATTGCGTGAGGCTATTGAACAGGCGCCTGCACAGGTGAAGCAAGGCTTTACCTGTCGTGATTCACGCATTCTTATTGCGGAGGATAATCTGTTAAACCAGAGGGTTGTCCTGCGGTTGCTGGAGAAAACCGGAGCTCAGGTTGATACCTGCGTAAGCGGGCAGGAAGCTATTGATCAAGTCAAGTCGAAAGCCTATCAGATGATTTTTATGGATTGTTTCATGCCTCATATCGATGGTTTGGAGGCGACTCGCCAGATACGCCAGCTTGAAGTGGCATCTGGAGCGCACGTGCCAATTGTCGCCATGACATCTGAGCAGACTCCCGAACTTGAACGTGAATGTCTGGCGGCCGGTGTTGACGATTTTCTAACAAAACCCATTCAGCAAGACCTTCTGCTGGAGTTGCTACAGCGTTGGGTGGTTTAGTGTGAAGCCGGTCTCACTGGCGTTGTAAAGGACACGTGAATCCTATAGCGAATCAATAACTTAGGCGTTATCGTTCAAAAACGTTTGGTTATTATAATCGATTCATACAAAGGCCAGGCAACTATAAACTAGACTTTTCGGTACCGTTAACCGGCTTCAGAAAAGTCGGAAGTCCACGAAATTAGTCGCATAAAAAATATGGAAAAGCAGCTACCATTCGCATTTGCGAAAAAACATGGAGTGGTCATCGATTATCAACATGCCGATGGCATTCGACTGTTGTACCGATCCGATGCCAGTCTAATGGCGATTCAAGAGGCACAGCGTGTCATTGAGTCTGTTGTCCCTTTGGAGTCGATTAACGAAAGCGAATTTGCCGAAGCATTGAACTTGGCTTTCCAGTCGGATTCAGATGAAACCATGCAAATGGTCGAAGGGCTGGGTGATTCTATGGACTTGAGCAGTCTGGCCGATTCAGTCCCTGAAACCGAAGATTTGATGGAGCAGGTAGATGATGCCCCGATCATTCGACTCATTAATGCCATTCTGACCGAAGCCGTTCGCGAAGGTGCCTCGGATGTTCACATCGAGACATTTGAAAGGCGACTATCGATTCGTTTCCGGGTCGATGGTGTGCTGCGCGAAGTCGTTCAACCCAAGCGGGCACTTGCTCCGCTATTGGTTTCCCGAATCAAGGTAATGGCTCGTCTTGATATTGCTGAGAAGCGCTTGCCTCAGGATGGTCGTATATCACTGCGGGTTGCTGGACGGGAAGTGGATTTGCGAGTCTCAACCATGCCGAGTAATCATGGCGAGCGGGTTGTGCTTCGTCTGCTCGATAAACAGGCGGGGCGATTGGATCTTGCCCATCTAGGTCTGCAGGATGAAGACTTTGCCAAACTCAAAGATCTTATATTACGTCCTCACGGCATTATCCTTGTCACCGGACCCACTGGCTCCGGTAAAACGACCAGTCTCTATGCGGCATTGCAGTCGCTGAACAGTCAGACTCGAAATATTATGACGGTTGAAGATCCGATCGAATATGGACTTCCCGGTATTGGTCAGACTCAGGTGAATACCAAGGTTGATATGACTTTTGCTCGCGGCTTACGTGCCATTCTTCGTCAGGATCCAGATGTAGTTATGATTGGTGAGATCCGTGACCTTGAAACAGCTGAAATTGCGGTGCAAGCGTCTCTAACGGGTCACTTGGTTCTCAGTACTCTGCATACCAACTCCGCTGTCGGTGCGATTACCCGTTTGCAGGACATGGGTATTGAGCCGTTTCTGCTCGCTTCCAGTTTAATTGGCCTGGTATCCCAACGCTTGGTTCGTACCCTTTGCCCTGACTGCAAAGTGGTGCATGAACCGGATGACAGCGAACGAGAGTTATTGGGTCTTGCTCCTGATTCTGAACAGACTATCTATCGACCTGGTGGGTGTGGAAACTGTAAGAACGCTGGTTTCCGAGGCCGTGTTGGTGTCTATGAGTTGCTTCGAGTGGATGAAGGTATGCGTCAGTTGGTTCATAAGCAAGCTGGCGATCTTGAGTTGGAAAAATATGCGCGGCAAGATGCGCATTCCATTCTTAGCGATGGTTTACATAAGGTGCTGAAAGGTGTTACTACCATCGAAGAAGTGCTGCGAGTTAACCGGAGTTACTGATGGCCGCTTATGAATATTCCGTTCTAGACGAACGCGGACGAAAAAAGAAAGGTGTGCTTGAAGCTGATAGCGCTCGTCAGGTTCGTCAGCAATTGCGCGATAAGGGCTGGTTTGTACAGACAGTCGATTTGTCGCAAAAGCAGAAGTCAAAAGGCCATTCTTCCTCTTTTATTTCACCATCATTAGCTGTTTCTGATCTTGCGCTGGTTACTCGGCAGTTGGCAACGCTGATTGGCAGCGGTATGCCATTGGAAGAGTGTTTGAAAGCAGCGGCAGATCAATCCGAAAAAGCCAAGGTCAGAAGTCTGGTACTGAGCGTTCGTTCTAAAGTATTGGAAGGTTTCAGTCTGGCATCGGCATTGAAAGAATATCCGAGAGCTTTTCCGATTTTATACCAGGCAACTGTGAATGCTGGTGAGCATAGCGGTCACTTGGAGCAGGTCATGGATCGCTTGGCCGATTATATGGAAGAGCAACAGCAAATTCGTAAGCAGATCCAGATTGCCAGTATTTACCCAACGATTCTTATGCTCGTTGCTATTGGTATTATCGTTTTTCTTCTGAATTCGGTCGTTCCGCAAATAGTTTCTGCTATTACGGCAGGTGGGCAGGCGTTGCCAGGGCCAACGGTTGCGCTGCTTGCTACCAGTGACTGGGTGCAAAAGTATTGGCTGCATTCTTTAATCGCTATAGTGCTGGTGTGGTTAGCCGGTTTTTGGTTTAACAGAGATGAAAAACGACGCCAGAAAACACACCGTCTATTATTGCGTCTTCCATTAATTGGTCGAATATCTGTTGGTTTTAATACTTCTCGGTTTATAGGCACGGTAGCTATGCTATCCGGTAGTGGTGTTCCGCTGGTTGAGGCGATGAAAATTGCAGCGCAAGTGGTTTCCAATCTGGAAATACAGGAGCGAGTTGCTAGAGCAGCTGTGCTTGTTTCTGAAGGTACGTCTTTACATAAAGCTTTGTCCGGCGCTGCTTACTTTCGCCCGATGATGTTACATATGATAGGTAGTGGTGAGGCCAGTGGTGATCTGGATTCCATGCTGCAAAAGACGGCCGATTCAGAAAACCGTTCTGTTCAGGATTTGATTTCAACCATTCTGGGGTTATTTGAGCCGCTTATGCTGATTGTCATGGGTGGTATTGTATTAATGATTGTTTTGGCAATCGTACTGCCAATTATGCAAATGAATACTTTAGGTTAGGCAACTAATCAGGCAAAAGAGGTTTAAGGAAATGAAAAAGCAATCCGGCTTTACTTTAATTGAATTGATGGTCGTATTGGTCATTCTCGGTATTATTATGGGTTTGGTCGTACCGAATGTAGTAGGTAAGGGGGATGATGCGCGTATAAGCGCCGCAAAAGCTGATATCAAGACTATGCAGCAGTCTTTGGAAATGTATCGATTGGATAATTCTCATTACCCATCAACGGATCAAGGGCTTGATGCTTTACTGAGCAAGCCTTCAGGTAGTCCAGAGCCAAAGAACTGGCGTGGGCCGTATTTAAAGAAGAAAAGTACTCCTAAAGATCCGTGGGAAAACGTATACGGTTATGTCAACGATGGTGGTCAGCCGGAAATTATTTCCTATGGTGCTGATGGTCAGGATGGTGGGGAGGGTATAAATGCAGATATCTCCACAAACGATGATTGGGCCAATTAAGAGTAATGGCTCGGCAGCACCAAATTCGGGGGTTTTCCCTGCTGGAAATGATGATTGTTTTATTAATCATCGGTATCGGCGCTGGTAACTTCTGTTCAGAAGTGGAATCAATGGAGTTCCTCAGCAATATTATCCAGCTCGAGGTAGTGATTCGGGCTGATATTGGTACCGTCTCCTGGTCTATGCAGAAAGTGTTAAATTTCGTGTAGCGCACTGCAGTTACACCTGAATTTGTGTGTATCTTTACCCTATGTCAGTTTCTTGCGGTCAATAGAGAAATCTGGTTTTGTCTGAACCTGTCCATCCATTGTTTTGCTTAATTCTGATCTGGATCTATAAAATATTAAAATAAACTAAGAAATTATTACAATTTGAGAGTAATATTGATATAAGACTATTTTGTATTTAATCAAAGGCTCTGCAGTAGCTATTTAAGTAAATAAATAATTTCTATATAACATAGTTAAATCAGATATTTATAAATATAAAAATATTTTATTCAATAAATTCGGGGGAATTGCACTATGAAAGCTACTATTTCTATAATAGCAGGTCTAATGTTGACTGTTTTTTGTGGCATATCATTTGCTGAAGAAGTGTCGTCCATAGCCAGGGGAGGAAGACTTTACGACAACTGGTTTAAGGTGATTGGTGCACAAAAACCCAAAGATACTCATCCGGCCTGGCCTGCATCCAACACTAAGAAGAAAGGCAACGCCACACATCGTTGTAAAGCGTGCCATGGCTGGGATCTCATGGGTAAAGATGGCGCCTATGCATCGGGATCCTATAAAACTGGAATTAAAGGATTAACTGATATGAAAGGAGCAGCCAACGACAGGGTCATTGCTGCTATGAAAGATGCGACACATGGCTTTGCCGGGAAGATGCAGGCACAGGATTACAACGATCTGGCTAATTTTGTAACCAAAGGGCAAATCGATATAGATGCGGTTATTGACCGAAAATCGAAAATGGCACGCGGTGACAAAGCGCAGGGCGAGAAATATTTTAATACAATATGCGCCAACTGCCATGGCAAATCCGGTCTGCGCCCTAAAGAGATGAAACCTCTTGGTAAGTTATCTAATGATAATCCCTGGGAAATCCTGCAAAAGATTCAAAACGGTCAACCCGATGAAAATATGCCCGCAATGAGAGCTTTTGATTTACAGGTTTCTTTAGACATACTTGCCTACCTGCAAACGCTGCCTAAACGGTAATCCGAATTAAGAGTTTGATAGGCAGCTGCGTCAGCCTTCGTTAATTCAGCAACCCGCAAATAAGATACTGACCGTCCCTGTTTATACGGGGCGGTTTCAGGATGACTAGATATATGTTTTCAAAAAATAAAAAACGTGCCATTTATACCTTCATTGGTGGAACCGTGTTCGGCATTCTTTTCTGGGGTGGATATCACACTGTAATCGAACAGACTAACACACTGGAGTTTTGTATTTCCTGCCACGAGATGGAACAAACGGTGTATCAGGAATACAAAAGAAGCATCCACTACACAAACGCTTCGGGAGTCAGAGCAACCTGTTCAGATTGTCACGTACCCAAGCAATGGTTGCCAAAAATGGTTCGCAAAATACAGGCAAGTAATGAGCTTTATCACAAGTTACTGGGATCTATAGATACGGTCGAAAAATTCGAAGCTAAACGTCTGCAACTTGCCGAACATGTTTGGGCGAGTATGGAAAAAAACGATTCACGCGAATGTCGAAATTGCCACTCTTTTGAATCGATGAATTTCCATGAACAACGTCGACGATCAGCGGAAAAAATGCAGCAGGTGGTTGAGCAGAATACGGGTGAAACCTGTATAGATTGCCATAAAGGTATTGCGCATCAATTACCCGAGGGATATGGAGATGACGATGATTGAGGGATATCTAAAAGCAGCTCCTTTCTGTCAGGTCTGGGTGGCTGTGCTTCGTAGTCTTAACTC
>JARRJP010000007.1:0-36225 GCA_037389025.1 Reinekea sp. | reverse complement strand
TTTAATCTGCATCTGTCGTGTGGGTTGGTTAGAGTTAGTTTTTGGTGAAATTTATTTTAACCGATCCACCGACAGATGTGTCTACAGTTGTTGGTCGTGCAGATTAGTCGTTCAAGCAGAATTCTAAGGATAATCACCCACAGTTACCCCTGAAGAGCCTTGTTCTTTTCTTGCATAGTTTTCAGCATCCCACATGGCTCTCCTACCGTCGAGAAGACTAACCAAACAATAGAACAATAAAAAACTTATAAACTCTTAGTGCTCATCAATTAAATTCAAACTGTGTTATTTAAATTTTCACGTTGAAAAAGATTGAATATTCTTCTTCGCCTCAATAACAACGGCTCCATCATCCACATGGCTTGCCCAAGCCCTGTATATTTCTTGTTTTCCTAAATTAGGGTATTTTTCTTTTAATAGCATTTCCACTATTTCAGTAAGATCACCCAACCAAGTGTATTTATCCAGCTCACGTTGTTTCAGCTCTATATCTTCACCCTTGTAGGTGAAGTTCCTTTCTATCGATACAAAAAATGCGATACGCGCACCAATATTGACCGTTAGTCCAGTATTGCTTTGAAGGCGTTTTAGTGACGTAAACGCTTTATCGGATATTTTCATTTTATTCGGCAGCATTTTCCTATCCTATCTCCAAAAATAACCTTCGTTGAAATAAGAGCTACCTTCTTCAGGCATGTAATCAACAGAAAATGCATGCGACACCTCCGGCGATAGCTGTTTGTAAAATTCCTCATCTATTTCTGTATCAGTTGAAAGAATCAGCACCTGATGACTAGCTGTAGGAAAGTAGTTTTTTACAAGGTTGTCTCTGTGTTTAGAATCAAGCCGCCCCAATGGAGTATCGATAATGATAGGAAGGTTTCTCCCGGATGTTCTACCTAACGCCTCTAGCATAGCTATCGCATAAATTTGCTTTTCTCCGGCAGATAGCTTTTTCTTATTTATTTCATTGCCATCTTTATCTATCAAACTCAAATTGAAACTCACCGGGTCTATTCTGGCAAGAACGCTCATATCATCTTTCCGAGCCAGCTTACAGAAAGATTTTACAAACTCTTCTTCTAGAACCGATATTTTCCTTAACTTAGTTATTTCACTGAACTCTTCTAACATTCCTCGTGTGTTAATCGCCAGCTCAATACCTTTCTCCATGGACTTTGTTTGCGAGTACTTTTTATCTAACTCATCTAAACGTCTTAAACTGTCGATTGAAGACCGTAGAAACTGCTTAGCTTCATTTTTTACATAATCAATTTTTGACTCAATGCCACCTTGTTTAGTTTGCAAATCGCCAAGCTCAGATAGCACTTTCTCTAAGCGAGACTGCTCAGGGGCTCTCGCAATCACATTCGACAACGAAGCTAACTGCTCATCAATTTCGTCCAACCGTACATTGCATTTTCCGAAACGCTCGCGCTGATGAGGTAAACGAACCTCTACCGCCTCTTTTATCTTCATTAGGGCGCTATCGGATATGTCATGAATTATCTCGTTGGTTCTCTTTTTATTGAGTAAATTTGAGAATGCATTATTTATTGCCGAATCGATTTTAGCCTTGTTAGGAGAGCCAAGCTCTTTGGCTAATTCTCGATTTAGCCGCTTTATACCCCCCTCCAGCTTATTGCGAACAGATATCCTTTCCTTCTCTTCTTTTTCAGTGTCTAGGCTCTTTAACAACCCTTCAATTTTTTTAGGGGCAAAGGCTAGGGGTAATATTTCTGAAAGAAGCGATTGCATTTCTGCAACGATTTCTTTTCGCTCCCTTAGGAGGGCATCGTATTTCTGCTCTGCAGCCTCTTTACTTTTTGCCCAGTCACCACCTAAGTCGCTCAAACGTAGCTTCACCGAATCGACATCGCGAGAGATGGAGGCGTGAACTGTCTTTAAATCTTCTAGTTCAGTTAACTTTTTTTGATAATCATTATAGTTATCGTTGTATGATTTTTCGTGCACCCGAATTTGTTTAGAGACGTCTTTCGGGAGCTCAGATTGTTTTTGTTCTCTAAGATAAATTCCCAAATCAGATCGAAGTCGATCAACGATATCAAGCCCGAGGAGGCGATTAATAGCATCAATAAGCGCTTCATTAGTATCGTCTTCTGCTAATTCAGCTATCTTTTCTCCATCAAAGAAAAATAAATCTGAAACCCCAATCGGAGCTAACTCATTCAAAAAACTTTGCTTTTGTTCAGGGTTAAAATATTCTAAAGCTTTTCCGTTCTGTGTTATTTCTAAGTTTTCTACAATGCTTTTTGATTTTCGTACCCAGCTCCTTACAATAAGGTAATCATTAATTTTACCGTGTCTTCCGTAAGTGAAGGATAGTTGTATCTTTGAAAAGTCTATCTTTTGACCTGTTACTCTATCAATATGTATTAAATCGGACAGGTGTTGGTGGTACTGATTAAGTGGTATGCCTCTGCCAAAACTTTGTCGGCCATACAGTGCAAGCCTAATTGCCGTTAGGGTCGTCGTTTTTCCCGCACCATTTAATCCACCAAATAGTATAATCGGTCTTTTTCGACCGTATTTCTCACGAGGGATTAGATTTACTTGATGCTCCCCTTTAAATACCCCGAAATTGGTAATAGATAATGAATTTAAAATCATGATTACAACTTTTCATATTCTAGTGATAGTTCTTTAATTTTCTCTTCGTATCCACTCGCAAGACTTTTTAAACCAGGAGAATGTTTTCTGTCTTTCATTCTTTTCTTAATATTTTCTAGAGTCCCCCAATCTTGATTAAGTAGAGTATTGATTCTACCGAACAGTCCAGTTCGCTTATTCATCCCGTCCATTGAAACTTCTAATTCAATTAACTTCATAGAAAGCTCATGAGGAGTGTTATATTTCTCCTCCAGTTCTTTTAGCAAGTCGGCATCGGCTTGATTAAAGGTCCCTGAGTCCTGCTCTGCCCACTCTAAATCCTTTTGATATACCTCACGATAAATTTTGGGCAAAGAATCGGCCCAATCGGGCTCATTAGGATCAAACATCCACTCACGTCGAATTGCGTAAAGTTCAGCAGGCTGGACTAAAGTAATTTTTCGTCCACTTTCATTCAGCTTTTTTTCTATCGTGAGAAGCTCTCGCATCCATTCCTTTCGTTGATCCAACCAGTACGGTCCAGGAATGGTTTTTATTTCATGCTCTGAGTCGTCGCTTATTCCTTTTCTCGCATACTGAACTTTCCCTGTACGACGTTTAAAATTCCGGTATTGATCTTTCTTTTTTGGATCCGTGCTTTCAAAAAGCTTGTTACGAAAGTCTTTTAGCTCTTGTAGCCAAACCTCTCCAGATTCGATCAACCCTTCTATTGCGCGATCTTTTGTCACTACCGTACAGGTCCAACACCCAAACCGGGAATTACCACAAGACGGCGTCTTCGTATCGATCACAAGCGGGCATTCACCGGCATTTGAATCTTTGTATAGGTCAAATAATTCAAAATGGTCACCGCCCCACGGCGCGGGGGCGCCAAGCAGGTACATCCAAACATCATCAAAGGTCCAGTCTTCTATCGGCATATAAGTGAAAGCACCAGGGAGAGATGAATGCCTGGACAAAGAGCTACCCTCAATTTTGTGCTTCGCTATTACTTGCGCTCTTGAAGCACTTTCATCACTTCTTGCTCCTAGTACAACAACGACTTCTCCAAATCGTGTAACCTTGTCGAGGATGAATTCACTTACCGGATCAATTTTCATTCTCTCCGTACACCAGCGAAATTGCTGTGTAGGGGCTGGGTATCCCTTCCCAAGTAAATTTGTCCAGAAAGACTGCTCCGGCTTTGGTGTTACAATATGAGCACTGATAGGTAAATTTGATCGTTTTCCTCGACTGTTTATTTGATCGATTGTTGTAGAAATCATATCAACAACCAAGGGGGTCTCGACCAATGTATCTGAAGAGACTACATATATATGCTTATGACGATCATCTTTCTTGAGTTTTTTAAGCGCGATATATACCAGGGAGAGAACTGTAGTACTGTCTTTCCCCCCACTAAAACCAATCACCCATGGCTTACTATCTTCTAGGTACAACGATTGAATTTCACCAATAAGATCTGCGAGGGGCCTACCTGCAATAACAGATTCTTTGATAAGTTCGTCAAAAGTTGAATATAAAGTTTTTCGTTTTCTCATGAAGTATATTTCTCTTCTAACTCTTGATTCTCACCCGAAAGTGGAACCCCGAGAGCAATACGTATGTAGTTGGCTGTAAGCGTCACATTGTCGCGAGCCTTACTCAATTTACCCAGCCTTAAGGCTCGCCCTTCCCACACAGAAGAATTTGATCTTGACCAATCAATGGTGCGCAGTTTTTTTAAAGATTTGTGCCACGTCTTAGGTTTCTTTTTAATTAAATCTGAACCCGCAGCACCCAACGCTTGAAGGGTTACGCCATGTGCATGGACGTAATTTTGGCGCAGTTCTGCAGTGCTAACCTCTTTATTCTGTGCCGCTAACCAGTCAGGTATGTTTTCACAAACCAAATTCCAGTATGACGATGCCAGCTCCCGATCTTCATCAGTTATATCTGCCTTGGCCGACTTACCGAGCAAACTTCGATTAGCCATCTTTATACTGCTAAGGGTAAATAGCTTTGTGCTGCGATTTGACAAACTAGACTTTTCCAAATCCGTTAGTCGTCGAAAGCACTCAACTTTAGCGACTACATAACGTGCAAGCTCTGCGCTGGGGTCACGGTGATCGTATAGAGTGCTTAATGAATCATTTGGCCTTACCGCATATTTATTGAGGTCGGCAAACATCTGCTGACTTCGCTTCAAATCTTCATCAACGAAAAACAAGACTGGTATATGGTCATGCCCCAACTCGTGTGATTCTTTTATAGCCTCTCCAATTGCCGCTCTTCGGTGCTGCCCGTCATTAATCAGAATTTGAGCGTTCATTGGGACAGTAAGGGTGCCAATGTTCACTCCGGGTCCCGTGTCAGCCATTGGTTCAAAATGGATTTGCTTGTCAACCGAAGCAGTGATTGCAGACAGCGTATAGTTGGTTGGGTTGTCAATCAGATACTCTGCTATCTCGGGGATTCGACTCTTATTTAGGGTGCGTTGAGCACGGAGTTCAGGAGGAACTTCATCTCCATCAAATATGAATATTTTAGGAATAAGCCGCATAGGGCACATTGCGATATAGCAAGGTCGACCCGCTTGAACACCTCTAACTGCGGGAAAACTATGGTTATATTCCTCTATCAATATCTTCGCCATGTGCCGCCCCCATTATTGTGAGCGGCATGGTACAGACTTGGCTGATGGAAGTCAAAAATAACTTCCAACTTTCGAAAGGGAAGTCATTAATAGCGCACAATGTGTAACTAATGGAGACGAGCAGAGCAACCCAGGAAGCAACAAGGGTATGCTATGGTGATTTTTTAACCAGCCTGTTTCCTCTTATTATGTATCCAAGTTTAGCGAGTTGCGCCTCTAGTTCTATTGACGATGGCCCTCTCTCTCCTACGATATCAATACCTACCTCGCTCAGGCGCTTATCAAACTTAGCCTGCTTTTGATAGCCTTCGAAAGTCTCATCCATAAACATAGATTTGTTATATAGCGGCTGAGGCTTATATTCCCCCACATAGTCGAAAAAATCGATGTCCTGCTCTCTCAATTTCACTTTAATTCTTTCTTCTAAAAGGGGTATAGCCCTGCCATCGAAATCTTTATAGCCCAAGAACGTAACTTTTCCTGATCGAATGTGAACTTTAATTAGGTCGATTGTTTCAAGCTCTCCATAGAGTTGCGCAGCACATCCGACATAAATTCGAAGCTCTTTGGGTAGATGGTTAAGAAAGTTGCGGTGAAATATCAAGCTGTGGCCATGATTTATATATGAGGGGATCAATGTATTTGCTAGCTCACAGGCGTCATTTATAATTTCAGGTTCCGAGACCGAGTACAGCGCTTCTGATGCGATTTTTATTGCATTACTATATGACGAGAAAAAGAATTTAATATCCTTTTTAAGACTTTCTGGCATGCGCTGGTAGGGTTTTCTCTTCGTAAAGTACTCTAGGGCGAAATATGTCGTTAAATCATTCGTTCTTCGCTCTTGCGACACCTTGTAGGTAGTATCTCCATGGTGCGACAAACAAATATTAAATGCCTTTCTATTTGAACAGCCGATACGATTTAGCAACTCAATATTTTCGAATTCACCGATATACGGTGGCCGACCAAGATCCAAGGCGGTTTCCCAATATTCATCAAATAGAGATAAGTTTCTTTCATAAATATCTTTTGCGGCTTTTTTCTCAATTTTGATTTCAGGCTTAACCGAGAGTTGACGCCAGGTTCTCCTTGTTTTTTGCCTTTCCAGTAGGTATTTTTGTTCCTCTATCTTGTCCCTAAATACGGCGAATACACCAGGGGATAAAGCGATTGCAGTCTCATTTAACGTTGATTCTACGTAAGACTTTAATTCACTTTGAAAGAAATATTTCTGAAAAGTATTTTTGCTTGTAATAACTCCGTCTTTATACGGTTTAAATCTCTGATAAACACTTTCATTTCCTAGCATGGCCGAGACAAGTAACATTTTGTTAGCAAGGCTGTATGCTTTTTTCAGGCAATCGGTACGCTCTTCTTTATCCTCAATAACATTAATTACAAAGCCAAGATTCACAATATCGCATTCTTTTAAATTTGTATCCGGACAATAAGCTGGATCCCATCAGCATACAACCCTAGCACTTCGCCTTCCTTTGTGTATTTCAAGTACTCTTTTATTCTAGGGTCTGATTGATGGAGAAACGCTTCTCTTCTGTGAAGTATTGGCGGGTTTTCAGAGTCAGAATAGTCAGCCTCTCTCATGGTTAATCTTACCAGGTCAACGGTGAAGCTTTTTTGTAGAGATGGATAAGGATAATGCTCAAAGTCTGGATAGTGTAAAAGGCTAAATTTAAAATCGCGCTTGTATAATTTGAGAATGTTCCAACTGCCAGCGTCAACCTTAAGTTTCGACACAATAACGTCTAGCAAGGCTCTTAACTTTGAAGGGACTCGATTTATATGGTCCCGATGTAAATACACCGCACCAGGCAGGTTCTTTCCAAAGTCAATATCTGAAACGGCATTTGAAAATTCAGTGAAATTCATTTGACCACCACGCTTATCACCGCAAGATATATGAAAGGTACGCCAAAATACCCATACGAAATATCATCTAGAGGGGTATATGATAACTACCTTTTGCGGTGACGGCATATCGAATAAGGGGCGGGGTAGCGAGCCGAACTCACACCTTCGCTCGCAGCTTCAGGCTTTTACGATAATTACAAAAAGCTTATTCTAGGTGACTCTTAAGAATCGCGGCGAGCGATACTTCTTAGGGGCGTGGAATATGGCGAGTACAAAAAACAATCAAAATGGGGCAAGCTCAATAGGTCAGAGCACTACAACTGATTCATGGCTCTCTAGCCAGGACGTAAGGAGGGAGCTGAAGATTAGTAGTTGCGAGTTGATGCATCGAAGATTGGCCGGTGACCTGATATTCAAAAAAGTTGGGAAAGCTTATTTTCATAAATTACCAAGGTGCGTACTTTAATTGGTTTGACCGATTTTGGTTTGGGTCTAAGTGCAGGGTGGAAGGAAGGTTTAACCCGAGTTTGGGTAATAGAGTGCCTCTATAGTTAAGCAAGTCTCACTTGTCAGTCACATGCTAAAAGTAAAAGCGCTTCAACTTGAAGCGCTATATAGCTACAACAAAAGTCGGCCATCTTTTGTGTCCTATGACACCATACATTGGCCAAAGCGGCCAAACTATGGTGTCAAGAACACTAACTTGCTGATTTTAAAGGTGAAAATGGTGGGCCTTCCCAGACTTGAACTGGGGACCTACCGATTATGAGTCGGGTGCTCTAACCAACTGAGCTAAAGGCCCATTTTCACTTTTTTAAACTTTTTCGACCCTGGCCCATTGATTATGAGTCGGATGCTCTAACCAACTGAGCTAAGGGCCCACACAATCACTGACCTAAATTAGCGGAACACCTGTCAGCAAAGTTCGCGCATTATAACGCGGTGCTTTAACAAGTCTAGCCAGTTCATTGATTTATCAGCATTTTTTCTGAAATTTCTATTTTAAGGCGGTATCCCCAGCGGTCTGGTCAGTCAATATAACGGCGCGATAACGGCACGGAATGGCGATATAAGGCTTTTTGCTGATATCCATATCTTTGACACATAACACTACAGGTGATGGCAATTCATGTTTTTTGACGTTTTCTTGCGTCAACTAAACATGCAATCAGTGTTCACATCACAGATTTCAGCCACTTTTCAGGTTTTCTTCGCGCCACCTCCATCACACGCGTAATGTGATGGATATCAAATAATCAGATATGGAGTGTGTCGATGTTTCGCAACACCGTCACGGTTGTCTTCATTCAGTTTTGTATTGCTTTTCAAGCCTTCGGCGCTTCCACGATTGTTGGTGAGGGCAGTACTTTTGTCATGAGCTATGACGATCTGTATACGGCTGAGTATCAGGCAGTAATGAATAATGCTGCGCAGTTTTGGGCGGATACCGTCAGGTCAGCCGTGCCGATCACTGTGTATGTGGGTAAAACCTCAAAGGCCTGTGGTTATGTCTATAACGCTCATGTTTCTACCGCCAAACCTGCGGCGATAATGAATTTCAACAATGCACCCAAAGCCAATATCTATTATCCGGTTGCATTGGCCAACAGCTATGCCGAGCAGGATTTAACACCGAACGAGGCTGATATCGAGATCTATTTCAATAGTCGGCTTATTAGCAGTGTGTCCTGTCAGAGCTGGTATCTGGGCTATGATGCGAACTTTTCCTATACTGAGTTCAGCCTTTATTTCGAGACCATGCAGGAAATTGCCCATGGTTTGGGTTTTGAGCCATTGGGCGATCTGTTCAATGCGGTGCCACTGAATGGTACACCGGATATTTTCTGGACTCGGCTGAAGTCCAATAGGCGGGATAAATGGCTGACCGAACTGCCCCAAGCGGATGCCGTCGCTCTGGCGCGTGATTCCAGTGATCTGGTCTTTGCCGGTAACAATACTCGCAGAGCAGCAGCGAACATTCAAAAAACGGCCACGGCTGACGGCATTCTGCTGTTCTCACGTACCTATGATATTCCTCAACTCTCGGGCATGCATTTTCACGAACATATCGCGCCATTGCAGTTGATGGCGGTTTCGGTTCGCGGAGCCATTCCACAAACGGAGCTGACCGTTGCGGTTCTGGAAGACCTGGGTTGGAAAACCACGCGCAACAGCGCTCCAGTCATCACCGGACAGCAAACACTGACGGTCAATGAAGGCACTTCTTTTACCTTATCAGTGTCTGATTTCATGATTGAAGATGAAGCACCTGAATCGTTGACGCTGACAATTAAAAGCGGCAGACATTACACGGTGGCCGGTCACACCATTACACCAGAGGCTAATTTCAACGGCTCATTTACCGTGCCGGTAACCGTCAGCGATGGTGAGTACCAATCCAATACTTTTAACGCAACGGTTAGCATTCAACCAGTTAATGATACACCGGTTATTACCGGATATGTGCAACTGGAAACGAACGAAGACCAGAGCCTGACGCTGACACCAAGCGCCCTTTTGATATCCGATACCGATTCAAGCAATTTCACATTAACGGTTTTTGCAGGTGACAACTATCAGGTCAGTAAGAATAAGGTTATACCGAACGCCAACTTCTACGGCACGCTGGATGTACCGGTGTCGGTATCTGACGGAAATTCTGAAAGTGCCCGTTATGTGGTGAGTATTAGTGTCATAGCGGTTAACGATCCACCGCAGATCACGGAACACGAAGACAAAACTATTCAGGAAGATCAGGAATTGACACTCGGCCTGAGTGATGTGACCGTCAGTGATGTTGATTCCAGCCAGTTTACGCTGAAAGTGATGAACGGCCTGTTTTATCAGGTCTCAGGCAATACCATTACACCGCAGACAAACTTCAGCGGCACATTAGAGGTTTCGGTTGTCGTCAATGATGGTCACTCAAACAGCAATTCCGTTCTGGTCAATGTCACCGTACAGCCAGTGAATGATGCTCCCATTCTCGCCAGCGCCCCGCGCTTGTCTGTAGATGAAGATAGCCAGTTAACACTGAGCAGTTCTCAGTTCAGTTTTTCCGATGTCGATTCTTCAGCCTTCAGTCTGATGATTGATAGCGGTCAGCATTACAGCGTTAGCGGTAACACAATCGTGCCTGAGGCGGATTTTTTCGGCACGTTATCGGTTCCGGTTCAGATCAGCGATGGACAGGCGCTGAGTAACCGGCTGACAATGAATGTCACGGTCATTGCGATAAACGATGCCCCGGTTTTGAGCGGTGTACCGTTGCTGACAACGCTGGAAGATCATTCTCTGACCATCAGCACCAGTCTGTTCGACTTCGACGATATCGATTCAACCGAATTCAGCGTTGTGCTCGGCAGCGGTGCACACTATCGCAGTGAAAATAACACGCTGATACCTGAGCAGGATTTCTTCGGTTCACTGAGCGTACCGGTGCAAATCAGCGACGGGGTAGAACTCAGCAACCATTTGACGATGATCGTGAATGTGACTGCCGAAAACGATGCGCCTGTCATTACCGATCTGCCGACACAAAGTATTCAGGAAGACGGTTATCTGGTGTTGAATAACAGCATGCTGGCATTGGCCGATCCTGATAGCGATGAGTTTACTTTGAACATCGCCAGCGGCGAGCACTATCAGGTGAACGGATTAAAGATTGTGCCGGAAGCTGACTGGTTCGGTGAGTTGACCGTTCCAGTCACCGTCAATGACGGCAATGCAGACAGCGAACCCATGATATTAAAGGTAGCGGTTCTGCCCGCGAATGACGCTCCGAAGCTGAACCGTACACCAAACCTTTCAGTCGCCGAGGATACTGCGCTTGCCATTAATATCAGCCAGTTTGAAACCATGGATATAGATTCAGAAGCATTAACTCTGGTCATTCACGCGGGTGAACATTATCAGGTGAATGGTCAGACATTCATTCCTGAATTGAATTATTATGGCACGCTCTCGGTTCCGGTTCAGATCAGCGATGGCGTCGCACTCAGTAATCTGATGACAATGCAGGTGACGGTGACAGCGGTTAATGATGTGCCGGTTATCACCGCCCTGCCCGCCCAAACCATTGCCGAGGATGGCACGTTGCAACTGACGGACCAATTCATCAGCATTGAAGATCCAGACAGTGACCGGTTCAGCGTCAATATCGCGTTGGGCGAACACTATCAGGTTGCTGGTACTGAAATTCTGCCGGATGCCAACTGGTACGGTGAACTGAGCATTGCGGTGACCGTCAACGACGGTATCGATCGCAGCGAACCTGCGACATTAGAGTTAATAGTGGAGCCAGTAAACGACTGGCCGGAACTGATCACACTAACGCTACCACAGGGACAGATCTTCCATCCGTTGGAGACAGCACTCAGCGCCAGCGACGTTGAGAACGACAACTTAATATTCACACTCGGTGAGGCACCGACCTGGGTCAGTCTGACCGTGGATGGTGAACTCAGCGCCTACACTGACGGACTGAATATCGGTGAGCACGATGTTGAAATTCTGGTATCGGACGGTCAGACAACCGTTTCCAATATATTGCCACTGACCATCAACGACGACCCAACAGCCACCGACCTCAGCGTCAGTTACGATACTGAACACACAATCTGGTCAACCAGAGACTGGCTACCATTGACCGTTACGCTCAATAATGACGGCCCTATGGATAGTGTCACCGCCACACTGGATGTTAACTTTTCCGGTGACTGGAACAGCCCTGACAGTCGTTGCGTTATTGCCGATAACCAATGCCAGCTCATCGTGACTGGCAGTGAAACGCTGGCTTTGAATGTCCGTCACGATATCGCCGAATCCGCTGATCTGGTATTAAGCGTAAGCCACGATGGTTATGACTATCAGGCCGCAAACAACCATCATCGGCTGACCCTGACCTTCACTGACAATAACCCGACAACACCGCAATACGCGGTTCCGAATTTTGGCCAGGGTCATGTTCGTGCCCTGGTACTGGCCAATATTCAGGGCGGAGGCTGGCCGGAAATACTGTTTGCCAATGGCCCGACGGAAGCCTCTAGCGCGTTTCGCTTCGAACACTCCCTGTTCAATCCGGTTCTGCACAGCCATCTGGCTGACACCGCAGACAGCTATGGCCTGAGCGTATTTGACATTGATGGCGATGGTGATCACGACTGGGTGTTGGCAAATGGTCACGGTGAACCAAATACCGTTTATCGTAACGACGGCAATGGTTTCTTCAAACTGACTGGTCAGCTCGGGAACTACGACAGCCGCGCCGTCGCACACGGTGACATTGATATGGATGGCGATCAGGATCTGATTTTTGCCAACGCACACGACCCCAATACGCTTTATCTCAATGATGGCAACGGCCATTTCACCCTGGCACAGGAGTTCAGCTCATGCCGGTCGTATCAGGTACTGGTACATGATTTCAACCAGGATGGACGCTCTGACTTCCTGTTTGCCGGTCGAGGCTTCCGCCATCGCATGTTTCTTAACCACGGTTTCCATCGTCATAGCGTTGCAGATTCAGCCAGTTTCAAAACCGATCTCACAGCGACGGATCAAACCGATATCGACGAATTTGACACCATCGAATTCGGTGATGAGAACGATCAGACCAGCAATATGCAACTGGCTGACCTCGACGGTGACGGCATCGCCTCTGATCTGATTGCGATCACCGAGGCCAGTGACGGTAATCCAGCATCACTGAAGATATTTACCGTTGCTGACGACGGCACCGTGACTCTGAGCAGCGAAATCGAAAACGGCTCAGTCAGCGACCTGAGCGTTGGCGATTACGATGGTGATGGTAAAGACGATGTTGCCTTACTGCACCCTGGTGGCGCATTGGAACTGATGCAAACTCAAGATGGCATGCTGACCACCTTCAAAGTGATGGACACCAATGGTGCCGACACAATATTACTGGCTGATGTTGATGGCAACGGCACCGCAGATGTGATCAGTGCCAACAATCGCAGCCAGGCCAGCCAGCTCAACTTCAGTGGCGAAGTAATTAATGCAGACGAGGCAGACGCCGACAGTAACGATGAAGCGCCACTGCCGTTGAGCCAGTCAGACAGTACGTCCACAAGGCCGTTATTCACCTTCCGTAGTGGCACCTTGGGTGGCTGGCTTTCGCTTTGGTTATTGGGGCTGATTAGCATTGGACGGAGACGCCGGATATAGCACGATGAAGTAATACTTCACTAACAGCTCAACCCAAATCCCTGACTGGCGCAAACAGGCAAACCGGGTACAATCAGAGAGACTTGAATAATTTAAGACCCGTTATGCTCAGCCCGTTGATTCTTGCGAAAAAGATCCTGCTCGACGCCAGCCACCTGAAAGACCCCAGAGCTCTGGTCAATTTAATCGTGCGGCGCATTCGTATGGCGTTGAATGTGGATGTCTGCAGTCTGTACCTGATGCGAGACCAGCAAATGGTCCTGATGGCAACCGAAGGACTGGCCGCCTCCGCAGTCGGTAAGATACGTATGCCGTTGGGCGAAGGCTTGGTTGGCACCATCGCCAAGCGCCAGCATCTGCTCAACCTGACTTTGGCAGATCAACATCCGAACTTCCGCTATTTCTCTGAATCCGGCGAGGAGCTTTATCAGGGCTTTCTCGGTGTTCCGATGATCTATCAGGGTGATGTGATCGGGGTACTCGTCGTCCAGGTAAAAGAAACCCGCCGCTTTACAGAAGAGGAAGAAGCCTTTCTGATCACCATGGGAGCGCATCTGGTTGCCAGCCAGGCTTCCCATCTGGCTGAGACGGCCCCAGAATGTGGCGACCACAATTGCCTGGTACGACGCATCAACGGTATTACCGGTGCACCTGGCACTGCCATCGCCAAGGCCTGGGTGGTACGTAATGAAATCCGCCTGGAAGATATCGCCGAACGCTCCGGCACCACGATTGAGTTTGAACGCACTCGGATAAAAGATGCCTTTGAAAACGCACTGGAAGCATTAGATACCGACGGCATCAATCGTGGCGAGTCTGAAACCCTGTCTGCGCTGATCGATGTCTACAAACTACTGCTTGGCAGTCCAGAACTGCACCAGGCCATCGATGCTGAAATACACCAGGGTAACAGTGCCAGCACTGCATTAAAGCGTGCCATGCTCAAGCAGATAGCCGTCTTCGATGCGATGGAAGATCCTTATCTGAAAGCCCGTGCTGATGACCTGCGCATGCTCGGCATTCGGGTTTATCACTACCTGCAGAATCTTGAGCCGGAAGAAATCATTACCGATGAACCGTTGATCCTGGTGGGTGAAAACATCACTGTTGAGCACTTCACTCGTATCGATGCGGCAATGATTGCTGGTGTGGTCAGTAATCAGGGTTCCAAACTGTCACACACTTCGGTACTGGCGAGCGCCTTGGGTATTCCGGCATTGGTCGGACTGGGTGACAGCAATCTGTCTGATCTGCACGGTGCAACAGTTATTCTCGACAGCCACCGCAGCCAGTTGATTGCCAACCCGCCGGAACAGGTACTGGAAGAATATCAACGCTTGATTCGCCAGTTCAAAGCGCGCCAGGCGGATCTGACCCACCTGAAGAATGTTCCGGCCGAGACCGTTGACCACGAGCGAGTTCGACTGTTTACCAATACCGGCCTGCTGGCGGATATCACACCAGGACTTGAGAGCGGTTCGGAAGGTGTCGGCCTGTACCGTAGCGAAATTCCATTTATGGTACACAACACCTTTCCGACCGAGGAAGAACAGGTACGCATCTACTCTGGAGTACTGTCGGCATACGCGCCAAAACCAGTGGTCATGCGGACACTGGACGTTGGCGGTGACAAGGCACTGCCCTACTTCCCGATCAATGAGGAAAACCCATATCTGGGTTGGCGCGGAATTCGTTTCTCTCTGGATTATCGAAATATTCAGCTTGATCAGATTCGCGCCATGCTGCTGGCCAATGTCGGTAACGACAACCTGAGCATCATGATTCCGATGCTCAGCCATGAAGATGAATTGCATCGCATCCACGCGCTGATTGATGAAGCCATCCGGCAGTTGAAAGAAGAAGGCCACCCTGTACACAAACCACCGGTTGGTATTATGGCGGAAGTCCCGGCGGTCATCTGGATGCTGCCTCGTTTGCGCGATTATATCGACTTCGTATCCATTGGCTCAAACGACCTGACTCAGTACCTGCTGGCGGTGGATCGCAATAATCCGCGCGTAGCGCATCTGTATTCGCATTTCCATCCCGCAGTGCTCGGTGCCATTAATGATATTGCCAAAGAATGCCGTCGCCTGAACCTGACCGTCAGTGTGTGTGGTGAAATGGCCGGTGACCCGAAAGCTGTCCTGCTGTTACTGGGTATGGGAATTCACACCTTAAGTATGAGCGCCTTCAAGGTACCTGTGGTGAAATGGCTGATCCGCCGTATCAGTCTTTCACAGTGCCGCCGTTTGCAGGAACAAAGCATAGAACTTGCTAACGAGAAAGATGTGGTGGCACTGCTGAGTCAAAGCCTGAGCGATTTGGGCTACTATGAAAAATTCGAATGACAATCCTGAATCCGTGACTTCTTCAGTGGATGCAGAGTGCAAGAGCTTGATTTCTATTTGTTTTTCAAAAATTGCAGGTGCACCCATAGGTTCATTGCAATTGCTGGGAAGCAAAGAGGAATCACTGGCTTGCGCACTGAGCCGCCATGAAGTCACGGATTCAGGCTTTACATCTCGCCACCACTTAACCCAAAAACGCGACCCGAACAGAGTGCAGAATAAACAACGAGAACAAACCGGCCAGAACATCATCAATCATGATGCCAAAGCCGCCATGAACTCGTTTATCCAGCCAATTAATCGGAAAGGGTTTGGTGATATCAAACAGTCGGAACAGTACGAAACCCGCCAGTATCCACGGCCACTGAAACGGCAGCGCCGTCATGGTAATCCAATAACCGACAAACTCGTCCCACACAATACCGCCGTGGTCATGCACGCCCATATCTTTAGAGGTCTGACCACACAGATAAACACCCAGCACAAAGCTGAACACCAATAGGGTCAGATACGCCCAGATTGGTAACTGCGCCAGCAACAAAAATAACGGAACCGCCGCAACAGTGCCAAAGGTCCCCGGTGCTTTTGGCGCGGCACCACTACCCAGACCGAAGGCCAGAAAATGTATCCAGTGATTGTTCCAGCGGCGTGCTGACGGTTCGATCATAATACTCTCGCCTGTTAATTATTGGTTGAAATGGTTATACCCCTGCCAGGGCAGAGTTATTTTGCGGCCGCCATCATACCAGTGAACACCGGTTTTGCCTTCCTGCACCTGGCCAATACAGGTTAGTTGTACCTGATGCGTTCGGGCAAGTGACTGTAACGTCTTGCGCTGTTCGCGGCTCGCAGTAAACAACAATTGGTAGTCATCACCACCCGCAACAGCATATTGCAGCCCAGTTTTGCCCAGGGCTTTAAGATCGGCATCAAGCGGCAATGCATCAAGGTTCAAATGCAGGCTCTTCTGGCTGCGCTGGGCAAGGTGTCCAGCATCGCCAATCAAACCGTCAGAAAGATCCATGGCGCTATGAATCAACCCCTGCAAATGCCCGGCAAAGGTGATTGGCGGCTCTGGTCGCCAGTAAGCCGAAAGCCAATCTTGCGGTGCGGATACATCATTCTGAGCCAGTATGTAGGGCAGCGCGGCGGCGGCCTGCCCTAAGCGACCAGTGACCCAGACATCATCATCGTGCTGTGCGGTACTGCGCAATACAGGTTGATCGCAGGTGCCATGCACCGACACTGTAATAGTGAGCTGTTCACCCTGTGTGGTGTCACCACCCGCCAAAGCAATCTGATATTGATCAGCCAGAATTTTCAATCGGTCAGCAAAACGCAGCAACCAAATATCTGAAAGCTTAGTCGGCAAGGTCAGCGCCAAGGTAAAAAAAGCCGGTGTAGCAGCCATTGCCGCCAGATCGCTGATTGCAGGCAAAAAGGCCCTCTGGGCAACCTGCTCTGCGGTGGCAGTGTCGGGGAAGTGCCGACCTATAACGGCGGTATCGGTAGAAATAACCAACCGGCCTTGGCTATTCCAGACCAGACAGTCATCACCGACACCCAGGTCAAGTTGGCTGTGAGTGATTGACCAGTCGCTGAAGCAGCGCTTTATCAATTCAAATTCATTCATCGACACATTGTGCGGGGAGGTTCAGGCAAAAGAAAGCCCGCAAGAAATGCGGGCAGAATAAAGAAGTATCTGGTTCTTGTTTGTATCAGTTCTCCAGAGGAAGCTTCGGACCCGCCTTAACAATGGCATCGTCAACTTCATACTTTTTAAAGTTGTCGGCAAATTCTTGTGCCAATTGCTCTGCACGCTGATCAAAAGCCTCTTGATTGGACCAGGTATTGCGAGGGTTCAACAGCTTGCTGTCCACACCCTGCACGGCCACCGGAACATCCAGATTCAGCTCTTCAACATGCTCAGTCTCTATTCCGTTCAGGGAGCCACTGGTAATGGCGGTAATCACTGCGCGGGTTGTCGGAATGTCAAAACGCTTACCTTCGCCATAAGGGCCACCAGTCCAACCGGTATTGACCATGTACACACTGGCACCGCTTGCTTCAACACGCTTCATCAACAACTCAGCATAGACACGGGCAGGCCTTGGGAAGAATGGTGCACCAAAGCAGGTCGAGAAAGTAGACTTGATGCCTGAACCAGCGCCGACCTCAGTAGAACCAACCAGTGCGGTATAACCACTCAGGAAGTAATAGGCAGCCGCCTCTTTGCTCAATTTGGAAACCGGAGGCAGTACACCATTCAAATCACAGGTTAGGAAAACCACAGCATTCGGTTCAGCCCCCTGATTGCTGAGCTGACGTTTCTCAACATGCGTCAGCGGATATGCAACACGACCATTCTGCGTCAGTGATACATCGGCATAATCCGGTACACGACTGGAATCCAGTACCACATTTTCCAGAATGGCACCGAAGCGGATGGCGTCCCAGATAATCGGCTCGTTTTTCTGAGACAGATCAATGGTTTTGGCGTAGCAGCCGCCTTCAATATTAAAGACGAGACCCGGACCCCAGCCATGCTCATCATCGCCGATCAGGTAACGATCAGGGTCAGCAGATAGCGTTGTTTTACCGGTGCCGGACAGGCCAAAGAACAGAGTGGTATTGCCATCATCACCTACATTGGCAGAGCAATGCATTGGCAATACATCTTTCTCAGGAAGCAGGAAGTTCTGAACGGCGAACAATGACTTCTTCATCTCGCCTGCATAGTAAAGGCCCGCCACCAGGACCTTACGTTGCTCAAAACTGACGATGACGACGCCATCACTATTTGTGCCGTCCCGCTCTGGGTCGCACACAAAACTCGGAACATTCAGAACTTCCCAAACGGGTTTGTCTTTGGCGTTCCACGTTTCTGGGACAATAAACAGATTACGGGCAAATACCTGATGCCAGGCAAGCTCGGTAGTCACGCGCAAAGGCAGGTAATGATCTTCAGCAGCACCCACTTCAAGATGACCAACAAAACGTTCTTTTTCTGCAACGTATTGACTGACTCGATCCCAAAGGGCATTGAATTTATCAACGGAAAACGGTTGGTTAACCGCTCCCCAATCGACCAGATGAGTTAACGATGGTTCATCAACAATGAACCTGTCTTTCGGTGAACGGCCGGTACGAGTACCTGTGGTGGCAACAAAGGCCCCGTTGGCGGCAAATTCACCTTCTTCACGACGGACTGCCAGTTCTACTAACTTTGCTTTTGGCAGATCAACGTGAACAAGTTGTGTGGTGGCGTTCATACAGTTTCTCCTTAGATGGATAGCAATTCGATAAGCCAGGCTAACGACATTCCGAGTTTTATTTTTTCTTCTTATTCATTGCCAGGAACAATAGTTCCTTCAAGCAATGCTCTGCTCAGCAGTCTAGTCCGCGCTGACCTTCACTCAAAATCGTAAAACGTCAAACTTTTACTGACAAACTGCCAAGCCCCATCATAAAGCTGAAACAAAACTACAAGTTTATTTCACGCTACTGTTACGTCGAATACGTCGAATCATCGTTTTCGTCCTGACAACGAGCTTAGTATAACGCTAAAACCGCATTAGCAAGGGGCCTTTAATTGACAATCATCAATTTAAAAACAACTGCTCATTCCATTATTATCTATGCACATTCATCAATATTACATTTCCGACCAAATGATTTGAACACCACTCCAACGAAAACCATGTCAATTCAGACCGACCGTTTTGGAACAAATTGTGTAGTGATATTACGAATAAAAGCTATGATTACTGAAAATAACGTTGCTTTGTTACGAGTATCCTTATTGAGACTATACTATTCATTTACTTAATATATATCCAAAAATGCCGTCTATGCATAATCTAAAGAGCCAGACTAGGAATCCGTTCTCAGGAATTTATTTTTAATCCTGATATGATGACCAAACTTGTTAAGTCTATAAGTACGTGAATAATTGAGTTCGGGCTTCTTCAAGATGACAGAACAAGAGAATAAGAAGTCCGAACCATTGAATAATAAGGCATGGAGTAATCCAGAGCAGTAAACATCACTTATCAAGGACGAGGTTATGCTTGTATTGGTTAGAAGAGTTCATGAAGCAATAAAAATTGGTGATGATATTGTCGTTACCGTTCTAGGTCACAATGGCAATCAGATTCGCTTGGGAGTCGCAGCTCCAAGTGATGTCACCGTCCACAGAGAAGAAGTTTTTCGGCGCATCTATGGTGACGAACATACCGATAAACTGGTAGGGGATGTCACTAATACAGTAAAAGCCATGCAGCAGCAGCCCAAAGCGCCAACGGCTGAACAACAACTGGCACTGGAAATCAGCCCGCTCAAATACGGTACAGTGGTCAATGTACCCAGGGATAAACAATACGGCTTTATCTACACTCCCGGCATAGAAAAAAACATATTTTTTCATGCCTCTAATATGGCCGATTGCGAATTTCAGGATATTGAAGAAGGAAAAGAAGTCCGCTTCCGCCTGATGTATGCGAAACAAGGGTACTTTGCTGAAGAAATCACGATGATGGACTAGCCCAAAACTCGGTATTTCGCTAAATAACCAATTCGACGAAAAGCAACCTGAAGAGCGTAGATCTATGTTCTTCCTGCTTTTTGTTTTAACCTGAATCCGTGACTCCATAGCGGTGCAGTGCACAAGCCATTGATTCATCTTTGCTTCCCCAAAACTGGGGAGCACCTGCAATTTTTGAAAAACAAATAGGAATCAAGCTCTTGCACCCTACATCCACTGAAGAAGTCACGGATTCGGGTTTAAGTGCACACGATACTGACGCGCTTTCCTCTTACCTCGACAACAGATCGACAAAACATTGCTCAGGAGGAAAATTCATAACCCTCCTGAAATGAGACTTGGCTGTTGGGGTTTAAGAATGCCTCTGAGACTTAATAGAGATGCTCTTAAATAGGGCGGGAACCATATTTGTTTTCAGGCTTTTTAGGCAAATCAACACGGTGACCACGTTCAACTTCCGTTACAGTGCCTCCCTTAGCCAAATAGCTTTCAACTTCTTCGGCCATTTTTTGACGCAAACTCTCATTGGTTTCAGGTGTGCGTGCCAATTCTTCAGAAGTGACCGGACCATCATTTTTCTTATCAAGAGTCATATTATACTCCCTGATGTTATTTAATAATTTTCGACCAGTGAGTTATAGACCATATTGTGAAATTCGCCAGTTTTATACCGCATTTATAATGTTGTTAAAATGACACCATCAAAATCAGGCAACTTTTATGACATATAAACGATAAATTCATACAAATAAGGTCGACAATCAGCCAGATAGCGTCAAAAAACCTCACATAAACTAAATCCGTGACTCCTTCAGTGGATGCAGGGTTAAAACAGCTTCTTAATATCCTTAGCATGACGTCGACTAACCGATATTGGCTCGGGTACATCCTTCAGAGTTACCCAGTAACCACCCTCATTGTCGCGATGCAGCCGTTCAATACGAGGTCTGAAAACCAGAGTATTACGATGAACACGAACCAAAGAATCGGGAAATCGTTCTTCGAACGCTTTCAGGCTGTCATCCATAATGCGCTCACCACGTTCGCAGAACATTGAGACATACTTTTGATCCGCACGAAAATAGAAAACCTCAGCCAGCGGAACCAGCTCTTTTTCCCGACCATTATGAACACTGATCGCATCAACCTCTGCCTGATGATTCAAAGTGCTGATATGCGCACGAGTCACCTGTCCGGAGTTTTCCAAGGCTTTGGAAAGAGCAACACGCGATACTGGTTTGACCAGATAGTTCTGAGCTTTAACCCGAAAGGCTTCCAATGCATATTCGTCATAGGCTGTGCAAAAGATAATCGCAGGCGGTGTTATGAGCTGGTTGATCTGCTCAGCAACCTGCAAACCGTTTTCACCGGGCATACGGATATCCAGCAACACAACATCGGCCTGGAATGTACTGAGTTTTTCCAGGCATTCAATCCCATTCGCTGCTGATTTAACATTATTCACCGAGTCCATATCGGCCAGCAAGCGGATTAATCGGTCACGAGCCAGCGGTTCATCATCAACAACCAGAACTTTCACCGTTTTGCCTCCTGTTTGGTTTTCGGCAAGGTCAGGATTACCTTATAGGATACAGCGGTTTGTTCGATCCGACAGCGAGCCTGATCACCATATAACACTAGCAACCGGTGCTGAATATTGGTCAACCCCACACCATGCCCCTGATGAGAGAACGCCCCCTGGGTTATTGCATTTTCAACACTCATGGTGGTGATACGAGGGGTCTGCAGCACGCGAACAATGACGGTACCACCCTGGGAAGAATTTGCGACACCGTGAACCACGGCATTTTCCACCAGTGGTTGCAGACACAGCACCGGCACCGGCCAGTTCGGATCATGGATAGATTCTTCCCAATCGAGGGTCAAACGTGCTCCCAAACGCCATCGTTCCAAATCCAGATATCCCTTGACCAGCGTTAACTCCTGCTGCAGTGAACAGAATGTGGCATTTTCACGGAGATTGGCCCGGAACAGTGAGGCCAGGTTTTCAACGGCAACCTCGGCATCGTTGGGCTTGGTCGCAATCAGTTGAGCGATAGTATTGAGACTATTGAACAGAAAGTGAGGTTTTATTCGGGCCTGCAGAGCATCCATACGTGATCCCATTTCGGCCTGACGGTTATCCAGAGCCTGCTGCATTAACTGAAAGTATCTGAGCACCATGGCCGCAATAATCGCCACAGCCATCATCTGCCGAAGCAGTCGCGGTGGAGACGGCCAGAAACCAAATACAAACCGGTAACCAAAGCAAATCGCAATAACACTGATCATAAGAATGATAGCGAAGCATAAAAACCACCCTTGCCTTGCTGTCAGTCGAGGTAACACCGACCTCAGCCCGCACAGTGAAGAGGCACTGAGCAACACAATCCACTGTACCAGGAGGCTACGTGTTGCAAATAAAGTCCAACTGAACATCGATTCCAACAAGACCCAGGCCAGTACCGTCAGCTCTGAACTTAAGACCAGCAGCAATAACGAAGTGGTCTGACAAAGGTCAGGAATAATGAAAGTGTCATTTAATGGCGGGTTCTGCTTCAAGTATTTCACTGGTGAGTCGCGAATCTGTCTACTAATGTTATGAGATGAGCATAGAGTCTGTTAACACTACTTTCATTGATTTACTGGCAGCGGTCAATTGTCTTCATATAGAAATAGAAGTCCGTGCAGGCAGGCACTGAGGATATGATTCCCAGTCTCTCGCTTGTTTTTTACTGGTGCCCAATGCCTGGAGCCTAGGTTACCGATGTTTTCATTTCGTTTTCAAAATAAGAATTATGAAGCACTTCAAGCAAAGCTCGACTTGATGGAGCAGGAAAATGACCGGCTCAAGTCAGAAACTGCGCTATTACAAAAAGTGAAGCTTGTTGCGAGTCGCAGATACGATACTGAACAAACTGCACACTATCTAGCTCAGATAAAAATCAAATCAACAAAAAGCAACCTGAGTTCGCTGAAGAAAATACACGATATAGTTATCCTGGACGCGGAAATGCTTGGTGGCGAACAAACCAACATCAAGGAAAACCGCGTCGCTTACGACCAGATCGGATCCATTCTCAGTACGATAACGGTACGCCTGAGCCGCATTGATGATGAAAGCCGTAGCACGGCAGCTTCAATGCAGAAGCTGGCAGATGCCAGCAACCGAATTAACGCATTTGTTAACATTATTCAAAAGATCGCAGATCAGACCAATCTGCTGGCTCTGAACGCGTCTATTGAAGCGGCACGTGCGGGTGAACAAGGGCGCGGTTTCGCGGTGGTTGCCGATGAAGTCCGAAATCTGGCCAAACAATCCGCAGATGCCAGCCATCAGATTGCTGATGTCGTTGGCGATATCACCAATCATTCTGCATTGGTACAGGAGGGAATCCATCAAATTACAGATGAGACCAAGGAATTGGCGAGCACAACGGATAATGTGACCGATACAATCAGTCTGCTCACCAATATGGCCAGGGATATGACTGATATGATCCAACGCAATACCTGGCAGGCATATATTCAGGCAGCCATGCTCAGTCTGACGGTCTTTGTTAACCGTGTTCAAGTAATGCTCAATGAAGGTTTTAAAGATCAGGATCAGATCGCAAAAATCGCTGATCACACCGCTTCCCGTCTCGGTCAGTGGTATCTGAAAGTCCCTGAAAACAGCCCGATGAGAACGGTTCGTCAGTGGGTATTTCTGGGAGATCAATTACAGCATCTCCACCAGATGGCTGCGACAACATTGGAGGCAAGGTTTAATAACGAGATTGAAAAAGCAATGAACCATTTTCAGAGCTTGCTCGATTATGGTCACGAGATTGAAAACACCCTGCTTGAGTTAAATGAACACGCCAAAACGCTGGAGTTTGATCGACCAGGCTCAGCAGACATACAGAATGAAGATGATATATTCTTCTGACCCTAGCTGAACAAGGCACGATTCAGGCTAAACACTGCGCGGAATCTGGTCATCAGTGATTACCGCCTTCTCGCAGCAACAAAAGAGTATTGCTGCTTTTACTGATGATGTTTCACGCCAATTCTCTATAATCCCATGCATCAATCTATAAACAAGAGATCGCGCATGAGCCAGACTAATGCTTCCTGGGGTGGCCGTTTCGCAGAAGCCACCGACGCCTTCGTTGCTGAATTTACTGCTTCCATCGATTTTGATCAGCGTCTTTATCGACACGACATTGAAGGATCTATCGCTCACGCCACCATGCTGGCGGAATGCGGCGTACTGACAGACGATGAAAAAGACACCATTGTCAAAGGCCTTCGCGATGTTCAGGCTGACATCGAAGCAGGTAAACTACAGTGGTCCGTTACGCTGGAAGATG
This sequence comes from Reinekea sp., assembly GCA_037389025.1. GTDB lineage: Bacteria > Pseudomonadota > Gammaproteobacteria > Pseudomonadales > Natronospirillaceae > Reinekea. The sequence continues at coordinate 11,649 of JARRJP010000007.1, read as the reverse complement.
TTCATATGAATGTCGAGGCTGCGTTAACCAACAAGGTCGGGGTCGTCGGCAAAAAACTCCACACAGGCCGCTCTCGTAACGACCAGATTGCAACTGATATTCGTCTGTATCTGCGCGATGCGGTTGATCAGCTTGGCAACGAGATTTCTCGTCTGCAAATGGCTTTGATTGATCAAGCTGAGCATGAAGCGGATACGATCATGCCCGGTTTTACCCATTTACAGACCGCGCAACCGGTTACCTTTGGGCATCATCTGCTGGCATGGAACGAAATGCTGCAACGCGATTACGAACGCTTGATGGACTGCCGCAAGCGCGTGAATATCATGCCTCTGGGGGCGGCGGCACTGGCCGGAACCACCTACCCGATCAATCGCCAGCGAACAGCTGAACTACTTGGATTTGACCGCCCGTCGGTGAACTCTCTGGATTCAGTCTCTGACCGTGATTTCGGCATTGAATTCACCCACACCGGTTCATTGATCATGATGCATTTATCGCGTATGTCCGAAGAGCTGGTATTGTGGGCATCATCACAGTTTGATTTTATCAATTTGCCAGACCGTTTCTGTACTGGCTCGTCAATCATGCCGCAAAAGAAAAACCCGGATGTGCCAGAGCTGGTACGAGGCAAAACAGGCCGCGTCTATGGACATCTGATAAGCCTGCTGACACTGATGAAATCGCAACCTCTAGCCTATAACAAAGACAATCAGGAAGATAAAGAGCCATTGTTCGATACCATTGATACGCTGGCAGGAAGTCTAAGGGCTTTTGCTGATATGGTGCCGCATATTCAAGCTAAACCGGCCAATATGCGCGAGGCTGCCGCAAAGGGTTTCTCAACTGCAACAGATCTTGCAGATTATCTGGTTAAAAAAGGTTTGCCGTTTCGCGACGCACATGAAGTGGTTGGCGAGTCCGTTGCATTCGGCATTCAGGAAGGCAAAGACTTGTCTGAGCTGTCACTGGATCAGCTACAGAGCTTTTCGAATTTGATTCATGAGGATGTCTTTGACGTACTGACATTAGAAGGTTCAGTCGCGGCCCGCGATCACCTTGGCGGTACTGCACCAAACCAAGTTCGCCTGGCAGCAGGAAAAGCCCGACAGTTGGTGGCACAGCGCGGTGCCGATTGATTTAAACCCTCAGTCCACAATCACAATGGATGTCGAGTACTGATCCGCATGCGCAACAGCAACGGACAGTACCGACATCATCTCAGCCAGCGTTTCACCATGATCAGGAAACTGAACAACACCAATGGCCGCCTCTGGTTGAATGGGTTGAACATCCGTTGTTAATGGTTGAATAACTGTACTCATTAGACTATTGGCAAACGCACTCAATTCTTCTGACGCTTCGATAAAGGGTATTAAAATCAGGAATTGATCTTCACTGCTGCGGATTAACACATCCTGTTCTCGAACCTGCCCGCTTAGGCGATTTCCTATTTCTCGAATTAAAATATCCGCTGTCATATAACCATATTTACGTATTACTTCTTCGTGGTTGCGAATACGAATCAGCATGCATTGAAAGCGACCGTGCTCTCGCCAATGCTCAAATTCCGTTGGTAATACCTTACGGTTAGGCAGTCCGGTCAATTCGTCATACTCGGACAGCTGCTCCATCATCTGTTGCACATCCGTCAACACTTTTCTCTGTTTAATCAATTCACCACTTAACTGCCTCGTCTGATCCAGGTTCAGCATATTGGAAAAGGCGATACCGATAACCGGCTTGATGTATTCCAGCAAACTGATCGAACGCACATCAAACATCTGAGGTTGTCGTGACTGTAATGATAATACTCCCAATGTCTGACTTTCCCAGACCAGCGGAATAAAGGCTATAGATTGGACCAGGCTGGCAGAGTCAAGCAACTTGATTTCATCAGTCAGTGAAAAGTCATTCTTATATAGAATTCTGCCTTCGCGCACCGCTCTGACCGACCAGGAACGCTCCTCATCCATAGAAATGATTTCTTTGGTTCTTTCGCGGTTATCTTCAAGAATGACATCAAAGTGCAGTTCATTACCTTTCAGTTCAGCCATCATGATCATATCTGGCTCAATCCAGCCTACCAGCTGATCACGCAGACGTTTTACCAGACTGATCAGATCAGGCGCAGAATTTACACTTAAAGCAATTCGATTTACTGCTTGTAACAGGGCATTGCTTTCGGCCAGAATCTGATTACTTTGTTTTTGCTGCGCAACCTGACGTTGCAGCAGATGATAGTCGTCGTCGGCACGAAATCGAGCCCACTGCAAACGGACTTCGTTCTCTCGAATTTCCCGGCTCAGTATATTGGCCGATTGGAAATGCTCGGTAGCCAGTTTATAACTTAGATGCGATACAAAAAAATCGCCCATGGCAAGGTGCATACGTTGCTTGAGCAACAGAGGAACATTCGCCGCATCTGCCAGCATTGTCAGCCATTGAATGCCTTTTTGCGGAAAATCCGATTGCAGCACATCCATCGCCGCCTCAAACAATAGGAAATACACAAAACGATCTGTTTCATCGGCTTTATTCCATAGCTCCGAAAGCTGCTGTTCACCATGCTTAAACTTGCCGTACTTCAGGTTATAACGCGCAGTATAATAATGAAGCGTTGTTTCCAGACGCGACACACCAATATCCAGAACCAGCTCACGGCACAATTGCAATTGCTCACGAATGGCACGTTGATCACTGCGGTAAAAAATCAAACGCAGAACTGCCATCTGATATTCGACCAGCAATATATCACTAAAACCAAACTGGTTTATTGCTGTCAACTCTTGTTCAGCATCAGACCAATAACCCATATTTAATAAGGAGTGCGCCAAGCGAATGCGCACCAGCATGGCCAGTTCCTGTTGCGTGTCAGTATTTGAAACCCAGGCAAGTGCTTTGCGCAGATGATCAATCGCCAGAGAATATTCGGCAAGGTAGTAGTAAATTCGCCCCAACTCAGCATGACACTTTGCCACTTGCTCAGTGTCAGACAAATCTTTGAAGAGGGTTTTAGCACGCTGGAAATAGTCAATCGCGGTGCGGTATACGCGTTGTGCGGCATAAGTTTGAGCACTGACCAGATTCGCCAATGCAAGTATATCTATCCAACCATTGCGCTGGCTCCAACTAATGGCTTTTTCCGCCGTCAACCTGGCGGACTGGGGATCGATTTCCACCGCGGAAGCAACTTGCTGTAATTCTTGTTGCAGAGTATCGTGGTTCATACCAATTATCTTTTTACACCCTCTCTCCAGGACTGCTAACAGCGATGCATTGTTCGTTGGTCGCACTCTCTCGATCATACGTCACTACATATTTCGTAGCAGCCAGTTATCCACTTCAGATGCAGGAATCGGTGTGGCAAAGTAATACCCTTGAATCATATCACAATCCAATCGCATCATTTTCAATAATGTAGCCTCATCCTCAACCCCTTCTGCGATGATTTTCAAACCCAGGCTATGAGCCATTTGCACTGTTGATGCAACAATCGTTTCGTTTTGAGATTCACGGATAATATCCGTGATAAAGGAGCGATCTATTTTCAAAGCGCTGATAGGCAGGCTTTTCAGATATGACAATGATGAGTAACCCGTTCCGAAATCATCAATTTCCATCTGGATGCCCATTGCTCCCAAGACCTTTATAATTTCAATAGCACGTTTCGGATCGACTAGCAGAGTTGATTCGGTCAATTCCAGAACAATCGCTTCACCCGGCAATTTATAGTCATAGAGATATTCTTTCATAATCATCGGAAACTGATGATTGAGCAGAATCTGCGGCGAGATATTAATGGCGGCATGCAAATTGGGGGCAATTTCACGCCATTGATTCAGCCGCCTCATGGTCTGATGCAGGACAAAGTCAGTAATTTTTCTAATACCTTCACCCATTTCTGCAATGGGAATAAATTCAGCAGGCGACATATTGCCATACAAAGGATGTTTCCAGCGAACCAATGCCTCAAGCCCGGCTATGGTGCCAGTTTCGGTCTGCATAATTGGCTGGTATGCAACCCAAAGCTGACCTTCATCCAAAGCCTGATCCAGTTCAGATAATACGGCAATCCGCATGGGTGTCGTGTTATCCAGCTCACGTTTAAAGACAACAACATTGTCATTACTGCTTTTGGCGACATACATTGCAACGTCAGCACAGCGCAACAATTCATGACCATCTTTTCCATGTGTTGGAAAATGAGAAACACCAACACTGGCTTCAACCTGAAAACGCAAACCATCGATTATGTATGTCTGTGCCAGATTGTCGTAGATTTTCAATGCCTGCGAATAGGCTTGATCATGGCTACAATTCGGAAAAAATAATGCAAATTCATCGCCGCCAAGACGCGCCAGATAATGTTCGTGTGTCACCAGGCACTTACTGATACGCGGTCCAATCCGTTGCAATAACTTGTCACCAAACTGATGGCCGAAACTGTCGTTGATTTCTTTAAAGCGATTCAAATCAAATAACAACAGACTGGCTTGTTTTTGTACCGGTAAAACGGCTTTCATCCAGGCATGTAACTGGACCCGATTGCCTAGACCGGTCAAAGAATCATGCATTGCCTGAAAGCGTAAATTTTCACGCTGTTGCAACCCAGACAATGCCAGTGAAAAAGCATTTTGGGAGAAACTGAGCAGGTCGGTTCCGGGTAAACAGCCTCTCAACGTCAGTACCATTACCAGAAAACCGGCTTCTGTCGGACCAACCGGCCAATACACTCGTTGCTCGGAATTATCTACCTGTACCTGATTAGTGCAACGCGCAGCCTCTAGATATTTATCCCACTTGACGTAATTGACAAATCGTCCATCTTCAAACCAGCGACGGTGGTCATTGGCATGAATATCAACAAGAAACCATTCATTGGATGCCCAATACAACCAATCAAGCCGGCTCAATGGAAATATCTGCTGCAAATGTTCTTCAGCCTTACGAATAAACTCGTCTTCACTGTTTGCAGTATCCAGTTGACCAAGCATATATACCATACCCGTCAACTGTGTTTTCTGCTCCACAAGCTGGCGGTTTTGCGCAACTTGAGCTTCAGCTATTCGCAACTGACGAATTTCCTTTAAAATTCGAGGACAGAACAATTCCATCATACGCATGACAGAACCATCCCGCTTGAGCAACTCATCGCTACCTAATATTAATGAGGCGATAATGGGGTCGCCATCGCGCTGTAACGGAATAGTTGAAAAATACGGGCTGTCACCTAATAGGACGGCCTCCGGCTGATCCTCAGTGAACGTACTCAGTTCATTCCAGAGTTGTTTATCGAAACGGTAACGATCCTGCTTGAACACAAATAGTGGATACAGCTGCGCCCCACGTTCAATCACCCGGCACTCCCACCAGCCATTGTCCAATTGCGCAAGTATGGCAATGGATTTAATCCCCGGGCCTGCTTCAATACGGCGGGCAAAGTGCACCAGAAAGCGCTCACCAGTTTCAAAGTTTATGTCCTGAACAAAACTGTCGACCTGTTGCAGTAGTCGATCAGGACTTTTGGACTCCTGTCCCTCCCAGGATTGTGGCCAAATCACCGAAACGGAAAATCGCACATCTGTTGTGTCGCTATACTTCACATGTTCAGTGACAGGAACGTACTGCCCGGCAGCATTACGTAAGCGATATTTCAATGTTAGTGAACGCGTTGTTGCACGGGCCAGATCATAAGCTGATTGCAATTGAGCGATATCGTCTGGATGCACATAATCAATCAGATCTTTGGAAGCTTGCAAGCCGATCAACGCTTCAACTGACTCACCAACCATTGCGGTCAATGCCTCATTGGCATTGGCTAATACCCAGCGACCATTAAACTCAACCGTCTGATACATGATCACCGAGGTAAAATCGAACATTCTCTCTGTGAGCAGATGTCGATAAAGTTTGACCAGATGTTCCAACGATGAGGCTAACCGCTTTAATAGGGCTTGTAGCAGCTCTTCGGAAACATAACCGTAAACGAATAAACGCGCAATTTTTTCATCATCTTTATCGAGCTCGCCCCATTGCTTATCAGTATTTTTCTTACCAATCAGCAATACTGATTCATATTGACACAAAATGGAGTGATAGATAAACACCTCTACTCCACTGACGTGACTATGCGAAGCGAGCCAATCACTAATGTCGCTTTCGAGCCAATCTTTTGCTGTTGCAGATACCACTCGCCAGTCAGAGGTCAGGACTTCGGGTATTTGAGCGCCTGTATGTGACATGCATTAGAATTACCAGGATTCTATGTTCTCAGTGTAGACAGTCTACCCAGAAAGTCAGCCTGGTTGTAATTGAGATAACTCAAAAAAGCGGCCATAAGATAAGGCCGCAAAGAAAGAAATAAACACACCACAAACTAATCATTTTTCCAAGCATAGTCAAATTCAAAAACTTTGCTTCGAATTTTTTTCAGATCAGCCCCTCATATATCAGGGTTAAAATTGGACCGACTAATCAAATACGGTCTTCCGAACTAATATCGAAAAACACGGCTTTTTCCATGTTGAACAGAATATCCATCTGTTCACCTGGGTTACCTGCCTCTGCCGGGTGAACACGGCATTCACATTCTTCACCGTTGATCCGGGTTAACACCAGAGTATCGGCGCCGGTCGGTTCTATTACCTCAACTTTAACACCAACCTTAGTAACATGAGGACTGCTCTCAACATGCGGTATCACATGTGTGAGCTGTTCCGGGCGAATACCCAGAATGACATTCTTACCAATGTAGCCGGACAGGTTTGCCTGATGGTCAAGGCATGGCAATTGATAAATCTGCCCATTTGACTCGATCAGCGCGTGTACCCTGCCGCCATCTTCACCAATCTCGACTTTCAGAAAGTTCATAGATGGCGACCCCATAAAGCCAGCAACAAATATATTGGCCGGATCGTCATAAACCTGCTGAGGCGTACCAAACTGTTGCAGAATACCGCCTTTCATTACAGCAATACGATCTGCCAACGTCATCGCTTCAATCTGATCGTGTGTCACATACACGATCGTTGTACCCAAACGCTGATGCAGTTTTTTAATTTCGGTACGCATTTCAACACGCAGCTTGGCATCAAGGTTGGACAATGGTTCATCAAACAAAAACACCTGTGGTTGACGCGCTAAAGAGCGCCCCATAGCAACCCGTTGTCGCTGACCGCCGGACAATTGCGATGGTTTACGATCGAGCAGATTTTCGATCTGCAGCAGCTTAGCAACATTATTGACGGTTTCGTCAATTTCCTGCTTCGGCAGTTTACGAATTTCCAGACCGAAGGCGATATTCTTGCGCACATTCATGTTGGGATACAGCGCATAACTCTGAAACACCATGGCAATGTCACGCTCTTTCGGCGCGGCATAGGTCATGTCGGTGTCACCCATCAGAATCTTGCCGCTGGTGACTTCCTCAAGACCGGCAATACAGTTCAACAGTGTGGATTTACCACAGCCTGAAGGGCCAACCAGGATAACAAACTCGCCATCTATAATTTCCAGATCGATCCCTTTCAGGATATGTGTCTGACCGAAACTTTTTTCTACATTTTGAATGGATAATCCAGCCATGAAACTTACTCCCATTAACCTTTTACAGAACCGGCCGTCAGACCGCGAACGAAATATTTACCAGCGACAACGTAAACCAGAATAGTTGGCAATGCGGCAATTATGGCGCCTGCCATATCAACGTTGTAACGCTTTTCACCTGTGGTGGAATTCACCATGTTATTCAGACCAACGGTGACCGGTTGCGAATCAGGATCAGAAAACACCACACCAAACAGGAAATCATTCCATATTTGGGTAAATTGCCAGATTACCGATACCACAATAATCGGCGTCGATAACGGTAGAATGATTCGATAAAAAATCATCCAGAATCCGGCACCATCCAATTTTGCAGCCTTGATCAATTCACCCGGCAGGTTTATGTAGTAATTACGAAAAAACAGCGTAGTAAAGGCGACACCATAAACAACGTGCGTAAACACCAGGCCCGTTACTGTACCAGTTAAACCCAGCTTCCCAAGCACAATAGAATGCGGTAACAGAATTGCCTGGAATGGCAGGAAGCAGCCCGCCAGCAGAAAAGCAAAAAACAATTCACTGCCACGGAAACGCCAGAAGCTTAACACATAACCGTTAAGTGCTCCCAGAAGCGTGGAGATCGCAACCGAAGGAATGACCATCTTTATGGAGTTGATAAAATAAGGCTGTAAACCCAGCTCTTCGCGAGCACCAATCTGCACTTGATTCCAAGCTGCCAGCCAAGCATCCAAACTGAAACTTTTTGGCCACTCGATCAATTGACCCAGACGAATTTCATCCATGGAACGGAAAGAGGTCAATACCATTAATACCAAAGGTGCCAGATAATAAATTGCTACAATCACCAATACCGCATAAAGAATTGCGCGGCTGGTTATTGCTTTATAGCGGGCGTCCTGAACTTTATTCATACTCATTGTTTTTCACCCCGCAATTCAGAATACAGATAAGGAATCAAAATAGCTGCAACACCCATCAGCATGATGATGGCAGAGGTCGAACCCATATCGTACTGGCTGCGGGTAAAGCTGAACTGATACATGAAAATTGCTGGCACGTCTGTTGAGTTGCCCGGCCCACCGCCTGTCAGTGCCATAATCAGGTCAAAACTTTTGATAGCAATGTGTGCCAGCATCACAAATGCAGAGAAAAACACAGGACGCATGGAAGGAATAATAATACGGGTATAAACCGAGAACAGGCTGGCACCATCCAACTGGGCAGCTTTGATAATAGAAGTATCAATACCCCGCAACCCTGCCAGGAAGATCGCCATAACAAAACCAGATGACTGCCAGATGCCAGCGATTACAACTGTATATATCGCCATATTTGGATCGACAATCCAGTCAAAGGTGAAATTTTCAAAGCCCAGATCAGTAACGAATTTTTCGATTCCGACGGTTGGGTTTAAAATCCATTTCCATACGGTACCAGTTACAATAAAGGACAATGCCATCGGGTACAGATAAATGGTACGCAAGGCACCTTCCGCACGAATATTCTGATCCAGCAAAATGGCAAAAATCAGACCGACGATCATGCAAATACCGATAAATAAAATACCAAAAATCGCCAGATTCAGCAGCGCACCATTCCAACGGTCATTGGCAAACAGGGCGATATAATGCTTCAGGCCGACAAAATCAAAAGTGAAGTCCATATTTGGATTCGTCACTGAAAATATCGTCCTGAGTGGCTTATTAGTGACAGACAATGCAGCCGTCAAAAAAATAAAGCCATAGATGAACACAGTGGTAATGGCAATGGTTGGAGACAACACCAGCTTGGGTAGCCAGTAGTCGATCCCCTTTGCGCGTTTTGAATTCGACATGTGATTACCGTTTCGTTTGTTATTGTTTAGATTTGAGCAGTCATGAACATAATCATGCAGACTCAAATTCACAGCTTAGCCGGGTCAAAAGGACAGACCGGGCCGCAAGAATGAAGTGATCCATTCAGAAATAGTTAAAACAGAGAAAAGGTGAGTGGGTGAAACCCACCCACTCGCCACGAGCAATCAGCGTGGTTTACATGGCTGCATGTACAGCACGCGACAACTTCTTGACTGCCTCATCTGAAGACATGTCTGAGTTAAAGAACTCAGTCACTACATCGTAGATAGCCCCTTGGATTGCAGAGGTCGTAGACATACCATGAGCCATGGAAGGCACCAGGCCTTTACCAGACTTGGATGTCGCTTTGAAGGTTTTCATAGAAGCCTGAGCACAACTATCGAAACCACTCATATCCTGGTCCAAACGAACAGGAATAGAACCTTTGTTCATGTTGAACACATCCTGGAATTTGGGTGACAGAATCAATTCCGCCATTTTCATCTGGGCTGCTGCTGAGCTTTTATCGCGCTGCTTGAACATCGCCAGAGAGTCGATATTGAACGTAAACTCGCCATCAGTGCCTGGGAATGGCATGCAGTAGTAATCAGAACCTGGTTTTTTGCCTGCAGCGGAGAATTCACCTTTTGCCCAGTCACCCATAAACTGGAAAGCAGCCTCACCTTTGATAACCATGGCTGTTGCAACGTTCCAGTCACGACCCGGGGCACCTTTATCGATATACTTGTTCACCTTACGAAATTCATCGAAAGATTCTTTCATGGTTTTGCTTTCAAGCGCTTTGGTATCGTGCTCAACAAATACCTTGCTGAAGAACTCTGCACCACCCACAGCTAATACGATGCTTTCGAAAGTTGTTGCATCCTGCCAAGGCTGACCACCATGAGCAATCGGGGTGATGCCTTTAGCTTGTAGCTTGTCAGCAGCGGCCCACAATTCATCCAAGGTCGTTGGTGCCTTGATGCTATTATCATCAAGTACTTGCTTGTTTGCCCACATCCAGTTAACACGGTGAACGTTTACCGGTGCTGCAACATATTTGCCGTCGTGTTTCATCACATCGGAGACAACCGTCGGCAGAACGTCGTCCCAATGGTTTGCTGTTGCGACTGGAGTCAGATCAGCCAGGAATCCAAGGTCACCCCATTCCTGAATCTCAAGACCCTTAATTTGTGCAGATGCGGGGGCATTACCGGAAACGGCGCGCGAACGCAGTACCGTATAAGCGTTTTCACCACCACCACCAGCAACCGCAAAGTCTTTCCAGCTATGTCCAGCTTCAGCCATCATATCTTTCAAAACAGCAATGGATTTCGCTTCGCCACCAGAAGTCCACCAGTGTAGAACTTCTACTTCACCCGCTTGAGTTGCGGATACGATTGCGCCAGTCAGAGCTACTGCAAGAAGAGTTTTCTTATACATCATCGTTTCCTTCTTTTTGTTTTTTTATACAACCTGAATCCGTGACTCCATCGCGGCGCAGTGCGCAAGCCATTGATTACTCTTTGCTTCCCCAAAATTGGGATGAACCTGTGGGTGCACCTGCAATTTTTGAAAAACAAATAGAAATCAAGCTATTACACCCTGCATCCATTTTGAAGTCACGGATTCAGGCACAAGTTTATGCTTGTTATTCGACGTATGTATGATTGATGGTTTTACAGATTTGGACTGGGCTGATGCTCTTGTTCGTAACCCACTGACCAAACCATCGGATCACACATGATTTACTTTAAGACACAAGCAATGTAGCTGTAACGTCTCTTAGAGCAACGTAATGTAACAAAGTACAACATGTTCCTAAATTCGTGACTTCTTTCTGCGGATGCAGGTTATCTGCAGCGCAAACATATCACTCTTGAACTCAGTTTGAACTCAGTTCAAAAAAACTCTAACGTACAGAGTTTGTCAAAGAAACTCGACTCAGCTAACCCTTGCCTGAATCCGGGTTTATGAATCACATCCTTGTGATTCACCTTCGGCTCGCTTCGCTCATGTCCATTCGTTCCTGACGAATGGAGCATCGGCTTGAAGGTAATCAGCCTTGATTTGATGTCGACTCAATACCTCAATGAGAGGTTGTAAAACGTCATCGCCCAGTCGGATCATCCAGTGCGCCATGCTGGTTCGGCTGATGCGTGCGCCATAGCGTTGCAGAATGCCTTCCAGTCGATACAACGGGATCGCATCGGCGTATTTGGATACCAGAATAAACGCCAGTAAC
>JARRJP010000006.1:0-55607 GCA_037389025.1 Reinekea sp. | reverse complement strand
CATCCGCCCCACCAAGTCAACCTGAATTTCAAAAAAGTCGTTTAAAATCAAACACTTAAACAATCTCAAATGTATCAATAGTCAGACTGACTCCTCAACAGCCTCAGCAGCGAGGAGCGCGTATATTAAGGATTATCCGAGGAACGTCAACTACTAAAGAGAGTTTTTTTATTTTTTTAGACCTGAATCCGTGGCTTCTTCAGTGGATGCAGGGTGTAAGAGCTTGATTTCTATTTGTTTTTCAAAAATTGCAGGTGCGCGCCCATAGGTTCATTAAACTTTTTGGGAAGCAAAGAGGAATCAAGGGCTTCCGGCACTGCGCCGCTATGGAGTCACGGATTCAGGTTAGAGTCAGGCCTTGGCTACTTTTTTAACTTTAAATCGAGGTGAACCAGCCTTTCTAAGGATACGTTCTAACAGCAGGAGGCCTCCAATGGCCAGATACATCAATGCTTCCGACGATGAGGCTCTGCTTTGCATCCACAAATGCACCCACGCCCCTGTTACAGAAACATAAATGAGACGATGCAATAAAACCCAGTTTTTTCGAAGCCTCTTAACCATCCACTTTGGGGAAGTAACGGCTAAAACAAGCAACAGCCCCCAAGTCAACATGCCGATGTAAATGAATGGGCGCTTTACCAGATCTTCAGCGAATGTCACCCAATCAAGCTGTAACCAACCAACCACGTATAAGAGCAAATGCCAGGTGCCATAGAAAAATGTATAGAGCCCAATCATTCGACGAAAGCGACTCGCCTGCTTCAACCCCAGTCGTTTGAGCGGACTACAGGCTAACGTTGCAAGCAAAAATCTTAATGTCCATTCACCCGACTCCTGAAGCAATATATCTATAGGATCAATACCCAAGGTACGAGGCGATATTACATAAATGAGATTGAACATCACAAACGGTGTTGCAGCGATTAAAAATACAAGCCACCAAAGGATTTGTTTCTTCATACTAATAATACTTCTGCAAATCCATATCGCTATAGAGGCTTGCTACTTCGGTATAGCCATTGAACAAATGTGTCGGTATTCGCTCAATTTTACCATTCGCTCCAATTCTACGTTCGCTAGACTGGCTCCAACGAGGGTGAGGACGATCAGGATTTACATTGCTGTAAAACCCATATTCTCTTGGGTTTGCAATATTCCAGGTTGTCGATGGCTCTTGCTCTACAAATTTAATACCCACTATCGACTTGATACTTTTAAAACCATACTTCCATGGAACTACCAACCGAATGGGAGCTCCATTTTGCACAGGTAACGCATCCCCATACATTCCAACAGCAAGGAAAGAAAGCGAGTGCATGGCCTCATCCATACTGAGACCTTCTACATACGGCCAGTCAATAAATGAATATCGATCACGCTGGCCTCTCATTTCGTCTTTTCGATGAACTGTCTCAAAGGCAACATATTTTGCTTTACTATTCGGCTGAAATCGCTGCAATACCTTCGAAAGTTGAATTCCAGTCCACGGTATGACCATTGACCAAGCTTCTACACAGCGCAGACGATATATTCGCTCTTCCAAGGATGCATCAGACAGGAGATCCTCCAAACTCAGCACTCCTGGCTTATCACATTCACCACTTATATTGATCTGCCAAGGATAGGGATTAAACTCATGCGCATATTTCGCGGGATCACCTTTATCTGTGCCAAACTCGTAAAAGTTGTTGTATTCGGTAGCATCACGCTGATCCGTTACCGGATCATCCGACGTATGTGAACGATAGACAGTATTTTGTATCCTGCTGTCCAGCCACCTAGGAACAGATCCCCCCGCAGACCAAGCCGGTAACGCCAATCCCAGTGTCGCAGCTCCAGCCGCCTTCATAATCTGACGGCGGTTTAGAAATGCAGATTTTGGGGTCACATTGTTTTCGGATTCTGAAAATTGACGGGGCATTCACCGCCTCCATTATCTATAGGTTTTGAAGGCTATGACACTACTCCTCGCTGGAAGTTCCCTCTTGCTTCTTGTGGCGAATTTTTCGTGCTAACTCTGTGACAGGTCCCGAGACTGCATAGGTAAAAGCAAAGCCAAACAAGACGCGAGCAGGGTCAAGCGCGACCAAAGACAACCCAAGAACAATGGCCAACAATGAGAAAAAAGGAACTCGGCGTTGCGCGCTAATATCCTTAAACGAGAAGTATCTAACCGGGCTGACCATCATAATACCAACCAAAGGAACCAAGACGACCATCAGGAAGCTCATCTGACTCCCGCTTATGCCAAATTCTTCCATAGACCAGATACTGGACCAAATAACTGCGGCGCCCGCTGGGCTGGCCAGACCAACAAAATACTTTTTATCAACTTTACCAATTTGAACATTAAATCTAGCCAGACGTAAAGCTGCCCCGGCAACAAAGATAAAAGCAGCGACCCAGCCTGCTTTATGCATACCAGACAAAGACCACTGAAAAGCCAAAAGTGCAGGAGCCAGACCAAATGCAATTATGTCGGACATACTGTCATACTGCGCTCCGAATTCGGATTGAGTATGAGTCATTCGAGCAACGCGACCATCCGCGCCATCCAATAACTGGGCAATAAAGATAGCAATGCAGGCTTTTTCAAAACCCCCATTCATAGAAGAGATAATGCTATAAAAACCAGCAAACAAAGCACTCGTAGTAAGGAGGTTGGGAACCAGGTAAACACTGCGCCGATGATTGCCGTCATTAGGCATATCATTGGAATTAATAACGTTTTTATCAGACACCGATTATATCTCCTGCTCAATCTTGTGTGCAGTTTTCCAGAAAGAGTTAACCAAAGGATCTTGCAGGCGTCTATTCAAGACGCAAACACCAACATCAAATGACTGTAGTTTCTTTTCAACTTCTATAACCTGAATTTTTTCTTTCAAGGGACTGTTCTCGATAACCAGCTCAGGGACAACACCAACACCAAGACCAAGGCCGACCATGGCGACAATCGCCTCATGCCCCGCAACCTGAGCATAAATATGAGGCTTAATGCTCTGCCCTCTGAACCAATGATCCAAACGCTTTCTCGCAAGGCCGAACTCTGACATCACAAAGGGGACCTGCCCCCACGGAACCGGGCTCTGACTCAACAACGCATTAACCGGGAAGTCAGCAGAAGGGGCGATAAACAATAGAGGAGTCTTTACCAGAGACTTGAACAGTAATGGGTTTGGCAATTGATCGGGCAGCGGTGCGACAGCAATGTCAGCTTCGTCGTCCATAACTTTCTGTATCGCCTGAGCGGCATCACCTGTCTCCAATATAACTTCAATATTCGGAAACTCATTTCTGAATATAGTTAGTAATTCAGACATGAATGAATAAGTTGCCGTGACGGAGCAGTACAATCGAATTTGTCCTGTCAGCTCTATAGGATTATTTTTCAGCCGATGCTTTAGGTCCTGCCAATGGGCCAACGTGGCTTCGGCGAATTCGCGAAACTGCCGGCCGGCTTGAGTTAGAACAACGGTGCGATTGTCTCGCTCAAATAATGTTGCCCCAAGCTCATCTTCCAATCGAGCGATTGAACGACTTAATGTTGATGGACTGACATGCATTGCCTCGGATGTTTTTCCATAGTGAAGTGTTTGAGACAGATGTATAAATTGACGTAGTGCGCGAAGATCCATAAGCCCTCCATTACAAGACGCTAATTATGGCACGCTGTGCATATTGTTGCAGCATTTGCAACAATATTTCTATGTTTTCCATCCTTATCAACACCAAAGATTTTAGTCATCGATAGACCAAATAACATTTGGAACGTCTAAGCTATATTGAATTAGAGGCCTATCGCCATAAAGCTACTGGGGTTTTCTTTAGCCTGAATCCGTGACTCCAGAGTGGATGCAGGGTGTAAGAGCTTGATTTCTATTTGTTTTCCAAAAATTGCAGGTGCCCCCATCGGTTCATTGAAATTTTCAGGAAGCAAAGAGGGATCAATGGTTTGTGCACTGCGCCGCTATGGAGTCACGGATTCAGGACAGACTCAAGGTTGGTAAGCACTCACCTTGCGTTAGATGTTTGGGAACAAGACACAATAATGACCTGGCAGGCGCAGGAATAAAAAAGTTGCATATTGGCGGACTACCGAGGATCACACTCAAATTCTAAAACATGCGGATCTTAGACTTTATCAAAGCAGATACATAGAGATGCTCTAACGGGCCACGATTGATATCAAAATATGACAGAGAAATTAGACAATGAAGGCATAAGCCGCAGAAAACGAAAAGCGGCACTCGGTTTCCAAAATCTTGGCTGGGTTCTGTCAATTATTATTCTGGCATCCATTACCATACCGGCGGTCCTCGTTGGCGCCATTGAAATCACCACCCGATACAACACAGAAGTTGTAGTCAATGCAGAAGCTGAAGCTCATGCTTTAATGGAAGTGCTAAAAGAAGGCATGAATCCGACACTCTGGTCATTCATCCCTGAAAATGCCCAACCGTTGATCGAAGGTGCCGGACTCAACGAAGCAGTGATGCAAGTGACAGTCTTCGACGCCATGAACGAAGTCTTTGTTGAATATCAAAGAGATAGCTACCAACTGCAAGACGATGCTATCAAGCTGACCGATAAGGTTATGCACTATGATGAGGTAATTGGAACCATCGAGCTTGAATATGGTATTGCTCCTGCACGCGAGAGAGTGCTGCAGGATGCCTATCGAATAATGTTCATTACACTTGCGCAAGTATTGATTTCAATAACCGTCATATTGCTCTTGATCAAGCGCCGCGTCACATCACCACTGATGCAAATCAAAATATTTGCCCATGAAATCGCCAATCGACATTTCGATAGCACTGTTGATGTGGCGTATAACGACGAATTCAAAGGTCTGAAAGACGAGCTTATTGCAATGAAGTCAGCACTGAAGGAGTCGTTTGAAAGTCTTGAAGAGCGGGTTAATCAACGAACACGGGACATAACTAGAGTTAACAAAGAGCTAACTGAAACCGTACAACGCTTGGAAGAAGCCAAAGACAGTCTTGTTCAGACGGAAAAACTGGCAGCCTTGGGCTCGCTAGTGGCTGGAGTATCCCACGAACTGAATACGCCTATCGGTAATGGACGGGTCATGTCCACCTCTCTTCACGAAACGGCCCGAAAACTGAAAAATGACTTTGAAAACGGAACAATGACTAGAAGTCAGTTTGAAGATGCATTGGATGAGATGCTACAGGGTTCACATTTAATAGAACGAAACCTGCTCAAAGCGGTTAATTTGGTACAAAGCTTTAAAAAGATCGCTGTCGATCGTACTAGC
Source organism: Reinekea sp. (assembly GCA_037389025.1). GTDB lineage: Bacteria > Pseudomonadota > Gammaproteobacteria > Pseudomonadales > Natronospirillaceae > Reinekea. Next base: position 50,320 of record JARRJP010000006.1, on the reverse strand, counting down.
GACAATCGCCGGGTATTCAAACTGAATGAATTCCTTGGAGAAATTCAATCTACTTTGCACCATATGTTCAAGAAAAACATCTTCGAGCTCAAACTGGAGCTTGGTACAGATGTCGAATTGAACTCATACCCTGGCGTGCTAAGCCAGGTCATTTCAAATCTGATTAACAACGCGCTAATGCATGGACTAGAGGGTAAGCAAACAGGGCGCATTGAAGTTATCACTGTATCGTCCACCGACGATGTTAAAATTACGGTCAGGGATAACGGCACAGGTATGACAGAGGACATCAAGAAGCGAATTTTTGAGCCGTTCTTCACCACAAAAATGGGGAAAGGTGGCAGTGGATTGGGCATGCATATTGTTCACAACCTGACAACTGGAACGCTGGGCGGTCAGCTGATGGTAAATTCCGAGCCAGGAAAAGGCACAGAGGTTTCCCTAATCATTCCACTCTACGCTCCAGAAGACAGGGAACAGAATCAAAGCAGCCACAAGTAACGAAGGATCAGCGATAAAGATTATCAAGCGAGGACAGTAGCCTTTGGTAATCAGACGAGCTGGTAATCAGACAGTCAGGCTCTTGTGTTGCAGCTGGAATCCAGTGTAGTGTCTTGGTTATCCTAAGCTATTTGTCCGAGTCCATGACTCCATCGTAGCGTAGTACGCACGTCATTGATTCCTCTTTGGCTTGCCAAAATCGCCCCCCTTATGGGGCACCTGCAATTTTTGAAAAACAAATAGAAACCACGCACCCTACACCCACTCTGAAGTCACGGATTCAGGTATTACGCCAATCACCACACAAAAAGGCCATTGTAATTTAGCCCAATAAACCCTTCTCTGCGTAACCTGACCAGACAATGCGCAGTTTGCAACACTTGATTGCCAACAATTCATTTTAAGCAATAAAAAGCTTTCGCTAGACTGGTAAATAACCGTGGTATAAACCACATTTGAAGAAATTTAAGGTAAAACAATGAACAACTATTTCAATACCCTGAACCTGCGTGAGCAACTAGCTCAACTAGGCGTTTGTCGCTTTATGGAACGCAGCGAATTTGCAGATGAGTGTAAATTCCTGAATGGTAAGAAAGTGGTGATCGTCGGCTGTGGCGCTCAAGGCTTGAACCAGGGTTTGAATATGCGTGATTCCGGTTTGGATGTCTCTTACGCATTGCGTCAGGCAGCAATTGATGAGAAACGTCAATCATGGAAAAACGCTAACGAGAATGGCTTTAACGTCGGTTCTTATGAAGACTTGATTCCAACCGCAGACCTAGTGGTTAACCTGACCCCAGACAAACAACACAGTTCAGTCGTCGAAGCCGTTATGCCTTTGATGAAAAAGGGTTCGGCGCTGGGTTATTCGCACGGCTTTAATATTGTCGAAGTAGGACAGCAAATCCGCAGTGATATTACTGTTGTCATGGTCGCACCAAAATGTCCAGGTACAGAAGTTCGCGAAGAATACAAGCGTGGTTTTGGTGTACCAACTCTAATCGCAGTGCACCCGGAAAATGACCCTAATGGTGAAGGCATGGCAATTGCCAAAGCCTGGGCAGCAGCAACGGGTGGTCATCGAGCAGGTGTATTGCAAAGTTCTTTCGTTGCAGAAGTCAAATCGGATTTGATGGGTGAGCAGACCATCCTGTGCGGCATGTTACAAGCCGGTTCTCTGCTGTGCTTTGACAAGATGATCGCCGATGGTGTTGACGCTGCCTATGCCGCCAAACTGGTTCAATACGGCTGGGAAACAATCACTGAAGCCCTGAAATTAGGCGGCATCACTAATATGATGGATCGTTTGGACAATCCTTCAAAGCTGCGCGCATTTGACTTGTCTGAAGAGATGAAAGACATCATGCGACCATTATTCCGCAAACATCAGGATGACATAATCAGTGGTCATTTCTCTTCAACTATGATGGCCGACTGGGCGGCGGATGATAAAGACCTGTTGGCATGGCGTGAAGCTACCGGCCAGACTGCTTTTGAAAAAGCAGCACCTGTCGAGAATGATCTTGATGAACAGGAATATTTTGATAATGGCATATTAATGATTGCAATGGTTAAAGCGGGTGTTGAATTAGCCTTCGAAACTATGGTTGAAAGCGGCATTATCGAAGAAAGCGCCTACTACGAATCGCTGCATGAACTGCCGCTGATTGCTAACACCATTGCTCGCAAAAAGCTTTACGAAATGAATGTCGTCATCAGTGACACTGCGGAATATGGTAATTACTTGTTTGCCAATGCTGCAGTTCCTTTGCTGGCTGACACTATTATGAAAAATGTATCAACTGACGTGATCGGTAGAGGCCTGGACAAGTCGTCTAACTCTGTCGACAACGTTGCCTTAGTTACTGCCAACCAGGCAATTCGAAATCATCCGATTGAATACATTGGTGAAGAATTACGTGGTTACATGACTGATATGAAACGTATCGTTGAAGTATCTTAAGTAGCCTAGCCCGTTTTCTCAGTGAGGTCCCCAAAAGGGAGTGAGCGTTAGCCCGTACGTTGTACGGGCATTTTTTTACCTGAATCCGTGACTTCTTCAGTGGATGCAGGGTGTAAGAGCTTGCGCACTGCGCCGCTATGAAGTTACGGATTCAGGTTTTATTTATCAGTGATACGTTTATTCGCCCGGTCGATTTGTTGAGCCATCGTCTCCATTGTTACAAAAACCAGATCTGAACGTGTTTCAATCAATGAACGGAATTTATCGTAGTCGACTCTCACAGCGGAGCAAGGGCCATCTGCTATAACGGTGGCAGTACGATTGGAGTGTAACAACATAGCCTGAAGACCGAGGATCTCATTTTCCTTAGCAACACCAACCTGAACACCACCAACCTGTACTTTGGCCTTGCCATGAACCAGGGTATAAACCGAATCAGCAGCCTCTCCTTCTTTGATAATTACCTCACCTGATTGAAAAAATTCAAAACCTGGCGTCGGATCCGGCGGTATCTGCGTATTATGTTGAAACAGTTTAATAAGCAGGTCGTTGAAGCTGTGAATAACCAAGGCAACTGTTTTGGATGGAACTGATGACCAATGCCAAGCTTCCAGTGTGACGGCACCATCCTGATACCAATCAATAAGGCTGCCAGGATATCCCAGCCAACAATCACCAGGATCCAACATTAGCAATCGATCACCATCTACCGCTAATCCTATCATTCCATTCACTACACGAATGATTGCCCAGTCTTCAAGGCGCTGCCGATTAATTTCATTACGCTTGACTGACAGTATCTGATCCGGCTTGGTAGAAAAATGCTTTAATGCATACATTTGTTGAGTTTGTACACTATTTAGCCAATCAGAATCATGCTTTATCAGAACCAACATTGGCTACTCCATTGCCATTTCTGCGGTCAGTGAATCAGTAACTTCAACTGCGTAAGTGTAGGCTTCACCTACCTTCAGATAATCTAACTCAGCGGCTTCAAGCGTCGCAATATCAAGCCCCTGCCAATTCGAATGGATGTAGTTAATTGCAATGGGAAGTAAACGCCCGACCTTTCCAGTTTGTTCGACAATAGCCGAGCGTAGCTCGTATGATAGCGGCAACATTTCGATCAACTCAGCCAAAGGATAATCGAACCAGGCATCCAGACAAGAAAGCAAACCGGCTGAAAAGCACATCTGCGTTGTTTCAGGCCCTAAGGATTCACCAAGTTTTTCGCACATATAGGCTCGCATCAAGCTCTCTTTTTGCAACTCATCAGGCTTATGACTAACTCGCCCCAGAGTAACCAATGTTGCCCAACTCCGAATACGGTTAATTCCCAATAGCATTACAGCATGAGAGATAGAATCCACCTGCTGCTGGCGACGATAAAATGCAGAATTCACCAGTTTAAGCAACTTGAATGACATCACGGCATCCTGTTTAATTATGCTGGTCAACTTCTGAATATCTACTTCTTCTCGATACACTTCTTTAATGAGATTCAACAAGGTAAGACGATAGCTATCAAACGTATGCCCTCGCACCACTTCCGGTCGACAGAAATAAAATCCCTGAAACAGCTCCATTCCAAGTGAGAGGCAATGTTTGAAAACATCGTAACTCTCTACTTTTTCGGCCAAAAGTTTTACCTTGTGTTGCCTCAGCACATTAACGGCCTGCTCCAACTCATCTCTTTCATAAGTAAGCACATCCAGCTTCACTATATCAACAGCGTCAATCAGCTCTGGACGATAATTTTTCATCATAAAATCATCCAGTGCGATCACAAATCCACGCTTGGAAAGTCCTTTAATATCATCGGTCAGCTCTCTGCAACCATGTTCCTGCTCGAGAATTTCAACTACCAGAAACTGACGAGCAAAAGAGGGGATAGCAGGAATGATAGCCCGAGTCACATTGAGAAAACCGGGCTTACCATTGAGAACTTGCGGCGCATTGTTTTCGGCATAGGCATTCAATAGCACCGACTTTGATGCCAGATCACCATCAATAAATTCGGCCCGAGCAACATCACCATGACGAAACAACAATTCGTAGGCATAAACCCGTTGATGTGTATCAAATATTGGCTGGCGGGCGAATAACACTTCCTCTGCCAATGAATGCTCCAAAGATACAAATTAAGTTATTTAACTATAGCAACCTTACGCCTATTTGTAGGGAGCATTATGTATATTCAAATAGGTTTACCTTGGGAACCTGAACATGCCTACAATGGCATCGGCTGGGTTAGGGCAATAATTGCATTATTGACGGGGTTAATATGAGTGATTTATCGAGAAATAAAATCCTGAATCCGTGACTCCAGAGTGAATTGCAGGTGCACCCATAGGTTCACCCCAATTTTTGGGAAGCAAAGAGGAATCAATGGCTTGCGCACTGCGCCGCTATGGAGTCACGGATTCAGGATAATATCAGGAAATCAAAAAAGCGCCCGAAATGAGCGCTTCCTGCTATAGATGATCAAAAGCTTGAGCTAAAGAGCCAAAACCTTTTCGCCTCTGGCGACCCCAGAAACGCCCGTTCGTGCAACCTCCATAATAGTTGTACCGGACATGGCTTCAAGAAATGCAGACAGCTTTTCTTCATCACCAGTAACCTGGAGAGTATAGGTTGTTGCGGTTACATCGATTATTTGCGCTCGGAATATGTCAGCCATACGCTTAACCTCTTCACGCTGAGCACCAGCGGCACGAACCTTGACCATCATCAAACCTCGTTCAACATGTGAACCTTCGGTCAGATCAACAACTTTAACCACTTCAACAAGTTTATTCAGTTGTTTAGTGACCTGTTCAACAATCTGATCATCACCACGCGTAACCAGAGTTAATCGAGATAAGGTATCATCTTCAGTCGGTGCAACATTCAACGAGTCTATGTTATAGCCACGTTGCGCAAACAGACCTACCAAGCGGGCCAGCGCACCAGATTCATTTTCCATTAGAACTGAAAGTATATGTCTCATCAGGTACGCTCCGTTTTACTCAAGAACATGTCACACATAGCACCATTGGGTACCTGCATCGGATATACGTGCTCTTCAGGATCAATACGGACATCGATGAACACGGCTTTGTCTTTGATCGCCATCGCTTCCTTGAGTTTGCCTTCAAGTTCACTGGCAGACTCAACAACTATGCCGACGTGACCATAACTCTCGGCCAATTTAACAAAATCAGGTAACGAATCGAGATAGGAGTGCGAATAGCGTGACTCGTAATTCATATCCTGCCACTGACGAACCATGCCCAGATAACCATTGTTCAGGCACAATATCTTGACCGCCAAGCCATGTTGACAGCAAGTTGATAACTCCTGAATGTTCATCTGAATGGAGCCTTCACCGGTAACGCAGAACACATTTTCATCAGGGAAATTCAATTGAACCCCCATCGCAGCGGGCAAACCAAAACCCATCGTCCCAAGGCCACCCGAGTTAATCCAGCGATTCGGCTTGTTAAACTTATAGTATTGGGCTGCAAACATCTGATGTTGACCAACGTCAGAACAGATATAGGCGTCACCATTGGTTACTTTGGCCAATGTCTCGATCACAAATTGAGGTTTCATCAATTCAGAATCATCGGTACGATAACGACCACCATGGCGCGAACGCCATTCACTGATCTGGCTCCACCAGCTATCCAGTGCCGCATCATCAATGGTTTGAGAGGTCTGCTCAATCTGGTCTAGCATTTCCGTTAATACGGCTTTTACTGGCCCGACAATTGGCAAGTCCGCTATGACATTTTTGGATATTGATGCTGGGTCAATATCAATATGAATCAGCTTCGCATCAGGACAGAACTTGGACGTATTATTAGTCACGCGATCATCCAAACGTGCACCAATCACCAGAATGACATCCGCATTATGCATCGCCATATTGGCTTCATAAGAGCCATGCATTCCCAACATACCAAGGAACTGATCATCAGTACCCGGATAGCCACCCAAGCCCATCAATGTATTGGTTACCGGAAAGTTCAGCAGTTTCGCCAATCTGGTTAACTCAGCCGCTGCTTTACCCAAGATAATACCACCGCCACTGTAGATGATCGGCTTTTTTGCCTGTAGCAGCATATTTACGGCTTTTCGAATCTGACCACTATGACCTTTTTTGACAGGATTATACGAACGCATCTTGATGCGTTCTGGATAGGAATACGGGTATTTTTCATTCGGCGCAGTCATGTCTTTAGGAATATCGACAACAACCGGCCCCGGACGGCCACTCTCTGCAATGTAGAAAGCCTTTTTGATGATTTCCGGGATGTCCTTCGGGTTTTTCACGATCATATTGTGTTTAACAACTGGACGAGATATGCCGACCATATCAGTTTCCTGAAATGCATCTCCACCAATCAGGTGACTCATAACCTGGCCGGTAATGACCACCATCGGAATGGAATCCATATAAGCTGTTGCAATTCCCGTTACGGCATTAGTCGCGCCAGGGCCTGATGTAACCAGAACGACACCGGCCTTACCGGTAGCACGAGCGTAAGCATCTGCCATGTGTGTAGCGGCCTGTTCATGACGTACCAGGATATGTTTGATTTGGGATTGCTGATGAAGAGCATCATAGATATGAAGCACGGAGCCGCCTGGATATCCATAAATATACTCAACACCTTCGTCATGCAGGGCACGACAAAGCATTTCGCCACCAGAAAGCATTTCTGGCTGCTGCTGTGATTTCGACATGATGTATATGACCTTAGCTGCGGATCAGGAACGCGTTACCCACTTCAAAGGGCTATCTTCAGCGCATATTCAAGTGATCAGACCGGTAAGCCTGAACACCAATACAATCGACCGTTTGCGGGGTTTTCCCGGCAACTCCGACATCGATATTGCTGCCTGATACCATGTTGCATGGACTGGCCTGACGACCAGCGGTTAAAAATATTGTAATCGCTGGTTAAGGAATGTCCATGATTTTGTCGTAATTTGCGAAGCATTCAGATCAAACAATAAGCTGAGAAAGGGGCAAGAGGTGACCGACACATATGGACTGCCACCTGCGTATATGTCACACACAACCAGAAAGTTATCCTTTCAGAAATTCCACCTCACCATCCATCAACTGCGCTTGGATCAGATCACCAGATTCAAATCGTCCAGCTAGTAGAGCCTGAGCCAAAGGATTTTCAAGATCACGCTGGATGGCTCGTTTCAACGGACGGGCACCATAAACCGGATCGAAACCTGCAGCACAAAGCTTGTCCATCACGCTATCAGAGATTTTCAGACCTAACTCCTGATCCGATAAACGTTCATGTAAATATTGCAGCTGAATTTTGGCGATGCCTTGAATCTGATCCATACCCAATGGATGGAAAACCACAACTTCATCCAATCGATTAATAAACTCTGGTCTGAAATAACCGCCAACTACGCCCATAACGGCTGCTTTCATCTCTTCGTAGTTGGCTTCACCGGCCAAATTCTGAATTTGGTCTGACCCTAAATTGGATGTCATGACGATCACCGTGTTACGAAAATCAACGGTACGACCTTGCCCGTCAGTCAATCGCCCATCATCGAGAACCTGAAGCAGGATATTGAACACATCTGCATGTGCCTTTTCCACCTCATCCAGCAGGATAACTGAGTAGGGTTTGCGACGAACCGCTTCTGTCAAATAACCACCCTCTTCATAACCAACATAGCCTGGGGGCGCGCCGATCAGACGTGCCACGGAGTGTTTCTCCATAAATTCAGACATATCAATACGAATCATCGACTCGGTAGTATCGAACAAAAACTGAGCCAAAGATTTACATAGCTCGGTTTTACCTACACCGGTTGGGCCGAGAAACAAGAACGAGCCGTTAGGCCGATTTGGATCGGATAAGCCGGAACGGGAGCGACGAATGGCGTTCGCCACTGCCGTCACAGATTCGTTTTGCCCGACAAGCCGTTCATGCAGCACTTCTTCCATCTTCAACAGTTTGTCGCGCTCACCTTCAAGCATTTTATCAACTGGAATACCTGTCCAGCGGGAGATCACGTTCGCGATGGACTCATCTGTCACCTTGTTATGGAGCAACTGCATATCCATCATCTCGGCCTGACTGGCCATATCCAGCTGCTTTTCTAGCTCCGGTATAGTACCGTACTGAAGCTCAGACATGCGTGCCAGATCGCCAGCCCTGCGAGCAGATTCCAACTCAACCCGAGCCTGTTCCAAACGCTCTTTGACATGTTGCGAGCCCTGCACCGCAGCTTTCTCTGCATTCCAGATTTCTTCAAGATCAGCGTATTCCCGCTCAGCCTCGGCAATAGCTTCGTTCAGTTTGCCAAGGCGGGCCTTTGCTTGAGGATCACTCTCTTTCTTCAGTGCCTCGGCTTCTATTTTCAATTGGATCAGACGTCGCTCAAGCCGGTCCATTGACTCCGGTTTTGAGTCAATTTCCATCCGAATACGGCTGGCCGATTCATCGATCAGATCAATGGCTTTGTCAGGCAATTGTCGGTCACTGATATATCGCTGCGACAGTTTTACCGCGGCAATAATAGCACCATCAGTAATGGTAACCCCATGGTGCACTTCATATCGCTCTTTTAAGCCTCGTAGAATTGCGATGCTATCCTCTTCAGTCGGCTCAGTGACTAACACTTTCTGGAAGCGTCGCTCCAACGCACCATCTTTTTCAATATATTGGCGATATTCATCCAGGGTAGTGGCACCGACGCAATGCAGCTCACCACGTGCCAATGCTGGCTTCAGCATATTGCCGGCATCCATTGCACCATCTGTCTTACCTGCTCCGACCATGGTATGGAGTTCGTCGATAAACAGAATGATCTGACCTTCCTGCTTGGCAAGTTCATTCAGAACAGCTTTCAGTCGTTCTTCAAACTCACCTCGGTATTTGGCCCCGGCGAGCAAGGCTCCAAAATCCAGTGACAGGACGCGTTTGCTTTTCAGATTCTCAGGTACTTCACCATTGATGATGCGCTGAGCCAAACCTTCGACAATCGCTGTTTTGCCGACACCTGGCTCACCGATCAGAACCGGATTGTTTTTGCGACGCCGCTGCAGTACCTGGATAGTTCGGCGAATCTCGTCATCCCGACCGATGACCGGATCAAGCCGTCCTTGTTCCGCGCGCGCAGTCAGATCAACAGTATATTTAGTCAAAGCCTGGCGATTCTCTTCCGCATCTGCGCTGGTTACAGGCTCTCCGTTACGAACGTCATCTATCGCCTGTAGTAATACGTCTTCAAGCAACCCGGCTTCATGCAATACTTTTGCAATACGGGACCGATCCTGCAGCATAGCGATAAGAACCAACTCACTGGTGATAAACTGATCTTTTCGCTGTTGCGACAACTTATCAGCGCGGTTCAGTACTCTGCCGAGATCATTCGACATGTGCACATCATCATCCGAGCCAGAGATTTTGGGTAATTCATTAAGCAGCCTGTCAGCTTCCGTTTTAAGTTTTACCGTATTGGTACCGGCCTTCTGCAATAGACCAATAACGGAACCACTTTTTTGATTCATCATGGCCAGCAAAAGATGAACAGGCTCGATGAAGCTGTTGTCATGGCCTAAGGCTATAGATTGAGCATCTGACAATGCTACTTGCAAACTACTGGTCAAACGATCAATACGCATGAGTTGTTACCTCAATAAAGTAAATAGTTACTCAGGAAATGTGGTTTTTTTATACAGATTCAAGATAAATAGTGATCAAACAGGATTCAAACTTTCCAGATCAGGTTGGCCATGCGACCCGTTTGACCATCGCGTCGATAAGAATAAAAGCGGGTATTGTCCTGGAAAGTACAGAGGCTCGATTGATAAACCCGACTAACGCCTGCCTGTCGTAATTGTGCTTCCGCGAGCATTGGCAAGTCACACCAATACTTGCCTTTAATGGATCTGGCTTTGAAAGCGACACCGGCATCTGGCCAACCAGCGAAAGCCGATCTCACATCTTCACCCACCTCAAATGCACTGACAGATATGGCCGGTCCAATGCCACAAACAACCTGTTCTGGCGTTACAAAATGAGTCAGGGCATTTAGTAAAATGCCCTGGGCCAGCCCGCGCCAGCCAGCGTGAACCGCTGCAATGCGAGTGCCGCTGCTTGACCATAAGAAGACGGGCAAACAATCCGCCGTCATTACAGCACACGCAATACCGGATCGCTGGGTATGGCTGCCATCCTGCCCTTGATATGGGTTAGCCTCCACAATGTCAACAACAACCGTACTATGAGTTTGGTTCAACCAGCAGATATCAGGCTGGCCGATTAGGCTTGACCGCAACCGGGCCCGATTCTCTGCCACGGCCGAGGATTCATCACCCACATGGAGAGCGATGTTATTACTGCCATGCATTCCAGTGCTGACACCGGAACGACGGGTTGTCCAGCCAGCGTAAACGCCCGCCGGCAATGACCATGAGGCATATTCAAAACTCACAGGTCGTCACTGCCATAGGTCTGCAACTCCTGATCCAACGCGTCAAGCAACGCAAGAAAGTCTTCCGGCATGTCAGCTTCCCAGCTGGCTAACTCGTCAGTTGCAGGATGAATCAATTCAAGATACCCGGCATGCAAAGCCTGCCGTTTGAAGCCCTTTAGCTGTTGCGTAACCTCATAAGATACGCCTTTGGGTAAACGCGAACGTCCTGCGTATTGCGCATCGCCGACCAAAGGATATCCAATATGAGACAGGTGTACTCGAATCTGATGTGTTCGGCCGGTTTCAAGCTTGCATCGCACAAGTGTGTGATTGCGAAAACGCTGTTCTACACGGTAGTGGGTTATTGCGTCCTTCCCCATTCCATGAGGCGCAACAGCCATTTTGGTGCGAACTTTCGGATGCCGGTCAATGGGTTCATCAACGGTTCCGCCTCCAGTCATCACCCCCATACACAACGCATAGTATTCACGACCCATACTGCGATCCTGCAATTGCGCAGAGAGGGAGGTCTGAGCAAGCAATGTACGGGCAACAACCATCAATCCAGTCGTATCTTTATCCAGTCGATGTACAATCCCCGCACGTGGCACAGAGGCTAATTCAGGATAGCGATAAAGTAATCCATTTAGTGCTGTGCCAGATGGCGTTCCAGCGCCGGGGTGAACAACCAGGCCGGCAGGCTTGTTGATTACAATAATCTGATCGTCCTCATAAACGACGTTCAACTCGATGGGTTCTGCCTTCCAAGACTCATTGGCTTCAACAACGGCGTCCAGCTGCAGCTTTTCACCACCGATTAATTTATCCTTGGGTTTGGCAGTCTGACCATTCACAGTTAACTGTCCATCTTTTATCCACTGCTGGATACGGGAACGTGAATAGTCAGAATAAAGCAAGGCGGCGATCTGGTCGAAGCGCTTGTGGCCCATCGCCATGGGAACAATTTGCGTTTCCTTTATCGATTCTGAAGTGTCAGTCATTGGAGAGGTCTATATCCTGTGGTTACAATAGCCGCCATTCTACTGATTTGCTGAGAATTCGCATGCGAAACACTGCTTATAGGTCAAGATTAGGCTTGGCTCTGGTTTTAATGCTGTCTGCAACACTATTCGTTGGCTGCGCTGGAAACAGGACAAAACTGAACGATACCGAATCCGATTATTACTATTCTGCGCAGGAATACCTGGACAAGAAGAACTACACGATGGCAATTGAACGGTTAAACGAACTGGAAAGTCGCTTCCCGTTTGGACTCTACGCCAAAGCAGGTTTGCTGGATCTGATGTATGCCCATTATGAATCCGGTGATTATACTGACTCTCTGGCTGAAGCTGACCGCTTTACTCGATTGAACTCAGACCATCCGAATGTCGATTATGCCTGGTTCGTCAAAGCCATGAGCTACTACAAGTTATTTTTAGCAAACTCAGGCATTTTCGGTAAGGCAGATCCTGCACAACGCTCATCGCAACAGGGCGCCAGGGCATTTCAGTCGCTTGAGCGTTTCACCAGCTTGTATCCAGACAGTGAATATCGTCCTGAAGCACTCAAAGCAATGATTGTCTTGAAAGATGCGCTGGCCAGACATGAACTCATCGTGGCCGATTACTATATCCGTCGTGGCGCTTGGATTGCGGCAGCCGAAAGAGCTCAGGCAGTGGTCAGTAACTTTCATGGTGTCGATGCGATATCGGATGCTTGGGTCGTGTTGATCGAAGCTTATAATGCCTTGGATATGCCCGAAGACAGTGCGGCGGCATTGCAGAGATTAAAATCAGACTATCCAGATCATCCGACATTAAAGTCAGGTGAATATGTTTCTCCTAAGTGGGAAGAAGACCGTTGGTGGGTGAAAGCCCTGACTCTGGGGCTCACCAGCTAATGATATAATCACGGGCTGCCGCCTTCGAATTGGCGGCTCCGTTGTCTGTTTTTAAATGCCACCTGAATCCGTGACTCCTTCAGTGGATGCAGGGTGTAAGAGCTTGATTTCTATTTGTTTTTCAAAATTTGCAGGTGCACCCATAGGTTCACCCAACTTTGGGGAAGCAAAGAGGAATCAATGGCTTGCGCACTGCGCCGCTATGGAGTCACGGATTCAGGTGCCAATAACTCAGCAACAGCAAGAACTGGCTTGGCGTATTATCTCAGGCATTTGCCCTGGGTATTCAGCTAGAAAATGGGCACCCGCCTCTTCCAAAGCATCTTTTCCACCATAACCCCAGAGCACACCAACCGTTGTCAGCTTATTAGCACGTCCGGCTTCTATATCGAAGCGAGTATCACCAATCATGATGGTATTTCCAGTACTCAAGGCTTCCTCAGCCAAAATGTGAGCCAACAGATCACGCTTATCCCCTAGTCGTCCATCGGCTTCAGAGCCATATATCGCCACAAAACGGGAACTCAACCCTAACGCCTCAACGATCTGCACAGCAAAATGGCGATATTTTGCGGTCGCGACAAACTGCCGCACACCACTGGCCTGGAAGGAGGATAAAACATCGTCGATTCCCGAAAACGCAGGACTATTCAACATTTCCCGGGCAAAAAAGGATCGGTAAACCTGCTTAGCATTTTCGATATCTGCGGCATTATTCAACACCAGAAGATTGGATAGACTCTCACCTAATTCAGGCCCAATGAACGGTCGCAAACTTTCCAGCGGTCGCTCGACCTTGCCGTAAGATAATAGGGTCTCATTCAGTGCTTTTGCGATCACAGGCATGGAGTCAACCAATGTACCATCCAGATCCCATAATAAATTGAGCATTAGAACTCCTGATTCCTGTGGATGTTGGGTTTAACAACGCGAAGCAGCCTAGAAAATGCACCAAAGCGCTCGAAAATCAGCTGTAATTCGCGTGCATAGGACACTTTTACTTCTCGATGCCGGAGACAATTTCTCACCGATCTTCGCTCATCGACGCTGAGAAAAATTTCCGGGCTAAGAGGCCGCACGACAAATCCGACGGCATTGCAACAAGACAACCCTTTCTCTGACAGCCTCTAGTGTAATATCTTGAATAAAACCTGTATTAAGAAAGCACCTCCAGATGCCACAACTTTAAACCGGCGGGTCATCTTAATATAGATTTTATTTAGGACACTACACTAGATACCGGGCTTCCAACCATGGGTAATCGGATAGCGCCGATCGCGACCAAATCCGCGTTTAGTGACTCTAACCCCCTCTGGAGCCTGTCTGCGTTTATACTCGTTAATATCAATAAGGCGAATGACTTTCCGGGTAATTTCCTCATCAAAACCGGCTGCGACGATGGTATCCAGAGACTCATCGTGCTCGACATAGCGTTCAATGATGGCATCCAGTATTTCATAGGGTGGCAGGCTGTCTTCATCAATCTGATCCGGGGCCAGTTCTGCTGATGGAGGTCTTGTTATAACACGTTCAGGAATAACCTGGCCCATAGAATTACGCCATTTTGCAAGACGATAAACCCATAGTTTGGGCACGTCTTTCAAGCAATTATAGCCACCACACATATCACCGTATAAGGTTGCATAGCCAACGGCCATCTCGCTTTTATTACCCGTCGTCAGAACCATGTAGCCCAGCTTATTGGACAGAGCCATTAGAAACAGGCCCCTCATTCGAGACTGCATATTCTGTTCAGTAACACCTGACTCAGCATTATCAAATAATGGAGAGACTGTTTTCAGAGCGGTTTCAAAAGCAGGTTTGATGGGGAGTACTTCATAGCGGATGCCTAATTTTCTGGCTTCCTCTTCTGCATCTTCGAGCGATATTTTTGCGGTATACTCATATGGCATCATTACACCCATCACTCGGTCTTGACCAAGTGCATCCACCGCAATCGCAGCACTCAGAGCTGAGTCAATTCCTCCAGACATACCAAGCACCACCCCCGGGAAACCATTTCGATTCACGTAATCAGCCAATCCCATTTTCAGCGCTTCATACAGGCTTGTTTCAACGGGCAGCGAATCCACTTTTTTCGAGCCTGTTACCATCAGCCCCTGGTCTGTTTCAGTCAAGGTGACATACTCCAGCGCCTCGGAGAACTCCGGCAAAGTGAAATGCACCTCTCCATTGGCATTCACAACAAATGAACCACCATCAAAAACCAACTCATCCTGACCTCCGACATGATTGACATAAACAGTCGCCATAGGCCATTGACTAACAACATGCGAAACCTGCTCATGGCGCTCGACAGTGCGATTAATTGAGAACGGACTACCATTTATGTTGATATTAAGCCGAGCACCAGCGTCGTAGGCACGACTTACTGGTCCGTCATACCAGATGTCCTCGCAGATAGTGAGCGCGATACTTATGCCCTGAAACTCGAACACGCAGGTTTCAGCCGCTTTTTGGAAATAGCGCTTCTCATCAAACACCTGATAGTTAGGCAAATGCTGCTTGCGATAGTCTGCGATCATCTGCCCCTGGTGAATAACCATCGCTTTGTTATACAGCTTTCCATCTTCTCGCTGTGGATAACCAACAACCAGAGCAATGGGCAGTTTGGCATCAAACAACTTGCGCAGTGCACCGCTGACTCGCGTGCCCAGACTTGGTCTTAACAACAGATCTTCAGGAGGATAACCAGTTATGGTCAACTCTGGAAAGACGATCAGATCCGCCTGTTGCTCAACAGCTTGGCGCGATAGTTCAAGTATTTTTTCAACATTGCCATCTATGTCACCGACAGGAAAGCGATGTTGCGCAAGTGCAATTTTCATATCGATTAAACTACTTTCTATTTGAGGATAGCTCTATTGTGTCCAGTTTCGCCAACGGCCACAAGCGCAAGACATCAAGCAGTTCTGGTGTTTATAATAAATCAATATTCAATACCTTTGTCCGGTCATGCCACTTAAATTGTCTCACCCCAACTATCGAGCGCAACAGCTATTGCTTGGCTTTGGAATATTCCGGTTGATCCTTTCTACCGTATTCTGCGCAATCGCCTTTATCCCTGCTACGGCTGATGGGTTGTATCCCAACGTAGCGACAGATTCTTTGCAGCTGGCATCTTCGGCCTATCTGATCCTGTCGATTCTAGGGATGCTTTTATCAGTAAATGATCAACAGTCAAAAACATCAACGACTGTGCTGTTATCCACAGACGTTATGTTATTGATGATGATTATGCGATACAGCGGCGGTGTTGAGACGGGTCTCGGTAATCTGATGTTGATTTCAGTAGGTATTGGTGGATTATTGCTACCGTTTCAACAAAGCTTACTTGTCGCCGCTATAGCTACCTCTGCGACTGTCTACACCGAAATGCTGCCACTACCAGGAGCAGACAGTGATATGCTTCAGGCTGCGTTATTGGGCGTCAGTTATTTCGTTGAAGCACTCTTTCTTCAATATATCAGCCATAGAGTACGGTCAACTGAACAGCTAGCAAAGGCCCAAGCAGATACAATTCTTGATTTGCGGCATCTTAATGAGCTGATCGTCCAGCGCATGCGTACTGGCATTATCGTGATTACAAACGAAGGGTCGATTCGCCTGATGAACGATGCTGCTAAAGGCTTGCTCAATATTTCAGATAAACGCCCCTTTTGGTTAATGCAGCCACTACTCAGTCGATTGGAGCAATGGCGCAACAACCCAATGAATTCAATCGAGTCATTCCAGGCAGATGCTGATCATCCCCTGGTAAACATCAGTTTTGCGAAACTCCAATCCGTTGAAAACAGCGATTTAATTGTATTCCTGGAAGATTCAGGCCGAATGCAGCAGCAGGCCCAACAATTAAAACTGGCCTCTCTTGGTCGTTTAACAGCTTCCATCGCGCACGAAATTCGTAACCCTCTGGGAGCAATCAGCCATGCAGCTCAGCTGATGGAAGAAACACCAAATCTGAGCAAAGCGGATAAGCGTCTATTGAACATTATTCATAATCATTCAAATCGCGTAAATAACATTATTGAAACCATTCTGGACCTTTCGCGCCGCCGCCCCGGCAATATCGAAGAATTGACATTATCAAACCTGATTGAACAATGTCTTTCCGAACGAGAACTGCAAAGCGAAGTAATGAAGGACAAAATTGTTGTCGAAGAAATTATTTCCGCCACAGCAGAACTGGATACTAATCAAATAAAACAGGTACTTCATAATCTGATTGATAACGGCTTACGTTATAGTGAACAAAAAACTGGCTCACGGACATTAAAGCTGACTTCTGGCACACTGGCAGATACTGGTCAGGTTTTTCTGGATATTGAGGATGATGGGCCCGGCGTACCCGAAGATCAGATAAAAAACCTGTTTGAACCTTTTTACACAACCGAAAATAGCGGAACAGGTCTTGGGCTATATATAGCAAAAGAACTTTGCGAAACCAATCGTCTGATTTTAAGTTATGTTGAGAATCGCAATGGCGGCTGTTTTCGAATCATTTTCTCACATACGATCTTACTACCCTGAAGTAGTCGCAAGGAATGAAATATGACAGAAACTCAAAAAGTCCTGGTTATTGATGACGAACCCGACATTCGTGAACTGCTCGAAATTACGCTCATGCGAATGGGGCTGGAAAGTTATAGTGCACAGGATGTTCATACCGCAATCAAGGCAATAAAAGAACATGAAGTGGATCTGATTTTAACCGATATGCGCCTGCCGGATGGCAATGGCTTGGATATTGTTCGATACGTAACAGAATTCAAACCGGAAACACCCATTGCGGTAATCACCGCACACGGAAATATGGATCTGGCTATTGAGTCAATGAAATCAGGGGCATTTGATTTTGTGGCAAAACCCATAGACATTCATAAATTAAGGAATTTGATCAACCAAGCGTTAAAAGTAAAGGCTCAGGCTCAACAGGTACGAACCAAGATCACCGCCCTCCCAAGTGTCACACTTGGTGAATCAGATCCTATGAAATTACTCAGCAAAAAAATTCGCAAACTTGCGGTCAGCCAGGCGCCTGTTTTTATTCAAGGTGAATCCGGAACAGGTAAGGAGTTGGCCGCGAGACAAATTCATGAGCTGGGGCCTCGAACGAGTGGGCCTTTTGTACCTGTCAATTGTGGCGCTATCCCTACAGAGCTAATGGAAAGTGAATTCTTTGGTCATAAAAAGGGCTCATTCACCGGAGCAACAGAAGATAAACAAGGATTCTTTCAGGCTGCAAATGGCGGAACATTATTCTTGGATGAAGTTGCTGATTTACCATTGGCCATGCAAGTAAAACTGCTGCGGGCAATTCAGGAAAAAAAGGTACGCCCTATCGGCTCGCAAAAAGAGATAGATGTAGATGCACGAATATTAAGCGCCACACACAAGAACCTGGAAACCATGGTCAATGCTGGCAACTTCAGACAAGACCTCTTTTATCGAATCAATGTTATCTCGCTTAATATTCCGCCCCTTCGGGAAAGATTCGAGGACATTCCTTTACTTTGTAATAACATACTGGAAAAAATCTCTGCCAACTATGAGTTACCTGTTGCTCGGCTAGATACCAAAGCTAAAAAGGCTCTAGATACCTATCATTTTCCCGGCAATATCAGAGAGCTGGAAAACATATTGGAGCGAGCCTTCGCTATGTGTGAAGATGATATTATTACTGAAGATGACCTTAACCTGAATGACGCCACAAACTCGTCAGTAACCCCCTTATCCTCAACCAATGTCCACGAGAAACCCGAAGGCGTATCTCTTGAAGAGTATCTATTAGATATCGAGCGAAGCGTGGTTGAACAGGCATTGGAAGAAACTCGCTGGAACAGAACAGCAGCTGCTAAAAAACTGGGAATTACATTTAGGGCCTTACGATACCGGCTGAAAAAACTTGGTTTGGATTAAGTAAGGCGACTTTAAGGATAGTATTTTTAGACCATTTACAAAAACCTTCACCAAAATAAAAATTACACATAACCTTTCACAAAAATTAATGCAAGGATGCATCATGAAGCAGAAAGGCTTGACACTTGTCGAACTACTAACAGCAGTTTCAATATTGGTACTGATAACCACCTTCGCTGTGCCTAATTTTTCGCGCTTTCAAGAACGAATAAGTTACGACAAAACACGTAACCATTGGCTCACTTTTCTAAAGACTGGCCGGGCTAATGCAATTTCACTGCAAGCAACTATCACCGCCTGTCCTTTTGATTTCTTAAACAACCACTGTTCAGACAACCTAAACAATGACTGGTTGATGTTTATAGATGACAATAAGAATAAAAAACTTGATATAAACGAGGAATCAATTCAAGTATTAATGTTAGATGATAAAACCAGTATTCGATTCTATCCAAAAGATAGAAAGTACATTCGTTTTTATAATAAACCAAGTGGACTAAATGCTGGACTGATGACAGGGCTAACGATCTGCCCACATGGTGTTCCTGACGTTTCGTCGGTACATATAAAAATCAATATAATGGGGAGAGTTAGATCTTCAACCAGTCGAGATTCGAAAGGTGTAATTTTCAGAGAATCGGGCGCAAAAAGGTTTCCTATTAAATGCTAAGCCATAGACTAAAAAGGGGCTGACCCGCCCCTGAATATAAAAGATGGCTTATACTACCAACAATCTGCCGTTGTAATTCCATTATGATTTCCAGTAAGGCCTTTCCGGCCCGTCTGAGTGAGCACATAAGTACCACACTTATCACCCGCCATAACACCGGTGGGAGTTGCATGAAGCTCAAAGCTAGATGCAGTAACAGAATCTATAGTAAGAGTATAATAAGGCTGCGCTGCGTTGCCTTCAGGTACTTGAGAAGAAAAATAAGTTGGAGCACCAATATCGCCTATATCTGGATTTACAGTATTTCGCGATACACAGTTACCTGGATTAGTATTTGCTGGCGCTACAGTATCGCCAGCATCACAATATGAACCATGCTCGGTATTCCAACGCTCCATTGAGGCTGCAAACCTCAGCATCACACCAGCAACTTCAGCCCTGCGCGTTGCATCTATGTGCTGGCGATATGAAGGTATAGCAATTGCCGCTAAAATTCCGATAATTGCAATCACAACTACGAGCTCAATCAAAGTAAACCCAAATGTACGTTTTCTAACTAGCATCAGTCGCCTGCCTTTGTCCAAAAATAAAACCGTCAATCGGTTTGACTTTGATAATAGCTCTCTCTTTGAGAATAATTCTCTAATATATAGATCGCATTTGCCTGTCTCATATTGACTGAATGATCAATTTCCAGATCAACAGAAACCCAATCCCCAATCTTTATACTGTTAATTGAAGCACTGGTTATCTGCCCACTGCTGTCACTTCGGGCAACCTTAACCAGATTATTGTAGGTAACTAAACTATCACCTACAACAAGGGCGTGTTTGCTGTAATTGATGGATTGTACCTGCCCAACAAAATAGTTTTCCGCCGTTGCATTACCAACAACACAGAAAGTCGCCAATAACAAACCTAAAACCAACTTTAGCATTCTCATAACGTGACCCACCTTAATATAAAACCAGTTATTCTTGTTCGCGCCAATTCCATCGACTACTTGAATAAGATTCAGGAGCAGCAATGACCTGATCCGGTTTAATACAAACTTCAGAACCATCTGGCATCACCATATAAGCACATTCACCTAGAGCACTTGATATCTCGTCGTACTTAGTACCGCCACTGGCCTCGGCATCACCTCCAGCTGCGGTTGTAAAGGCGGCATAATCTTTCTCGTCTATTTTTCCATCCATATTGATATCAATTACGGCTGTCTTTGGCCGCCCTCCCGATATCGGATTTAAACGCATCAACCAACCATCACCACCAGTTGAACAAGGATCACCATCATCAGTTTGGAGGGTACTGAATTCTATAAACTTACTCTTTATTGTCGCTGCGACCACTGAACGCTCGCCTAGATACTCTTTAACTGAAGTATTATCGTTATCGTCAATAATCAAATCAAGATACCAACCCAGATGTGTATCAACAGCACCATCGCCATCTGTATCTGAAGGAAGTGTTGATGCCTTTTCATGCCAAAAAATATTTTTATTAGTCACTCGCCGCTGAAAACTATCTTGCGCAATGCTATTACCGCTTCCATCTTTAGTACCTTTTAAATTTTTCTCCTCTAATATTTCCTGCTGTAATAAGTGTTCACGAGTAAAAGAGGTAAGAGAATCAGCGCTTTTATCCCAGATCCCATACAATGTCTGTTTATTTTTATCACCCAAGTCAGCATCATAGATATAGCTTCCGGTTCCAAAGTATACGAGATATCCTTCAACCGCACTTTTGTTATATGTCACTACTGGCTTCACGGTAATTGGCTGTCTATTGTCAGTGGTACATTTATTATCACCGCATGCGGTAAAAAGCGGCTTATTGTTACCTCCAGATTTATAGGCAACATCCCATGAGGAAGCATTCGATGCCCTCAGATCAAACTTCCACATATTTCCTTCCAAATCACCGGCATAAACATAATCAACATCATAGTCACCATCGATATCAATGGCTGTAGGTGTGGATAAGCCATTGGAATAGGCCAAATCATTAGCTCCTGTATCAATCTTAGCAAGAACGGAGCCGTCTGATAGTTTCACCACATACAGTACCGCCCTACCAGAGCCAATCTTTCCACCGTCGGCCGTATCATCCTCAGAACTATTGTAACCGTTACCAAAAATAGCAACCCAGTCACCGGTATTAGTTTTAGCGATTATAGGCGTCGAATAGGTATACCCCAGATCCGAGTCATCAGCATCAGAGAATTCCCATAAAACTGCATCTTTCGCACTTGCTTCCGAGGTAAACTTCTGTGGTTGAGAAACATCCAACGCATAAATACCCTGACCGCCTGAATTTAAACCACCAACCAATACGGTATGCCAAGCAGAGTTAAACACGGCATCACCAACAGTCGGAGTTCCGTCTACCGCATAGGTATGGATATAATGCCGTTTTGCAATGTCATCAAAGTTACGCATAACCATTGATGGAACATATGCAAAAACTTCCTTGCCGAAGTGAGCAGCTTGGCCAGTATCTCGATTTACATTAAAACCATGTAACATACCGTCATTAGACCCTACGTATAGCATTGGAGATCGATTGAATTTGTAGCTATAGCCGGATAACGTAAACTTGTAACTGGTCTGTGCGCCACTAGGTTCACCATCTGGATTCTCACGGTATGCTTTGTAAGATGGCTGGCCAGGGACGTTTTCAGGATAGGCAAAAATTGGATCAGCAACGTAGACCGGTGAAGAATGAATAATATCACCCATCGCAGAAAGTGACCCTGCCGTTTTTGTTCGCACACGGAATTGGCCGGATCTATCGCCTTCATTTGAATCATCGCCACGAATATAATTTAGCAAATCTTTCGAACCGATAAGCGCTTTTTGGGCTGCACTTATGCCGCCAGTCCAACGAAAGGGCACACCCTTAGAGCCATCGTAAGTCACTATGACACGACGATCATGGCTCGGTAATATGGACACTCTTTCCGGGTGGGCTTGATCGTAAAAATAAGTGTTGTGCGCGCTATCCCATATCAGAGGTATTCCTTCAATCTTTCCTGTCCAGTTTTCGCTATCGAATTGAGCTCGAAATGACATTGCCAGAGAATTATATGAACCGGACGTAACAGCTACAGTAGAAGCCGACGCATTACGGTCATCAATATCATTAATCGACTTATTTAACCGATCAATCAATTCCTGAGGATCCTGTGCATTAAGATACAAACCCCGACCGTTATACGCAGCGTGCCACATATCATCAATCGTTGTATTCTGATTGGCTTGAGGTCCCGGCCAGCCAGGAAATCGTTTTGGATCACCCGAAGGCAAATCGTAATCTTTCGGTTCCAAGGCTGGGTCTAAAGAGCCCTTGAGCCCAAACGCGACTGTATAAGTAACCAAGTGTTGACTAGGATTATCATCAACGCCTGGAGTAGTAGCAACAGCATCTGTGATACCGGGTTTCAAATCCCGTTCATAGTAATGCATCGCGACATCAGCAAGTGTATTACTGTAAGCATCAGCGTATTCCTTACCATCATAAGCTGAATGGTACGAATCGTCTAAACCGCTACCTAAGTCCGCGTTACCAACCGATGGGTCCCCTCCATTCCATGTACCATCAGACATGATGATAGTAAAATTCTGCTGGCACTTTCCGCCATCATCCTCAGCAATAATAGGACTGTCAGCACCTTCAAAATACTTACCAATACCCTCCAATGTTTGGCGTAGCGGCGTACCACCAGCAGATTTTATAGTTGCAATTTTTCTCAGTAATGCGTTTTTATTAGCCGCATTTTTAGACTTGACTTTCGGGTTTTGAGGTTCGGATATATCATCAATATTCTTAACATCAGTTTCTACGGAATTATTATTGTGTAAAGTTCTCAAGCCGATGCGAGCAGTAGAATTTTTAACGATCTGCGTAACTGCTTTTTTAGCAACATATTCACGTTTTCTATAATATGAAAACCAATTAGCAAAATTAGTTTGCTGATCCGCTGACATTTCGTCAATTTCGATATACCAATCATTTAATTGTTTGTAATTTAGGTCGACTGTTGGACATTCCAGTTCTGACGGCTGAACAACATTATCATGGTTAGCATCGTGCCATGGATCCCATTCACCATCATTATCCCGATCATACCAAGGGAAATAGCCTGCACCGTGATCAGTCTTAATAGACTCAAGCTTACATCCATTCTTTTCGCATTTAATATAAGAGTGGGTCTTGCCAGTTAGATCTATATGGAAATAAGGGTTATTCGGATCTAATCTCGCTGCTTTAATCGGTATATCGTGAAATGGTTTACCATCATCATCAACACCATCCCATGGAGTGTATTTCTTGGTTGAGTCGTAGGCCATCTTGTTGGCCCCCGAACACCCATAAAGCATATAATCCCATTTTTTATCGACATGATGCCCACGCTTAGAAAAGGCAACTGCTGGGTTAGCAATATCCATATCAGTATTTAAGTTAGGGTAGACATCTGTTACTTCAGACGGAATTACGGTCTCCCACGCCATAGAACCAGAATCATCCACTCCAAACATAATATTAGGCGGTACACTTGCGTGTAAAAACAAAGGTGAGACGGCAAAATCCTTCTCAGCAGAATGGCTTCCTGCAGCAACTGCAAGCAGGGTAATAAAATAACCGAATTTCCAAGCGGATGAGTTATTTAAAATACGCATAATCAATACCTCTTTGCATACAGTGACTGTAAATGAACATGAGTGTTACGACCGCCTGTGGCACGGGCAGTTATTCGATAGATGACATAACAATCCTGATAATTTGGCGAAACTAATTCGTCACACTGAAAATCATACTGCTCAATAACATAACGAGGAGGATCATCAAGACCAGTCAAGCCACCATTGTAATCGCGTCCATTTGACTGCCACCAGTTATCGGACCGGCTTACCCACCAATCGTTACTCTGACCATTGTATTCGACAACCTTGATGGCGGCGGTATTGGAACCAGGAAGCGCATCCACAGGAAGAACAACATCATCAATAGATTTTTCCGCACCTCGAAGCGCAGCTTCTGCCGCCTCAAAAACACGGCTCCTATCCATAAAGTTACCAACCAGCCTTTCGTCCAACGTAGTCGTCCTCAGCATTGAAACCGCAAGGATAGTCAAGGCAGCAAGGATAATTAAAGCTATAATCAATGTAGCACCTGACTGCCGTTGTATCGTGATACTATTGCTATTCATATCAATCCATCCGGTTTCGAAGATTAACAGTTGTTTCATAAACTCTTCTTAAACGTAGATCAGTCGCATTACCAACCGTTCTGTTTTGCCCAGCAAATGATATCGTTTGAGGCTGACGTAATGTATTGCCGTCACCACCATTATCGCCATGCACAGCTAATACGAAAACTTTAACAGCTACGATAGAATCAAAGGGGTTACTACCTGCATTAGACAGATTACTAATATTTGTAATGGTATCGAAGTAGTCGGCAACATAATCGCCATTATTATCGACACCATATTGAAATTGAATATTTTCAATTCCAGAGACCAAAGGCTGTACTTGGGCAGCGGCGCCATCACCAACCGTACTCATAACCAGAGTATTACTAGTGGCATCAACCGAGAACTCAACAAAGCGTATCTGCATAAGCTCTGATGCCACATTTCCTAGGTTATAGAAATCCTCACGAATTGATTTTGTAGCGTCTACCAAATCCCAAGTATCGTTGGCTACGTCCTGAGTTACATTACCAAGCTGAATAATATCTCCAACATTACAATTCGATGCCAACACAATTTCACTTTGAAAAAAATTACCGCCATTAACTTTTAAAGTTTTATCACCAGTACCTGAGTTTACTAATACAGAACTCAGACGACCGCCACTCGTACCAGTGGGTATCAATAATGTCAAAGTGTCAGGTGAATCAAACCAGTTAGCGACAGTTCCGCCATCAGTAGTATTATCGAGGGCAGTTTGGTTGTTAGTTTGTATTGGGTTAAGATCAACACTTTGGTCTGCTGCTCTTAGTGCAGACACCCAATTCCTTAGAGAGTCGAAATCCCGGCTATTCTCGGGCAAACAACCAAAATTTCCTGCATTACGGATTGACTCGGCAATTAACGAAATTGCGAATCGGCCGTTTTCCTGAACGCGCGAGGTAGATTCAGTGAGCGAGTAAGCTTGCCTATTCGATATAAACACCTGAACAATCCCAGTAATAATGATCGCGGATAATACCAATGCAATCAAAATTTCAACAAGAGTCAGACCGCTCTGCCGATAGTTGTTATTTTTCATAGCTCGAAATCCATAACAAATCGATAGAACGCTCCTGTGCCATTAGGGCCAGTTGCAAATTGCATTGTTTCCCCTGCAACGTTTGTTGTGACAGTATCTGTCGCTTTGCCTAATCTTTCTTCCTCTGCCTTAACATCGACCCAAGTAATAACAATCCGATATACATCATCGTTGAGATTATTCGGATCCCTGAATCCAACCTGCCCTTGCCCATCTGGAAGTCTCATAATTTTCTGTCGCCAATTTTCCAGTTCCAGCTGTGCTAGCAGCGTAGGAGTACAGCCAGTACTTCTTGAGCTTGAAGCATTATTACAAGGTGTATTTAAGTTTGCATACTGGTTATTAACGACCCGTTGTCCCTGGCCGTTACCTGATACAGTGGCAAAATTCGAAAACAGATTTAAAGTACTATTTCTACTGGTGGATATTCTTTGATTGGCACGCATCACATCAATTAGTTCATTAGCATACTGAAGCGCGTATGTTTTATTCATTGAACTTTGTGCATTGGTGAGACCATAAGTCTGAGACGTCGCAACTCCCAGCAAACCGATTGAGAAAACAATAATTGAAATGAGAATTTCAATCATTGTACTACCCGACTGTTTATCCAAGTCGTTTCTAATATCCATCAACTCAGCCATTAACAATCCCCTTCAGTGACAGCCATTCGTCCAACCGGGCTCAGTGTAAATACTCTAGCCTCAGTAACCCCACAATTGGTAAAGGGCTCAAGCGTTAGTACAAGAGGTATTCCAATTGTTCCATTTGCATCAAAAGTTGTTGCTACTTTATTGTTATCTTCTTCAAGCGTAGCGCCATGAACTAACTCATTTTGCCAAACACTAAGCACGTTATCTCCAGTATCGACAGTCTGATTACCATTATCATCCAGAAAAACTATCCAACCACTAGTCCAATTGCTTGTTGCACTACAATTAGCGCCGTCAGCACTAGCGCAAATAGTAACTTCAGCTTGCTGGCTAATGGCCTCACTACGCGCATAATGAAAAGCTGTGAGGATCTTATCTCTGGAAGAGTTAGTACTAATCCTGTTCATTAATGTGTTAAAGGAAGGAATGGCAAACATTATGACAATTGCCAATATCACCACTGTCACTACCAGCTCAACTAACGTAAAACCTCGAACCTGCCTCATAGATGCCTCGGAGTTAACACTGAATATAATAGTAAAGGAGTCTCAACAAGATTCATGATATCAGGGATCAACGGTCAATAAGATGAGACAAATGGGTCAACAGCCTGAAAAACTGCCAACCCGATCATAACTTTAGTCTATAGACTGCAAGCGAAGCTCTTTGGGGATGAAAAAGGTGATGTTTTCTTCAACACCACTGAGTTCAACGGGATCCCCAGCACCAAAGCCTTGCAAGCCGGTGATCACTTGCTTGACCAGGATATCGGGCGCCGAGGCTCCAGCAGTCACACCAATACACCGTTTTCCGCCAAACCATGAAGGTTCAAGCTGAGCAACACTATCAACAAGATGAGCTTCACAGCCCATGCGCTCAGCAAGCTCGCGCAGGCGATTGCTGTTTGATGAGTTTGGCGACCCCACAACAATCACCACATCACACTCCTGGGAAAGCGCCTTAACCGCATCCTGACGATTCTGCGTGGCATAGCAGATATCGTTTTTGCGCGGCCCCTTGATATCAGGAAACCGCCTCCTTAGGGCATCAATTATGATCGAGGTGTCATCCATCGACAATGTCGTCTGGGTTACATAAGCCAAGCGAGACGGATCTCGAACGCTCAGACGCTCAACACAGGCTTCACTCTCAACCAAATAGATAGCACCACCATTGGAGTCATCATACTGCCCCATGGTTCCTTCGACTTCGGGATGACCTCGGTGACCAATCAGGACACACTCCATACCATCAGAAGAATAACGAGCCACTTCCAGATGGACCTTGGTCACCAACGGACAAGTCGCATCATACACTCTCAGGCCACGCCGATCTGCTTCTCGGCGAACAGCCTGAGACACTCCATGCGCTGAAAAAATCACCCAGTTATCATCTGGTACTTCATCCAGTTCATCCACAAACACAGCGCCGCGTGATTTAAGGTCTTCAACAACGAATTTATTGTGTACAACTTCATGGCGTACATAAAGCGGCGCACCATGAACTTCCAGAGCACGATTAACAATGTCGATGGCACGATCCACTCCAGCACAAAAGCCACGTGGATTGGCAAGCTTAATGTCCATCTGTTGCCGCCTCAATACTGAGGATTTCTACTTCAAACTCCAATGATTTACCCGCCAACGGATGATTAAAATCCACTGTAACGGTTTCATTATTTAGCTCGGAAATCACACCTGGCAATTCAGTTCCGGCAGCATCTTCAAAAGAGATCACCATACCAGGCTCAAGATCACCAGTCTGGGCAAATTGTGCGACGGTATAGGTCTGCACATTGGAAGGATTAACCTGCCCGAAAGCATCCTCTGGGCCCACACGAACGGTTCTTTTATCCCCTTCGGACAAGCCAAGAATATGCTTCTCGAATGCTTCAGGAAGATTGCCATCTCCTACGCTCAGCGTTGCTGGCGACTTATCAAAGGTGCTGTCAATCACCTGCCCACCTTCCAGACGCAAGGCAAAATGAAGGGTGACTTGAGAGTTCTCATGAATCTGTGACATAAAAAAATGCCTCTAAAAACAAAGATTCCCGCCGCTGCAGGAATACTTATCTGTAGTGAAATGACTTGGGAATAATCAAGCGTAATGTCGGACTTCACCCTTTCCTACAATGTTATCAACACATCGACCACAAAGCTCTGGATGCTCCTGACTCTGCCCAACATCTTCACGCTGATGCCAACAACGAGCACATTTATGGTGTGAAGATTTCGCTACCCAAACCTTCAGCCCTTCCGTTTCAGTGCTGATCGCTTCATTTGGTGCGTCTGCCAAGTCAGCCAAAGCGGCAGAACTCGTCAAGGTTACAAAACGCAATTCATTATCCAATTGAGTCAGGACCGACTGTAGTTCCGGGTCGCAATAAAGCGTAATTTCAGCCGTCAGCGAACCGCCAACCTGGCCTTCATTACGCGCCTGCTCCAGCGCCTTATTGACACTGTGCTTAACCTGCTGAACAACGGACCAATAACCGGAATTCATAGGTTCGCCATCATCAAAACCTTGCAAACCATCGTACCAAACCTCGGTAAACACGGTTTCCTTATCCTGACCTGGCACATATTGCCACAATTCATCAGCAGTAAAGCTCAGAATTGGCGCAATCCAGCGAACCAGCGCCTGAAGAACATGATACAAGGCTGTCTGGGCAGAGCGACGCGCCAGAGAATTCTCCTGAGTGGTGTACTGGCGATCTTTAATAATATCCAGATAAAACCCACCCATATCCAACGAACAGAAATGGTGAATGTTCTGTACTGCCTGAACAAACTGATAGTTATCATACAGTTCTGAAATATCCTGCTGTACCTGCAAAGCGCGATCTACCGCCCAACGATCCAACGACAGCATGTCCTTAAACTCAACCAGATTTTCTTTCGGATCAAACCCTGCCAGATTAGATACGAGGAACCGCGCTGTGTTACGAATACGACGATAGGCATCGGCCGTTCGCTTCAAAATATCACGTGAAAATACGATATCACTGGAATAATCGGTAGAAGCAATCCACAAGCGTAAAATGTCAGCACCAAACTGATCAAATACTTCCTGCGGCTCCATCCCGTTACCCAACGACTTGGACATTTTGTAGCCTTTTTCGTCGACAACGAAGCCGTGAGTCAAAACCTGTTTATAAGGCGCGGAGCCATTAATCGCAACAGCCGTTTTGAGAGATGACTGGAACCAGCCTCGATGTTGATCAGAGCCTTCCAGATACATATCAGCCGGGTATTGAGCAAGTTCCAAACGCTTTTCCAACACAGTAGAATGAGTAACACCAGAGTCAAACCAGACATCCAGCGTATCGTTGGTTTTTTCGTATTGATCCGCATCATCGATAACAGATGACAGATCAAAATCATACCAGGCATCCATACCGACCTTTTCAATCTCCAGCGCCACCGACTCGATAATTTTCGGCAGTTGCGGGTGCAATTCGCCCGTTTCTTTATGAACCACAAAGGTAATGGGTGTCCCCCAGGTGCGCTGACGAGAAATACACCAGTCCGGTGATTGACCAACCATCGCCTCAATGCGATTCTGGCCCCAACCCGGCACCCAGCGTACCCCTTGAATGGCCTGCATTGCCTGGTCCTTAAGACCCTTTTCTTCCATCGAGACAAACCACTGAGGTGTTGCGCGATAGATAAGCGGTGTTTTAGTACGCCAGCAATGGGCATAGCTATGGTTCAATTTGCCTTCACTGAGCAGATGCCCATGGGCTTTGAGCACGTCAATAACTTTCGGATCAACCTTGTAGACATGCTCACCGGAAAAGAGCTCAACATTAGCTCTAAACACGCCTTTATCGTCCATCGGATTCAACGTTTTGATGCCGTACTTGTTACAGACAATAAAGTCTTCCATACCATGATCCGGCGCGGTATGAACAAAACCGGTACCCGCATCCAGAGTCACGTGATCACCTAGTAGAACGGGAATATCACGCTGATAGAATGGATGGTTGAAAATCAGGTTTTCCAGTACAGCACCATTGAATTGCGCCAACACCTCAGTGCCTTCCAATCCAGAGCGCTGCAGAAAACCTTCCAACAACTCCTGAGCAACCAGAACCCGCATTGGCTTACCATCAGACTCAGCCTGCACCATGACGTAGTCAATCTCAGCACCGGCAGAAATCGCCTGTGAGGAGGGTAGTGTCCATGGAGTAGTAGTCCAGATAACAACGGCCACCTCGCCCTGTCCAGCTTCAGAGCCAATAGCTCTTAGCACAGCCGTTTCATCCTGTGCAGGATACGCCACATCAATGGAGAACGAGGTTTTCTCCTGGTATTCCACTTCCGCTTCAGCCAAGGCTGAACCACCAACGACCGACCAGTAAACCGGTTTATAACCGCGAACCAGATGGCCGGACTCGACAATTTTGCCCAATGCACGAACAATGTCGGCTTCGGTTTGAAAATTCATTGTCAGGTAAGGATTATCCCAATCACCAAAAACTCCCATGCGCTTGAAACCTTCACGCTGGATATCGATCTGTGAGTAAGCATATTGGCGGCATTCAGCACGAAACTCTTTAAAATCGACTTTCTCACCGGCACGACCAATCATGGTTTCTACCTTGTGTTCAATTGGCAAACCATGACAGTCCCAACCTGGCACATAGGGAGCGTCATAACCGATAAACGCTTTGGATTTGATAATGATGTCTTTCAGTATTTTGTTAACCGCATGTCCCAAATGCAGAGAACCGTTCGCATAGGGAGGGCCATCATGCAATATGAACTTTGGACGACCAATACTTGCTGCGCGAATCTTCTGGTAAATGCCCTTCTGCTGCCAGCTCTCAAGCATTTTCGGTTCACGTTTGGCCAGATCGCCGCGCATTGGAAAATCCGTCTGCGGCAAATTCAATGTCGCTTTATAGTCAGTCATCGTTAAAGTTCACTTTCCGTCGGTTGCAAACCAGGCCTTTGCGGCCTGAATATCATGCTGAATCTGAGATTTCAGCGCATCAAAGTTATCAAATTTTTGTATGGGTCGCAGCCGCTGATGCAGCGCAACAGTCAGACGTTCACCATATAAATGTCCGTCATAATCAAAGAAGTGAGTTTCCAGCCAGCGACGATAATCACCCACTGTCGGCTTGGGTCCCAGATTGGCAACACCTTGATAGCGCTGCCCATCAATATCGGCAAAAACAGCAAACACGCCTTCTGTTGGCAATTTTTTATGCGGTAACAGAACATTGGCGGTAGGAACACCAATGGTTCGGCCCAGTTGGCGACCATAAACCACACGCCCACTCAGCACATAAGGATGCCCTAACATCTGTTCAGCTTGTCTGAAATCTGCCGACTCAAGCCGCTCGCGGATCAAAGTACTGCTGATTCGCTCGCCACCCAGACATTGTGAGGGCAAATCAGTCACATCAAAGTCAAACTGACGCAAAAAATCGATATTGCCTTTGCGATCATTACCGAAACGAAAATCATCACCGACCTGTAGCCATCGCGTATTGAGTTTTCCAACCAGAATGTCTTCAACAAACTGTTGCGCACTAAGGGCACGCAGTTGCTGATTGAATGGCAACACAACCAGTTGGTCCAACCCCAGCTTTGCCAACTGCAACGCTTTGTCCGTTAACGAAGATAATCGAGCCGGAGCGCTGTCAGGGGCCAGATATTCACGAGGCTGCGGCTCGAAAGTAACCACCACAGAGTGCAATCCATGCTGCTTAGCATGGTCGGTCAGACGATGAATAATCTGCTGATGCCCCAGATGAACACCATCGAAGCTGCCAATAGTGACAGCAGCAGGATAGATAGCTTGTTGGGGCAATCGAGTGATGAGCATAGTCAGTCTGAACCGGAAACGGGCCGCGCAGTATACTTAAATTTCCGTTCAGTGTCGTCACGGATGCTTGATATCAACTAACCGAACGCCACTGACAAACAGCGCCAGGCCATAGCTAAACAAACCAGCAAGCACCAGCCCAAAGACAACCAGCACCCGACCAAACAAATCGACTGGCATAGTAAAAGCCGACAGTTGCACCATGAACATTAACACCAAAGCCATCACGATAGTGGCAACAAGCACCTGTATAATCGATTTACCAAGCAAGGCCTGCCCTGGAAGGTGCCGCTCCTGACGCAAATGCCAGGCCAGCAACCCAGCATTGATCCAGGCTGACATGGATGTTGCTAACGCCAGCCCAACATGCTGTAACGGCACAATCAACAATAGGTTAAAAACCATATTCCACATCATAGCCTGAACACCCGTCTTCACCGGTGTTCTAGTATCCTGCCGGGCAAAAAAAGCAGGAGCCAGAATCTTGATAAGCATAAAAGCCGGCAACCCCAGAGCATAAGCGGCCAGACTTTTTGCACTCATCAATACGTCTGTACTGCCAAATTCACCATTGTCGAACAATAAAGTCAGTAGCTGATTTGACAGTATCAACAAAGCAGCCATAGCTGGCAGACCAACCATCAACACCATGCGAATCGCCCAGGCCAGGGTGCGTTCAAATACCGAATGGTCGCTCTCTGCGTGCAACGAAGATAGTCTCGGCAACAACACAGTTCCAATCGCTACACCGATCACGCCCAAAGGTAATTCAGTCAAACGGTCAGAATAATAAAGCCAGCCGACCGAGCCGTCCTTCAACCAGGTTGCCAGAATCGTATCCAGCAGCAAGTTGATCTGACTGACTGAAACGCCAAACAAACCGGGCAACATAAGCACTAATATTTTTTTCACACCTGGATGAACGGTAGAAAAACTGAAAGGCGACCAGACACCGGTTTTCAGCAAGGCTGGCCAAAGAAACAACCATTGCAGCAAACCGGCCAACAAAACGCCAAGCGCTAATCCTGTCTGCGCGACCTCAAATCTTGGACTTAATAAAAATGCAGCACCAATCAACGACAGGTTCAAAATAATCGGAGTAAGTGCTGGTATAGCAAAATTCTGATAACTGTTCAGAACTGAAGATCCCAGAGCGGTCATGGAAATAAACCAGAGATACGGAAAGGTTAAACGAAGAAAACCTGCGACCAACGCCAGTTTGGCACCATCATCATGAAAACCAGAGGCAAAAAGCCAGGCGACAAGCGGTGAAAAAATCATGGCAAGTACGGTCACCGCACCAACAATCGCTCCAAGATATACTTGCACTGCGCTGACCAGGCGACGAACACTGTCATCACCTTCAGCGTGTTTGTATTCTGATAACACCGGCACAAAAGCCTGATTAAAAGCCCCCTCGGCAAACAGGCGTCGCAGAAAATTGGGAACTTTAAAGGCGACAAAAAACGCATCATGAGCACCACCGGCACCAAAAAGACTGGCAAAGACAATATCACGCACCAATCCCAGGACCCTTGAAGACATCGTCGCCACAGAGACGATCACCGAGCTTTTCAAAACAGAGGTACGGTCTTTCTTGCTCACCGCAGCAGCTTCCTTATTAATCAAAAGGGCGCTAGTTTACCGCTATAATCGTGATCGAATCAGCCGTTACCTTAGTATCACCAAGCAATACCAGTTTTCCGTTGACAGCCTGCCACCTTCTCACTAGAATCCGCCCTCCGAATTTACCAACACCAGTTTAATTTTTTAAGGAGCATCCTGTGGCAAACTCTGCTGGTTCTCGTAAGCGCGCTCGTCAGGCAGTGGTCCGCCGCGCTCGTAATGCAAGCCTGCGTTCTATGGTTCGTACCTATGTCAAGAAAGTGGTTACTCAAATCGAGACTGCCAACTATGACGAAGCAAACAAAGCACTGCTGACTGCACAGCCGGTTCTGGATGGAATGGCACGCAAAGGCATCATTAGCAAAGCGAAAGCAAGCCGCACTATGAGCCGCTTGAACGCTAAAGTTAAGGCGCTAAAAGCCTGATTCAGGTTTTTGGCGACGCAAAAAACCGGCAAGTGCCGGTTTTTTTATGCCTATCAGAATCTCATCACGGCCTGATACCTGAATTCACTCTGGAGTCACGGATTCAGCTGATAATCAGCACTAAACAACAGATTGTGTCTAAAATTTCATAAATAAACCAAAAAATGCTGACTTTACAGCAAAACTCATCAAGATGTTAACACCATCACGTGAGCTACTTCATATAGATGCCAGAGCCTGTCAACATGTCAATATTGTCTGGTAATCACCAGCCTCAAACAGCTTAAAGGATTCGACTCAATGGCACACAACCCAATAACTCTGGACTTACTCAAAGCACTGGACGCCATTGATCGCCGAGGCAGCTTTGCAGCAGCAGCTCAAGCACTACACAAAGTACCCTCTGCTCTTACCTACACCATTCAAAAGGTAGAACAGGATCTGAACCTGAGCCTGTTCGACAGATCAGGTCACCGAGCCAAGTTAACACCGGCTGGAAAACTGATTTTGGACCAGGGCCGAATGGTATTGAGGGAAATCGACAGTCTGGCCAATTCAGCAAAAAAACTGGCCAGTGGCTGGGAAGCGAAAATTACCATTGCGATTGATACGCTTCTTGATACAACAAGTATTTTTCCATTGGTTGAAAAATTCAATAAAGATCACTCCTTTGTCAGAGTGAATCTGACCAGAGGTTCGCTATCAGGCACTTGGGAGCAATTACTGAACCAGAAAGCAGATCTAAAAATTTTGGCGAGGTAGAAATGATTTTTGCGGTCAGCAAAAACCATCCCCTGGCTCAGGATCTTGATACCGTCACAGATGAAGTCATTGAACAACACCCGGTGATCATTATTCCAGACTCCACTCAGATGTTGACACCGTTAACAGTCGGATGGACACGCAGCAGCCGAGTTATTGCCGTTTCAAATATGGAGGAAAAAATAGCCGCTCAAAAATCAGGCCTGGGGGTCGGGTATCTACCTTTTCATCGTATTGAACAGGAACTGAAATCCGGAGAACTGGTTGCATTAAACATGATGGAAACCCATAAAGACAAGTTGGTAATGGCATGGCGTAAAGGCAATACTGGACCTGCGTTACAATGGTTTCTCGATAACTTCACTCCAACAGACCTTGGCCTGCCAGCCAACCCCGCTTAGGAAACAGGCCAGCTACAAAAAGTGGCCCTGCAGATAAGTGTGGGGGGGATATTTCTGCCCTTGAATCCACCAAATCGATCAAGCAACAATAGTGACCACGAGAAAACAATATGGTTTTCGGATATTTCGATGCCATTAAGCCTCGTTGTACCATGCACTTGGGCGATCACCTGTACCGGAAACCGCCCATAGATCTTACTGACGAGGCCAAAAAGTGAGAATTGGAACTGGCAAGATAATCCTGAATAATAAACGCTACAGTTTGTTGGGTCAGAAAGCCGCTCTCTTTGAAGTTTTTGACTGTCTGGTAACGAACCAGAACCTCGTATGCCAGTGCCGGGTCATTATTAGGAATTTCCAACTCCTGCATAAAGCCAATTTCCTTAAAAGCTTCCTGCAGCATTAACGCGATTTCACGCTTTTCATCAGCGCGCCACTGCAGATTAACCGATGTTCCCCATTCACTGATCTTACTGCTCAACTCAGCCATGCGTACCAGAAACAAACGCTCCAGCTTAGAAAGCCTCAAAGTATCAGCTTTACGAACTTCCAGCTCTCTGGATAACAACAGGTTCTGGTTGCCCTTTTCGCGCAGCTGTTGGCGCAAATTAACCAGCTCAGGCTGTAATTTGGCATATTTCTGCTGTGCCAGAGAAAGCGCTTCCTGATTAGCTTTTAATTCCTTACTCAAAGCAACCAGGGTATCCAGCTGTCCCTCAATATCAGCCGCCGTCATGGAAGGAAAGTAGCTGTCCAGTAACGCCTGTTTTTGCTGTTGAGCCTGATTCTCAGGTGGTTCGGTAAAAAAATCTGTTGCACCGAACAGATACAAAACGGCAATAACCAGCTCCAGCACAAGTGCTGAGAACAATTTATTCAGATATTTCTGCTCAATTTTCACCCTCTGCACAATGCCCAACAGCGTAATCACGCCAGTAGCAAAAAACAGGACAAGTACGACTGCAAATAGTGCCAGCTTCATTGTTTTCTTACCGAGGGGGATAAAAAAGACAGATTATTGGATTCTGTGCTCAGGGTCTATACCGCTGTTTCAGAGAAATTTGTCAATTGGTCTGACCAAAAAACAAACCACCGCTCATTAGTCACACTAGGCGAAATACAAGCCAGATAACCAGGTTAAGATATGGTATTCATTTGCGAGGATTCGGCAGTACAAAGCCATATTTTACAGGCAAGCACCCGGATTGAACGCAGTTCAGGCTCGCCGGCTCCGACAGAAAAACAGAACCGTAAAAAAATCAGTCTCCAAGCAATCTGAATACCCGAGCCTCCTGTAAAAACAAATAAATCTGATGAAAGACTTGTCGTTGAAAAAGCAACTGATAACACTGTGGTAACAACGACAAGAATTCAGAGAGCCTCCAATGACCATTTGTACTATCGCCGATTTACAAAAGCTGGCCCGCCGCCGGGTGCCTAAAATGTTTTATGACTATGCAGATTCAGGCTCCTGGACAGAAACAACTTACCGGGAAAACGAGTCCGATTTTCAAAAAATAAAATTGCGCCAGCGGGTTGCACGCGACATGACCAATCGGTCGACCGCCATGCCGATGGTCGGACAGGAAACGACAATGCCCGTAGCGCTGGCGCCAACCGGATTGACCGGAATGCAATGCGCTGATGGAGAAATCAAAGCCGCACGTGCCGCCGAAAAATTCGGTGTACCATTTGCGCTGTCGACAATGAGCATTTGCTCAATCGAAGACATCGCCGAACACACCAATGCACCATTCTGGTTCCAGCTTTACGTCATGAAAGACAAGGAGTTTGCGCAAAACCTGATTGAACGCGCCCAAGCAGCCAAATGCAGCGCATTGGTACTGACTCTAGATTTGCAAATCCTCGGCCAGCGCCACAAAGATATTCGTAATGGTCTGTCCACCAATCCGCTCAAGTCCATCAAAGGCTGGAGTCATCTGGTTTCCCGACCACGCTGGTGCATGAACATGATGACCACCAAACGCCACACCTTCCGCAACATCGTTGGACATGCCAAGGGTGTCAGTGACGTGGACTCTCTATTCTCCTGGACAGCCGAACAATTTGACCCTCGCCTGAATTGGGAAGATGTCCAATGGATTAAAAAACGTTGGGGTGGGAAGCTGATTCTCAAGGGTATTATGGACGCCGAAGACGCTCGCCTCGCTGTAGACAGTGGCGCAGATGCACTGATCGTTTCCAATCACGGAGGGCGTCAGCTCGATGGTGCGCCCTCCTCTATTACGGCACTGAAAGGCATTGCCGATGCCGTCGGCGACCAGATTGAAATTCACATGGACGGAGGTATTCGCAGTGGTCAGGATGTACTGAAAGCCATTGCGATGGGCGCCAAAGGCACATATATCGGCAGACCGTTCTTGTACGGACTCGGCGCACAGGGCGAAGCCGGGGTAACCAAAGCACTAGAAATTATTCACAACGAACTGGATCTGACAATGGCATTCTGTGGCGAACGAAAACTGACGCAGATAAACCGCTCACATCTGCTAACAGGCACGTTTTAGAATACAAAAAAACCTCCCGTGCAACCTCGGGAGGCTTTTTTTGCTCAACTCTTGGTCAAATCAGTCAGCAACGCCAACAAAAGCGTCCAAAAAGGTTCGATCGTCTCAATGGAGAGCCGCTCGGAAGGGCTATGTGCACCGAGAATCGTTGGGCCAAAACTCACCACATCCATATCTGGCTTTTTGCTCAGCAGAATGCCACATTCCAACCCCGCATGAATGGCTTTGATTGCGACTGTTTTTCCTGTCTGCTGCTCCGCCAATGCTTTGGTTCGGGCCACAATGGGGCTCTCGAAATTCGGATTCCAGCCGGGGTAATCCAGAATCACCTTGTAAACCAACTGGAATGAATCAAATATGCTCTCAAAAGTCTGCTTCAAACCATAAGCCTGATGTTCGTTGAAAAAACGCAGGCTTGCCTGAATCTTCAGTTCACCGTTACCCAGCTCAACCACCGCCGTATTACAACTCAAATCGACCAGATCGGCTGGTTGATTGAGGTTATAGCATTGAGCGCCATGCGGAATGATGGATATCAGATTCAGGAAAGCTTCAGTATCAGCACTGCCAACCACTAACGGGTGCTGCAGTTCAACAGGCTCAAACAACATCTCCAGTTCATGGTCAGCCTTTGGTAAAAAACTCAGCCAGCGTGTGCAAGCACCGTCAATTTTTTCCCGCCACTGCGGTAACTCTTCTTCAGAAAGCAAAACGATGGCACTGGCTTCGCGTGGAATAACGTTGTGGGCAACCCCACCATTGAAATTTTTCAGCTGCCAATGCAGATCGCGGACTTCCATCAAAAATTCGGCCAATAACTTATTGGCATTACCCAGCTGCTCATGGATCTGCACACCTGAGTGTCCGCCGGACAATCCCTTCAAGTGCAGTTTCCAGCCCTTATAACCAGGCTTCGCCAGCTTAGGCATCACCTGCCTGGAGGCTTCGTAGCCGTAACCACCGGCGCAGCCAATATATAGTTCCCCCCAGTCTTCAGTATCCAGATTGAGCAATCGCCTGGCAGACAGCATGGCGGCATCAAAACCAGAGGCACCATACAGGCCAGTTTCCTCCTCAACGGTAAACACCAGTTCAAGGGCGGGGTGAATAACGCTGTCGTCAGTCATCACCGCCAGTGCGGCGGCGACGCCAACACCATTGTCAGCGCCAAGAGTTGTCCCTGTCGCTTTCAGCCAGCCATCGTCGACACGCAGTTTTAACGCATCAGTTGCAAAATCATGCTCGGTTTCTGCTGTTTTCACCGTCACCATGTCCAGGTGATTCTGGATTGCAACTGTTTCAGCCTGTTCACAACCCGGCGATGCAGGTACATAAACCACCAGATTACCGGCACCGTCCTGGCGTGTTTCCAATTGCTGCTGCGCGGCAAGATCAATGATGTACTCGCGCATTGCGCTTTCTTTGCCGGAAGGACGCGGGATTTGAGTAATCTGATAAAAATGTTCCCAAATATGCTTGGGTTCAGTTGGGTATTGTTCTGGTTTCATTCGGTAGCTACTCCTTTTTCTAAGCCGAGTAGATTACTGCGCACCTCTACTTAAGAGCAAGACCTGTTGATGTTTACCTGGGCCGGTTTAGCTAAAACCTGAATCCGTGACTCCATAGCGGCTAGCGGCGCAGTGCGCAAGCCATTGATTCCTCTTTGCTTCCCTCAAATTAAGGGGGGGAACCTATGGGTGCACCTACAATTTTTAAAAAACAAGATAGAAATCAAGCTCTTACACCCTGCATCCACTCTAGAGTCACGGATTCAGGTAAAAGCTGCCGCTTTCAAGTGTTGAATCTGCCCGCAATATTCCACGATTTCCAGAATCCACGCGACGTTCAGCCACCCCATAAGCAGACTCAGAATTCAGAATCATAAAAATGAATAAAAACAGACAGACATTTTAAATTGAAATCAGTATACTCCGCGCCGCCGAGGTGACCTGGGGTATCAATGAATACCCTCAGCCTGCATAAATGGATTACAGCCAGTGTAAATCACGTCATCAGCATTAGCCTGATCGCGCATAGGGGCGCAGACTGACCCTCACCTCCCGGAGCCAAGCCTGAGGCTCTAAACCCCGGATAAAACCCGGAACCAGCCGAATGACGGTGCCACCACAAACAACCGGCACCCTTAATTGAGAAAAAAATTGAATGTCTGAAAACCTGACTTTTGCCGACTTAGGTCTGGCACCATCCCTTATTGCCACTCTGGATGCTCTTGGTTATGAGAGCCCGACACCGATCCAAAGCCAATCCATCGTTCCACTGATGGAAGGCAGTGATGTACTGGGTCTTGCACAAACCGGAACGGGTAAGACCGCAGCTTTCTCGCTTCCGCTGCTGAGCAAAATTAACACCGATGAAACCAAGCCTCAGGCGATTGTCCTGTGTCCAACGCGTGAATTGGCGATTCAGGTTGCTGAAGCCTTTCAAACCTACGCTCGTGGCGTGAACAACTTTCATGTACTGCCAATTTATGGCGGGGCTGATATGCGTAACCAATTGCGCGCCCTGAAGCAGAACCCACAGGTTATCGTGGGAACACCAGGTCGAGTCATGGATCACCTGCGCCGCGGCACGCTGGACCTGTCCGATCTGAAACATCTGGTATTGGATGAAGCCGACGAAATGCTGCGCATGGGCTTCATTGAGGATATTGATTGGATTCTGGAACATACACCAGCAGACAAACAGACAGCCCTGTTCTCAGCCACCATGCCATCTCAGATCAAACGTATTACCGATCAATATCTGAAATCGCCGGTACGTATTGAAATCAAAGCCAGTCACAGCGAGCTGTCCCGTATTGAACAGAATGTCTGGCGCGTACAGGGCATCGAGAAACTGGAAGCGCTGACCCGGGTTCTGGAAATCGAAGACTGGAATGCGGTCATTATTTTCGTCCGTACTCGTATTGAATGTCAGTATCTGTCGGAAAAGCTCTCAGCCCGTGGCTATGCTGCCACCGCCCTGAGCGGCGAAGTTGCCCAGAAGCAACGCGAAGATATTCTCAACACCATGAAAAAAGGCAAGCTCGATATCATTATCGCAACCGATGTTGCCGCTCGTGGTATTGATATTGACCGTATCACTCACGTCATCAACTGGGATATTCCCGGCGACGTACAAACCTATACCCACCGTATTGGCCGTACCGGGCGTGCGGGTCGTTCAGGCAAGGCGATCCTGTTCTGCAAACCGCGTGAGCAGCGTATTCTGCGTGACATTGAACGCGCAACCAAATCCAAACTGATCGACTACCCAATGCCCTCTGCAGAAACACTGGGAGAACATCGTACGGAACAGTTCAAGTCGACTGTCATGGAACACGTTGAAGCCGATGCCCTGGATTACTTTAAAGCTATAATTACCAGTTGGACTGACGAATCTGACGCAGATCTGCTCGATATTGCAGCAGCCCTCGCCCTGATGGCACAAGAAGATAAACCACTGCAGCTGCCAAAAGATCCTGAAGCCAGACCACGCCGTCGTGATCGGGACGATCGTCCAGAACGTAGCGAGCGCCCGGAACGTGGTGGCGAGCGCGATCCCAAAGCACGCCGTCGTGATCTCAATTATGAAGCCATCACTTACCGCCTTGATGTTGGCCGTCGTGACAGTGTACAGCCGGGCTCTATTGTTGGCGCAATCGCCAATGAAGGCGGTATCGAAGGACGCTTTATCAACAACATTTCGATTCGCGATAACTTCACACTGGTTGACCTGCCAGCGGGGATGCCAAACGAAATTTTTGAGCAGTTAAAGAAAACCCGGGTAAAAGGCCGACCACTGAATCTGCGCCAATGGACAGATGAAGCGCCTGCTGGCGACCGACGCCCTCGTGGTGATAGTGAGCGACGTCCAGAGCGACGACCGCGCCGTGAAGGCAGCGGTGAACGTCGTCGCCCCCAGGTGCTGGATTGATATCGCCGATCAATCGAACAGAATATCTTTAATATCTGCCAACTCGGATTTACCTTCAGACAACTCCTGTTCAGTCAAACCAGACAGCTCATGTGGAAACACCAGCCATTCATCGCTCTGGCGAACATAATAGTCAGGTTTAATATCTACTTGCGTATTGGCCGGTTTATACCACGGACAGGCAACGCGAATATCTTTCGGCGTATTCAAGCGGGACTGTTGCTTAATCTGCTTGATCAAAGCATCTACGCTACGACCGGAATCAAAAACATCATCAACAATCAATAACGAATCTTCAGCATTGGCATTTTCAATCAGGTAATGCAGCCCATGTACTTTGATTTCTTTCGACTGCTTACCAATCCCGTAGTAGGAGGATGTTCGTACTGAGATATGATCAGTCTCAATGCCTTTGTAGTCGAAAAACTCCTGCACCGCGATACCGATAGGTGCCCCTCCCCGCCAGATACCAATAATAAAATCAGGTCTGAAACCACTTTCCAGTACTTGATGAGCCAGGCGAAAAGAGTCCTGTAGCAACTCTTTTGATGAAATGAAGAATTTGTCTATCATTGATCATTTTCCAAACAACATTAACCAGTTGGACGGATTATAGTGAATCCGGGCGACAGCTGTCAGTACTAATAGCACACCAGCTATAAAGAAATCTCTTGTTTAACGACCTGTTAATGCTTTCAAACGAGACAAACCCTGACGTCTCGCCAGCCAGAAACGAATTGCGCCATACGAAACACCCTAATGCCGATTGTGCGCTGTGTAACAACACATTTTCTTCTATTATGGACGCACTGATTTATCGGATCATCACTTACTTTATGCTACAACAGAAAATTAACAACCGGGAAAGTGGTATTGTCGTTTATGGCATTACACCACCAAAGGCAAATCATGAACCAGCAAAACTACGCGAAATCGCAGAAAAACAACTCGCCAGGATACGCAAGCTATCGATTGACGGCTTGATTCTGTATGACATTCAGGATGAAACCGAGCGCAACAGCAACGCCCGACCATTTCCATTCATTGAAACGCTTGACAGCCTGGAATATTCAAACGAGTACCTCAGTGAACTGACTCTGCCGAAAATCATCTATCGCGCCACCGGCAAATATACTAAAACCCAGTTACAACAGTTTCTGACCCAAACCGATGCAACAGAACACCTGACCGTTTTCGTCGGTGCGGCATCATCGAAAGCGGAAGCCAATCATCTATCGCTGGCCCAGGCTTACGACATCTATCAGCAAGTCGATACACAGATGTTGCTCGGTGGTGTCACCATCCCGGAACGGCACCAGGCAAAAGGCAATGAACAACAACGAGTATTCGATAAAATACACAAGGGCTGTTCATTCTTTGTTTCTCAGGGTGTTTACGACGTTAACGCCTCGAAAAACTTCCTGTCTGATTATTATTATCACAGCCAGGAAACCGGCCAGTCAATGGTGCCGGTTCTTTTGACCCTAACACCCTGTGGCTCCCCTCAGACCCTGGAATTCATGAAATGGCTGGGCATCAGTATTCCGCGCTGGCTGGAAAACGACCTGTTGCATTCGCGTGACATTCTCGATAAATCCATCGAAATTTCAGAGCAAAACTGGCTGGAACTGAAAGCCTTTGCCGATGAAAAACAGATTCCGATCGGAGTCAATGTCGAAAGTGTTGCGGTGCGCAAAGTAGAAGTGGATGCCTCCATTGAACTGCTGCTTCGCGTACAGCGCTCATTTGAGTAATAAGGTTCTATCCTGATGTTCAGAAAACGGCGGTCATTCGGCTGCCAGGAGGCTGTCCGAGAATAAAGCACAAGGTCGCCAACCCAAAATACGGCGATGCTAAAGCACACCCATACAATACTTTAATTTCGATTGACTCGACTGACTGGCAGCATAAAGAAACTTTTGACTCACCTAAAACTGTATCTCGTTTTCAATCGCTATTCTCGGACAGCCTCCTAGTAACAGATCATTCAGGCTGAATACAGCACAAAAGCCATCCATTGCGAACGCATAGAACTGAGATCTGAAATCATCAAAGCAGAGGGACAGGAAAGTGAGGGAAACAAAAATCCGGCAGCCTGACACCACCGGATCACAACAAAGCTATCAGCGAAAAAAGAAATATTTAACGGTCGCGCCAACCATCATGATCACAATCAGGATACGCATAATTTTCGAATACTTCGCCGCCTGCTCATTCGAAGGCGCCTGTGCATTTCGCGTTGCATACAGAACACCAACAATGGCGATAGCCAATACCAATAAAATTTTTACAATCGCAGGCATCGTTACACTCCAAACAACTTAGCTGGCAAATAACTCAGCAAGACGAACTCCTGGCTGCTCAGCTCGCATAAAAGCCTCGCCGACCAGAAAAGCGTTAATCTGATTATTACGCATCAGCGCCACATCATCATGATTCAATATGCCACTTTCAGTCACCAGCATACGCCCATCAGTCACCATTCCCTGCAACGCCAGCGTAGTCTGCAGCGACACCTCAAAGGTATGCAGATTGCGATTATTCACACCAATCAACCTGTTATCGACCTGCAGAGCCGACTGCATTTCCGTTTCATCATGCACTTCGATCAATACATCCATGCCATACTCACTGGCCTGGGCGTGCAAATCTTTT
The DNA here is from genome assembly GCA_037389025.1 of Reinekea sp. GTDB lineage: Bacteria > Pseudomonadota > Gammaproteobacteria > Pseudomonadales > Natronospirillaceae > Reinekea. Next base: position 5,793 of record JARRJP010000006.1, on the reverse strand, counting down.
AACCGATGATCATCAAGCGCCGCGACGATCAACAACACGCAATCGGCCCCAATCGCGCGCGCTTCGGTAATCTGATAAGGGTCGATCAAAAAGTCTTTACGAATCACAGGCAAATCGACCGTGTTGCGCACATTAATCAGATACTCTTCATGACCCTGAAAAAAATCCCGATCCGTCAACACAGATAAACAGGCGGCATTACCTTGCTGATAACTTTCAGCAATCGCCTCTGGAACAAACGGCTCACGAATAACACCTTTACTGGGCGAAGCCTTTTTAATCTCAGCAATCACCGCCGCCTGCCCAGCATCAACTTTGGCCTGCAGGGCACGAGTAAAACCTCGCGGGGCATCATAACGATCAAATTCCCGCTCAAGATCACGGGCACTTTTATACTTTTGCCGTTCGCTAACTTCTTCAACCTTACGATCAAGAATTTTGCGAAGAATGGTTGGTATTTGACTCATTGATATTCTCAAAGTAGTTAGCCTCCCACAGGAGGCACATGAAATGATGGATCAGGCGCTTTGAGTAAAATCGACAAAGGCCTGTAGCTTCTGTGCCGCTGCACCTGAACTGATGGCATCTTCGGCCATTTCAACCCCGGCCGCAAAGGATGTTGCCACACCGGAAACATAGATCGCCGCACCCGCGTTCAGAGCAATCAAATCCGCCGCACGAGCAGAAACTTCAGTGCTGGCACTGCTGAAAACCTCTTTAATCAATGCCAGACTGCCAGCCACATCGGTCGGATTCAATCCTACATGCCCCTGCATGGCAAGCCCAAAGTCTTCTGGATTAATGGTTTGTGTCGTGACTTCACCATCTTTCAGCTCAGCAACAAAGGTAGGGGCCGCCAAGCTGAACTCATCAAGCCCATCCTGCGAATGCACCACCATGACATGTTCACTGCCGAGATTTTTCAATACCTGAGCAAACGGCAGACACAACTCCGGTGAAAACACACCGATCACCTGACGCTTGACACTGGCCGGGTTGGTCAGCGGGCCAAGCATGTTAAAAATGGTACGCAGCCCCAGTTCCTTGCGCGGCCCGATGGCATGGCGCATGGCACTGTGATGACTTGGCGCAAAAATAAATCCCACACCAATGCTTTCAATCGCCCGTGCCACCACATCCGGCGAAACCGTCAGATCAACACCGGCGGCCTCCAGAAGATCAGCACTGCCAAAACTGGAGGACACTGCCCGATTACCATGTTTGGCCACCTGAGCACCGGCAGCGGCCACCACAAAGGCGCTGGCGGTGGAAACATTAAACAGCTTTTGACCAGAGCCGCCAGTACCGCAGGTGTCCACCAGGTTCGGAGCGTTGACCGCAACCGGCGTAACCAGCTCACGCATGATCTGCGCTGCGCCAGTAATCTCCTCAATGGTTTCACCTTTCATGCGCAGCCCTGTTAACAGCGCACCAATCTGAGCGTCTGTGCATTCACCAGTCATCACCTGGCGCATTACCTGCTGCATCTCAGTCTGGCTCAAATGACCATGAGCAACGATCCGGTGCAGTGCCTGTTTAATATCCATCTTGCCTCCTGTTCAATTGTGGATGGCCTAGCCTGGAGAATTCGCCAAAGCGCTCAAAAACCTGCGCTCAACCACCAGTGTAGGGCGTTTTAACTTCTCAATGCCGGAGATAATTTGTCACCGACCCGCGCATCGACGCTGAGAAAAATCTCCCGTCACATATTGCCGATTGTCTTGCACCTCAGAACCACCAGGCCCCAGCGGACAATCGAACAAACTGTTTAAGGACATTGTCCCAAAACGTCAATCTTTAGTGAAAATTTCGGGCTAGGAAACCTTCCGATAATGTGCAATAAAGTTAGCCAGTATAGTAATGCCCTGCTCGGTCAGAACCGATTCAGGGTGAAATTGTACCCCTTCAATCGCATAACTGCGGTGCCGAATACCCATAATCTCTTCTCGGCGACCATCATTCCGGCTTGTCCAGGCAGTGACTTCCAGACAATCCGGCAGAGTTGTTTGCTGCAACACCAGAGAATGATAGCGAGTTGCCTCGAAGGGCTGGTTCAACCCCTGAAAAACACCCAGACCCTCATGGTACACCGCCGAAGTCTTACCATGCATAACCTGTTGCGCCCGCACCACCTTAGCACCAAATACCTGACCAATCGCCTGATGGCCAAGACAAACACCAAGAATCGGCACCTGCCCGGCAAGATGCTCTATAGCCGCCAGCGATACTCCGGACTCATTCGGGGTGCAAGGGCCGGGAGAGATCATCAGATAATCTGGAGCCAGCGCCTCAATGCCCGCCACATCGATATCATCATTCTTGCGGACCACCACATCGACGGACAACGATTCCAGATAATTCACTAGGGTGTAGGTGAAGGAGTCATAGTTGTCGATCATTAACAGCATAGTACCAACCGCCCTACCAATAATTCGGGCCGGGATAATAGTGTGAACCGCCCAAAACTGAAAACTATTCGTTGACTCTACCTGATTTTGTTATAGCATACTAGTACATGAAAACACCTAATAACGAACACAATGAACTACTTGATTATCTGCTGGCGGCAAATGACCGAAAGTCGATGGCGCACTGCCTCGAACAATTACTGACACCGACTGAATATGACGAAATCATCAAGCGTCTACAGATTTTCAGAATGCTTGAAGCCGGTGTTCCACAACGCAAAATTGCCGAACAACTAGGTGTAGGCATAGCCACCGTATCGCGTGGTGCCCGCGCGCTGAAAGATAATTGAGGAAACCATGAGCCTAAAACCTTTCCAACTACCACGTAAACCGAGGTATATCAAAGTCACTGACGACTGCGACTTCTTTGAACTGTTCAAGAAAGTCGAAAAACGTTTTACCAACTGCTTTATTCTGGAATCACTGGGCGAGGACAGCCACATCGCCCGGCACACCATCATCGGTTTTGACCCGGAAAAAATCGTCTATGCCAATGGCAATGAACTAACCATTGAAGAGCGTGACGGCAGCAGACAAACGCAAACCTGCGACAACCCCTATCTGACCCTGCGCGAGCTGATGCCGCAAAATATTATTTCACGCATGTACGCAGGCGGCCTGACCGGTTATCTTGGTTATAACGCCATGAACTATTTTGAACCCTCGCTAAAGTTACACAACAGCGACCTGTTCGACGCCTTCCGCTTCGGCCTGTTCAAAGATGGGCTGGTACTCGACAAAATGACCGGCGAAGTCTTCTATTTTTACTACGACGAAAATCGAATCGTCCTGGTACAGGAATTACTCGCCAGCCCCTACTCCGGCAACGGCGAGCTGACCATCAAACACCTCGGCGATGGCATGAGCAAAGAACAGCACCGCGATGCAGTACTGAAAGTAAAACAAGACATTATCGACGGCAAAATTTTCCAGACCGAAGTCGGCTTCAAAAAACATTTTGAAATTCATGGCGACACCATCGGCCTGTACGAAAAACTGCGTGAAGTAAACCCATCACCACAGATGTACTACCTGAAATTCGGCGACCAGAAGCTGATCGGTGCCAGCCCTGAATTATTGTTCCGGTTGCGCCAGGGTGAAATGGAAACCTTCCCACTGGCAGGCACCGCAAAGCGCGGCGCAACGCCGGAAGAAGATACCGCGCTCGCCCGCGCTCTGCTTAATGATCCGAAAGAAATTGCCGAACACAACATGATTGTCGACCTGCACCGCAACGACATCGGCCGGGTTGCCCGCTTTGGCACTGTGAAGGTACGCAGCCTGATGGACATCAAACGCTTCAGTCATGTACAGCATATTTCATCGGAAATTGTCGGCATCATTGATGAAAACGAAGATATGTTTACTGCACTGGCCAGTAATTTCCCAGCCGGAACGCTGACCGGCGCCCCAAAAATTGAAGCCATGAAAATCATCAACCAACTCGAAGGCGAAGGTCGAGGCCCCTACGGCGGTGCAGTGGGTCACTTCTCTTTTAATGGCGACTGCACCTTTGCCATTCCAATCCGCACCCTGTTTGCCAACGGCGAAAAAGCCTATGTGCAAACCTGCGGTGGCAATGTATACGACTCCAACCCGGAAGATGAGTACGAAGAAATCATGCGTAAATTTGCCGGCACCAAAAAAGTGCTGGATATGTTCAGCGGCGAGTAACAAGGAAGAGAATGATGAAAATTTTAATTATTGATAACTACGACTCGTTCACCTTCAACCTGTATCAATTCATCGGCGAGATTCTGGAAAGCGAACAGCGCAAAGGTCTTATCGATCAATTCAGTATTGAGGTCAAGCGCAATGACGAAATCAGTCTTGATGATGTCAAAACCATGCAACCGGATCGCATCATCATTTCACCAGGACCGGGAACACCCGAAGACAAAGACTACTTCGGTGTTTGCGCCGATGTTATTTCTGAGTTTGGCAAGAAAACACCATTACTCGGCGTCTGCCTGGGCATGCAGGGTATTGTTTACAGCTTCGGCGGCAACATCATCAAAGCACCATTACCGATGCACGGCAAACTAAGCCCGGTTAATCATGACGACAGTGGTGTGTTTTCCGGTTTACCGGATCAGCTCGAAGTCATGCGCTATCACTCGCTGATCGCCAACGCACAAACACTACCGGACTGCCTGCGAGTCAACGCATCCGTCGGCGCGTTAACCCGCGACGAATTTGACAACCAGGAAAAACTAAAATCCGCAGGTGATTTTGAAATCATGGGGGTTCAGCATCGCGACTATCCGATCTACGGGATTCAGTTTCATCCAGAGTCGTTTGCGACAGAAGGCGGCAAGGATTTGATTCGAAATTTTTTATTTCGATGAAATAAAGGTGCTACCTGAATCCGTGACTCCAAAGTGGATGCAGAGTGTAAGAGCTTGATTTCTATTTTTTGTCAAAAATTGTAGGTTCACCCGAAAGCAAAGAGGAATCAATAGCTTGTGCACAGCGCCACGATGGAGTCACGGATTCAGGTGTTAAATATTAAATTAAAAATACATAGATAATGGGTTTTATTTTCTGGCTTCCCTTAAAAAACGGCTGTTTTAAAAAAACAACGACCTGACATGCATGCTTGGAAAAACGTACGCTATTAAAAGGGCTGACTTGAAAATGGCTATGATGAGAGTGTGAGAAAAAAGGCTGAATGATCTTGAGGGATTCCAGGCATCGGCAAAGAGGTTGTCGATACAGTTTGATTTGGAATTCAGAGAATCCTGAACAGAAAATGGCAGTCTCCACATCCTCCCACTGCTCCTGGAACCGGATTTTCGGATCAACCGCCTGCCCCGTTTTCGGATGCGTTTTCAGGCTGGCATTATTTTTTGCTTTGCCATACACCTCATGCTCCGTGGACCAGATTTCCCGCCCGGTCTCGTGGTCATACAACGCTTTCGGGGTGCCGAGGTGGTCGGTTTCGATATCGAGTATGCCGAGGGCCTGGTCGATGATGGCTAAAGGTTTGTGTGTGCCGGGTTGGTAGATGGTGATCTCGTCGTTGATGCACCAGTGCTGGTCGTTGAAGTATCGGGTTTGGACGCGTCGATCACCTTGCCAGAGGTATTCTTCGGCGTGGTGGTAGTCTTCGGTGTCTGCGTTTTCCTGTGTGTAGACCTTTTTCCAGATGCGTCTTCCAAGGGCGTCATATTGGAAGATCAGTTTCTGTTTGAACTGGCTGTGGTGGGTTTCGGTCAGTTCAATAAGCTGGTGTTTGGCGTTGTATTTGAGCTGTTGGACGAGGGTTTGGTTCTGGCCGCGTTTGATTTCGGTGATGTTGCCGTAAGAGTCATAGGAGTAGTGG
>JARRJP010000005.1:0-53600 GCA_037389025.1 Reinekea sp. | reverse complement strand
GTTCAGAGAAGATGAAAGTCGAGTACGAAAAGGCCATGGTGCTGAAAATCTGGCAAGGTTAAGACATTTTGCATTAAACCTGCTCAAGCAGGATAAAAGTAAGAAGATAGGTATAAAAAGCAAACGTCTTGTGGCCGGTTGGGATCATGATTATCTGCTTCGATTGATGAATGGATCAATGAATTTGTAGTACAATTGCCCTGGGGTCAATAGGTCGAATCTTTGGCGCTTACCAAAGAAAAAAACTTCGGAGGAGATAATGGTATGATACCGTGGATTAATTTCGGAATATTAATCACTTCATCTGTTGTATTTACGATTTTTTATGTAAAAAGTGTCAGGCCTGCGGCTTTAGAGCGAAGAATAGGATCATCAGCCTATAAAAAGTGCACAATATATCGTTTGGTTGCTTCTTGTAGTATGTTGATCGCGGCAATAAACTATATATTATACTTTTGGTTCCCACTCCCTATAAACTTACCGGCTGTTTTTCCATGGCCTTGGTGGGTTTCTGCGCTGATTGCTCTTTGTATTGCAGTACCCTCTTTGTTTCTTATGATCAAAGGCGCAAAAGATGCTGGTGCAGAAACCATGACACCAAAGCGTGAACATGAGATGTATGGAGGCATATATGAAAAGATTCGTCATCCACAGGCTGTGGGCGAATTTCCTCTCTGGTGGGTCATTGCCTTTCTAGTCAATTCTCCTTTTCTTATTATGTTTTCTTTTGTTTATCTTCCAATATGGTACTACTTTTGTATCGCTGAAGAAAATGATCTTAATATTCGTTATGGAAAAGCCTATGAAGAGTATTGTAAGAAGGTTGGTTTTTGGATACCAAGGCGAAATTAGACTTGCAACACAGTTAACCAATCGTTTCACGTGGACGCGCGTGATCGCACGCCAGTGAACTCAGATTCGGATGGTCTTGTGCACTCTCTGTTTGCAGTACATTGATATTCCCGATTGGCTTACCGGGCAATACCTTCATTCAATACCTGCATAAACCAACTGATATTGCCCAGACGGGCTCGCCACTGTTCCGCAAGGTCATGAACAACCTGAAGTTGGGCATCACACAGGGGTTCGTTATTGAGATGTTATTGAGATATTGTCGAACCAGCTATTTGCCTTTGAACAGGACGCTCCAGCAGTTTAAAACGTCTTCCAGGGATACCCAACCTAAGGTCAGTATGCGCCGTTCGATCCAGGCCCGTCGATGTTCATAGTCAACCCCCGTTTGATGATCCTTTCCGGCGAGAAAAGCCCGTCGGACACAACGTGAAACGCTGTGATAGTATGGGGTAACCTCTAATGATACTTGGGCGATCCTTGGCTTTGGCATGAGGTAATCCTTGATAACAAATACCTATACATCCAATCAGATTTAGTCAATTACTAAGGTGCCTGTCCAGGGAGTGTTCCAGATCCCCCCATGGCATTATGGACAGTGAGAGACTTGCCCTTTGATTTAGGTAGCGCGCATTATACTGATACACCCCTTTATTGCCTAAGTTCGATGAATTTTCTTGGTCATTGCCTTTATTCTGATGCGAATCCTGCCGCACTGGCGGGCAGTTTGTGGCCGGATTTTGCGTGCCGCCCGAGTGAGGAAAGCTGTTCTGTCTCGTTTCTTCAGCATTTTGATCAACACCAGCAGATTGATCACCTGACCGATAATAGCTCGATTCTGGAGCCTCTGCGCCAAGCGTTACGCCCGGTTTTTCGCAAAACCGCCCCGTTAATTGTCGACATGCTGCTTGATCATTTTCTCGCCAACCATTGGGTTCAGTTTCATATACAGCCGCTGCCGATATTTGCACAACAAAGCTATCAGCACCTGCATAACTTCAACGAACGGGTCTTACCAGAGCGAATGCAAAGGACGCTTTACTGGATGAGTCGGCAAGATTGGTTTGTCCGCTATCAGAGCAAGGAAGGGATAAAGGACGCGCTGGTGGGAATGGCGAGACGCATTCGCTTCGCCAACCCAATCGTTGAAAACCGCGATACGGCACTGGGGATTTATGCTGACTTTCAATCGGACATGACGGTATTTATCGAGTGGCTGTCAAAAGAGTTAGGAGAACAAAAAAGACTCCGCTAGGGCGGAGTCTGAGGTTGCATTGCAGGTTAAACGTTTAGGTAGTCCAGTATGCCTTCGGCAGCCTGACGGCCTTCGTATATAGCGGTCACCACCAGGTCGGAACCGCGCACCATATCACCACCGGCAAAGACCTTTTCATTACTGGTCTGGTAACGGTATTTCTGGTCTTCAGCAGCAACCACACCCTGCCAGTCATTCAGCTCAATACCAAACTGTGCAAACCAGGGTGCCGGGCTGGGTTTAAAACCAAAGGCGACCAATACAGCATCGGCGGGTAGAATTTCCTCACTCCCTTCGATGACCTGTGGCCGCCGCCGACCATTTTCATCCGGCTCACCCAATTGGGTAGTGACAACTTTCACGCCTTCAACCTTGCCATTCCCTACAATCTCGACTGGCTGGCGGTTAAACAGGAACTTAACGCCTTCTTCTTTGGCATTGACCACTTCACGCCGCGAACCCGGCATATTGGCTTCATCGCGCCGATAGGCACAGGTTACGGACGCTGCCTGCTGGCGGATAGCTGTGCGATTACAATCCATGGCGGTGTCACCACCGCCGAGAATCACAACACGCTTACCTTTGAGGCTGATAAAATCATCTTCTGATTTTTCCCAGCCGTTATTGTGATTCACATTGGAAATCAGGAATGGCAATGCATCGTAAACACCCGGCAAGTCTTCACCCGGGAAACCACCTTTCATATAAGTGTAGGTTCCCATGCCCAGAAACACTGCATCGTACTCATTGAGAATGTCTTCGAACCCGATGTCTTCACCAACTTCTGTATTCAGGCGGAATTCAACCCCCATCTCAGTGAAGATTTCACGGCGTTTCGACATTACTGTCTTTTCCAGTTTAAATTCAGGAATACCGAAGGTCAGCAGACCTCCAATTTCAGGATGTCGATCAAACACAACCGGTTTAACACCGCTGCGAATCAGAATGTCGGCAGCCCCCAGGCCCGCTGGACCTGCACCAATAATGGCTACACGCTTATCAGTCATGGTGACGTTGGACAGATCCGGCTTCCACCCCATCGCAAAGGCGGTATCAGTGATGTACTTTTCAGTATTACCAATGGTGACGGCACCAAATTCCTCATTCAATGTACAGTCACCTTCACAAAGCCGATCCTGCGGGCAAACACGACCACAGACTTCTGGCAGGGAGTTGGTCTGATGGCTCAACTCGACGGCTTCCAGCACGTTGCCTTCACTGACCAGTTTAAGCCAGTCAGGAATGTAATTGTGTACCGGGCATTTCCATTCGCAGTAAGGGTTACCACAGGCCAGGCAACGATGTGATTGTTCGGCAGCCTGTCGCTGACCAATCGGCTCGTAGATTTCTGCAAATTCGCGACGGCGAGTACGAATATTCTTCTTCGCTGGCTCGTGGCGGCCAACATCCAGAAATTGAAAATCGTTATTTAAACGTTGTGTCATTACTGTTGCCTCCGTCAATTATTCTGGTCGTGCACGAGTTCTGGACAGCAAGTCAGAAAGACTGGCTGCTTTCGGTTTCACCAGCCAGAAACGGCTGATGTAGTCATCGAAGTTGTCCAATAACTCAGCTCCCCAGGCACTGTGAGTTTCATCCACAAAACGCTCGATTACACGGAACAGATGGTCGCGGTAATTTTCCATCGCTTCAGTACTGATCCGAAGGATATCCACCAGCTCCCGGTTGTATTTGTCTGCAAAGGTATTTTCCAGATCGAGCACGTAGGCAAAGCCACCAGTCATACCGGCGCCAAAGTTGCCTCCGACCGAGCCGAGTACAGCAACCATGCCGCCGGTCATGTATTCGCAGCAGTGATCACCCGCTCCCTCGATAACCGCCTGGGCTCCAGAGTTACGTACAGCAAAACGTTCACCAGCGCTGCCTGCAGCGTAGAGCTGACCACCAGTCGCACCATATAGGCAGGTGTTGCCCATAATCGATGTTTTCTGGGTTTCAAAAGCACTGCCCTTTGGCGGGCGAATGACAATTTTTCCTCCGGTCATGCCTTTACCGACGTAATCGTTGGCATCACCATCAAGAATCAGATTCAAACCACCAGCATTCCAGACGCCAAAGGATTGCCCTGCGATCCCTGATAGCTTCAGAGTAATCGGCATATTGGCCATGCCCTGATTACCATGTCGTTTGGCGATGGCGCCGGACATCAGTGCGCCAATAGAACGGTCGCAGTTTCCAATATGGAATTCGAACTCTCCACCGGATTTAATTTCAATCGCCTCTTTGACAGCGGCAAAAATTTCCCGTTGTTTGGTTCCCTTATCAAACGGCTCGTTCCGTTCGACCTGGCAGGTCTGCGGTTTGTCTTTTGGTACGGCATCGCTACGCAGTATCGGTGACAGATCTAACGCTTTGCGTTTGCCAGTCAAGTCATCACGAACTTCAAACAATTCAGTTTTTCCGATAATTTCTTCCAGTGAGTAATAACCCAATTGCGCCAGATATTCGCGGACTTCCTCTGCAACAAAACGGAAATAGTTTTTCACCATTTCGACAGTGCCCCGGAAATGCTGTTCACGCAGGGTTTCATCCTGCGTCGCCACACCCGTTGCACAATTGTTCAGATGGCAAATCCGCAAGATCTTGCAACCTAATGCAACCATGGGTGCGGTGCCAAAGCCATAACTTTCGGCGCCGAGAATTGCGGCTTTTATTACATCAAGGCCGGTCTTCAAGCCACCGTCAGTTTGCAGACGAACCTTATCACGCAGATCATTACCTCTCAGTGTTTGCTGCACTTCGGCAAGACCAAGCTCCCATGGTGACCCGGCGTGCTTGATTGAGGTCAGCGGGCTGGCTGCTGTACCACCGTCGTAACCGGAAATGGTAATCAGGTCGGCATAGGCCTTGGCAACACCTGCGGCAACGGTTCCAACACCAGGTTCAGAAACAAGCTTGACTGAAATCAGCGCTGTTGGATTGATTTCCTTCAGATCAAAAATCAACTGTGCCAAGTCTTCGATAGAATAAATGTCATGATGCGGTGGCGGTGAAATCAACGTAACACCTGGCACTGAGTATCTCAGTTCGGCAATCAGGCTATTCACTTTGCCGCCTGGGAGCTGGCCACCTTCGCCCGGCTTGGCGCCTTGGGCTACTTTGATCTGAATAACATCGGCACTCATCAAGTAAGCTGGGGTCACACCAAAGCGTCCCGAAGCAACCTGTTTGATTTTGGAGCGGCGAATGGTGCCGTAACGTTTAGGGTCTTCACCACCTTCACCTGAGTTGGAACGCCCCCCCAATTCATTCATCGCAACGGCCAGCGCCTCGTGCGCTTCCGGTGACAAAGCACCCAGTGACATTGCCGCAGAATCAAAGCGAGTAAAGATTGATTCCAGCGACTCCACATCACTCAATGGGATTGGCTGGCGGTCGGTTTTGAGTCTGAACAGATCACGAATCGTTGCAGGCGTTCGCTCATTAACCACAGCGGCAAAGTCACGATAACTGGCTTGATCACCACTCTGAACCGCTTTCTGTATGGCCCTGACCACGTCTGGATTGTAAGCATGGTATTCACCGCCGTGAACATATTTGAGTTTGCCGCCCTGATCGATCTTGCAGCGTTGTTTCCAGGCATTGTCGGCACATTGGGTGACCTCTTCCTGAAAATGCGCAAACCCCGCGCCTTCAATACGGCTTGTAACACCAGCAAAGCATAGGTCAACAACCTCGGAAGCCAGTCCAACGGCTTCAAATAACTGTGCACCACGATAAGAGGCGATGGTGGAAATCCCCATCTTGGACATAATTTTCAACAGACCCTTGTTAATACCTCTGCGGTAATTCTTGTGCAGGATGTGGTGATCACCGCTCAATTCACCAGTACGGATCATGTCATCGATCACTTCGTAAACCAGATAGGGGTAGATGGCCGTTGCACCAAAGCCAAGGGCAACCGCAAAGTGATGAGGGTCACGAATAGCACCGCTGTCCAGAACAATATTGGTATCACAGCGCAAACTGCTATTTACCAGACGATGGTGAACAGCCCCGGTTGCCATGACGGCCGGGATAACCAACTGACCGGGTTGCACCATACGATCTGAAAGGATCAGGATCTTGATGCCATCGCGACTGGCTTGCTCGGCCGCATCAGTCAGCGCGCGAATGGCACTTTCCAGATCACCGTCCTGACCATAAGCCAGGTGCAGAACTCTATGCTTAAACTGCGGTGCCTCCTGATGCAACATGCTCTGAAATTTCAGTGGTGACAACACTGGTGAAGACAGAATCAATCGGGTGGCATCTTCCGCTTTCGGTTCAAACAGGTTTGCTTCAGGCCCAAGGCAGGTTTCCAAAGACATGACCACTGATTCTCGCAAAGGGTCGATAGGAGGATTGGTTACCTGGGCAAACTGCTGACGAAAGTAATCGGTCAGCGGACGTACTTTGTGCGATAGGATTGCCATCGGTGTGTCATCACCCATTGAACCAACCGCTTCCTGGCCGGTTTCTGCAAGCGGCCGGATAACCTGATCACGCTCTTCATAACTGACCTGAAACAGTTTCTGATAAGATTCAACCTGCGCTGAATTCAGTGAAGAACCATCGCCCTCTTCGGTTAACTCCAGGCGCGACCTAAGACGCACGGCATTGGCTTTAAGCCATTCTTTATAAGGGTGGGCTTTTTTCAGACGACCATCGATGGTTTCGGTTTCGAGAAACTCGCCTGTTTCAGTATCAATGGCAACAATGCGACCCGGCCCGACACGACCTTTGGCAACAACATCCTCAGGCTGATAATTGAATGTACCTATTTCAGAAGCCAGCGTGATATAACCGTTCTTGGTAATCACCCAGCGCGACGGACGTAAACCGTTTCGATCCAACATACAGACGGCATAACGACCATCTGTCAGTACAATGCCAGCAGGGCCATCCCACGGCTCCATATGCATGGAATTGAATTCATAAAAGGCCTTCAGATCAGAGTCCATATGCTCGACATTATGCCAGGCAGGCGGAATCATAGTGCGACAGGCCCGGAACAGATTCATACCACCCAACAACATTAATTCCAGCATATTGTCCATACTGGATGAGTCTGAACCACTGGTGTTAACAACCGGCTGCAATTCGTTCAGATGGGGAATATTAGTATTGGCAAGCTTGCTGGCCCGCGCCCTCGCCCAGTTGCGGTTACCTTGAATGGTGTTGATCTCACCATTATGAGCGATTAGACGAAACGGTTGCGCTAAGGGCCACTTCGGCATGGTATTGGTGGAAAATCGCTGGTGGAAAACGCAGATAGCGGTTTCCAGAGTTTCATTGGCTAAATCTTTATAAAACTTGGGCAGGTCAACTGGCATAACCAAGCCTTTGTAAGAAACCACTTTTTCAGACAATGAACAGATGTAAAATTCTTCATCAGTTATCATCTGCTGTTCGGCTTTGCGACGAGCCGTGTAGAGTTTAACAGCCAGGTTATCGTCTGATTCTGCTTTCACAATAACTTGCTGAATATCAGGTAAGCAGGCCAGTGCCATTGGGCCACAGTATTGAGTATCGGTTGGAACGACACGCCAGCCAACAACTTCCAGGCCTTCATTGGCAAGCGCCGCTTCAAGAGCTGCTTTTCCTTCCTGGGCCTTAGTGCTGTCAGAATTAAGAAAGATCATGCCAATGGCAAAGTTCTCACCCAATTCTGTGTTAAACAGGGTCTGCGCTTCTGTTTTGAAAAAGCCGACTGGCATCTTCAATAGTAAACCACAGCCATCTCCTGTTTTGCCATCCGCAGCGATCCCACCGCGATGGGTCATACATGTCAAAGACTCAATAGCTGTTTGTAGTAGATCATGACTCGCCTCGCCTTCCATATGGGCGATCAAGCCAAAACCACAGTTGTCTTTAAACTCGACCGGATTGAATAAACCTTTGCTCATATCGATCCTCTCTTCCAGACCGCCTGTTTCCAGGTTGTTAACTGTATTTTGTTGTGCTGGCTCATTTGTCTTGTCTGAACAAACCAATAAAGCCTGCTCACTTCAACCTGAAGCCAGCAATGATGCAAAACTGAAGGCTTTATGCTGAATATGCTGAAGGGAACCCTCCTCCTAACACTTCGCAACGTGACGGTCACCACGGAGTTCATGCCACATCTCAGTCACTCTGAGCGTGTTAGCTATCACAACCGCTGTGAAGCCCTCAGCCCTGATGATTATCTGTTAGAGTTTATGAACAATTGCAGATCACACAAGATATAACGGTATAATATAAGGTTAATAATGAAACTGTTGTATAACCAGCTATCTACTGCGAGTTGCGGATAGAGCTGAATGAGCGAGCCCATGGTTCAGAAATACCCAAAGAGTCTGGTATTTCAGTAGCACCTTTCTGCGCGGACGCCTTATCCGGGAATTTCCCGAAAATCAAAACGTACCACGGGGCATCCTTATAAACAGTTTCCACAACCTCAACCGACGAATTTGGGGCAAATGCTTCCAGCATGGCACTCAACTTTGATCTATCACGTACACCTATCAGCTGCAGGGTATACTCCTCATCCTTTGCACTTTGCAGCAGCGATACCGGAGCAGCACCGGATTCAGAGGTCGTCGTATTTTGAACAACAGGAATAGCATCATCAGCTGATGAAGGCAGGACAACGACAGTTTGATCATCTGACGCCACCGGTTCAGGTGCCTTCACTCTAGGAGAGAGAGGGGCTTTAACTTCTTCCGGTTGCGCTATTACTTTTGGCTCTGGAGTAATGGCTTCCGCACTGTCCTGCTTCGCCTCTACCCTGGCTACTGCATCAGCAAGCTTGCGTTCCACATCTGAAAGCGATTGTTCGGCTGAGGGAGAGTGCTGCAGAACAACAACCTCATCACCACGACGGTGATCGTTCGCCTGATACACAAACGCAATAATGACCAGAACCAGCGCAGTCAAACCTGCAGCAACATGAGTGACAGGGAATGAGGTCTTTTTCTCCACTCCCTGAAAAGTTGAACTGATCAGATAGTCGCGAGTGATTTCATTTAACTCTTTGGGAATACCACCTGATAAGTCATTTAACCGATTAACATCTTTTGGGCCTATTGGAAAAGTGTCAACATAGCCTGCGGCAATAAAGCGATCTTTGAGATACTGGTAGGCTTCTTCGTCAGTTAACGGTTGGAGTTTGTGAACATACCAGTCATCCTCATCAATAACGCCACTCATTGGCTGGTCATCATTAACCAGCCATATTTGCCTTAGCCGTGATTCCAGAGAAAGAGCCTGATTACGCAACTCCCCCATCATTTCCAGCAAAAAGGCAGGCACCTGATCAGCATATTGTACAACCAGAAGAAACAGCTCATCTTCACCAACCCGAGAATCGATAGCATTGATAACAGCGGATACTTCTTGTGATTCTATATCACTGACTTTCAAACCCAGACCTAGCTGGCCAATGACTTCCTGAAACAGATCTGACGTGGTCTGCAGCATGGAACCATCAATCCAGGCAACTCGCCACTGGGACTCCAGCATCTTAATGACTTGAGAAACCAGTGCCCGCTTTCCACTGCCTGAAGGGCCAACCAGAATACTATCTTGAGGGCTATAGGTGAGCAGATGGCGTATCGTCTCTGCTGTTTCGTACCGACCACCGGCTCCACTGAATACCATGGTATCAACTAACGCGCCAAGCGGGTCATGCTTCAAGCCGTAATGTATCTGCATGCGCTCAATCTGTTCAGTTAAATCCACCGCATTTGCTCCAATTGGAAGTTTATTCCCATTTAAACGAGGTAACCGGTTGTTGTCTAGCCGAATATTCATTCATAGGCAGAGATAGAGCAATAAACTGAAATGAATCATAGAGAATAACTGAAATTAAACTTTTTCAACGAATTTGAAGACACTCTGAACCGACATGGAGTGAGGATCAAAGAAGGGCGGACTCAAAGGCTTAATACTGCAATAAGAAAGGAAGAAACAGACCTGCTAGAATGAGGC
Organism: Reinekea sp.; assembly: GCA_037389025.1. Taxonomy (GTDB): domain Bacteria; phylum Pseudomonadota; class Gammaproteobacteria; order Pseudomonadales; family Natronospirillaceae; genus Reinekea. The sequence continues at coordinate 43,522 of JARRJP010000005.1, read as the reverse complement.
AGATCTGTAAATATATGAAACACCCGATTGTTACTGACAGAAATGACTCAGAGTAGCGTCCAAAGCTTCATGACTAAAATCATCGGTAACATAGGCATCACCCAAGCGACGCAACAGAACAAGACGCAAAGATCCCGCATCTACTTTCTTATCGCGATACATAGCCGTAATAAAGTCTTGTTCAGTCATACTTTCAGGAACTCTAACCGGCAAACCGGATTTTTCGACTAAACGAGCAATACGGTTCGCATTCTCTTCGGAGATAAGACTCAAACGGGCTGATAAATCTGCGGCCATAACCAACCCTAAACCAATGGCTTCACCATGCAGCCACTTCCCATACCCAAGAGTAGTCTCTACGGCATGCCCAAAGGTATGTCCAAAATTTAAGATTGCTCTCAGACCTTGCTCTGTTTCGTCCTGAGCAACAACCGATGCCTTGATCTGACAAGACCTGAGAATGGCTTCGACGATAATCTCCTTATCCAGAGCGAAAATTGCATCAATATGCTGCTCCAGATAGGAAAAATATTCGATATCGTATATTGCACCATGCTTGATAACCTCAGCAAAACCAGCTATCAGTTCTTTTTGGGGCAAGCTTTCCAAAGTAGATGGATCAATAAAAACTGCAAGAGGCTGCTTGAAGGCGCCAATCATGTTTTTACCAAGAGGGTGATTAACTCCTGTTTTACCGCCAACTGACGAATCAACCTGTGAAAGCAACGTTGTCGGTACCTGAACAAAATCAACACCGCGCTGATACGATGCTGCAGCAAAGCCGGTAATGTCTCCAACAACACCTCCCCCTAGAGCAACAAGTGCAACCTTGCGACTGATATTATGTTGGAGTAGATGGCTAATGATCTGATTTATAGCTTCCAAATTCTTGTAAGCTTCACCGTCAGTCAAAACCACCGACTGAACTTTTCTCTCAGCCCCCTCAAAAATTGTCATTAGATGATTCAGATACAAAGGAGCTATCGTATCGTTGGTTACGATCACAACTTCTTTATTCGGTACACGGTTAAGGATGAGGTCAGGCTGAGATAGGCAGTTTCCGATATGAATAGGGTAGCTTCGATCCCCTAGATCGACGGTCAACGTTTTCATGTCAATGACTTCTGTAGAGATTGTAAAATTTCCTGAGCAACCAAACGTGGAGGCTTGGCATCAGTATCAATAGCCAGATGAGCCACCTCATCGTATAGGGGGTTTCGATATTGAGCCATTTCAATCAATACGGCCCGGGGATTCTGGGTTTGTAACAACGGTCGGTTCTTATCTTTTGCAGTTCGTTGCAATTGATGTCCAACCGATGTTTTCAAGTACACGACATAACCAGACTTTGCCAGTAGCTGTCGATTAATAGGACTCAGAACACACCCACCACCCGTTGCCAGTACTATTGATTGCTGCTTAAGTACATCTTCCAACACAGATGATTCTCGTTTGCGGAATCCGTCTTCACCTTCAATATCAAAAATCCAAGGTATAGTAGCACCTGAAGCAACTTCTATTTCCCGATCCAAATCGGCAAACTCAATATCCAGATGTTCAGAAAGCAAACGACCAATGGTGCTTTTACCAGCGCCCATTGGTCCAATAAGAATAATTGTTGAAGCTGAAGGCATAGTTAGTTGGAAACCAACCCATCTTCTATCAGTTTCGGTGTAATGAAGATCAACAACTCTGATTTGGTATCGCTGGTTACAGTACGCTTAAAGAAGTTACCTAAAACCGGCAGATCACCAAGCAACGGAGTTTTAGTAATTGTTGAGGTATTCTCTACTCGATATACTCCACCCAAAACCAAGGTAGCCCCATTTTCCACCAAAACTTCTGTTGAAACCGTATTGGTATTAATTGCAGTCAGCCCCTCTGATGTATCTGTTGGTGCTATAGAGTCCTGATTTACTGTCAGTGTCAACACGACCCGATCATCCGGTGTAATTTGCGGTGTAACATCAAGCTTCAAGCCTGCCTCTACCAACTCACCCAAAATTGCCACGTTTTGACCAGAGAAGATGGAAGCACGCTGCCCATCGGAGGTAATCACTTTCGGTTGAGATACCACTTCAGCCTTACCCAGACTTTCCAAAGCGGATAGCTCCAAATCAAGGTCAAAGATTCCGGCCGTAAAGCCTAGCGCAAATGATCCGGAGTTAGATGTTATCGGCAAGTTAACAGCCAATGCGTCCGGGAACACAAGTTCTGTACCGGCCGAATTCACGGTCTCTTCAATCTGATCAAGACTACCGGCACCGTAAACAGAGCCGTTAGCATAGTTTTGGTAAAAATCACCACCCCACCGAACACCGAGGCCCTCGTTGATAGACGTTGTTGCTGTTACAACACGAGCTTCAATTAATACCTGACGCACTGGTACGTCAAATATGGAAATTGCCCGGCGCACGCCATCAAGATAGGCCGCCGTATCAGTAATAATCAGTGTATTAGTTCGCTCATCGATAGTGACGGAGCCACGAGACGAGAGAAAACCATTATCAGACGTTGTCGTCGTCGTTGATTCACCATTAACTTCTTCGGTTACCGAATTGGTATTCAAGTTAGTCTTAACAATCTCGGCAATGTCTGCTGCTTTAGCATAATTGATCTGTACATATTCAGTTCTTAATGGCGCCAAACGCTCCGACTGTTCCCGGGCTGCCAGTTCAGTCTTTTCTTGCTCGGCTAGTTCAGCAGAAGGAGCTACAAGTAGCACGTTCCCATTCTGTCGCTTGTCCAAGCCATTAGTTTTCAATACCAGATCCAGTGCCTGATCCCAAGGTACATTATTAAGACGCAGAGTAATTGTGCCGCTGATTGAATCTGACGCAACCAGATTAAAGCCTACATAGTTGGCAATTATCTGTAATACATCTCGAACCTCAATATCCTGGAAATTTAAAGAAAGTTTTTCGCCTGTGTACGGGAACTTCTCTTTGATACGGGCGTCGGCTTCTTCTTCCGTTAACTGATTCACTTCAACGGTCATCTTGCCATCGGTTTGGTAGGCGAGATAGTCATAAGCCCCCTCAACTTCCATACTGATCAGCGCATTATTACCTTCGTTATACACATTAATGAAGTGAACTGCTGTTGCGAAGTCAATTACATCCAAACGACGACGCAATTCTGAAGGAACCTGATAGCCCTCAACAGAAATCACAATCTTGCCACCCTCTTCGTATACAGAAGCGTTAGCACCAGTACTTGCGAGATCTACAACAACCTGACCGGCTCCAGTCTTGGTTCGACGAAAATCAACATCTTTAATTTGATTAGCAGATGCAGAACGATTTGAAGATGAAATATTTGTACTTGATACGAGCTGTGGTTGAGGCGCTGCATTGCTTTTAACAGCCGATCCTGAGACTAAAGACTCAACTCCATCCCCGATATAAACGGAGACAACATTGCCCTTAACTTCGGTCTGATAAGAAACCAACTTACTCAGGCTCAACACAATCCGCGTACGATCACCCGTTTCCAAAATGGCGGCGCTGCGGGTGTTACCACTACCAATCTGAATATATTTTTCATTCAACGCGTTAGATACGCCAGTGAAATCCAAAGATATTCTTGCAGGATCTTCAATACTATAACCAGCCGGTTCTGATACAGGAGCATCAAATGTCAAAACAATCTGAGTCCTATCACCTGACAACGAAAGCGTTTCAAAATCAGTCAAATTGGCTGCGATCGCATTTCCTGCGATCAACATTGCGATAAATATCCAAATCCGCTTCATTTTCTGATGCATCCTAATATTTCTGTTCTCACAACCCTTCATGACTATTGCTCCAACCCGTCCATTACAATTACTCGGGGACGTTCTATCCAGTTGTCTTGGCCTGAAGGAACAATCTCAATCAGGTCTATCTGAGTTTCACTTATGTCGATAATTTTGCCAAAGTTTCGGCCAAGATAGTTACCTACCCTGACTCGATGAACTTCGTTCTGCCCATCCCGAATCAATGCCCAAAGTGTCTGATCCTCCTCAATACCGGACAAAGTTCCGACCATAGCAAGGTTTTCTATTCGGAAAGTTTCAAGATATTCTTTAACCCGAGTAAAATCGGGACGAACATTACTCTTCGGAGCCGCGTTTTCTTCTTGAACCAGTTCGACTGGGCGAGGCACTTCAAAAGGAGAACGTTGCCCACTGGCGGTATAAGAAACCATTTCAGGAGCTTCAAATTCAGGCGGAGGCTGAATACGCCCCTTTGGCCTGGAGTCCTGTTCCTGCACAAAAGCCTTCAAATCGGTCAACGGATCCTGACGAACACATGAAGTCAGACCAACGACGGCAACGGATAACATCACTATGATCTTATACTTCATTGCTTTTCACCCTTATAACGATAGGTCTTAGCCTTAATGGTCATCTGCAGGGGAGCTTCAGCATCATTACTATCGTTTTGAGCACCTGTCGTTCTCATCTGAAAGTCGTGTAATGTCACAATACGAGGGATGGCCGCCATTGAACTTACGAAGTTCCCCATTTCATGATAAGACCCTCGAACATCAATCGTAATGGGAGTCTCAATATAAAACTCTTTAACGACATCGTCTTCAGGTGTAATTTTATCAATCTCCAAACCGCTCTGAGCACCGGTTGTACTCAACTCATCCAGTAGACTTGGCATATCGGTTTCATCTGGCAGTTGCGACACCAAAGCACCAAAATCTTCTTCCATCTTTGCAAGCTGCTCTTTAAAGGCGTCCAGATTGGCAACTTGGAAAGCCTTTGACTTATAGGTTTCTTTCAATTGCGGTTCTTTTGTAATAATGCGCTGCAACTGTGTCTGAGAATCTTTCACTGCAAACCAATAAAAACCAAACACAATTGCAAATGATACAATTAAAAGAGTGGTAACTCTGATTGCCAGTGGCCAGGAACCCATGTTGCTGAAGTCAGGGTTTTGATAATCAAAGTTTTCCTGCTTAAATCCATCAAAAAATTCTTTCACACTCACGATTCGTCATCCTCCGTCTTGGAAGGATTTATCCGGGTCACCCTTAACTTGAACTTGTGTCCAACGACCTCTTGCCCATCTTTAATTGATTGCATGCCTTCCATAAAAGCATCGTCAAACCAGGGGGATTCATCAAGGTTCCGAAGGAAGTCGGAAATACTCAACGCCTTGTCTGCCTGTGCAGATATAAATACCTGCTTATCTTTAACCTCCAGAGTTTCAAAAAACACACCTTCTGGCGTTGCGCTAACCAGCTCTTCAAAAACGTGCACAATGATAGGCCTATCACCCTGGAGACTTTGAATAATATTCATGCGATCAATAAGTAATGCACGCTGTTCTTGCAAAGACTTAATCTCTTTGATTTTTACATCAAGTTCTTTGATCTTATCTTCCAAATAGGCATTACGCGCATTTTGAAAACCGATCTGGCCACGCACAGACTGATTCCAACCCCACCCAATACCTGCCGCTGCAAGCGCAAAAATAAAGAGAACAGTAAGAAACTGGTTTTGACGAACCTTTCTCCGTTCTTCGCGCCAAGGACGTAAATCAATATTTGCCATCTTCAAAGCTCCTTAAAGCTAAACCACAGGCAATCATCATGGCGGGGGCATCATTCGTGAGATTGGCAGCATTAACCTTACCGGACAGAGTCATATTAGCGAACGGATTGGCAACAATGGTATTCGTTCCGATCTTTTCCTGCACGCGTTGAGCCAACCCTGGAATTGACGCCGAACCTCCTGCAAGAACAATATAATCAACATCATTAAACTGCGAAGCAGCAAAGAAAAACTGCAGCGAACGACTAACCTGTTGAACTACGGCTTCTTTGAATGGCTCCAATACCTCACTAGGATAATCATCTGGCAGACCACCCTGTTTCTTTGCCAGACCCGCTTCAGCCTGAGTCATTCCATAACGGCGCATAATTTCTTCAGTCAACTGTTTACCACCGAACAGCTGCTCCCGCGTATAAATCGTTTTACCGTCATTCAATACGCTAAGAGTGGTCATGGTATGACCGACATCAACAATAGCGACTGTCAGGCCCTCTTCAGATTGATCAAGCTGCTCATTAATCAACCCATAAGCCCGTTCAAGGGCAAAAGCCTCGACATCAACAGCACGGCAATTCAAATTTGCAATACCCAAAGCTGTTTCACGATATTCGACATTTTCTTTACGACATGCAGCAAGCAACACATCAACTAAATTATCCCCCTTAGAGGAAGGCCCTTGAACTTCAAAGTCAATTGCAACTTCATCCAATGGATAAGGAATATATTGATCCGCCTGAACCTGAATATCCGTTTCCATCTGATCATCAGTCAAACCAGCATTCATTTCGATGGTTTTAGTGATGACAGAAGAACCAGCAACTGCTACTGCAGCGTCAGCCAATTTAGTTCTGGACTTGGATTTAAGCTTTTCTATCGCCTCGCCAACACTTGTTTCGTCGTTGATATTCTTTTCAACAACGGCATTGTCTGGCAAAGGTTCAACAGCGTAAGCTTCGACCCGATAGCCGTTACCACTCTTGCTCAGCTCCATTAATTTGACTGAGGTCGAACTGATATCGATACCGAGTAACCTTTTCTGTTTCTTTTTAAATAAGGAGGCCACCGATGTTTCCCTTCAACAACACGCACTTACGAGCGATTCTTAGTATTTACATTAACTATTACATAACACAATAGACCAATCCGCAATGTATAAAAAGGGTTAAATCAGCTTATAATCGAGCACTATTTCACAGGTATGAACGTAACCCTTTAATTTTCTTGGAAAAACATGAAATTAATCTTTAAAACTCTTCGATTTATTATGTGGTCTACCTTTGCCACAATTTGTGGTCTGGTTCTCATTTCAGCCAGTATGTACCTTTATTTATCTCCAGCCCTGCCGGATGTCCAAACTTTAAAGGACTTCAAATTGCAAACGCCTATGCGCATATTGAGCGCAGATAACAAGCTTATCGCCGAATATGGAGAAAAGCGTAGATCTCCTCTACATTATGAGCAAATACCTACCCACTTTGTTCAGGCACTGATTGCAATTGAAGACAAGCGGTTTGAGTATCATCATGGCGTGGACCCAGTGCGATTCACCCGAGTTGTACTGGATTTACTGCTAACAGGCGACAAGGAAGGGGCAGGAGGATCAACACTGACCCAGCAGGTCGCTCGCAATTACTTTCTGTCTCAGCAGAAGACCTTTACACGCAAGTTCACTGAAATCTTACTAGCACTCAAGATGGAAAGTGAGCTTTCAAAGCAAGAGATTTTTGAACTATACATAAATAAACATTTCCTAGGCTACCGATCCTATGGCATTCAGGCCGCAGCAACTGTTTATTATGGCAAGGATATAAATGATCTTAAACTACCTCAACTGGCGTTAATAGCAGGATTGCATCAAGCCCCCTCCAGCGCCAACCCCATAGCCAACCCGGAAAGGGCATAAAAAAGGCGTAATGCAGTATTAGCTGCGATGAAAGTAAACGGGTTTATTTCTGAAGCCGAATATCAAAATGCTATCGCTACTCCGATCATTGCCCGATATCACGGCAACAATCCCGATGTGAGCGCTTACTATCTTGCAGAGATGATTCGCAGCGACATGTTAGAGCGCTTCGGAGATAATGCCTACAATGATGGATACACCGTCTATGCAACAATTAACAGCGAACTACAGAAAGCTGCTAATCGTGGGGTACAGAAAACCCTGCTCTCCTACACGCGACGGCATGGATACCTCGGACCGGAAGCAGTGCTGGAATTCGAATCAGAAAATACCGAGGAAGATCGTAAGCAAGCACTAAATACACTTAACGATACGGCGATTTTTGGAGGCCTGATCCCTGCTTTGGTAATTGAAAGCGATGAAAACGGTCTAACCGTCATTCCTCAAGGGCAATTGGAAGCGGTATTACTCCCGATTAAATCTGACACCGGCGTTCCGACAATTGGTTGGGCACGAGAACGAATATCCATTAATCAGGTGGGAGCACGTATTACCACTGGTACTCAAGTGGCTCCGGTTAATTCCATTGTCAGACTTGAGAAGCTTGATAATGGTTGGTCACTGGCACAAGTTCCAGCAGCACAAGGAGCATTGGTAGCACTATCACCTTCAGATGGCAGTGTTTTGTCACTCACCGGAGGTTTTGATTTCCTGCTTTCGAAATACAATCGAGTGGTTCAATCAAGCCGCCAGCCTGGATCAAACTTTAAGCCATTCATATACTCCGGCGCATTAGACAAGGGTTACACACCGGCTACGATTGTAAATGATGCGCCTTTGGTTAAATCAGACAACTCACTGGAAGATGTGTGGAGACCCAAAAATTCAGGTGACCGTTATTTGGGTCCTATCCCAATGCGACAAGCGCTTTACCAATCAAGGAATTTGTCCAGTATCCGTATTCTGGATGATATTGGCGTAAGTTATGCTCGCCAGTATGTAAGCCGTTTTGGTTTTAACTCCGAGGAACTTGCCAATGATATGACACTGATCCTCGGCAGCACTGCAATGGCTCCAATCCAAATTGCCCAAGGATATGCAACCTTCGCAAACGGGGGGTATGCAATAGAGCCTTATTACATCAGTCGTATAGAAGACAAAGACGGTAATATTGTTTTCGAGGAAAACCCAGCCATCGTCTGTAAAGCTTGCCCGGAAGCGCCCAGTCTCTTTGATGAGGGCGAAACAACAGTACAGCCAGCTATTGATATAACACCGCTGGCTCTGAATATAGATGACGCAAATAATGACCCAGTCCAACCAGCACCAAAAGCAAAACACTATGCAAAACAGGTTCTGTCTCCACAAACAGCCTATTTAATGAACTCCATGCTTCGCGATGTTATACAAAGAGGCACAGGCAGGGCGGCGCGAGCAGAGTTACCGCGAAAAGACCTAGCAGGCAAAACAGGAACCACAAACGATGCAATAGATGCTTGGTTCACAGGCTTCAATGGGGATATTGTTGCTTCTGCCTGGGTTGGATTCGATTCAAACACATCATTAGGTAATAACGAATTTGGCGGAAAGGCGGCTCTGCCCGCCTGGGTTGAGTTCATGAAAACGGCGTTGAAAGACAAGCCCGAAAACACCATGCCACTGCCTGTCGGTATTGTACAAGTTCGGATTGATCCAAAAACAGGGTTACTCGCCAGACCAGGAACCAAAGGTGCAAAGTTTGAATACTTCAACGAAAAAAACGTCCCTACCCGATTTACTGACGAAACATTAACTATCGACTTTAGCGCAGATCGATCAACACCGGTGGACAATAAGTCAGTCGAACCAGAAACTGGTGCTGAATCACTTTTCTGACTTCGGATAATAATATCATCTTGATATAGATTCAAAAGGCTGCATGTAAGCAGCCTTTTTGCTATTTTTAACTCATCAACATACCAAGCAAATCCAGCCTGACCATCCCACACAATGCTTCCACCAAGAGCAGTTAGCATTATGGGTGACTGTTTAAAGGCAAAAAACGCATCTTTTCAAATGCGCTTTTTTCTCAAGGCTTAGCCAGGATACATTGGAATGGACAAACCTGTGGACTTAACTATTGAACTTCGCTTTTTCTTCCTCTGACACTTCCTTCATAGAAAGCTTCACGCGGCCACGAGCATCAACATCAAGCACCTTGACGACTACCCGGTCACCTTCTTTTATCACATCACTCACTTTCTCAATTCGCTCCTGAGCAATCTGAGAGATATGCACCAAGCCGTCTTTGCCTGGCAAGAAAGTGACGAATGCACCGAAATCAGCCAATCGGGCAACAACCCCTTTATAAACAGCGCCAATTTCAGCTTCTGCAGTAATTGATAGAATCATCTCTTTCGCAGCATTGGCGGCTTCCTTCGTTGGCGCATACAGTCGTACTGTACCGTCATCATTGATGTCAACTTCAGCCCCAGTCTCATCAATAATACTGCGAATAGTTGCACCACCCTTACCAATCACATCACGGATTTTGTCCTGATCAATTTTCATGACATCCATAGTCGGGGCGTTTTCTGGCAATTCAGGCCGGGCATAACCGATCACCTTGGCCATTTCACGCAGGATGTACAAGCGCGCTTCTAACGCCTGTCCCAGTGCAATTTCCATGATTTCTTCGGTAATGCCTTCGATCTTGATATCCATCTGTAGCGCAGTGACACCCTGCTCTGTACCGGCCACCTTAAAGTCCATATCGCCCAGATGATCTTCATCACCCAAAATATCAGTCAAGACAGTGAACTGCTCACCTTCTTTGACCAGCCCCATCGCAATACCAGCAACCGGCGCTTTAACCGGCACACCCGCATCCATGAGAGCCAGTGAGCCACCGCAGACTGACGCCATTGAGGACGATCCATTTGACTCAGTAATCTCGGAAACCACACGCACGGTGTACGGAAACTGTTCTATATTTGGCATCATCGCCAATATACCGCGCTTCGCCAAACGACCATGACCAATTTCCCGACGGCCGACACCGCCCATGCGACCCGCTTCACCGACACTGAATGGAGGGAAGTTATAGTGCAGCATAAAATTATCAGTAATCGTTTCATGCAACATATCTTCCATCTTGCCATCGCGTAGTGTACCCAGCGTTGTTGTCACCAGAGCCTGCGTTTCACCACGGGTAAATAAGGCAGATCCATGAGCTCCTGGCAGCACACCAACCTCGACTTTAATCGGGCGAACCGTCTTGCCGTCACGACCATCGATACGAGGCAAGCCATCAAGAATTCGCTGGCGAACAGTCGCCTTCTCTAATTTGCCAAAGGTCGCACTAACGTCATCAGCAGTAGGGCCGTCTTCAGAAGCAACGGCTTCAATTGCTTCTGAACGCAAGTCACTCAGTGCGGCATAACGCTGCATTTTGTCAGAAATCTGATATGCATCCGCTATCTTAGCGGCATAGGCTGCTGTAACTTTTTCTTTCAGTTCATTATTTTCCGCCTCAGGCGCCCAATCCCAAGCGGCCTTGCCAAAATCAGCAGCAAATTCGCTGATTGCAGAAACCGCAACCTGAAACTCCTGATGAGCATATAATACCGCGCCCAACATCTGATCTTCAGTCAGCTCCTGAGCCTCAGATTCAACCATCAGGACGGCATCTTGAGTACCGGCAACCACCATATCCAGCATGGAAGACTTCAATTGCTCATAACCAGGGTTCAACAAATAACCCTCTTCGTTGCTATAACCTACACGTGCAGCACCTATAGGACCATTGAATGGTACGCCTGACACAGCGAGAGCTGCAGACGTTGCGAGCATTGCGCAAATATCCGGGTCATCCGTCTTATTGGCAGACAGGACATTGATAATAACCTGAACCTCATTCATGAAGCCTTTAGGGAACAAAGGCCGAATAGGTCGGTCAATCAATCGAGAGGTAAGAGTCTCCTTTTCCGACGGACGACCTTCACGTTTCAGGTAACCACCAGGAATACGACCGACAGAATAGAATTTTTCCTGATAATGAACTGACAGCGGGAAGAAATCCTGGCCTGGTGACACACTGTCTTTTGCTACAACGGTAGCCAATACAACAATATCACCCATGGTACAGACAACAGCACCAGTCGCCTGACGGGCAACACGGCCAGTTTCCAGAGTGACAGTTTTATTTCCAAATTGAAAAGTTTTTGTTTTAGGCGTTAAGTCAATCACGTAAATTTCCTCAGTAGATCGGACAACGACGCTTCTATCTTTACATTCAGCAACCTGAACACAAAGATAGAAGCCCCAAATCTGGGATTGAGTCGTTGCATACCGATGTATTATTGATAATTAAAAAGAGAGATTACTTTGACAACAAATGAAGAGTCCAAAATGACGAAAGGCTCCGTCAATGGAGCCTTTTCAGAAATCGAGATCTTAACGACGAAGACCCAGACGTTTGATCAGATTCGCGTAACGGGTTACATCTTTACGCTTCAGGTAATCCAGCAGTTTACGACGCTGGTTAACCATTCGGATCAGACCACGACGTGAGTGATGATCTTTAGCATGATCTTTAAAGTGAGACTGCAAAGAATCAATGTTGGCACTCAAAAGAGCTACCTGAACTTCAGTTGAGCCTGAATCGCTCTCACTCTGACCAAATTCCTTAACGATTTCCGCTTTCTTTTCGACGCTTAATGCCATCGTAAAATTCTCCAAGAATGTGCCTTACTATATTGGAGTACAAGCCGTGCACATTAACAGCTGTATTCCGCTTCTGCACCATCAGGGTACATAAACGCGGCGCATTATACACAAGCCATAAGGCCACACAAAGCATTTAATGCTGGCGATTCACCAGTCGCTGCGGGTATAGCCGCTGATTTACCTTCAACAGGCCCAAACCCATAAAATCGCCAGCGAAATCATATACTCGCACCATGCCTGCATCACTATCATCAGCTATATGGACATCATTACCATTGCCAAACAGGAGACTGTATTTCTCATTCAGCTCGATGGCCGGGTAATCAGATAACAGCTCATCCATTGGTATAATGAGCTGATCCATAGCCTCAACATTACCAGCCTCCTGCAAAGCTATCAGCTGATCCAGAGTCACCGCCTGCTGCAGTGAAAATCGACCATGCTCAGTTCGGCGCAATGTCTTCACATAGGCGCCAGAGCCCAGAGCAGTACCTATATCTGCAACCAGAGTTCTGATATAGGTACCTTTTGAACACTGAACATCTATCGTGAATTCCGGCATGTCCATACCCAGTAACTCAATGCCATAAATCGTAACCGGACGAGCTTTCAAATCGATCGTTTTTCCTTCCCTTGCCAGTTCATAGAGCTTTTTACCGTCTCGCTTCAAAGCTGAATACATGGGCGGAATCTGCTGAATGGCACCAACAAAGCGAGTTGCCAGACAACCTGCCAATTCATCAGTGCTAATATCAGGCACTGGAAAGTACTCGGTGACTTCGCCTTCCGAATCCAACGTGTCTGTAGTGGCGCCAAGCACACCAGTAGTCACATATCGTTTATTGGCATCCAGCAAAAATTGAGTGAACTTTGTTGCTTCACCAAAACATACGGGTAACAACCCCGTTGCTGCCGGGTCCAATGCTCCGGTATGCCCTGCTTTCTGTGCCTGATAGAGCCAACGCACTTTTTGTAACAAACCATTGGAAGAATAGCCCGATGGTTTATCTACCAGGACGACGCCATTTAAAGGGCGCCCCTTACGTCGCTTAGCCATCGGAATCGAGATCATCTTCTGAGCGAGAGCGATCCTCTGCTACCGCCTTTTCAATCAACGCTGACACCTTTGAACCTGTTTCAATGACCTGATCGTAGTGAAACCGAAGCTGAGGCATCACTCTGAGATTCAATCCCTGCGCCAAACGCGTGCGCATAAAGCCCGCAGCCTTGTTAAGTAATTTTTCCTGCTCAATCCTGGTCTGCTCTGTTTCTTCACTCTGATCTCCAAATGCCATACAAGTGAAATAAACATCAGCGTAGGATAGATCCGACGACACCTTAACGTCATTAATAGTGACCATGCCTACACGAGGATCCTTCACTTCCTGCTGAATGATCACAGCCAGATCACGCTGAACCTGATCACCAATCTTGCGGATACGACTTGAATTACTTGCCATTACCCTTTCCTGAAATGAAAAACCGATCGGTTTAAACGAAACTCTGTTTAAAGTCGATCGGTTTAATTATGATTTATTGATCAATCGTCAATAGAACGGGCAACTTCTTTGACATCGAAGACTTCAATTTTGTCACCGACTTTCACATCAGTATAGTTCTTCACGCCAATACCACATTCCATATTCTGTCGAACGTCCATTACATCGTCTTTATAACGACGCAGAGACTCCAGTTCACCTTCGTAGATCACGACTTCATCTCGTAATACACGAATCTTCTTATTTCGGTAAACCGTGCCTTCAATCACCATACAGCCTGCAATCTGTCCAAATTTGGGTGAGTTGAAAACATCGCGAACTTCTGCCAGACCCACAATCTCCTCACGAAGATCTGGCGACAACATACCGCTCAATGCTGCTTTCACATCATCGATCAGATCATAGATAACGTTGTAATAACGTAAATCCAGACCGCCACGCTCAATCGCTTCTCGTGCATTCACAGTTGCCCGCACGTTGAAGCCGAAGACTACAGCACCTGACGTAATCGCCAGATTCGCATCAGATTCAGAGATCGCACCAACACCGCCAGCAACAATATTAACCTTGACTTCATCATTACCCAGTTTCAGCAATGCACCAATGATGGCTTCAAGTGAACCTCGGACGTCGGCCTTGAGGACAATATTCAGAACTTTCTTCTCTGACTCACCCATATTGGCAAACAGAGCATCAAGTTTGGCAGCCTGCTGCTGCGCCTGCAGTGCATCTTTACTTCGAGATGAACGCAGCTCAGCCACCTCTCGAGCTGCTCGCTCGCCTTCAGCAACAACAAATTCATCCCCTGCTGCAGGAGTACCATTCAAACCCAGAATTTCAGCAGGAATCGATGGACCGGCTTCATCAACTGGTTTGCCATTTTCGTCGAGCAACGCACGTACACGGCCATAAAACGAACCAGCCAGAACAATGTCTCCACGCTTCAACAAACCGGATTGAACCAGAACGGTAGCCACAGCTCCGCGCCCTTTATCAAGGCTGGATTCAATCACTACACCTTTACCCGGACCGGTATGATGGGCTTTCAGCTCAAGCAATTCAGCTTGAAGAGATACAGCTTCAAGCAATTCATCAATACCCTGACCTGAGTGAGCAGAAACCTGGATAAACTGAGTATCACCACCCCAGGCCTCTGGAATAACATCATGCTGAGACAGCTCATTCGTCACGCGATCGGGGTCTGCTGATTCTTTATCAATCTTATTGATTGCAACAACCAGAGGAACTCCGGCAGCCTTGGCGTGCTGGATTGCTTCCAGTGTCTGAGGCATCACACCATCATCAGCCGCAACAACCAGAATAACCACGTCAGTAGCTTTCGCTCCCCGTGCACGCATAGCAGTAAATGCAGCGTGTCCTGGAGTATCCAGGAAGGTAATCATTCCGCGTGAGGAATCAACATGATACGCACCAATGTGCTGAGTAATACCACCAGATTCTCCAGCCGTTACCCGAGTCTTACGAATATAGTCCAGTAAACTGGTTTTACCGTGGTCAACATGACCCATCACGGTTACGACAGGTGCACGCGTCGACTCTTCACCAGAATAGGATACTTCCATCATGGAATCTTCAAGTGCATTTTCATTGACGACGCGATATTTATGCCCCATCTCTTCAATGACAAGAATGGCTGTATCCTGATCCAGCACCTGATTCACAGTGGCCATAACCCCCATCTTAAATAGAGTTTTAACCACTTCGGCTGACTTAGTCGACATCTGAGCCGCCAAATCGCTAACTTTAATGCTTTCGCCTAATCCAACCTCACGCACAACAGGTGCTGTCGGTTTTTCAAACTGATGTTCTAACTGTTTCTTCGACTTCTTGGGTCGGCGACGACGACCAGAGGAGCCAAAATCATCATCAAGAGCATCCAACATTTGTTGATGCTTGTTGCCGGTTCGATGCGTTGAAGTGCGCTGAACTTCGGACTTCTTACCTATTTTTTTGTGACCAGCCTTGCGACCTGCTTCGGCCTGGCCGTCATCGGCTCGGCGACTGGTTTCACGCTCTTTAGGGTATTTTTTCTTCTCACTGGTGCGATCTTCTTTGACCAATTTGGCCTCAGCCGACGCAACATCTCCAGACTCAGATGAGGCTTCAGCCTTTTTATCTGTAGTCGGCTTTTCAGCTTCCGGTTTTGGCTCTTTTGCCTTGGCCCCGGCAGATTCTTCGGCCTTCTTAGACTCTGACGCTTCGCGCGCTGCTTTCTCTTCTGCAGCCTTTTGACGCGCTGCTTCCAGCTTGGCATCTTCTTCGGCACGGCGCGCAGCACGATCATCTTCAACCACAGCTGGCTTTTCGACAGACTCAGGCTGCACCCCAGATTCAACAGGCGCCGCATCACGTTTTACATAGGTACGTTTTTTGCGTACTTCAATGCTAACGGTTTTGGCTTTAGAGCCGCCACCGGTTTTCAAAGTCGTAGTCACCTTACGCTTCAAAGTAATCTTTTTTGGTGCATCAGCATTTTCGCCGTGGCTGCTTTTCAAATAGGTCAACAGCTTGTGCTTCTGCTCATCACTTACAGAATCCGATCCGCTACTATGGGGCAGCCCTGCAGCGCTCATCTGGGTAAGTAACTTGTCTACGGGCGTGCCGACGGACTCGGCCAGCTCTTTAACTGTAACTTCAGACATTCAGTTCCCCTTCCCAATTATTCATTTTCAAACCACGGCGCTCGTGCCGCCATAATTAGTTTTCCGCATTCGTCTTCGTCGAGCTCACTGTACTCCATCAATTCGTCGATACTGAGTTCGGCAAGATCTTCCATTGAAACCACACCTTTGCTGGCCAGCAATCGGGCCAAGTGTTCGGTCATATCGTCCATTCCCAACAAATCAGCCTGCGGCTCTGCCGAATCCAACTGCTCTTCGCTGGCTAACTCCATGGTAAGAAGTACATCTTTGGCGCGCTGACGAAGCTCATTCACCAAATCCTCATCAAAGCCGTCAATTTCCAGCATTTCATTGATGGGTACATAAGCGACTTCTTCCAAAGTAGTGAAACCCTCGTCAACCAGAATCGAGGCAAGCTCTTCATCAATTTCAAGCGTATCCACAAAGTTGGTCACCAGCTGACCGACTTCCTGCTCCTGACGAGCCCCGGCTTCATCTTCAGTCATGACATTGATAGTCCATCCAGTTAACTCACTGGCCAAGCGAACATTCTGCCCGCTACGACCAATGGCAATGGCCAAATTATCTTCAGCGACCGCAACCTGCATGGTGTTGGCATCTTCATCCATTACGATGGAAGCAACATCGGCAGGAGCCATGGCATTAATTACCAATTGCGCTGGATTATCGTCCCAGAGAATAATATCAACACGTTCGTTACCCAATTCATTTGAAACTGCCTGAACACGAGAACCACGCATACCAACACAAGCACCGACCGGGTCGATACGGCCATCGTTGGTTTTGACCGCAATTTTTGCCCGCGAACCCGGATCACGGGCACAGGAGCGAATCTCGATAAGTTCTTCTTGAATTTCAGGTACTTCGATCCGGAATAACTCGACCAGCATGTCATTACTGGAGCGGCTTAATACTAACTGAGGACCACGGCCTTCAGACTTGATCTCATGTAACACGGCTCGAACACGATCAGCAAGACGAAATGCTTCGCGGCCAATCATTTGTTCTCTCGGCAATACAGCCTCAGCATTGTTACCCAGATCAATGATCAATGCATCACGAGTAACCTTCTTGACTGTGCCGGAGATCATTTCGCCAATACGTTCACGATAAGCGTCCACGATCCGTGCACGTTCAGCATCTCTTACCTTCTGAACAATAATCTGCTTTGCAGCCTGAGCACTAATGCGCCCAAAATCTTCGTTTTCAATCTGCACTTCATAGATATCACCAGGTTTCAGGCTTGCATCAACCTCATGAGCCTCTTCAGTCGTCCACTGAGACCCTAAAAGAGGTACAACATCATCAGACATAACTTCCCAGCGACGGAAGGTTTGGTAATCTCCAGACTTACGGTCGATCATGACATATACGTCCGCCTCGCCTTCGTCATCCAGTCGTTTTTTCGCAGCAGTCGCCAATGCCAGCTCCATTGCGTCAAATATCACGTCGCGAGAAACACCCTTTTCGTTCGCTACCGCTTCTACGACCAGGAGGATTTCTTTACTCATCGTTTAAACCCCTTCCATTACTGAGACTTACAACTCGTTCTCTTAAATTCTTAATCTTCAAAATTTGGAATCAACCGTGCTTTATCAATACTTTCGACGGGTAATAAAAATTCTTCGTTATCAACCTGAATAATGACATCACCATCTTCGATACCTGTGAGAACCCCCTTGAATTTACGTCGCCCTTCAAAAGCATATCGCAATTTAATATCAACCCACTCACCAAGGTAAGCCGCATATTGCTCAAGCGTAAACAAGGGTCTATCCATACCCGGCGATGAAACTTCCAGGGTGTAGTTGGTTGAAATCGGATCCTCGACATCCAGAACAGCACTGACTTGGCGGCTGACATCAGCACACTGATCTACGTGAATACCGTCTTCATGATCAATATATATACGCAACGTTGAAAACTTACCGCTCGGCAGATATTCAACACCCCACAGGATAAACCCCATACCGGTCACAACGGGCTCGATCATATCTATCAGTTCGTCAATTTTTGCCACTGTATTTCACTACCCGAAGTGTTTATTGCCGTTTTATCAGCAAATAAAAAGGGCATTTGAATAGTAGAACATCGGTACAAATTCCTCATTCTACCTTCACCCGCCCGTTTCAATGCTAAAAAACAACACGTTTATATACGAAAAAACCCCTTCAAAGAGGGGTTCTAATCTGTCAGTTGTAAGAGCCCCCCTCAGGAACTCCTTGCCCATGCGCTAGTAACACAGCAACATGAGCGATCACTCTAGTACTGGATTTTACACACTATCCTGAAAGGTACAGATCAAGTGATCATAACAACCGATTTAAGACGAGTCGGCCGTTAGAGAGCAGGATGCAGCACATCCATTCATTAAAGCGGCGCGGAGTATATCAGGTCTGGTGATCAGGGTTCAAGCAATCTGGCAGGATAGGCTTAAATGGCACTTGAATCCGTGACTTCAGAGTGGATGCAGGGTGTACCGCCATGGAGTCACGGATTCAGGTTATAGACATCTGATCAGTTTTCAGTCGGCACCGCCTGAATAGGAACAAAAATCTCTGTTTTCAAATTCTCCGGCTTTGTCCGGCGTGGATCCTTATTCAGATAACGCTCAAACATCGGTACATCCCGAAGCGCGATTTGGTTATCTTTAACCCAACTGGCAAAAATAGCCTCGTAAGTATCGCCCAATCCCTCATAGCTACCTTTATGAAGGAAGATCGCATACAGGCCGCCTTCAATAGTTTTCTGTTCAATACCTGGCGGTAGCCGTACATCATCATCTGCAGTAATACAGGCATCGTACCTCAGATCCGCTGGATCAACGATACTCGGATCGTCATATGAGATACCAAACATCATTGACTCTTTTCCCAACAGGTTTTTCTTTTCTTTGATCTTAAGTGGATAGGCAAATGACATCAGCTTTCCCCACGCCTGGCCGGAATTATCATAAGGGCCAACATGGCGTGCAGCATAAACAGGGATAGGTTCAACAGTCTCTATACGTACAGGTTGAATTTTCATTGTAAGTCTCCTTTCCAGCGGTTGCGCTTTAAAACCTCGCGGACTCGTTCCAAAAAACTCTTTAAAGGCTTTGTTAAATGCCGAAGGTGTCTGATAACCCGCACTCAATGCGATCTCAGTGACAGATTGCTGACTGTGATTCAACAGATGCGCTGCTTTCTGCAAACGCAACCGTTTCACGTACTGCTTCAGACTTTCTCCAACATGAGCGACAAACAGCCGGTGAAAATAATAAGTTGAATAGCCGGAGTACTGGATTAGATCCGCTACACGCACATCCCCCAAGTGATCATCAATACGTACTAACACCTTTTGAATTATCGCTTCATGGTTTTGCATATTGAACCTGCCCCTTACTCTTGCACTACTTTACCTCGCCAACTCCAATGTAACTTGTCCAAACTTGCTTTTTGCCCGCTGTAAAGCACCGGCCAGCTCACATTTGGGAGAAATTACAACATAGTACATAGACATCCACTGGAACAAGCATTTGCCAGTATGACCGCGGCCGGTTGTATGGGCAGCGGACACCCCTGCCGGAAGATGGGTTTGAGCAATTGTAATGAACTCGATGAATTATTATCGATGATCTGCCCAAAACTGCCAATTAAAGAGAGAACATGCAATGGAGACGTTTTTTTACACGCGATGAGGTAAACAAGAAAGTGCTAATGCTTGCCGCACGCCAACCTGCAAACAATGCCGCAGTTATGATAATTACTTTGGTGAGGAATATTGAACTTCAGCAACCGACAGCTGCTGTAATGACCTTTAACCTGAATCCACTCTGGAGTCACGGATTCAGGTCAGAATAAAAGGCGATTAGTTGGGAGAGAGCATGGAATAAGATATGACTGACTGCAAAAACGCTCGTTCAGTCAATACAATCTCAACTACCGAAGCAGCAATAACAAGGATAGCCAAAAGCCATTACAAAACAGATTCAAATAATTCCAACTGTGGAGGGCCGAGATAAAGCCCCTTATTGCCACCAGCCCCAGCGTGGGCTTTACGAAATGCTTCTGAGGTCGTCCAGGCCTCGAAGGCCGCGTGACTTTCCCACAAGGTATGCGAAGCAAACAACGTATACTCCTCGTTGCTTGCGCCCTGCAAAAGATTAAAGGATTGGAAGCCTGGGACCCCCGACAGATGAGAATCCCTCTGCCGCCATACTTCGATAAATTCATTCTCTTTACCAAGGGCTATTTTAAAACGATTCATCGCAATAAACATTTACTTGTCTCCAACCTGCATCCACTGAAGAAGTCACGGATTCAGGTAAGTATTAGCTGTTACGTTTCTGACAAATTAAACCAATCTCACCTCTACACATACTACGCCCCACGGCCCCCTATGGTTTGGTTATTTCAGTTCGTTTAATTTCAATGAACCTATGGGTGCACCTGCAATTTTTGAAAAGCAAATAGAAATCAAGCTCTTACCCCCTGCATCCACTTTGAAGTCACGGATTCAGGTCAAAGATTTAAGCGACCAGATTAACGACATTCGACATATTCATTACAATCCCTCAATTAACTCCAGAACGACGACACTGATTCCCAAGATCAAACATTCTTCAGACTTGCTCGAATACTTTTCGGATACTGAAGGCCATCGTATCGAACGACAAACATTTCATGCGCATCCCCGACATTCTGTTTATCGTTTTTTTGCGGGGTTGATTTATGAGGAAGGGATTTTAAACAGGATATTGGAAATCTCATCGCCATCGATAAAAAGTCATGCAAAGCCTATCGAGATAGGCATACAGCTTTTGGCTCAAAGTATAATCTATCTCGAAACCGTGCAATGGGGTCGTTATGACCCCGTTAATCATCACGCGAATAAACAGACGATTAAGCACATTCGATGTTGCAGAAAAAATGCCTCAACCTTTCGATTGCAATCGAAACTCAAACCTGTTGTTTTGCGCAGCAACTTCATTCCACTGAATACTGAGAGTTGTAGTCGTATACTCTGGAAATTCTTTTTGTCGATAAGCGGTGCCCATCATTGAGAACCGTATATTGATATCCGGGTAGTATTTGCTCAATACAGATAAATAGGATTCAAATGCAGCAATGCCTTCCTGCTCATGATCAGTAACATCAAAGGTGCGTAAGGTACAGGATGTAACAGGCTGGTCTGGATAAGCCAGCCTGATGTGACCATTCTCTGCAGTGGTCTCACAAAATTCACCCGCATGGTAGTAAATAAATACATTGCCGACAAATCCCCCCTTATCGAGATAGGCGACTAATGTCGTAATTTTCTTTTCATTTTCCGGTGTGTTTAACGGAATCCCATAGGGCAATTGCGAACCTTGATTAACTGCCCATTCCAAAGCATCAGCATTACTGACGACCGGTGTGCTAATAGCCGCATTGGTGGTATTGGATAATTGTATAACCTGCTGCCGAAGGTTACTGATATCCTGTGTCTGCTGGTTAAGTATGGCAGCTATATTCCTAGTATTGGCGGATAAACCGTCCATCGCCCTGTATATGGGTTGAACCGATAGCACAAAGCCTCCAAGGACAGCGATGATCGTAACAAGTCGCCACCAGGGTGAGCGGCGAGTGGCAGATACAACAATCGGCGTAACCTTTGAAACCAGCGAGTCTACCAGCTCATGCTGATCCCGCTTAATCCGATCACGCTGCTCAACAAACAACTGACGGAATAAGCCTCGCATGGAATCCTTTTCTAGATCCTCACTGGCACTCAATGCCAGCTCTTCCAAAGAGTGTTCTGGCTGATCGGATTTAGCTGGCTCCTTTATTGTGATCCTAGCGGGTTGCTCATCCATGTCAGATGAGCTGGCTTTAGGTAAAACAAGCTTGAGCTGTTCAAGCACTTTTTCCAACTCAACAGGGCGAAGTTTTTTAGGCAACACACCAACGGCACCAAAGGATCGCGCTTTGTCAACATACACCTCACCTTCTTTTGAGGTATACATGATGATGGGAATATTTGCAGTCTTGGGATCTTTCTTAATGGCCTGCACTGCCTGAAAACCATCCATACCCGGCATCATGTGATCCATAAAAATAACATCTGGAGCTGAAGCACTCAAAAAACCCAACCCCTCCTCAGCGGAATTGGCTGTTTCGACTTTGATCCCCATACCAACCAGCATTTCTTTTAACACATAACGGGCCAGCTTGGAGTCATCAACAACCAGCGCGGTCTTACGGACAGTGTTTTTGGCTTGTTTATCATCCATGGCAGATGCTACCTACAGTCTCAAGTTATTTTTGTCTGGATCGTATTATCAATCGCATAATTTCAGAGGCTCAAGTCACAAGCTATCGTTTGATAATTTTTGGATTGTAAACCAAAAATATAGTGGTACAGGGTTATAGCATCAGAAACAACTCTTTCTTTTACGTTTTACCTTTAGCTGTTTCCGGGCATACAGTACACCAATGTGAACCGCGAGACTTGAGTATGTAAACCTATTGTTAAGGAAATATCTAAATACCCTGGAACTGTCAAACAAATCTTGCTTATTTTTCTTGAAATGAGAACTGAAAGACACAAAGATAGTAACCACTTGCCACACCAAATGTGCAGCACTCTGGTTCTGACACTGACTCCCTTGTCAAGAGCCGGAACGAAGCAATGGACTTCTGGAAGGCTTCTCAAAGAGTGGGCCGCCGTTTTTTTCGTAAATACCTATGCCGCAGCGGGTCATCTTAATAGGCGTTTTATTTGAGACACTACACTAGGATGGATTTAAACCGCACAACTGACAACAGCTGTTCAAATATCCAGGCATAAAAAAACCGATAAGCTTCTAAACTTATCGGCTTTAAAGTGGTAGCGGGGGCCGGATTTGAACCGACGACCTTCGGGTTATGAGCCCGACGAGCTACCAGGCTGCTCCACCCCGCATCAAGTCAAAAATTCAGCAACACTGTGTCACTACGGTGCGCCCTGCTTTTCTATAGAGCAGAATTAAAATGGTGCCGACGACTAGACTCGAACTAGCACGGGCTTACGCCCACCACCCCCTCAAGATGGCGTGTCTACCAATTTCACCACGTCGGCTAAAAAACAACTAATAACGATATACAATTACTCTGTTGGTAATGCATCGCTGTCGGTGACAGCTGGTTCTTCAACTGTCGGCAATTCAGAGTCAACTGATTCTTCTACCACCGGGATATTGATATCAGATACAGCTTCTGACTTTTGTTTAGCAACATAAGCCAAAGCCATACTGGTGATAAAGAACCCAGTTACCAGAATCGCCGTTGTTCTCGTTAAAAAGTTTCCGCTACCTGCAGACCCAAAAACCGTCTGAGAGGCACCGCCTCCAAATGAAGCACCAGCTTCTGCGCCCTTACCTCGCTGAATAAGAACAAAGGCCGATACGCCAATTGCCAACAAAACATGAACCAACAGGATCAGATTTTCGTATACCATTTTTAAACTTACCCTTGTGCGGCGTTACAAATTGCGACAAATTCGTCAGCAATCAGCGAAGCTCCTCCGACCAACCCACCATCAATATCGGGCTGACCAAAAAGTGCTTCTGCACTGGCGGCTTTAACACTTCCGCCGTATAAAATTCTAGTTTTCGCAGCAACATCGACATTTTGTTCTGCCAACAGCTTACGAATGTATGCATGAACATCCTGTGCCTGTTCAGGTGTTGCAGTCTTACCAGTACCAATTGCCCATACAGGTTCATACGCAATGACGATGGTTTCAAATGATTCAATACCTACTTTTTCAAGTACTGCATCAATCTGGGTTTTGACAACTTTCTCAGTCACTCCAGATTCGCGCTCGGCCAAGGTCTCACCAACACAAAGCATTGGAATCAATCCAGCTTGCAGTGTTGCTTCAACTTTGGAGGCGATCAGATCATCAGTTTCACCAAACAATTCACGACGCTCTGAGTGCCCGATCAAAACATATTTACAACCGAATTCTTTCACCATAGTCAGGGAAAGCTCACCTGTAAAAGCACCCTTTTCCTCAAAGTAGGCGTTCTGAACGCCATACGCGATATCACTGTCTTTCAGGCTTTCAGCCAACTGCGAAATATACAGTGCCGGTGGAAATATGGCAGTATCTGCGGAGCCATCAAAACCTTTCTTAAAGGCTTCCAACAAAGAGTCGTTAGACGCCTTATCACCATTCATTTTCCAGTTAGCAGCAACCAATGTACGTCGCATAGTACTTTGCCTCCTTTGAGCGGGCGAGGAGTTTACTGATTTTAATTCTCGACAGCAAGCCACAAGAGCTAATTTTCAGCAACTTCAGTTAAAAAATATTTTTGAAATCAAACAATTACCTTACCGCACTGCATTCTGAACGATACCGGCCAAATCAGCGCAAACGGTCTTCACCAGCGATACGTCTTCACCTTCAACCATGACTCGAACAACCGGTTCAGTACCCGATGGTCGTAGCAGTACCCGACCAGAATTACCAAGTTTATCTTCCGAATGGGCAATTGCCTGCTGTACGGCTGGCAAGGCTAACACATCGACCTTATGCTCCAGCTTGACGTTAATCATCACCTGGGGGAATTTTCGCATGCCGGATTTTGCCTGGGACAAGGTCTGATCACTGTGTTTCAGGGCACTTAAAACCTGCAAAGCAGCAACAACACCATCACCGGTTGTAGTCACATGCTTACAGACCAGATGGCCAGAATTTTCACCACCAATCACCCAGCCTGTTTCGGCGAGATGCTCCATGACATAACGGTCACCTACTTTAGCTCTTATCAATTGCAAGTCCAGTTTACGCAGAGCAACCTCCAGCCCGAGATTGGTCATCAGCGTACCAACAATACCGCCCTGGACAATACCGGTTTGTTGCAGATGCTTGGCAAGAATATAAAGCAACTCATCACCATCAACCGCCTGCCCTTCATGATCGACCATCAAAACACGGTCTCCATCACCATCAAAGGCAATGCCCAAGTCGGCATTATGCTCCAGCACTGCTTTTTGTATCGTAGCAGGATGAGTCGAGCCTACCTGTTCGTTGATATTCAAACCATCTGGAGAAGTACCAATGACGGTCACCTTGGCTCCCAATTCTCGAAAAACTTTCGGCGCAACATCATAGGTAGCACCATGCGCACAGTCCAATACAACATGCAGATTTATCAGATCCAGATAGCCGGATGTGGATTTGCAAAACTCGATATAACGGCCGTTGGCATCATCAATGCGCCTTGCTTTACCAAGCTCAGCACTGGATACCGTCACCATGTCTTTTGCCAGTTCGGCTTCAATGGCCAGTTCAACTTCGTCAGGCAGCTTGGTGCCATCTGCAGAGAAGAACTTAATACCATTGTCGTAATAGGGATTGTGCGACGCCGATATCACAATACCTGCATTGGCATGGAAAGCACGAGTCAGATAAGCGACCGCTGGTGTTGGCATGGGTCCGACCAGTAAACTGTCACAACCGGCAGCAGAAAGACCGGCCTCCAACGCAGCTTCAAACATATAGCCGGAAATCCGGGTATCTTTTCCGATCAAAATTCGACCACGACCACTACGAGAAAACACTCGTCCTGCGGCCCATCCTAATTTAAGAACAAATTCAGGGGTGATCGCCCCCTTGCCAACTTCACCTCGAATACCGTCTGTTCCAAAATATTTTTTTCCCTGGCTCACAATTGTTCCTCTTTTCTGATGGCGGATTCTCGTTTTACCGCGTTTAACATTTTTACTGCATCTACCGACGCTTCCACATCATGAACACGTACAATAAAGGCATTTTTCATAATAGCAGCCGATGCCAAGGCAATGCTGCCATATAAACGCTGCTCTACCGGCTTATTAAGCACACCACTAATCATGCTTTTGCGCGACATACCAACCAGCAACGGGCATTTAAGCGCCTCGAAGCGTTCCAATTGATTCAACAGGGTCAGATTATGAGCCAGTGTTTTGCCAAAGCCAAAACCCGGGTCAAGAATAATCTTTGATCGATCAATCCCTGCCTGTTCACAAACATCCAGCCTATTTGCCAGAAAAGCGCTGACTTCATCAACAACATCGGCATACTGCGGCTGGTCCTGCATGGTCTGTGGCGAGCCCTGCATATGCATAAGGCAAACTGGTAAGCCTGTCTGAACTGCGGCAGGCAAGGCACCAGGACGCTGCAGAGCCCTGACATCATTGATCAGGTGAGCTCCAAGCTTCGCCGATTCGACCATAACTTCCGGCGTACTGGTATCTACCGAGATTAAAGCATCAGTCGTTTGAACCAGCTTTTCGACGACCGGCAACACCCGGTCCAGTTCTTGCTGAACGGACACCGGTTCGGCATTCGGGCGGGTACTTTCACCACCAATATCAATAAGAGCTGCGCCAGCAGCAATCATTTTCTCAGCCTGCTGTTGAGCTAAAGCCAACGATGTGTACTGCCCGCCATCGGAGAATGAATCCGGGGTTACATTCAAAATACCCATCACATGACATTCAGAGGTTGAGAGTTGTTTTTCTCCAATCTGAAAAAAAGACATCTTGTCATCCCAGCAATAAAAAAGTCGGCTTTAATGCCGACTTTTACTCTCATAAGAGCAGATTCCACTCACTTTTCAGGAGTGTCGTTTTCAGAACCGCTATCGAGTTCAGCTTTAACAGGTTCAGACTGAGCAGTCTTTGCTGCTGAAGCTTGGTTATTACGGTCATCCCAGTCTTTAGGCGGGCGAGGCTTTTTGCCTGCCATGATATCCTGTACCTGCTCTGCATTGATGGTTTCATACTCCATCAATGCATCTTTCATCACGTCCAGCTTGTCACGATGCTCAGTCAGAAGATCGATTGCTTTTTTATAGCCGGCATCGATGATTTTCTTGACTTCAACATCAATTTCCCGGGCAGTCTCTTGAGATATCGCCTTCATCTGGCTTTGTTGTCCAAGGTAACCCTGCTGATCCTCCTCAAACTGAATAGGACCTAATGCACTAAAGCCCCACTTTGTCACCATTGCTCTGGCCATATTGGTTGCCTGCTGAATGTCGCTCTCAGCGCCTGTCGATATTGCCAGCTCGCCGTATAACATGCCTTCAGCAACACGCCCGCCATAAGCCATGGCAATGCGACTTTCCAACCACTGGCGACTTGCACTGTTTCGATCTTCTTCCGGCAGAGGCATTGTTACACCGAGCGCACGTCCGCGTGGAATGATCGTAACCTTATAAATTGGATCATGTTCAGGCATCAGACAACCGATAATGGCATGGCCCGCTTCATGGTAAGCGGTCATTTCCTTGTCTTTTTCGCTCATCACCATCGATTTGCGTTCCGCGCCCATCAAAATTTTATCTTTTGCCTTTTCAAACTCGTCCTGAGTCACAACCCGGCGGTTAATACGGGCAGCAAATAACGCCGCTTCATTGACCAGATTTGCCAGATCAGCACCGGAGAAGCCAGGCGTACCACGTGCGATTACTTTTGCGTCAACATCGTCAGAAACAGGGACTTTGCGCATATGAACTTTCAGAATCTGTTCACGGCCACGTATATCCGGTAATGCCACAACAACCTGGCGGTCGAAACGACCTGGACGCAACAGCGCAGGGTCAAGCACATCGGGTCGGTTGGTTGCGGCAATCACGATAATTCCGTCATTGACTTCAAAGCCATCCATTTCCACCAGCAGCTGGTTCAAAGTCTGTTCACGCTCGTCATTACCGCCACCAATACCAACGCCACGCGAACGCCCTACTGCATCAATCTCATCAATGAAAATAATACAGGGAGCCTGTTTTTTAGCCTGCTCAAACATGTCGCGAACACGTGATGCACCAACACCAACAAACATTTCAACGAAGTCTGAACCTGAAATAGAGAAGAAAGGAACTTTCGCTTCACCAGCAATAGCTTTGGCAAGCAATGTTTTACCAGTACCGGGTGAGCCGACCATTAGCACGCCACGAGGAATCTTGCCGCCAAGACGCTGATATTTACCCGGGTCACGCAGGAATTCAACCAATTCCTGCACATCCTCTTTGGCTTCTTCAACACCGGCGACATCTTTGAAAGTGGTATTGATCTGATCTTCACTGAGCAGGCGGGCTTTACTTTTGCCAAAACTCATAGGTCCTTTGCTGCCACCGCCGCCACCTTGCATCTGGCGCATGAAAAACATAAATACACCAAGAATGATAAGGATAGGGAACGAAGCAACAAACAACTGTGTCCAGATACTCGGACGCTCAGGTCTGCGCGATTGAACATCAACATTATGCGAAATCATTTCATTGATAATATCGGTATCATCGGTATTGTCCGGGCGTACGGTCTCGAACGATGAACCATCGCGCCGAGTGCCCTGAATGGTTAAGCCAGCATAGGTGACAGACTTGATCTGATCCTGCTGAACCTGCTGTACGAAGCGCGAATAACTCATCGTGTCTTCGCCCGTTGACATATCGAAATTCTGGAAAACCGCGAGCAGTACAACGGCAATAATTAACCATAGAATGAGATTTTTTGCCATATCGTTCAATTTTCACCTTCTTACGCAGACTCGCTGCGTGCCTGCTTAACTTTTAAATCCGGTTGCAACGATGTAAGTTTCTTTTGAGCGCGCCCGAGATGCCTCCGGCTTACGCATAACGACCTTACTGAATTGTTGTCTCACAGACTTAACATAGTCGTCAAAACCTGTGCCGTGAAACAACTTGGCGACAAACGCACCACCCGGCTTTAAAATAGATTGGGCCATATCCAGTGCCAATTCAACCAAATAGATGGCCGCAGGCTGATCAATAACCGCATTTCCGCTCATATTGGGGGCCATGTCTGAAATTACAAGGTCGACAGGGCTGTCCCCTATACAGTCAAGTAAGCTCTGATACACGGCTTCATCGGTAAAATCACCATGAATAAATTCCACACCCGCGATGGCATCCATTTCCAAGATATCGGAGGCTACCACCCGGCCATGATCCCCAACCCGTTCAACAGCAACCTGTGACCAGCCACCCGGAGCGGAGCCCAGATCGACAACTGTCATACCCGATTTGATAAGCCTGCCTTTGTCGCACAGTTCAATCAGTTTATAACAGGCTCTGGACCGGTATCCTTCCTGCTTCGCACGGGATACATACGGGTCATCAAAGTGCTCTTTCAGCCAATCTTTACTGTTTTTTGGCGCATCTGATTCACAGTGAGAAAACCCCAATATGAGCCTGAGCCAGGATCACAAAAAACATCTACGCACTATTGGTCACCAGTTAAACCCGATCGTCATGATTGGTGATAAGGGGCTGACTTCATCGGTACTGGCAGAGCTTGAGCGCGCCCTTAACGACCATGAGCTGATTAAGGTAAAGGTAGTTACCGAAGATCGAGAAGAGAAGAAAGTCATTATTAACGAACTGATTGCACAAACAGGCTCAACATTGGTTCAGACTATAGGTCACGTAGCACTGATCTTGCGTAAAGTGGATAAACCGAACCCGAAATTGTCCAACCTTAAGCGGTACGACCATATTTAAACCAAAAAATCGAGGCATGCCTCGAATTTTTTTGAGCAGGATGCTCACCCGACCATAACAAGCCAATCATGCGTATCGTCGGCTTTGCCCCACTGAATATCATTCAATGCCTGGCGCAGCTTCAATGTTACCTCACCTGGCTCACCAGAACCGACTCTGTACTCTTTTTCATTATGGATCAAGGTCCCTACCGGAGTCAGTACCGCAGCAGTACCAGACAGTGCTGCTTCGCAGCCCGGTTTGGCAGACCGCTCCAGTAATTCGGTAATAGTTAAGTTGCGTTCAGAAACCGTCATTCCCAAGTCACGAGCCAGTATCAGAATCGAATCACGAGTAATACCATGCAAAAAGGAACTGTCCAGTGCCTTGGTAATAATCTCGTTACCATCGATCAGAAGGAAATTGGCCGCCCCCGTTTCCTGAACATCGCCATTTGGGCAAAACAAGACTTGATCAGCATCTGCTTTGGATCGGGCTTCTGTAATCGGTTTCAAGGCACTGGCATAATTACCGCCGCTTTTCACCATACCCATATGCGGCGCACAACGCATACCGGTTTCATCAAGCAATAATCTCAGTGGCTTAACACCACCGGCAAAGTAGTCGCCAACAGGTGACAGCAGAACATACAACATGGAAGACACTGACGGTGCTGCCGCTTTACCAATGGAGGGTTCCGTGCCGATATGAGTTGGGCGAATATACATTGAGCCCGGTGGCTCAGGTACCTCATCTGCGAATCTGGCAACAATATCACGGATCATATTAGCAAGCTGAGCCTCATTAAGTTCAGGCAAGCTCAACATCCGGCTGGACTGAGCCAAACGTTTGATATTGGAATCCATGCGAAAAACATACACACTGCCATCTTCATGACGAAAGGCCTTCAAGCCTTCAAAGCAGGTGCTTGAGTAATGCAATACATGGGCACCAGGATGAAACTGCAATTTATCAGCCTTTACGACTTCAGCGTCACTCCAGGCGTTATTCTCGAAAGTTGCCAGAGTCATTTCTGGCATAAAAACGGTGCCAAATGCTGCCATGATCCATTCCTAACTAAACTGTCTTTGTAATGCCATTAGTCGATATATTACTGTGCTTGTTTACCGACTGGCGCCTGATACTTCCATTAAAGGCGGATGTCGGGTGAGGATCAACAGCCTTTATCGCAATGAATTCATTCGAATATTGCATAAATTTTCGAATTTCCCGGTAATCAATGCATCTGACGCATTATTCAGTCAGATACTTCTCCCAACCGGCTCGAACCACATCCCGTGCCTGACACACCGCGTCAGTAAGCTCAGTCAACGGAACCCTCTTGCTGGTGCTGCTGAGAATGGCGTGATGGGTCATTTGTCGTAAGCTCAAATAGGCTTCCAGCCATTGTTCTTTCTCGTCGGTAGAAATCAGACCGGCCGTGTGAAGCTCTTCTATCGAGCGAACATTATCAGACCAGGTCAGTAGCGCCGGATACTTATGAGCATGAGCCAAAATCAGGTATTGCACGATAAACTCCAGATCAACAATACCACCTGGATCCTGCTTGATATGAAAAACCTCATCATCCGCCCTGGTCGCGGAGGAAGAAAGGTGATCGAGCATTTTCTGACGCATTTCCACCACCTCGCCTTTGAGGACATCAGGCTCCCGCTGCTGACCCAGAATCCGGGCGCGAAATTCTTCAAACATTTTCTGAACGTTCAAATCACCGGCAATAAACCGAGCCCTGACCAAAGCCTGATGCTCCCAGGTCCATGCTTTTTCCTGTTGATACTTCAAGAAAGCCGGCAAACTGCTGACCAGCAAACCGGATTTGCCAGAAGGTCTCAGTCTGGTATCAACTTCATAGAGCATGCCGGAGGGTGTCACTGCTGACAGAATATGAATCAACTTCTGCCCCAGACGAGTCATAAAAATACCGTTTTCGATGGATTTCGGTCCCTCTGTCACACCCTGAGCGGACGCGTTATGCAGAAAGACCAGGTCCAGATCAGACTCATAAGAAAGCTCCAGACCACCCATCTTGCCATAGGCAATGACGCCGAAATCAGAGTCACACCAGTCGCCATCTTCCTTACTGGGCCGACCATGTGTGGACACCATCTGCCGCCAGGCCAATGCCAGAGCCTGGGCGACGACCACCTCCGCCACCCAGGCCAAATAGTCAGAAATTTTCATCAACGGCAGGTGCTGAGTTACCTCGCAAGCCGCCGCACGCAACACCCGGCCATGGCGAAAGTGGCGCAACAGTTCCATCTGCCGTTCCAGATCATCTTCCGGCACCCGTAACAATGTCTGGTGCAGCTCATCACTTAACGTCTGGCGATCCGGCAATCGATAAAGGCTGTTCCGGTCAATCAATTCATCAAGCAGAAATGGCTTGTCTCTAAGTTCAGTTGCAATCCACTCGCTAGCGGGGGCCAGTCGGATCAGCTCCTGAATGGCCTCCGGATTTTCAGTCAGCAGGGCAAAATAGGAAGTCCGTCGCAGCACGGCTTCCAATATCGGGCGAATTGCACCGAAGCGCTGTAAACCATCCGAATAACGATCCAACTCCTGCCACAGCAATGGAATAAAGGCATCCAGATTTTGTTCTGCCACCCCGGTCAGCCGGTCAACAGTACGCATCGTTTTGAATTCAAGCAGTGCAACTGACAAACCAGAGGCATTTTCATCTGGTAACAGCTCAGCACCTTGCCAGGCGCTAAAATAACGCTGGTCGTTCTCACTGCGTCCCGATTCTGCCGGATCGGCTATCAGTTGCTGAAAATGGTTGTGTACATTAGTCCGGTGCTGCTCCAACTGGGCCATCAGAACAGACCAGTCTTCCACACCTTTTGATGCCGCCAGACGGGCCTGAGCCACTTCATCAACTGGCAGGTTCTGCGTCTGTTCATCACCAATGGCCTGAATTCGATGCTCCAGGTCACGCAGGAAATCATAGCCTTCCATCAACTCAGCAACGGCCTCATCTGGTAATAAATGCAGCTTCGCAAGCTCGACAAGCACTGGCCAGGTGCCTCGTACTTGCAGTGACTCATCTTTACCACCACGCACCAACTGGAACACCTGAGCAATAAATTCCACCTCACGAATCCCACCAGAACCGAGCTTGATATTGTAATCCAGGTTTTGTCGGCGCACCTCGGCCTGAATTTTGGCCTTCAGCTCACGCAACGCACCAAGGGCCTGAAAATCAACATAGCGCCGATAAACAAATGGTTTAAGAATGCCATCCAACGACTCGCGTACAGCCGGATGGCCGGTAACAGCACGAGCCTTGACCAGTGCAAAACGCTCCCAGAAACGTCCCTGCTGCAAATAATAATTCTGTAGGGCAGAAAAGCTGGAAACCAACGCGCCGGACTGGCCCCAGGGCCGTAAACGCATATCCACGCGGAACACAAAACCATCAGCAGTTTGAGCATCCAGCAGATGAATCAGCTTACGACCGACACGAGTGAAAAAGCTTTCCAATGGCCGACCGCTATCCGTCTCGCCCTTTCTGCTGTAAGCAAAAATCAGATCAATGTCTGATGACAGATTTAGTTCCTCTGCACCGTGCTTGCCCATGGCGATGACGACCAACGTTTGTGTCTCACCTGATAACGGACACACGGGCGGCTTGCCATCCTTTGCCTCCCAAAATGCCTGACACCAGCGCAATGCATGGTGCACTGCGCAGTCAGCCATGACAGTCGCTGCTGCAGCCGTCTGACGCACCCTATTCAAGCCCAGGATATCTCTGGCGATCAACCGGGCCTGATGCCGGTTGCGCCACAGACGCAGATCACGCATAACATGCGCTTCACCATCGGGCACCCAATGCTCAGCCAATGCGTTAAGTTCACCTTCCGAATCGACATCAGGCTGTTGGATGAAAGAATCAACGGCCAACCAGTCCGGCTGCTTTTGCAGCCAACTCATAAACCATGTACTGGCGGTGGCAATACGTTTAAACACACTCTGCTGAGTATCATTTAACACACTCAGACGACTGTCGGCCTGAATTCGGGACCATTCTTTTTCAAATACTGCTGTGACTTTGACCATGCTGTACCTTGCATTTATATTTTTACTACGGAACTTTCCGAGCCATCCGTTGTCCATTGGCTGACACAGGATGTACGCATCTGTACTATCGTTCAACTCTCAACTTTTATTTAAGTCTAATTCAAGGATAAGCGCATGAATGCTGCTTTTTTCGCACGAACAGTTTTCTTAAGAGCAATTTTCTCAAGAGCAATCGGCGTGCTTTTGTTTGGTCTTCTGCTCCAGGCAAATGCAGCCGACTGGCAAGACACCCTAAAAGAAGCTAAAGGGCAAAGCGTTTATTTTCACGCCTGGGGTGGCGATGAAAACATCAATGCCTACATTCAATGGGCAATTGACCAGGTAAAAGAGAAGTACGACGTAGAAGTGAAACACGTTAAAAACGTCGCACCAAATGCAATTACCCAGATATTGTCTGAAAAGTCGGCAGGGAAAGATAGCGGTGGCGCGGTCGATCTGATGTGGGTCAATGGTGAAAATTTCGCCAATATGAAGCGCAATAATTTATTGTATGGTGCATTCACGCAGGATTTACCGAATTACCAATATGTTGATACTGAACACAAACCAACAACGCTGTATGACTTCACTGTTCCGGTTGAAAATCTGGAAGCGCCCTGGGGAATGGCGCAATTGGTTTTTCTTCATGATACCGATGTTGTAAAAAAAGCACCCAGTAGCGCAGCCGAACTACTTGAATTCGCGCATAAAAATCCTGGCCGTTTCACCTACCCTGCACCACCGGCATTTCATGGTACAACCTTTATCAAGCAGATTCTGCTGGAACTGACTGATGACCGTGACGCGTTATACAAGCCAGTCCAGGATGCAGATTTCGATAAAATCACCAAACCACTATGGATCTACCTTGATGAACTGCATCCACTGATGTGGCAAAAAGGAAAAGTTTTTACCGATGGTGCGCCACGCATGACACAGCTGTTGAACGACGGTGAAATTGCCATTTCATTAAGTTTTAATCCTTTCGCAGCCAGTAATGCGATCGCAACCGGTGAATTGCCGGATACCGTTCGCACCCATATTCATGCATCCGGCACGATTGCCAACACCCATTTTGTTGCCATTCCATACAACAGCAGCAGTGTTGAAGGGGCGATGGTTTTCGCTAATTTCTTGATGTCACCGGAAGCCCAGGCTCGTAAAGCCAACACCGATATCTGGGGTGACCCGACGGTACTGGCGATGGACAAACTGTCCGCGCAAGATCGCGCACGCTTCGATGACCTGCCTAAAGGTGTCGCAACACTCTCCAATGAGGAATTGGCAAATGTACTGCTTGAACCTCATGCAAGCTGGGTCGAGGCTCTGGAAGCCGAATGGCTGAAGCGTTACGGTCAGTAGTGAATAAAAAGGCACCTGCGGGTGCCTCCAATCCGAACATGCCTGCAACACTGCGAACTATTTTCTGGCCATTGATTCCGCCACTGACCACGGCGGTTTTTATGGTGCCGATTCTCTTTGGTCTGTTAGGCACCTGGTTACCTGCTTTTGGCTACCTGCCAGCAATTGGTCAGTCGCAGTTTTCCTTGCAACCGTGGCAGGCGCTGGTTCACTACCCTGGTTTTTTCAGTGCACTTACCAATACATTAGTGACGGGATTGATCGCTTCAATACTCTCGTTAATGATCGCCTTGTTCCTGTTGCATGGGGCCTACCCGTCTCAGTGGTTTAATCGTAT
This sequence comes from Reinekea sp., assembly GCA_037389025.1. Classification (GTDB taxonomy): domain Bacteria; phylum Pseudomonadota; class Gammaproteobacteria; order Pseudomonadales; family Natronospirillaceae; genus Reinekea. The sequence continues at coordinate 7,931 of JARRJP010000005.1, read as the reverse complement.
CGAGCGCGCACTGTCACCGGCGTTGTCTATTCCACATGCGGCCTTTGCTATTGGTTTTGGTTTCCTGATTGCCCCCAGTGGCTGGCTATTGCGGCTGATGAATGGGCTGACCGGGATGTTTCCAGCCCCTCCTTTCTGGACAACCTTTCAAGATCCTGTTGGTATCAGTCTGATATTGGTCATGGTTTTAAAGGAAACACCATTTCTCTTGTTTATGGCACTGGCTGTCCTGCCCTCACTGAAGGTTTCACAGACTTTATGGCTGGTACGCAGCCAAGGCCACGGTAAGGCGTTCGCCTGGCGATATCTGATTTTTCCGCGACTCTATCAGCAGATACGGTTACCGTTTTTCGCTGTTGTCGCTTACTCGCTGACCGTTGTTGATATTGCCATTATCGCTGGCCCAACAACGCCACCGACGCTGGCAGTATTAATCCTGCAACGCTTCAATGATCCTGACCTGGTTCAGAGAACAGTTGGTGCTGCCGGTGCAACACTGCTGCTCGGTATTGTAATGATCGTATTGATCGGACTGTCTCTTTTGCAACAGGCGATTCAGCGCTGGGATTACTACCGATTGTGCCATATCAAAAGACCCAAGCGGCACTGGTCGATCACAGACATCAGCGCACGAGTGGTTTCTGTATTCATTGGCACTGCGTACATTGGCACATTAACCATCACGCTTCTGTGGAGTATCACCAAACGTTGGCGTTACCCGGATATACTGCCTGAGAGTTTTGGCCTGCGCGCCTGGGTACGTCTCAACGATCGATTGGCTGAACCGTTCTGGTGTACTTTTCTGCTGGCGATACTCTCCAGCCTGCTGGCATTGATTCTGGTTATCCTTGCATTAGAAAATGAGTTACGACTGAGCCGCTTAAGCAAACGAGTCAGTCTTTCCCGGATACAATGGCTGGTCTACCTGCCACTATTGATTCCGCAAATTGCATTCATATTCGGATTTCAGATTGCGCTGATTCACTTTGGGTTGGATGCGCAATTTATTACCCTACTCTGGTCGCATCTGGTCTTTGTATTCCCTTATGTTTTTTTAACCCTCAGCGGGCCGTATCGGCGTTTTGATGAGCGCTACAGTTGGCAGGGATTGACCTTAATCGGCCAACGCTGGAAAGTATTCTGGCGTATTAAATTGCCGATGTTACTGCGACCTATTCTATATACATTGGCAACCGGATTTGCCGTTTCCATCGCGCAGTATTTACCAACATTGTTCGTTGGCGCAGGAAAGTACAGCACCATTACCACCGAAGCCGTTGCCATTGCCACCGGCAGTGATCGACGCATGATGGCGGTTATCGCACTATGGCAACAGACACTGCCATTACTGGCATTTGCCAGCGCAACCATTATTCCAATTCTGTTATTCCGACATCGTAAAGCGATGTCTCATCAGTGAATACATTATGAGTTTTCAATTACGAGATTATCAATTACAACTGAATGGTCAGGCGCTGTTTCAAACACTCAATGTTACCGTTGAAGCTGGCGCTGTTCTGGCGCTTACCGGTGCCAGCGGGTCTGGTAAATCGACATTGCTTTCGGATATATCCGGCGTTCTGACGGCGGCCTTTACCAGCTATGGCGATATTGTTTTGAATGATTGCGATCTGCGTTCACTGCCGGTAGAAAAACGCAATGTGGGCATTTTATTCCAGGACGACTTGCTGTTCCCTCATCTGAATGTTTTTCAAAACCTGGTTTTCGGTTTACCTGATCAGCTAAACCGAATCGAAAAGCAACGGCGTATAGAACAGGCGTTGAACGAAGCCGAACTGACTGGGTTTGAAAAACGGGATATTGCAACCTTATCCGGCGGGCAGCGTTCACGAATCAGCCTGCTACGAACGTTACTTTCGGAACCGGATCTGATACTGCTGGATGAACCCTTTTCCAAACTCGATGCATCATTAAGGCAACAGTTCCGGCCCTGGGTATTCAGTCACATTGCGGAGCAAAATATTCCGGCAGTACTGGTTACGCATGACAGTACAGATATTCCACCCAAGAGCCAAACCATTCACCTGGAGCCGATCAATCATGCTTGACCGCTGGACAGTACAGCTCATCAAACCACCACTAAACGTCGTAGCCAAGGCTCTGGTTAAAGCCAATATAAAAGCAGACCATGTCACGATGGCCGGTTTTGGTTTTGGTATTCTGGTGATTCCGGTATTGGCATGGCAAAAGCCTCTACTCGCTCTGCTACTGCTAGGCATTAACCGGCTTTTCGATGGGCTGGATGGCGCAATTGCCCGGCAAAGTCGGGCAACCGAGCGTGGTGCTTACCTCGACATTGTGCTCGACTTTATTTTTTATTCCGGCTTTATTTTTGGTTTTGCCCTGGCGGATCCAAGCCGCAACGCATTACCAGCGGCAGCACTTATTTTTTCCTTTATGGGGACTGGCTCCAGCTTTCTCGCCTTTGCCATATTTGCTGAGAAATTAAACTTGTCGTCGATGGTTTATCCCAATAAGGGGTTCTTCTATTTAAGTGGCATTACCGAAGGTACTGAAACTATTTTGTTTTTTATTCTGATGTGTTTGGCACCAGATTATTTTCCAATACTGGCCTGGTTATTTTTTATTTTGTGTGTGGTTACCACTGTAACTCGTGTTATTGGTGGTGCCCATACGATTGAAATGGCGGCTCGTCAGCGGCAGGAATAAACCCGTCGAGGTTGCACTCTGATCAAAGGTTCGAACTCATTTCCATGCTGGCCGGTGGGAACGAGCCCGGTATAGAAGAACGCACCAGCGCAGAAAAAAAGGCTGCATAAGCAGCCTGTTTCAAACCCTTTTCAGCTACGCAGGTTACCCGGTAAAAACCTGATTTTCCTGTTCCTGAACCCGAATAAAAGTCGTTCGCTTACTTAATTCTTTCAATGCTGCCGCACCAACATAAGTACAGGTTGAACGAACACCACCCTGAATATCTTTCACCGTGTCAGCCAATGATCCTCGGTATGGCACCCGAACGGTTTTACCTTCGCTGGCGCGATAATTGGCAACCCCACCATGGTATTTATTCATCGCAGTATCCGAACTCATCCCATAAAACAGCCGATACTGCTTACCGTTTTCCTCCACCAGTTCACCACCGCTTTCATCATGACCGGCAAGCATTCCGCCCAGCATCACAAAATCCGCACCAGCACCAAAGGCTTTAGACACATCGCCCGGGCAGGTACAACCACCATCAGAGACAACATGGCCATTTAAACCATGCGCCGCATCCGCACATTCAATCGTTGCGGACACCTGCGGATAACCAACACCGGTTTTTACCCGCGTAGTACAGACCGAACCAGGGCCGATACCCACCTTGACAATATCCGCGCCAGAAAGCAGCAATTCTTCAGCCATTTCACCGGTCACCACATTACCGGCAACAATATTGATCGTCGGATGATCGTCACGAAAACGGCGTAAAAACTCGACGAAGTGTTCAGAGTATCCATTGGCGACATCAATACAGACAAACTCAAGGCCGCTGTTCAGCGCCAGAATCTGCTTGGTTTTCTCATAGTCCATCTCAGAAGTACCGGTGGAAACCATGATGTGCGGCAGAATCGAGCCATCGATTTGAGTCAAAAAATCCTGCCATTCGTCAACGCTGTAATGTTTATGGATAGCAGTCAGCATTTTAAACTCAGCCAAAACAAGAGCGGCTTCAAAGGTGCCAACCGTATCCATATTGGCGGCAATAATCGGCACGCCTGTCCAGGTGCGCTGACTGTTGCGGAAGGTATAGGTGCGTTCCAGAGAGACCTGGGATCGGGACTTCAAGGTAGACCGTTTGGGTCGAATCATAACGTCCTTGAAGCCTAACTTGATTTCATTTTCTACGTGCATACTGTGCTCCGGTTAAGTGAAGGGCGCCCTTCAGTGTGAAGCAGAGAAAGACGCAAACCGGTGATTAAGGCTATCACGACGGGTGAAAATCACCAATAGTTTTTGACCAAGCGGTCAATCGAGATTATAAGAAAGTGAAACTGAACCCGTCACTTCAAAGTGGGTATAGGGTGTCAGCACTTGGTTGGTATTTGTTTTTCAAAAATCGCAAGGCACCCATAGGGTCCCTGCAATTTTTGGCAAGCAAAGAGGGATCAGCGGCTTGCACACTGCATCACGATGGAGTCTCGGATTCAGGTCCTGTCAACCCTCAGCAAACCAGCAACACTGATAAGGCTCCAGCATGACATGTTCAGCCAGTGCCTTGTCAGAGAGTATGTCCGTCCAGTTTTCTTTACCCGCCACATCCCCATAAGGCAAGTCGACCTGGAGATGATGCTCGCTGAAGTTTGCCAGAATCCATACCGCACCATGTCCATTATAACGAATGATGGACAGGCAATGCTTGTTCGGCGGATTAAAGACGTAAACCTGTCCATTTGAGAACAGAGCTCTGGATTTACGCAGGTGGATCAAGCGTGACAGCTCAGTAGCGATCCGCCCTTGCGCGGTAGTCAAATCCTGTGCTCGTTTAAAGTCGTCCGGAGTTAAATGCTTACGATTTACCCAGCGGGCATCATCAGCTTTATTCGGATCATTCAGGTAGGCAAAATCATTCAAAACACCCAGGTCGTCACCCTGATACAACAACGGAATACCCGGCATGGCCAGATTCACGGCATTCATCATATTGATCCGACTCAATGCCAGATGCAGTTCCAATTCATTATTCTGCGCCAGTGCTTTTTCAATACCGGCCAGAGAAGCCAACGAGCCACAGACACGACAATCACCATTGCTCGGATTTTCCTGAAACGCGACGCCACTGGCAAAACTCCCCTCAAACTGGCCGGTATAAAAACGGTTCAGGAAGAGGCGGTGATCATAACCATTAATCCCCATCCTGGCGGCAATATCATCATCCCAGGTCCAACCGATATCATCATGGCAGCGTAAGTAATTCACCCAGGTTGTACTCTGTGGAATCTGAAAACTTTTTTGTAATGACGCGGATAATAACCGGGTTTCACGGGTCGCCAGCGCCTCCCACATCAACGCCATCATCAGGGGGTTATAAGACAACTTGCACTCTTGTTCCGAAATGTACTTATTCACCTCATCTGGATGAACGATCGCCTCAGACTTAAACATGACATGCGGTGCTGCAATATTCAGGCAGGCTGTAAAGGCTTTAATCAAAGAATGGGCTTTGGGCAGGTTCTCACAGGTAGTGCCAAATTCTTTCCAGATAAATGCCAAAGCATCCAAACGCAATACATCGCAACCCAATGATGCCAGAAACAGCATTTCCTCTGTAATGGATACGAACACATCCGGGTTGGAATAATTCAAATCCCACTGAAAAGAGTTAAAGGTCGTCCACACCCAGCATTGCATTTTTTCATTGTAGGTAAAACTACCACGGCGACTTTGGGGAAAAATTTCACGGACTGTGGTATTTAACTGATCTACCTGCTCTTTTTGCTCAAACAGGTAATAAAACTCCTGAAAACGCTTATCACCAGCTTCTGCTTGTTGAGCCCACTCATGTTCATTCGAGGTATGGTTAAAAACAAAATCCAACACCATGCGAATACCATGGGTATGCAATTTATCCGCAAGTGCTTTCAGATCGGCCGTTGTACCCAGCTTTGGGTTCACCTCACGATAGTCCGACACTGCATAACCACCATCACTATTTCCAGGAGGTGATTTATACAGCGGCATCAGGTGCAGATAATTCACACCAAGCGATTTGAGATAGTCAATACGCGTTCCCAGTGTTTTCAGATCATCGCTGAACTGATCAACATAGACCGCCATGCCAACGGTTTGCTCGGATTCATACCAGTTCAGATCATCCGTTCTTTGCGCAATAGCATTGAAAGCATCAGCCAGAGCTTGAATCAGGCGTTCTATATAATAGATGGTATCGTAATGATGGCCGTACAACTCAATCAATAGTTTGAAAAGATGGGGAAAGTGCTCATCAAGCCGACGATCAAACTCTTCAATTTTAGCCTTTGACCACTTTTTACGCTGCAGGCGCTCCAATATACGATGGGCAGTATGTTGATATTCGTATTGATAGTCCATCTGTTACCTTATCTTTTTAAAGTTTGTTTATTGATCATAAAAAGCAACTGTTATTCTGGCTGACTCAATGCCTGATTTATACCTGAATCCGTGACTTCAGGTGGATTCAGGTAATAGTAAAGCACTGGAAACCAAAAAATCACGGCTAAAGTCAAGTGGTACAGAATTTTTACCGAAGCGGATGGTTACCAACAGAAAAAGTAAGAAGTTGATCGAAAAAAACACACAAAGTTAAGTAAAGCCAAGAAGATTTAAGAAACCGCTGATCACTGCACAGCATGAAAAACGTAGCCAAGAGTAGTGTCTTGAATAAAACCTGTATTAAGAAAACCCCTCAAGATGTTCACCGTGAGGCGCAGCTCGAAGGCAATGGCCCCTCCCTTGTCAAGAACTGGAACGAAGCGATGGACTTCTGGAGGGCTTCTCGAAGAGTGGGCCGCCGTTTTTCCGTATAATACCTACCTGAATCCGTGACTCCGTCGCAGCGCAGTGCGCAAGCCATTGATTCCTCTTTGCTTCCCAAAAATTGGGGTAAACCTATAGGTACGCCTGCAATTTTTGAAAAACAAATAGAAATCAAGTTATTACACCCTGCATACACCGAAGAAGCAACGGATTCAGGCTTAAGATTTGAGGTTAGCAATGATTGATTCATTTGAAATCGATTCATTAGAGCATTACCGCTGAACGATTATGATCTGGAACAGTTTATTCAGCGGGAACTGGAGATCGTCAAACTCGGTATCAACACCTGTGATGAGGGGGCGATTGAGGTCATACTGCGCAATGCACAGGTAAGCTGCGACTGTGCCGTAACCTATGCTATGGCAGCTTGGTCGAAGCGTGGAAGCCACGTGCCTGATCTTGACCCAAAGCTACTTTGTGAGGATTACTAATGCAAAACTGACGTTGAGCGGGATGCACTTATGCATTTACATTCCTATTACCCTTTTACATCTATTTTTTTGTTTTTGGGGTATGGGAAATAGAACCGAAATAATCATCGGTGTTACTAACGAACAGAAAAATGAAAAGTGTCATTTCCCAAAAAACAACCGAACAAAACAAGAAGGACGATGGTTCAGAAAAATAGTTAACCAAGGTCGTCGCCACCTCGGTTCGATCAGAAATAGGTTGAGCCTATGATGTGAAATTGGCTGAGTGTTCGATGCGGTTTGGTAAAAGGTACGATATTAAAATAGCTGACTTGAAAATGGTTATGATGAGAGTGCGGGAAAACAGGCTAAATCTTGCCAAATGTTATGATGGATAATTTGGGGAAACGTACGATGGGAGTTTGGGCGGTAACATTATAGTGGAAGATTTGATCTTTCTCTCAATGATTTATTAAAAACACTTACTTTTCCTTGCCTATCACTATCTAAACATTCACGTAGGTGGCCTGCGGACCACATAGCGTACACTTCGAGGCCAGAGCAAGCACTTTTGTCAATGCTATGAGAATGGTTTCCCTGATGGCAGGTTGCTTCGTCCGTTCCAACTGGACAAATTACATATTTTCCAGGGATTTTCTCATGATCAGGAACTTCAATATTACCACTATAAATCCAATTACTTCTGGCAATATCCGTAGTTGAAACCTTAAGTCTATATAGCTTTTCGTATCTCCATATATCATCAGGAAAGTTGTCATTTGTAAAAAAATATTTAAAGAACTGCATTTCATAACTAGATGTCATTACCCCTAAAGTAAAATAATCGTCGTGCAGAGGTATTATAAGACAATCACCAATCTTTATTTTTGGCTCTTCAGGGGTAACTGTGGGTGATTATCCTTAGAATTCTGCTTGAACGACTAATCTACACGACCAACAACTGTAGACACATCTGTCGGTGGA
>JARRJP010000004.1:0-38570 GCA_037389025.1 Reinekea sp. | reverse complement strand
GGTACACGGCCCGCAGATCGCCACCGTGACCGGCCCAGCCGGTGAAGAAATATTCTGTGATGAATTTGGCCGCGTCAAAGTACAGTTCCGGTGGGATCGTGAAGGCAAAGAAGACGACAAATCCAGTTGCTGGGTGCGCGTCTCCCAGGGCTGGGCCGGAACCGGTTACGGTATGTTTGCCTTACCGCGCATCGGCCACGAAGTAATCGTCTCCTTCCTCGAAGGCGACCCCGACCAACCGATGATTACCGGGCGTGCATTCCACGCAGCCAATGTCACTCCGCAAACAAAACCCGCACGGTTTTGAAAACGCAATCGCACAAAGCCGAAGGCTCCAACGAACTGTGCTTTGAAGACGAAGGCGGGCGTGACGGAATATCCGGTGGGTGAAATTGACAGGAAATGGCTGTGTGCTAAGTTTGATGGGGACTGAGGAGACAGGGTGGTATTAAATTGCTCAGGAAAAAGCGTCTTCTGGATATTTTGTCAGGTGATATAGAAAAAACTGTTAGATTTTAGGAGATGAAATGATAACTGTGCTAGACGAAGGAAATGAGTTGCAAATTGCAAATGGATACTGGAGTGGTCGGGAAAAAGTATTTCTCAACAAACAGTGCGTTTCATCTAAATGGTCTATAGGTGGCTCACATCATATTTTTCAACACAAGTCAGAAGACTCAACGATCAACTATGAAGTTGAAATAAGTTTACGCTGGCATTGGTTCGGAAAATACGTAGTTGTAAGGAAAAACGGCTCTATTATTTTTACAGATAAATAGCGTATAAATCTAACAAATTGCTCCATTTGACGTAGCGGTCTACACCCCTTTTTGTCCATTCGCTGCGCTCATTGTTGCACAAAAATCCACTACAACCGCTGCGCAAATGAGCAAGGCGTTAGTGCGACAAGCGAAGCGAGTGGTCTAATAACCATTGTTATATGGATTTATTTCGCCAGTCTTCATGTTTATGCAGCACCCTGATTACAAACAGGTTTTCCTGATCTTTTATGTTGTAGACAATCAGATGGGATTGATGCGGATGAATTCGGACTGGTGGCGTGAATTCATCGTGTTCTCTATTAGCCAAGGGGTTTTCTACCAGGAATATAAATACCTTCTCAAGCTCATCGTGGTATTTTTCGGCCTGTATTTCACCGAATGTGCACACACCATCCAAGAAAATACGGATTATGTCTTCTTCAGCTTTATTGCTTAAGAAATATCTCACTCTTCAAGCATTTTCCTTGCTTCTAGCTTGAGCTCAGCCATCGACCGATGACCCGTACCACTTTCAACCCCTTCGGTTACCAAGGATTGAAATCGAGCCAATCTATTTTGCTGATCACGTCTGATTAAGTCTCGGATATAGTCGCTGGAGTTACTGTAAAAGGCTGAATGAGCTTGCTCTTCAACCCAGGCTTTCATACCTTCTGGTAGTGAAATGTTCATTGTTGCCATGATGATAGTCGCTCGCATATGCCTAAATATGCCCAAATTATGGCAAATATTGGCGAAATTTGCCAACTCTCAGTGAATTAGACCCATCTGTGTTCGAAGTGACAGGAACCAGGCATTCCTTGTCATTACAAACTCGTTTCTTGAAACCACAGTCCACCAAGCTGACGGAAGTAAGATTACCAGTCGATCCTATAGCCAGGTAAATTATTCAAACCATTGCCAACGTCATAGACTCCTTCAGTGGATGCAGGGTATAAGAGCTTGATTTCTATTTGTTTTTCAAAAATTGCAGGTGCACCCATAGGTTCACCCCAATTTTTGGCAAGCAAAGAGGAATCAATGGCTTGCGCACCCGCCGCTATGGAGTCACGGATTCAGGTAAAAAACATAAAATTGCTGACAATAAACAAATTACGCTTTTCGAAAGCCGTGCAATACTGACGGCTGAACAATAAAAACAGGGCTTGGATTTGATTGCATTGTTGCAGGCGCCATTAAGGCACAAATCAGTCGTTCTCTCCTTCGGATATCGTCAGGAGATAGAATTTATCAGGGATACACACATCGGGCTGCTGGACTGGCTGCAGGCTCAGCAATCTTACCCCCGGTTTTACTGGTGCAGTCGGGATGGCGAACTTGAAATTGCGGCGGCGGGTGCCACCGAGCGGTTTACTTCACTAATGTCTGCACAGGCGTTTATTCAGCGTTTTCGGGAAACGGATTGTCAGCCCATTCTGGTCGGTGGTGTCCCTTTCCCTGGCACCCATGAGGTTTCTTCCGAGGCGAGGAAACCTTTTTGTTCCTGCCTGAACAGGCACTGATCAGACGCGGAGTCAATATATTCCGGGTACGGTTTCTGGCACATCAGGGACCCAATAAAGTCAGTAAAAGTTCTTCGGGCGGCACGTTGACAGGTATCGCTGGCCTGACTGGCGGGGAGTTTATGTCACCGGAACAGCGGGCTCAACGCAGTGATCTGCCAGCACTTCACTGCCGTCGGGACCTGCCTGAATTACCTCATTGGTCGGAGCTGGTGGATAAAGTATTGCATCCTGAATCGCTAATCTCCTGTCCAAAGGTGGTACTGGCGCGCCAGTCGCGGTTTGCGCTGCCACGTCCGGTTAGTGCGTTTGCTTTACTGAAACGCTGGCATCAGGCGGAGCACCGTACGATTCCTTTTCTGATGCAACTGGCTCCAGACAGCAGTTTTCTGGGGTGTACGCCCGAACGTTTATATCAGCGTCGCAGTCGTGAGATAACAACAGAAGCCCTGGCCGGAACGGTTCGGAACTGTCCGCTGGGCGGTGGCGCAGGTGTCAGCGAGCTACGCTCTGATATAAAGATTCACCGGGAGAATTTTTTAGTTCAGGATTATATCGAGAGACAGCTTATGTCACTGTGTGAGACGACTCAGGTCAATCCTTTTGCCGATGTGGTGGAGTTGAAGCATATTCAGCATTTACGAAAATCGATGACCGGTTATTTGCATCCGGAAATTCAGGATGAGGGGATACTCAACGCCCTGCATCCCACCCCTGCGATAGGTGGTGCCCCGAAAGACCTGGCCCTTCGTTTTATTGCGGAGCATGAACCATTTCAAAGGGGCTGGTATGCGGGCGCCATAGGTTATATGAGCGCGGATGAAACGGAGTTTTCTGTTGCTATCCGCAGTGCCCTGATCCAGTCTGAAACCATTGATTTCTATGCCGGTGCCGGCATAGTGGCAGGTTCTGAACCAATCGCAGAATGGCTGGAACTGGAAAGCAAAATTGCCTCGGTGCTGGCACTGTTCGACCCGGACGATTCGGTGCCATGCTTATGAAGTCAGTCTGGAATTTCTGGGCTGCCCAGTGTCTGATTGAAGAGCTGGTGCGGCTGGGCGTTACCCGGTACGTGATTGCCCCAGGATCGAGATCGGCCCCCTTGATCCTGGCGATTACCCAGCATCCACAGGTGACCTGCTATAGCCATTTCGATGAAAGAGGCGCTGGATTTTTTGCGCTGGGTCTGGCACAAAGGCTAAACCAGCCAGCCGCCGTGGTTACTACTTCTGGTTCTGCGGTGGCCAATTTGCTGCCTGCTGTGGTGGAAGCCCGGCAAGCGCAACTTCCCCTGATCCTGCTCACTGCTGACCGTCCGCCAGAGCTGATTAACTGCGGCGCCAACCAGGCGATAGTGCAACCTGGTATTTTCAGTCATTTTACGGTACGCAATTGCTACCTGGACGCACCAGCAAAAGGCTTTGACCCTGTACTGTTACTGGAAAAAACCGACACCTGTTGTTTTCCGGAACTCCGGGGGCCGGTACATATCAACTGTGCCTTTCGGGAACCGTTGTACCCGGAACACGATCACGAAGAGGGGCTGCCGCCCTTGCAAGACTGCCAGGGTCTTCCTCCGGAGTGGCTGAACAGCACCAAAACCTGGCTGGCCCTTTCCTGTCCGCCGGAAAGGGCCTGTGATTCATTGGGCGACACCAAAGCACTGTTTGCGGACGGTGACTGGACCCAGTGGCAAGGCTGCCGGGGAATTCTGCTGGCAGGTCAGCTTACCCCTGCAGAAGGTGCTGCCGTTGCGAGGCTGGCAATTCAACTGGGCTGGCCACTGCTGGCAGACATTCAGGCCCATTGCCGTATGCAGCCGGATTTGGACACTGGCTCGTCTGGCTCAGGGGCTGTCACTCCCGTTTATGGATATTATGATTTCTGGCTACGTTCTGAAAAAGCAGTGAACATTTTCAGTCAGGCTGAACTGCTTGTTCAGTTTGGTGGCCACCTGACCAGCAAACGCCTGCAACAATGGATACAGCAGCAGGCGCCGGAGGAACACTGGTGTGTGGCGGACACAGAATACTGTCCGGACCCGGATCACCGGGTATCCCGCTGGTTCAAAGCTTCCGTGAAAACAATGGCGGAGCGTTTTTCTGCGGGCATGCTTGCTGGCAATTCGGGGGCATCGCCTTGGCAGCCCTGGCTTGAAGATCTTAATCAACTGGAATCGGGATGCCATGAGACGTTAACCGGTTATTTCAGGCAGGCGGAAAATCTGACAGAAGTCAGTGTCTGTTGGCATTTGGCAAGGCTGTTGCCTTCGGCCAGTCAGTGTTTTTTGGGTAACAGCATGCCGGTCCGGTTAATGGATATGTTGACGCAGCGGTCACAGATACATTGGTTCAGTCAGCGTGGTGCCAGTGGCATAGACGGGGTGCTGGCGCATACCTGCGGGATTGCCAGGGCCAGCTCCGGGGTGACCACACTGATAGTGGGAGACCTCTCGTTGCTCCATGATATTAATTCTCTGGCCCTGTCAGGAGAGCTTCAGGGTGATAACTGCCAGCCATGTATCGTTGTGGCGATTAATAATAATGGCGGCAATATTTTTCGTTTTTTACCGGTCCCGGAGAATGTTCGCTGCCGCTGGTTTCAAACGCCCCATGGATTGTCTTTCCGGGCTCTTTGCGACGGTTTTGGGGTGCGTTATGAAGCGCCTGTTTCCGTAGCCGATTTAACAAACTGCTACCAGACTGCGCTGACTATTCCAGGGTTGACTGTGATTGAAATTCAGGTGCCTGAAAATGGGGCCTTTGATGAACTGGGCAATATTCGGGATGCGCTGGGCGCGCTGTTACTCTGAAGTCACGGATTCAGGTTTAGGTAAATAAACGAAAGTAGGGGACATCTGTGACTAGGCTTCTTAGATTTACTCGCTGCGATTATTGTCCTGCTTTATACCGATCTGCCGGAAGTTATCGCAGTCAACTATCAGACAGACCTGAATTCGTGACTCCAAAGTGGATAAAGTGGATGCAGGGTGTGAGAGCTTGATTTCTATTTGTTTTTCAAAAATTGCAGGGCACCCACAGGTTCACCCCAATTTTTGGTGGGAAGCGAGGAATCAATGGCTTGCGCACTGCGCCGCTATGGAGTCACGGATTCAGATCAGAATTATTTTCAGGAGCCCCGATTTGTTTGAGCCTAAAGAACTAAAAACCGATGAGGTGGAGTGGCAGCTTGCCAACAGCCGGTTTCAGGAAATCCTCTACCACAAAGCGGAAGGTATCGCCAAAATTACCATTAACCGGCCAGAAGTACGTAACGCCTTTACCCCCCGCACGGTGCAGGAAATGCAGGAAGCCCTGCTGGATGCGCGGATGGATTCCAGGGTCGGTGTGATCATTCTTACCGGTGCAGGCGAGCTGGCGTTTTGTGCCGGAGGCGATCAGCGGGTCCGGGGAGACTATGGCGGATATCAGGACGACCAAGGGGTACACCATCTTAACGTGCTGGATTTTCAGCGACAGATTCGCACCTGCCCTAAACCTGTCATCGCGATGGTTGCGGGGTATGCAATCGGTGGGGGGCATGTTCTGCACCTGGTATGCGACCTGACCATTGCTGCGGATAATGCCCGGTTTGGGCAAACTGGGCCAAAAGTCGGGTCCTTTGACGGGGGCTTTGGGGCCAGTTATATGGCACGTATTGTCGGGCAGAAAAAAGCTCGTGAAATCTGGTTCCTGTGTCGTCAGTACGATGCGCAGCAGGCGTTGGACATGGGGCTGGTCAATAAGGTGGTACCACTGGCAGACCTGGAAAGGGAAACCGTTCAATGGTGTCGGGAAATACTGCGCAATTCGCCCATGGCACTGCGCTGCCTGAAAGCCGCACTGAATGCCGACTGCGATGGTCAGCAGGGGCTACAGGAACTGGCTGGCAATGCCACCATGCTGTTTTATATGACAGAAGAAGGGCAGGAGGGACGGAACTCGTTTCTGGAAAAACGCCCCCCTGATTTCAACCGGTTTATCCGTAATCCCTGACCTGAAAATGAGGACAGTTTCTGATGTCTGAACCCGGTTTTTCAACCGCAGTGCCTTCAGCAGACGGGGGCGGCTGGAATCATTCGGATAACCATACCGGGCTACCTGCTATTAAGAGCGCCAGTTTATGGCGGGTGGCCCTGCCGCTTAAAACGCCACTGTTGCTTCAATCCGGGCCTCAGGATGAAAGCAGCAGTGATTTGTCGGTGGCGACAGGGCTGGCAGCAGAAAGCAAGATAGTCCCTGATGTACTGAGCCAGCGTGAAATAGGCTGGTTGTTACTGCAGTTCAACGATGGGCAGTATGCATTGGGCGAGATTGCTCCCCTGCCTGGATTCAGTAAGGAAACGCTGGCCCAGGCGGTGACGGAAGTTAAAAAAATTATTCGCAGGTTATTTGACAGGGACGAGCCTTCCTGTCCATCCGCCATCACTCTGTCGGAAAGTCCCAGTGTTCAGTTCGCCTTGGAAATGATTCGGCTAACCCGGTGTTTCAAGGTGGAGGCAGTCCAACAATATGGCCAGGATCAGGCTGAGTTCAGTATGCGGCAAACCCTGGCCAGGCTTCTAAACGGGTTGCCAGCGGCGATACACTCAAAAAGCGCCAGACTGATTAAACCATCGGTTGATGTATCACAGCCTGAAGCAAGCTACCCGGCGGGTGCGACAGTAAAAATAAAAGTTGCCAGGGATGTTTCAAATCGCGGAGTCCGGGCGGATATTACCAGAGTGAACAGGTTTGCCCGTAACTATCCTGATGTACATTTGCGACTGGATGCCAACTGCGGCTGGACTCTTGATCAAGCCAGCCAGTTCCTGTCTTCCTGCCGGAATATACCCTTAGAGTTTATAGAGGAACCCTGTCGGAACTGGCGCGAAAGCCTGTTGCTAGCGAAAGAATGGCCTGTGGCCTTTGATGAAACGCTGCAGGATAAACAGATTCAGCCATTGCAGTTTATCACCATGGCTGAACAGCTCACCGTCCACTCTGGCGCTAAAAACCGGTTGCCGGTGGCTCTGGTTTGCAAACCCAGTCTGCTGGGAAAGCGTTGCAATGACTGGTTGAATATCGCCAGACAACGGGAGATGCGGATAATTATCAGTGCCAGTTATGAGTCACCTGCCGGACTGGCATTTCTGGATAGCCTGGCGCAATTCTGGTCACCTGATGAAATACATGGGCTGGACACCCTGGACGCATTTCAGTCCATCGCTTCAGAAGATCTGATCGCAACGGCCGGGGAGCCGGTATGGCGTATTAGCTGATGAGCGGCAATACCATAAAATGTCCGCTGCTGCTGCAGGCTGAAATCAGACCGCAGACTATTGGGTTTGAGTGTGGCGAAAAGCAAATCAGTTTTCTGGAATTGCATCTGGCGGTCGCCTCCCAGGTCTTGCGTTTGTCTGATCAGGGCGTTCGACCGGGCCAGGTTATTGCTACACTGGCTCATAACAGTTTAGATTTAATTGTTCTGGCGGCGGCCTGCTGGCGTATGGGAAGTATCTGGGCACCGCTCAATCCCCGGTGGCAAAGATCGGTGCTGGAAGCGCAATTGAATCGGTTGCAGCCTGACTGGCTGTGGACAGATACGTATCCGGAATTCGCCGACCGTTTTCGCTTGCTGGCTGAAATTAACGGTTTGCCGGAATCAGGCTTACTGTCAACGCATAACTTAATGCAAGTGCAGGGAATACCTGCTGGCAGTGCTATCGATGCTGACTCACCGATGGACTTAATCCAGACCAGTGGCTCATCCGGTCAGCCGAAGTATGTTGTTCATGGGCTGAAAAATCATCTTGCCAGTGCGAAGGGATCCCGGTCATTGATTCCGTTATCGCCGGATCACGCATGGCTGTTGTCGCTACCGCTTTATCATGTTGCCGGAGTGGGCATTGCTTTCCGTTGCCTGGTGGCTGGTGCTCGTCTAGTGTTGCCAGCGCCAGGAGAAACATGGCTACAGGCCGTGCGAAAAAATCAAGTATCACACGCTTCGCTGGTGAATGCCCAACTGTATGATCTGCTGCGGTTGTTGACGCAGCCGGAATCCGGAATTTCTGAAAATCACCGCCTGACCACGCTACTGCTGGGCGGCAGTGCCATTAGTCCGACACTGATTCAGCAGGCGGATTCCAGGGGGCTGCAATGTTTCAGCAGCTATGGTATGACGGAATTCAGCTCGCAGATATACACCGTGCGCCACCAGGGGGGGTGACCCTCAGGCCAGTTGCTGGCGGACACGCAGTTGAAATTTGATCAGCGCGGACAAATCCTGATTAAAGGTGACGCGCTGGCCCTGGGATACTGGGGTAATGACCGGGTCATGAGCTTTACCGACGAGGAAGGCTGGTTTGCAACCGGTGACTTGGGGGAATGGGATGATCAGTGTTTAAAAATTACCGGGCGTATAAATAATATGTTTGTTTGCGGCGGTGAAAATCTGCAGCCTGAAACCATTGAAGCGATCCTGTGTCAGAGCCCCTGGGTCAGGCAGGCACTGGTTGTGCCAGTACCGGATCAGCGATGGGGACAGGTTCCAGTGGCCTTTATCGACTGGCTGGATGGTGAAGAGGAACAGCGCTTACAGAACTGGTCCAATCGCCAGATCAATGGTATGAGCCAACCCCGCCAGTTACTGCGCTGGGAGGAGGTTTGTTATAAAAACAATAAAATTGACCGGCTAACCTGTAGCAATATTGCACAGCAGCGGCTCACTGGCTAGTGTTGCTGGATCCTAGTCTTCGGGCGCGGTCATGTTGAACGGCCTTTCATCCTTCAAAGCCGGTCACAAACGCTCCCGCATCCTCAGCTCCAAAAGATGATTCAGAGTAAAAGGGTGGTTGTACTGGGAAATAAACGGACAGCTGACCTGACTCCTAAAGCGGCACCATTTGGGCGTTGAAAAAAAGCTGGTTTTCCGTTATCAGATATTTGATGCGGCAGCCAAGTTTATCCAATAATCAAAAAGCTGAGGATCGGTTAGAAACTACTGCTTTTGCTATGTCCAATAATAAACATTATTGGACATAGGGATATGGTACTCAGTGCCCCGCTTTGGCCGACCCTCAAACATCCGTCTACCCAGAACCTGTTTTTAACTCACCGTGGTTAATTATTTATGGTCAGTCACTTAATCAAGTCATTAATTATTTATGGCAACTGACTGACCAAAGATCCTCAATCAGACATAGCAAAGTCGTTTCCTGTGCCCCGCTGGACAGTGTTTCAACTCAGAACCCTGCAATAATTATTTATACGGACTGGCTGGCCGACGGGCTCGAATACGTTGGCGGATTGAGCTCATTACTTCAGCACTAATCACACGAGTTCCAGGTAAATCATATAACCCCACTGAAGAACGATTAGCCCAATATCGTTTGACCTTTAATTCCTCAATCAGCTTGGGTGCGACTACCCATTGCAATGCCGTTCGCTGGACGTGTTTGGACAACGGCAATCCTTGTTCAAGGGCTTCCAGCAAATTTCATGCAGATAGATCGGGATTATCTGTACGTTTTTTGATCAACAAGGCGCTGGAACGGCAGAGACGCATCGTAAATTGTGGGGGTAATTCCGGTTTTCCGGACTAAAGTAGCGTGAGGTGTCGCCGGGATTCTGGATCATACGACCAAGAACCTTGTAACCTACTGATTTAAAATGGAAAATACGAAATATTATTTTCTGGTTCACCTCATTTTGAATGAAATTCATCCAATTGCCGTGACAGTATGCCAATCTCTCGGGCCAATTGATCTCGATTTTCAGCTAACTTTTCAATTTCCTCTTTTTTGAGGCCTAACTCGTCAACCACTTGCTGATTATCACGTTTTAAGTCGCTGAACTCGATGCCAAGTTCATTTTGCTGCTTTTGAATGTCTGAATAAGATCTACTGATTTTCTCGATCTGGGCTTCAAGTGTCTTGTTCAACTGTATGCTTTCTTCAAGTTTGGCTTTAAATGTCGCAGCCTCCTCGACTTTGGCCATGAGCTGGGATTTCGTTTGGCTTGTTTCCTGCTCAAGTTTCTCAAGTCGAAACTTGCTGAGATCGTCATTGGTCAGTAGTTGCTGGATTTTTTCTCGATCCGTTTCTTTGCGCTGTTTTAAGTCTTGGATGGTTTGTTCCAGTCGATTCACCTGGCTTGCGTGCTTCAAGGCATCGTCGTCTCTTTGTTTTCGAGCTGCTTCATGGAAGTGCTCTAGGCAGCTGGTGACGTTTTTAAGTTGTTCCTGTAATGCGGCAATCGTGTCAGATTTACTATGTATCTCAGTTTCTTGGTTGATGAGTTTTGTGCTCTGAGATGATAGTTCCTGTTCTTTCTGCTCAAGAGATTGACGCATTTCGTCGAGCGATTTGGTTTGCGCTTCAATGACTTGCGCCGCCTGCTCGCTTGCTTTTTCCGCATCCTCAAGTGCAGCCGTCTTTGATGACAGCGTTTCTTTTAAAGTAGTAATTTCCTTTTTATACGCTGTTGCTTGGGTTTCAAATTCCTGTTGTGCTGACTGGCGTAGCTCATCCCAAAACGATTGCAATTGCGTCAAGAGTGGCATGGGCAAGGTAGTTTTGGGCGCATCAATTGCCGATGGCATGTATTCAGCCTTCCACTTCTTTAAGTGAGCAGCAATGGTTGTACTGCTGCCGGTTCCCAATTTTTGCCTTACGCGATCAATAGAAGGATATTCATTCGCTGCCTGAATGGCATTGGCGGCTTGTGCGACATCCAAATAACTGACTCCAGGGCGTGCCATGGTTATTCTCCCGAATCGCTATCAATCAATTGTTGTGTTTGGTTCATCAACACGCCGAGTTGACGAATGGCCATGGTGTTGAGTCTTTCGAGTCGCATGGATTGATCCTGACCCAAATGGATCAATTCGGCGTTCATACTTTCAAGGTTGGCTAAAACCAAGAGTTGTTCAATGGTGGCGTGATCTCGCATATTGCCGTCTTTGTCGGGGTTACGCTCTCGCCACTCCTTTGCTGTCTGACCGAAGACCGCAACGTTTAGTAGATCTGCCTCACTGGCATAAATGATGGACAATTGCTGCTTTGAGACGGTCGGCGGGACGATGACGCTTTGTATGGCGTCCGTGTGGAGTCGATAATTTACTTTTGCGAGGGTGCGATGCACATTCCAAGGATGAGTGAGGCGACGATGTTCGTCTTCTTTCAAGCGCTGGAATTCTTTAATCAAGTACAGCTTGAATTCAGGGCTCAGCCAAGAGCCAAATTCAAAGGCGATGTCTTTGTGTGCATAGGTGCCGCCGTATCGGCCAGCTTTGGCACTGAGACCTATGGCAGATGTGGTTGCTACCCACTTCTTCGCCGACAAGTAGAAGCTATTCCGACCGGCTTCATTTTTAATTCCCTCGAATTCGAGGGAATTAAACTCGGGGTTATTCAATTGTTCCCAAATACCCAAAAATAGCACGGTGTCTTTGTTCTTTAGCCACTGTTCAATCAGAGCGTTGCCGCCATCGAAGTTTTTGACCATATCAGTCAGGGATATGTAGTCCTCATCATGCTTGCTGGTGATCGTGATATCTGCACCTTGGACTTGGATGGTTCGATTTTTCTTAGAAGTGGCCATAGCGATTATTTCATTTCGTATAATGTATCTCGTATTATAACGTAATATGATGGTATTTAAAGAAAGGTAGGCCTATGAATACTAATTGCTAATAAGCTAACTTATTAGGAGTTAGGATAAAAATGCCCTACACTAATCCGTGTTTTCACTACGAAATGGGTAATCTTGATGGATTCTAAGGATCTGACGAATTTAGACGGGGATCAGGCATTACGTAACGATTCCGCATCCTTGAGCTATGTTCAGCGTGCCACTGCAGATAACACCCGAGAGGCCTATCGCAGTGACATTCGACATTTCGAGCGCTGGGGTGGCAAACTGCCGACTGATACCACAACCTTGGTTCGTTACTGCGAGGATCATGCTGAAACCCTCAAACCTCGTACCCTACAACGACGCATCGTGGCTATTCGCCAGTTCCACAAGTACTTGGGATTTCCCGATCCGACCCAACATCCTTTGGTCAGCAAAACGCTGCGAGGCATTCAAAACACGCACGGCCAACCGAAGGCACAGGCCGCGCCTTTGCTCCTGTCGGATATTGAATCGCTCGTCGCCCACTTGCTGCCGATGGATACTTTGACTTCGAAGCGCGATATCGCCTTGATCACGCTGGGCTTTTTTGCGGCATTTCGCGGTAGAGAACTGATAGGTATGCAGGTCGAATATATCAAATCAGAGTCAGAAGGCTTATGGATTACTCTGCCTCGCTCTAAGACAGATCCCACAGGTGAAGGTCAAAACTGCGCCGTGCCGAAACTTGATTCAGATATATGTCCGGTTCGCGCGTTGGAAGCGTGGCAAAGCGCCAGCGGAATACAATCCGGACATTTGTTTCCCAGCATTAATCGTTGGCAACAGATGAGCGCAAACCCTATGACCATCGATGGATTGAATCATTTGTTGCGACGCTGGGCGAAAGCCATCCAGTTACCCGAAGCCGAACGAATCTCCAGCCACAGCCTTCGACGAGGCATGGCGACCAGTGCAAGCAGTGCCGGAGCGAGCATTAAATCGATTATGCGCCAAGGACGCTGGCGTCATGAAGGCACCGTGTTGCAATACATCGAGGCCGGCCAGAAATTCAATGACAACGCCGCCAATGTGATCGCCAAAAGATCCAGCACCTCAGAAACTTAAACTTATCTTAGAAGCTTGTTATGCCGCTCATTCAAGACACAATATTTCCAACGTTGTCGAACCGATACACCGATAAAACCCTTCACATCAATTTCAACCCCACAGCCTCGGACATTGCTTTTGCAAAGTCGAATGCAAAGCAGTTACAGCCACAAGCCTTTCTGTTGATCATGCTCAAGGTGACGCAGCATTTGCACTATGTTCCGTTACCGGAAGACATCCCTTACGCCATTGTGAAATACGTGAGTAATGCATTTAATCAGCATCGCGTTTTACAGAAAGCGACATGCGTGAGATGAAACCCACCAAGCGTCACGCCTTAGCCGTCGTACTGGTGAACACCCAATTGGCGCAAGCGTATGACGATCTAGCAGATCTACTAACCCGAGTGATCAGCGATATCGAGCAGGATGGTAAGAAAAGCTTTCAGGCTGATCTATTTGATTCCCGAGATCGCGCTAACGGGCTCATTTCTCAATTTCGGGAAGTGCTGGATGCTTATCAATCGACTGCCGACATTCAACACGCAAGCCTTCGACTGGAGAAAATCGAAGCGGCTTTTTCAACGCCACCGGATGAACTTCTGACCACCTGTGATTCGCACTTGGCTTCCGTTGTCAATGATGAGCGTCCTCATATCGTGAATGCCTATGGCAAAAAACGAAAGTTGTTGTTCGAAATCTTTGAGCAATTACCGATTGAGGTCGATGTGTCGTGTCGTCAGTTCTTAGCCTTGGGCAATCGCCTCTTTTCTGAATATCAAAGCGCATCCAAAGAGCTGCAACTGTCTATCAACATCCATGACGATGTGTTTGAACTGTTACCCAGTGGTTGGGATATCATGATATTTCCTGAAGGCGAACAAGAAAAAGTTAATCGCTTCTCCCTTGAGGCGGCTTGGTTTATAGCGTTAAAAGCACAGCTCAAAACGTTTAATTGCTATGTAGTCGGTGGGCAAAAATACGGTGATCCCAATCAACAACTCATCTCTTGGGATGAATACACCGAGTTAGCTTCTGAGTATCAGGAACTCTCCGACATACCGGTAGACGGTCATGAACTTGTCAAGCATCTTAAGACTGAGTTGGCGGATATCGCCCGCAAAACGGATGACAACTTCCCGAACATCAAAGGCGCGTTAATTCAGGATGATAAGTTGGTTTTACGTCGAGCCTATACCAAATATAAAAGTGACACACTCGATGGATTACGCAATGCCATTAAACAACACATGCCGAAGGCCAGCATTATTGATGTACTCACCGACACCGTGCGCTGGTTAGGATTGGAAAAAATCTTTCGACCTCAGTCCGGGCATGACAGCAAGCTTACTAACTAAAGCCACAAAATAGTTCTGCATATTGATAAACCACTCTTCCAAACCTTTGACAGCGGATCCCTGAATAGCGACCCCTGCCTCAATGGAGTGTTGAAAACCGTTCTCTGAAATATTGGCGCTCCCCAAGTACGCGCGTTCACCGTCCGCAATCATAACTTTGGCGTGAACTAGCGGGTAACCGCCACCGTTTAACTCCTTAGGAACGAGCACTGTGACCTCCGCGCCAACTTCGGTCATCCACGCGATGAAGGAATCTAACCCTCGGTTACTATGCTCATTACTGAGTACGGAGGTCATAATCGTGATCTGCGGTGGAAGCATCGCATCCGCGCGTTGGAAGATCCGAAGCTTCTTAACCCCCTCCACACTCCAGTAGGGATTGATAATCAGTAGTCTACGCTGGGCCGAAAACATCAGTCCTGACAAATAGCTTAGTAAGGAACCAGAATTGGGCTGCATCTTATTCCACGAAGTAGGCACAGCGCCCTGATAATCTGGCGGAGCCGTAGCCAGAATTACATCAAGTTGAGGGGTGTACAGCCATTTATCAATATAGCGTGCCTGGGCAGAGCGGTAGGCCTGCCATGGGATAGACAAGGAAGATGGTTGCACCGGCACTGACGCCATCAACAGTACAATGGCTTCTGGCAAGCCGGCTGGATTGATGCGACTGGCATCAGCTGCCAGAGCAGCGTCAATCGCAGCAGTTAGCCTACGCACCACTTGTAGCTGCTTGGCAGGAGTCACTGCAAAATAATTATAAAGCGCCTTATACAGCTCACCCGGCGTCACGACCAGAACCCTTCCGGGATGGAGAGCATGCTGGCCGCATCGAGCATTCCTCCATGAAGGTAGCTACGTGACATACCATGGTTGAAGGTCTCACATCCCAGCACCTCTTGGATGCAGCCACTACAAGCCGCACCACGATCTGAACAGATGGGATCAAAGACGCATGTGAGAGCAAAGTTGGACGCATCATCAAACCAGGCCTTTAAGTGATGGTGGAACAAGGTGAGCAAGCCACCTGCGGTATAGTTCTGAACGCTGGTCACGTACAGTAGGATAGACAGATCCATCGGGAGTAGGTACTCCATGATGGATTTCTCATCATATCCAGTGTGGGGTTTTATCGTCGCAAGCAGACTATGGCTGATGGAATGCAGCAGGTGGAATGGTGCGCTCTCCTTAAGCGGGCGATCCCGGGTGCGGCTAATGACCACTTCTGGGTTCATTGTGAGCGCTGGGCTATTGGTCAGCAGATGCGCCTTGGCGCGAACTGGATCGTCAGTTACGTAGTCCCCAGGGTTCTCCCACTCAACGTGGTCGACACACCACCGCAGAACAGCACAGGGGTCGAGCTTGAGTTGAATGGCTTCGGTCTGGGCAGGTAGTGCGTAAAATATCTGCTTGCCGTTATAGCGGGAGGACGCTGTATCCTGGTATGGCATCAGTACGACCGGTGGGACGTTATTACCCTCCGGCGGTGACGACAGTTCCCGGGTGTAACCCAGGCTGGCCATTACTACATTGATCTGCCGGTAGTGGGCGACTTCAGCTACCCCATAAGCAGACTTTAGAATTGCCATGGTCTGTATTAGCTCGTCCCGCTCAAACGACGTCGCAGCTAAACTCAACTGGTGTTCCAGGGTCGCCCGTTCCTTCGCAAAGTCCACGGCAAGCAGGGCAGACTCCAACGCCCGGCGATTGGTGACCAGCGCTGTGAGGATATCTTCGTTATCGATATATTCGTCCACCTCGGAAAACTCGCCTTGGGCACGCTTCAGCTCAGTTTCCAGGGCCTGAATTTTTTCCTCGAGCGTGTTGATTACGGTCTTGATCACCGGGGAATCAGGATCCGATGTTGCCTTTATCGCCTCCAGCGCACTTTGCTCATCCTTAAGCGCTTTGGTGATGCGCTCGATTTCACCAGCATCTGGACCTGCAATACCGACCCTTTCACGGAGATAGGCCACGAGAGCTTGCCCTCGGCCTTCACTCAGGTTCAACAGCACACTGGCTACTCCTTGGGCCACATCCATTCCCAGTGGGGTCAATGGGCTATCTATACCACCTGCCATAGCTACCGCGTTGGCCAACATCTTCCCGGTATCCTCCCTGAGGCAGAGGTACTGGATGTTCTTCGGGTAGAGCCGGTCCTTGTTGGTGACGGGGGTGGCTCTGAGATTGATTTGGGTGGTCTCGGGGTATAGTGAGGAGCAGCTGCGGCAATTGGGCTGCAGCGAGTAGAACTGGTCACCATTGTCCATGTCGATGAAATTGCTCTGGAACACCCCGCCCCCGCTAGCCTGATACTTCAGGTTTTTGGCACGCCGAGCGCCCGGGGGCGTCTGCAGCGGGACCAGGGCCCCGCACCGGTGGATCGCTACAAGCTTTATCTGTTTCATTCGTCCCTTGCAGCCTGCATGACCGCAGGGGATATACGAACGACTGCCTGATTTTCGGATACGACGCTTAGCAGCCGACCTCTTGTCGGAATCCGAAGCGGGATACATATGGTAATCTAGCCGGCCGCAGACATTGCAGCTCAAAAGCATGGGGAATGGATCCACATACACTCCATCTGGCGCCACGATCACGATTTCGTCAGGATACTCAAGAGCACGCTCAAGGCCTGGGTCAATCATTGTGTTTTGCAGCTCTCCCCACTGGGAAATGACTCTCCGCGCGACAGACAATAGCTGGTCGGCATCGACGGCCCGGGCCTCTTCGTCGTTGTTAGAGACTCCCTGAATCATGGCATAGCTGTAGTTGCTCAACCGAACGATGTTGCCCGGCAACAACCCATCGTAGAACAGCTTACTTTTCGCAATACCTTCGTTATCCATGCCTATCATTATCGGTCTCCCAACGCCTCAAACAGCTCATCTGAAATATTCTCGTTCGGTCTGACGCTCACTAATGCTTCGATGTCACGTAGGCTTCGCATTGGCCTGTTGCCCAATATTCGTTCCAAGGCCTCCGCTGGGCGAGACGTGGCCAGTGAACTCGATATCGAGGTCAGCCCTGTCAAGACCTTGTCGATGTATTTATTCAACTGGTTGTCGTAATGCGCGATGACACGCGGGTCGAAATAGATCTTAGCTACGTCTGGGACAGACAGTGCATTCTCTATCTGCACGCGCAAGCCTTTCAGCACATTATTACCCTCGCTTATTAACACATCGCGCAGGTTTCCTGCATTCTTCACTGCGGTGTCGCCACAGCCCGGCTGCTGAACCAACCAATTGAGGATGGCCGCGTTCACTACCCCAGGCAGAGTGCGCTCAGGGAGGTTGGGTGCAAACCGATTAACCGGAACGGTCTCAACCATCCGGTCCATAAATCTGTGGTAATCCTGAAAATCCAGAAAGACATGCGATTGGTACAGGGTTTTGCTGTTCAGGACATTGAGCACAATGCCCGGCTCCACACGACCGGCACGAGCAGAAGCCTGGAGATACTCTGAAATCGACTTCGGCCACCCAGCCATCACCATAAAGTTCAGTCGGTGGATATCGACGCCATGCGACACCACACTGGTAGCTACGATCTGCCGGAAGGGGTTATCCGGTTCTTTCCTCTCGACTTGGTGAATGATGTTTTGGATCTCTTCAAGGGTAGAGTTACCGTCCAAGTGTTCGTATACTCTCCCCTTACCTTCCTGGAACTCATCAAGTGCACGGTGAATGTCGGTGTTGTCATTCATCGAGTTACTATAGATCAGGCAGGTGTTCAAGAAAGTCTCAATATACTTAATAAACAGATCAACTTGACCAGGCTGAATACCAACGAACTCGCACAGGGACGCGGGGTCGACCCTCAATTCCCGCAGCCAGTCATCGATCAGTGACAGAAACTTATCACTGGCCAAAGCCGCACTACGTTGCATGACCCGGCCGGAGCCGATGGGCAGTACCCCGGCGTACCATCGCTGAATAAGCGGCTCACCTTGATCATTTATTTCGGCTCGGGAGTAAAACGATTCTCCCTGCTTCATGCCTGGCGAAGGGAATCGGCGGGCATGTTTCTGGTAGAGATGGTGAATATGGTCCTCGTAACCCTTAATGGTAGCGGTGGCCGACAGGATTTTGGGCTCGCGCGCACCGTTGGCAATCTGCAAAGCGCGCATGGTTGATTCATAGTGCGCATCGAAATTACCGGTATTCTCTTTTAGAAGATGAAGCTCATCCTGTAAGATGAATGAAATTCCAGCTTTCATAGAAGGCGGGGATGGAATGACTCTCACCGCCGAGGTGCGGGTATTGTTGCCACAGGGTTCGGATAGCGGCACGCCAGTATCGTCTCGCCCTATGACCCGGTGCTCGCACTTACTCTGAAAGGTGAACCCATGGTTGGGACAGAAAAAAGGTGAATATCCCAGCAATGCCTTGAAGCGTTTGTTGTGGCCGATGACAGAGAGTTTATCAATAGTCCCCACAAGTACCGTCGGAAGGTATCGGTACACCTCTTCGTCAGACACATAAATGCCGATCTCGCCCCGTATTCCCTCCCCGTATTCCCTCCCCGTAGATACCTTCCGGAGTACCGGTGTTCGACCAACATTCAGTATTGACGCAGATGTGTTTCAGCCGGGCTCCTGGGATGTCAGCGACAACTTTCACGCTGTCTTCCCTGTCGCAATATGGGCAGTCGCTGATAAAACGGAGCTTGTGGAGAGATACTGCATCCAACCGGGGCAGAAAGTGAGGCTCGCTGTCATTATAGTTCGAGCTGATATTCCCCGGCGTGCCTCTCCCGGTAAAGTAACCGATGGTAAAGGGATGGCCTGGGAGTAAATCGCCGACCTTAGCCTTAATACGATTAGCCTGTGCAACCACATACGACAGACGTTGGAACTGTTGGACGGAGAGCATCCGCAACGGGAACTTTAGCCACGCCGTTGTCCCGTACAGGCGCTGATTCATACGTTCATAGAACATCGCCATGATGACGATCCCGAGGTAGGCTTCGGTTTTCCCCCCGCCGGTGGCAAACCACAACACCTCAGCCGTCTCCAAATGCTGGGAGACTTCGCTTTCAGGACAGCAGCGCTCATAGACTGCCCGAACCTGCGTCAGGATAAATCCGATCTGGAACAGTCGCCATTGCTCGATAGGTTTGCCCTGGTGCCGGAAAGCCTTAAGCATGGCCTCGTTCAT
The DNA here is from genome assembly GCA_037389025.1 of Reinekea sp. Taxonomy (GTDB): domain Bacteria; phylum Pseudomonadota; class Gammaproteobacteria; order Pseudomonadales; family Natronospirillaceae; genus Reinekea. Next base: position 19,067 of record JARRJP010000004.1, on the reverse strand, counting down.
CCACTTAAAGGCCTGCATCAGGTGTTCGTACTTCTCTAGCAGTGAAACACCATCGGAGATATTCTGCCTCTCCGCTACCATCAGCGCCCTCTCAGACGCAGCAATATCCGCCTCTTCGTTATCACCCGCAGCCATCATGGCATCAATTCTCTTATGCCAGTCATCCAGATAGTCATCCATTGACGCAACAAGCCCCTGCAGCGTGGGAACCGGGTTGTCGGCGAGGGTGGAGAAGGTAGGCCTGGATGACATGCCGAACTCTTCGGGCTCAGGGTTCTTAATCCTGTTCAGTCCAGAGACTGGGATGGCGTTGGTTGTATAATGATTCGGACCCATCAGCTCTACAGAGGTGGTGATGCCATATCCAGCCACACCGTCGTCTTCTTTGTACCGGTAGTCCTTGGGCGCCAGCTTGTGGGGCAATAGATGTCCAGTGCCCTGATTGAGTTTAGCACTAAAGCGAACGTCAAACAGGAAGGCATTGGAGTCAAGGCCAAACGCCCGGGCCTGATCCCGGGTGGTCAAGTGCTCAATAAAGATTTCGACCAGATAAGTATTGGGGATATCTGACAAACTGGCCGGAGCCCTTCTCGCTCGCGCCCGCAGGCGAACGTTGTGGCGCATGACATCATCGTTTCGCTCGAACAGGTCCCGCATGATGATGCCGTTAAATTCCTCCTGATCCGCTACCGCATCTTCAACGCCACCTTCCGGCCAGTTAAAGGCAAACTTCGCGCTACCACTGTCCAGCTTCTTGGGCACTTTAAAAATTCTCGGGTCCCCCAAGCATCGCTCTTGAAATTCAGCTAGCGCTGCATCGAGGGCGTTACCGGCCATCGGAATCACCCATTTGTTGAGGTCGGCCCCTACATCGAGCGCGATGGCCACATCCCGAAACTCCACCGTTATTCGGCGATAACTTAGCGCCACCGACTGTGTCGCTTTGGGATCACCTCCCTCTTTTTTCAACTTGGCCTTCTGCACAGCCAAGTCCGGTATTTGCCGTAAGCAAACATCAAACTGACCGTTGATCATGGCCGAGATCTTACCTTGGCTATCAGGTGCTACCAGCAGCACCATACCCATAGCATTGGGCGGTTGAGTCCCTTCAAAATCTGGGTTGGGGGCATACCCAATCGACCCTGCTATGGCCATCTCAAAGGGCAAAAAATCGTTGTATACCACTCCCGGCCAAGGGATAACGTCAACGTCCTTGTCCCTCAAGCGAAGCGACAGTGCATCGATCAACTTGCGGTTGAAGTTGGACTTCTCTTCGAAGCTGAGCGTTTTTCCTACTGATGGCATTTACTATTTCCTTGTGGGCAGATGGCGGCCGAAATGGTGAATCACGATCTGCTGCCCTTGAGGGTCCCAATGAAAATGCAATCGAAAACACAGCTCGGGATCAAAACTGGACCCAATACGAAGGTGCTTACCGATATCGACCGATTCGCCATTATAGGTCACATTATAGACACCATACTGCCCCTGGGTCACTTGAGACATTTGAGGAACATAGGTAATCCCTGCTCGGTGCGCGATTCGCTTGGCCTCGTGGAGCCGCATATCGCCCCCAGAGAACACGGCAAAGAACTCATTTTCGAGCAGCGACAGGCACTTTTCGACTTTAGTCAGCTTGACGAAATTGGAATTATCGGCGGACTTCAGTGCTCGCGAGGTTGCTGTAACGCGGTTACTGATATTCAAGTGATCCTGCAGTATGGTTAACAGTGTCTTCGTCGCACCTTCCGGCGCATGTGGAAATTGGATTACGCGTTCGATAGTCTCAAGGTGAACGAGATCGGCTAGGATATTCTGGTCGAATAGGCTTGCTGCCTTGCCAACGATTTCACGATTAGGCGTCCCCGCGTTCGCAATAAGTTTCCTGAGATTTTTCCCCAAGGACTGGTGAAATGAACGGATATTACCAATAGCCTGGGCCACTGGTGTCACATCCGCAGGTTTTTTCGCCATCCCCGCGAGCTTAGCGACAGCAAACACATATTTTGCTGTCTCACTGGCTCCGCGGCCGGGGCCAATCCGCGCATGACGGGCCCAAGCCTTGACGGTTACCAGATCAACATTCACTCCTTCGCCAGCCAGTGCTTTATGAAGGGCATCAGCACCACCCAGCAAAGAAACCGCGCGTGTGATATAACTCTCCCACTGATCAGAGAACATTTGGTATCTAGAATAATTTTCGGTATGGTCTGCCGCGTACTGAATGAGCACATCGAGCAGCGTCTGACAGTCGTCCCCGCTGTCATCGGTCAACACCAATGTGTCCCCTTCCAGGAGATCTTCGGCGAGTACGCGCTTCAAATCGTCACCCCCTTCACGGAGCGCATAGACGCGTTGGCGGCGATGATAGGAATACCTCTGGCCTTCTTCGGTTACGACGACAACGTCATCATCTTCTGGTTCGCCAACTCCCTGCGGGGGTGGCTCGGGGATAGGTTGCATGACCTTCACTAGCCAATCGCCGTCGTTTGGTATATCCATGTCGAGTTCAACTCTGTGCGTATACTGCCCAGAGCAATCAGTCCAGGTCTCAAGAGGGATGCCGACCTCTGCAGTCGGCAGAGAGGTATAGGGGCACGGCTGCAACGACCACCAACCGGGTTTATTGGCATCCCCGTCGAGGTATTGAGCCCAACGTTGGCCGTGGCGCATGGCCCACTCGGCCTCGGCTGGGTAGCACACCAAATCTGTGTTATCCGACAGCGTGAGTGCCCAGTAACATTGCGCCCAAAGCGGGCCAATCAACAATAAACGATCGAGGGGATTGTCACTCCAACGGTATAGGTCTCGGCCGCTATTGATGCCAATTACATTGAGGGATCCATCAGCTAACTCCTGCGGATACTCGCCCATAAGCACAGCTCGGAGCAGCCCAGCCTGACCCTCACTACTGACTCCCACGCCGAGGCGGACGCCAGGCTTGAGGTAGAGGCCAAGCCATTTTTCCAAGGCCTGCTTCTTACCCACTACCCCTTCCGAGATCATATCCAGGATCGCGCTTACAAGCTCTGTGAATAGGTAAAGATGCTCCTGAGCTTTGCCAGATTTCAACTCAGAACTCTGTAGGTCAGCCAACCAATCAGCGATCGGTTTAACGGGGTATGGTCCGCCTTTTCGATGGGCGCTCTGGTACTCCTCAAAGGCGACAAACGGTACCGCCAATGAACGAAGGCCGCTGGTCACCTGATCAACTGCCTGAATTATCGACTTCCCGCTCTGTTCAGTGCCGGCAGCCTCTTTCACTGCCCTACTCTCGCTAACGATCGCCATCAGGTGTTCGTTGAATGTTTGGTCGTTGGCGACAAGTACTCGAGGGTTGGGAGAGATCAAACGCTTATCAGGAAACAATCCCCGCCCAACCGGCTGGCGCCATAGAGGCAGGTTTCGGTGGCGCAATTGCTGTTCGGTCTCAAAATCCCCAATAGCGGATAAGACAATGAGCGGTACTCCCGGAAAGTAGGATGAGATCGTTTCCAGCAGGGTCGCGATATCTCCCCGCTTACCGTATGGGGTGAGATCTACCACGATGGAAAATGGGGAGCATTGGAAACTAATATCCTCGCATAACTGCAACGTGTGCTGATTTTGCTGTGCCAGCAGTGTCCGGAGTATTCGATCAGGGTGAAGCAAGGGGATAATGCCTTGCTTATCGCGAGAATTGGATCGAACCATATCCAAGCCCAACTCGTGGTCATCGCTCAATCGCACGTACTGCTCACGCCGGTTGGTCCAAACGAGAAGGTCTGTCCGATCTTTCATTATGTGACGGTTAAACCACCGCGATTGCAAATACTCGTGGTAGGCCTCCATCCGCATGGCATGGAGATAACGCAATAATGCCCCTAAATCGGCAGACGACATGATGGGGATGGACAGCCATACCGACTGACCGTGCCTAAGCCTGTAGCCCATCGCAGCGGCGGCGCCGGCTAGCGCGTCACCGCAGGGGAGGCTTTCAATATAGCTATAAGCGGGAATCGAGGGGCGATACCCGTGCGCCATTTCAATCCATAGAGGCGTCTTCGACATTGACAGTCTCCACCATGTGACGGATCTCAGGCGCAACGTGATATACCAGCTTACGTTGCGGACCAGACGTGGACTCTGCCTTTAATAGATCCATAGCCAACAACCATTCCAGAAAGTGATACGCCTCATTTTCTGGCACGTCACTGAGCTCTTTGACACAGAGCATGGTAATAACGAAGGATTCACGATCAAATGCCCCTGGTTCTTGCACCAGCTCTCGCAAGAGCGGCAAAACCCAGGGGAGATCATAAGCGCCGGTTGCTTTCAAAAAGCGGCGAGAGTTGCGCTCATCGGTCTTAGTGAGCGGCTGAAAACGATCTCGTCCAAAGTCCCGAATCGTCGTTGCTGTTTTTCTATCTTTGCGAAGACTGACAATATTGGATATGGCAAGGTGCCAACCACCGGTAGATTTTTCAACCTCATCGACTTCGTAGGCCGAATCGACCATGCCTAGCTTTTCGAGTAGAACGTTAATGGCACAGCGTTTCCATCGGGTAAGATGGATTATCGATTGCGCCTCTTCCCGCCCCGACGTAACCTCACTGGCTTGGAGCCAACTCCAGTAAACCTGAGGTCCTATGAGAAATACCACACGAACCGGGTTACGAGCAGGCTTTGCAGATAGTCCCACGCTGTTAGCAGTATCGAGTAACGCCAGTAGCAAAGCTATATCGATGCCCTCGACGACCGAAATGAACAACATCTGAGGCTGGATCTCGGCCTGCTTAAACAGGCTCCGCACACTTTTCTCAAAGTCTACCGGGGCTTGATACTTCGTCGATGAAACCTGATAGCTTCTGTATTCCTTATGACGGGTCGCTTCGGGGAAAAATGATTGTTCAAATTCAAACAAACCAGGCAGTGATCCTTTAATTTGCTCTAAGCCCTGAGCCTCTGAACCCACAACTACAGTAGATGTGAAATGGCTGGGACGGATAGTGCCTTGTTTCTGAATGTCCTCCTTAACCACCATACCTGTAATCGCCTTCTCGTCACGGTAGGTGATTGGTCGCGGGAACGCTGAGGAGAATGCCCGATAGTCCATCGGGTCAATCTCTTGCATATCCTGAATGGCCTGCTCCAGCTTGTTCTGAACATCCAACGTTTTAGTTTCTGACAGCAACTTGCGAACACTGGTATTGCGAAGCTCGAATCGGCCAGAGTCGAGTTCGCGCATCACGCCGAGGCCTACCAGCTCGTTGAGGAAGTGTTTGAATTGCCTGTCAGAATACTGACCAAATGTGTCTGGTGCCCAGGTGGTCGCCAAATCTTTGGCTTCCGCGACGGAGAAGCTTTGCGCGCCGGAACCTTCATTGAGGATTGAATACACCATGACCAGGTAACGCTTATCCAGATTAAGCGTCATTTCAAAGCGTTCTCGAATGGTGTCTAGAACATCGGGGACATTCAATGCAGCCTGCACGTTCTCCCGGGTAATCACTGTCTTACCGACCGGACCATTCGCATTCCGACCCATTGACAGCAACAGCTGCTCACACAGGATTTGGATGAGCCCTGGGTGGCGGTTGGTCGCGGCGAGAATGGCATTGACAACATGGGTGGACTCGAACTGGTACCCAGCTGCTTGAATTGGCTCCATGACCAAGGACGTCGCTTCACGGGAAGGCATGATCGTGACCTGGATAGAGCTGCCCATCTGGCTCAGCGGATAGTTAGGGCTATCTTCAAAACGCTTTACATTGGCCAGCCCGCCGATGATCATTTTGAACCGCCCTTGAACATCTGTGCTGCGCATCAAGCTACGAATCGATCGGAAAATCGGGAAATCATGGGCGAAATCGATCTTCAGAATGGGGTCGATTTCGTCAAAAAGGGCAATGATAGAGCAATCTTTCTGCTCTACTATGGTATCTGTGACCGCTTTCTCGAGTGCTTCTGATCTCCGGATGTTTACAGGTACCGCAATCAGATTGTCCTGCACCATAAAGTCGTGCAATCGTCCCCAGACCTCCCGCTTGGCAACATCCAGAGATTCCTTGGTGTGTGGGTCCTCCGATCGCAGCTCCCGGTCGAGGGGGCTGTAGTACGCAAAATGCTTTTGCTCGGGTTTGTGAAATGAGCGTTGCACTGCTTCTAGGATGGTCGACTTACCAAGCTGACGGCCGCCGAATACAATGGCGGCGCCGCTGCTCATATTCAGAAGACTGTTGATTTCGTGCTCACGGCCGAAGCGCATTTCTGGCTCAGGCGGGCTTGCCGTTCTCCCGACATAGGGATTGAAGTATGTATACGGTGCTGAGAGCCATAAGAACTTTTCTATATCTGAAGTTCCCATCTGATCATTATCGACCGAAGCCATAAACACCAGCGATACGGGGTCGAGCAAGAAGATCGAACGCTGCGCATCTTTGCAGTAGCGCGAGAACTCTTCCCTCTGCTCTGGGGATACAGGCACCATCGAAAGCAAGATGCAGTTTTTTACGGGCGTACCCCGGTTATGTACCTGTTCACGCAGGGTCTTAACCGTCCAGTTTTGGTACGCGATGATGATGGTCCAATACTGGCTATCTCGCCGGTGACCAAAATAGGGAAAAGGTCGGTGAGCATCAGGTGCTTTCAGCTGAAGCTGGGTAAAACTCGTGCCCAATCCGGTATCATGATTGACGTCAATTTTGGTACTGAAGGCTGGCTCAGTGGTAGAAATACCCACAGCATGCAGAAGGTCCGCCAACTGGTCGAAAAACTGTTTATTCACCCTTCCGACGGGCTTGCTATTGTGAAGGGTAGCCATGGCTAAAAGCGGCTTCTTCAAAAAGTTCGGCTTGGCAATAGTGAGCCCTAGTTTGAAACCTCCCTCGCTCACCGCCGGCCAGACTTCCTGTTTGATATCTTTACCAACGATTCTCCGATGCAAACTTGCCTGCACCTTAGTAAACATTGGCAGAATGGACAGCAACTTAATATCGGGCGCACGCATACGCTCGCCAAGTTCGATATGCCTATCTAAGTCTTCGAGCATTTCTTGGACGACGGGAAGATTGTCATCGGCCAGGGCACGATCTATGTTTTCCACCCAGCTATCGGGTACCGCATCAGCGACCTGACTGCGAAGTGTCTCAAGGCCAGATACATACCTTTGTTGGAGCCTTTCCTTGAGGGATGCAGTGCGGTTGCGAAGGTCCTTTTCAATTACATTGACTATTTCTATCCAATCGTCCAGTGTCCGAATCGATTCGTATGACTCTACCTCTTCCCGCGCCTCCTCTAGTTGAGTCATAAAGGCTTGAGGACCTGACTCTGTCAACAGGCCACTGTGGGCTGCCGTCTCCAGCATAGTTTCTACATTAATACACCGTGTGAGAAACGCCTTCTTTTGACTTTCGAAAGCTCGACGGGTCGGGGATGAGGCAATATTCATGCCCTCAAGATTCAGCCTTTGACGGATGACTTCTGCCATATGAACACGCTCGGCCTGAAGAGCTGCCTCATAGGCTTGGCGTGTTTCAAGCGGAATACCAGCGTTTCCGACGAGCCACCGCACTGCTTCTGAAGAAGCGTCAGTATTGGCCCCACTAGCCATGTACATCTTTTGGCGGGGATGGTAATACCAACCTTTAATCATGTCGTAGGGAAGGCGATCCACTTCGCGGTCTATTACTCGCAGAAGACGAGTGAGACTGAAAGCTAATAGGGCCATTCCCGCAGCGGCTCCACTGCTTGAAGCCTTCTTTGAGCCTTCGGCAAAAAAACCAACCGAACGCTCCAGGCGCGTTATAAACTTTTTAGCATAATCCTCCGCTCTGTCACTATGGACGGGCCGATTGCAAGCCAACCACTCGCGACACATTGCAACAAGAGCTGACACTTTTTGGTGGAATCTTGAAGAACCGATACGTGTGATCGGCTCGCCCTGGTTCATATTGACCTGTGCCATCAGTTCTACAAGGAGATGATTACTATCTTCTGGAGTGCTGTATTGGCCCACGAAGGACTCAATGAATGGGTACTGATCTAGCTTATCAGTGAGAAGCACCGTCGTCACCTTCGCAAATAGGCCAGACTCAAGACTCATCGTCTGGGCTTTACGGATCGGGGCGTAACCACGGGTTGCCGTAAGGATCTTCTTCTTCCACTCTTCGACTTGGCTTTTATCGAATTTTGGCAATTCTTCTTCCCGGCCAGATCTTGCCTGACGAAGCATTGCAATAGTTATCTTTTCGCTGCGACGCGCCATCTCAGCGGTCTCGGTAATCAAGCTGTGGGTGTTGCGATCGAATAATGTGGCTGGTAAGGCATCAAGTAGCAAATGGCCAGTGCATTCTGTCCCGCCAAAGACTGTTGGCTGAAAGGCTGAAGCAAGCACCAGGAAAGGCACTGCTTCCGCACAACGTTGATCCATCCACACCTCAATATCAGAGGGAGAGATACTATTGAGAGTTCGCTGTACTTTTGAAAATACGTATTGATCGTCAAATGTGTTGATTCCGTAGTACGCGGCCTTGAACAATTTCCACGATAAAAAGTCAACGCTGAGTTTTGTTGCTTCAAGTGAATAGGCCAACTGAGACGCGTAGTTGAGCTGCTGGACACCAATTAGTTGATTCAGTAGCGAGTTAACTTTGCTACCGGGAATAAAAGCGTCGGCCTCCAGTGAGTCGAGGCACGCAGCACCCTCATCAAGATGAGCCTTAGTAGTTATTCGCACAACCTCTTGCTGGATGACATCGTCGGATTCTGGTTTAACATGTTGTTCTCGATCTGCCCGATTCTCGCGAGTATGAGACGATGACCATTTCATTTCACTATTGTGGTCTTGAGCGTCAGCTTTCGGCTCGGCAGCCACGTCCTTTCTTCCTGGCTCTGGCTCTGCATCACCCGTATAACTGGGAGTTGTATCGCAGGAAATCTCTGGCCGGGGCTCTCCCACAGTTTCTTCCTGGATTTCTATGCCATCGTCAGTGTCCGTATTTTCGACCTGATCAGCGCTCTGCTCAGGGGAGATCGAATCACTATCTAGGTCGTTATCTGCTCTCACTTGTAGAGTACTAATAAGTTGTTGCGCGCGCTCGGAGGGGAAGGCGGTGAAAACGCCCCCCTTTTGGAAAGAACCAGTTTCATACTCATCTGGGTGGATAGCTTCAAAAATCTCTACAAGAGTATCGTTCAGCGTCTCCTTATGCGCAGCTTCTTTCAATCGGAGATTGGTTATACGTTTCTCATTATCCCGTCTGGCTCTTATTCCGGAGCCTGACTCCTGCCTTTTCAACTGGCGAAGCTCGACATTTATGTCATCGAGTTCACGAGTTTTTATTTGAGCGGCCTCAATTTTGTCTTTTATCTTGAATTTTACCGCAGACATTGCTTCGATCACTTGCTCTACTGAATAGTCTTTTGCTGTCCCTACCAGCCAAAATAGCCATTCGTTGGCAAAACCAGAAATATCCTCCCCTGTGAAGTGGTGGCTTAACTCATTGTCTTGCTGAAATATTGGGAAGAAGGCGGTAATACGAGTTATAAGCTCTTGCATGTCCTCTTCCGTGGCGTAGCGAACCTCTTCCTGCTTAGTCTGAATAATAAGAGCGAAAGCCATAATCTCTGACATTAATGCTTTGTTAAGTGGATCCTCAGAAAGAGCGTTTACCTTAATTTTAAGTTCATCACACAGCTCTCCGATGGATTGCTCCTCTAACCCCAAGGGGCTCTCATTATTATTGCTAATTTTTTCTTCATGCGTCGACTTCCTCTGAACCTCAATTTCCTCGTATACCCCAGGCTCTTGCTTGCTAAGATTTTTACTATAGAAAGAACATAAATCAGGCTCAGCTTCCAAACAGTCATTTAGTAGTTCGAGTGAAACGACGAGTCCCGAGGCCCATACAACTCTCGCCAAGCGCGCCTTCTCTTCTTCTGATTGCTGTTTCCAACAAGCCAAATCATAGAAGAGCTGCTCAGTGAACCCACTGACCCTGGGCTTAGTCAGTGCATTGAAGCTGTCCAGATCCCTTAAGGCCTTGTCTTTCTCATCATTTGCCTCGGTGTAATTGCCAATAGACGTGGCGGTTTGGAGCGTCAACGAAGGTAGAGAATCACCGATATTGAATTTCGGCTTCGCGTAGAACTGTTTGGGTTCAGAGGCAGAGTTATTCAAAAGGTCTGGGTAATAATCATCCAGCACAATTTTGTCCCATGAATAAATGCTGGACCTCTTTAGACTCTCCGAGTCCTGGCCAACCATAATGTGGAGAAGTACCGCTTTGCGCCTGTAAAAGTCGCAATAATAGTTAATAAAATCGTTGGCTTGAGTCCTATTGCCCTTAACGAAACTCGTTTCTGGGGGAGTTTGGCGAGCGATGAACTTCTTCGCTCTAGCTTTGTCCAGACCCAGCCGTTTCAGCAACGGAGCAATCGAAGTCTCAGCACCAACGAATACTTCAGAATCAGGTAGGCCCATTGGGAAGGCTACAAATTTAATTGTTCTCATAGCGATCAAAAAGTAAAATCAGATATCCCTTGACCTCATTGGCTCCCAGACGAGGGACCCTGAGCGGAATCTGGATCAGTTTATCGAAGTAACTTGTTACTAGCTCATCGCTAAGGTCGATATTGCCAAAGTGGGATCTTACCGCATTGCGGATCATCTGCTCATCAGCTGCAATGATGAATGCCGTTTGGGGGATGAACAGCAACAACCTCATAGCTTCAAGCGTAGAGATTGCAGTGTTGGGTAAACACCGATCGAGATCATCGACCAAAACGATCAGGGTCAATTCGAGTTTTTTCAGCAACTCCTGAAATAATGACCTAAGGGCTGCAATCTCTTTCGGAACCGACTTTTCTTCTTTATCATTCAAGAGTTTCTGTAGATCAGGCGCGACCTGATTATAGGAGTCCTTGATCTTACTCAGGTCCTCTTGACTCGGCATTCCGCTCTGACCGAACAAACCACTGACCGCACCAATAAAAGCACCGACAGGTCCGGCGACAGCCCCGCCGGTAATGATTCCTGGGGCAACCGGAGCCATGAATTTTGCAGTTCTCAACCAATTGATGCGCTTGATAAACTCTTTGGCCTTGTCGACGCAGGTTTTACGCGCTTCAGACTCCTCCATTATTTTGTCGGCAACTTTTTGGAGAAGCGCCATGCGTGCGTCATCGTAGCCTTGATACAGCCAAGCATTGAAATTGATGAAGATGTAGTTTTTCCCACCATCAAGACTTTTGAGGGACTCGCCGATTATCTGAACAAGAGAGGACTTGCCGACACCCCAACTTCCTGAAACTCCAATAGAGACAGGCTGACCATTTCCGTCTTTGATCATTTGAGCTGCCGTATCTGCGACAACCTTGAAATTCAATAGGTCTTGAGTTGTTTCTACATCATTCCACATAGGCTATTTATCCTTCAATATTTTTATATATACCTGCGGCCTGAAATCAGAAATCTTCGATCAGGCTGGTCAAATGAATCTGTTGTCTGGCATTTGAATGTCTGCGCCACTTTCTTCACGATAAACCCAGGCACTACGCCCTTCTCTGGCCTTAGCGCGAAACCAATCATCGAAAGGCTCGTAATCCTCGCGAATACTATCGAAAAAAGAGGTTGTTAGCTGTGTTGTGAGGGTGTGTAGTTCAACATCGTCTATGTTCGGGAGTGTAACTTCACCAGGTTTATGCAAACGACGCAACCGATCATCGGCGGACTGAATGAAGTACACTCTGTCGCTGCGGACAATTCTCAATGATTTAATTTCTTCTGCTAAATTCACGAGCACCCCCCGCCTCAACTACTCCTTAATTCACGACCAGTGTAGTCTTTTTATTATTATTAATTTGAACCGTTTCAAATATCTACAATCTATATAAATTCGTCGGGAAATTGGCGATTTTATACAGTGGTGGAATGAGGCATTGCTCAATTACGATGGACTTTCATTTGCCTTTCCATTGGTCAGCTGGCCAAGCAACTCATCCTTGATTTTCAACTCTATTTGGAGTCGTTGCGCAGTCTGTTTTAAGGCGTCGATATCTGAAATTTTATCTTTGATTTCTTTCAGTTCCGTCTGGTGCACCTGTACTTGATGCGCGAAGGTTGCACGCTCCTCGCTTATGCGTCGAACTTCTTGCTGTTCTTGTCGTAGCTGCTGCTGTGCCTGATCGAGCTGTTTCCGGTTTTGGGGGTAAAGAGTCGGGTATTTTCGCTGGCCGTTTTGGTTAGCTCGTCCTGCTTCAGAACCAGGGTTTGTTGCAGTTTCCGTTGTTCTGCCTGCACCTGCTGTACTTGTCGCTCATGACGGCGTAACTCTTGTTCCCGCTGTTCTTTAACGGATGCCCGATAGGGGGTTGGCCGGTAACTGGCTAAATCTGGCCAGTCCGTTCTTAATCTATTGTTCTAATTAAGGTTTTCGAACAATCGCCTTACTAAAGTTGGTCCTGACCAAGTTTCATTTCAAATCGACGCTGAAGTATCCTTCCTTGAGACTCAGTTTCTGAGGGGGGACATGTTATTGAAGCACGGCGAACAGAAAGCAGAGGTAAGCTCTAACCTCGATATTTCCCTTGAATATCAACAAGTTATGAGGGTTTTTATACTTCTTTCGCGAATGTCGGCCAACCCTCTACTGAGACATGGTGATGTCGTTTTGATGGCACCAGGTCTGGAAAGTTTCCTTCGAAGACCGGTCCATATAAACCTGAACTAAAATGGGATTGGGTATGCGCATATCGTGAGCACATCATGAAGACTTCATGAACACTACCTCCAAACTTACCAGTCCTAAAGGATAAAGTGTCGAACCTCAAAATGCCTTAAATTGGATCCTTTTGAAGGGTCCACCTTAGCTAGGTAAACAAATCTTACTTGCCACTAATTCAATTATTTTGTTTTACGGTTAGCGCTATCGGCGTAACAGCTATTCAAATTAATCCCGACTAAATGCGTGAAAAGGCCAAACAGTCTTCAGTCTTGCCTCTTTATACCGAATTAAATCAACGAGAGGTAAGTTTTCTTCACTGTATCCAAACTCTTCGGGAAAATTCTGAACACGAGGTGACCAATTTTGAAATGTGTCACTTTTTTCAATTCTACCAATAACACTAACAAGAACCCCTGTACTATCATCTGTTATTAACAGATCCGGATGTGAGTCTCCATTAAAGTCGTTTACATATACTCCAGCTTTAGTAAATCCTTCACACTCCCTATAGCAGTAATTGTACTGATAGGTATTTAGTAGTTCTAGAGTCTCACCAGCTTGTTTAAACAACGCAAGTCTCTGTGAAATACCACATGAATAGTCCACAAGGTAATAACCTTGGCCATACAGTTCGTCTTCTAGAATCTTAACAACATAAGATTCCACAGGGTTTCCTTCACACCCATCATCGAGCCCTCCATTCTGTAAGGCATCTATAATTGGTGCCGTAATCGTTGGGTTGGACGATGAAATAGAAAACTCGTCAATAGGTTTAACTTTGGCAAACAAAGTATTCTTGCTTTTACTGTGAAGAAAATCCTTCACTGCAGATTTCATATCATTCACAGAACCCATGTAGCATCCTATTGCGTTAGCCATCTCCAATGTACTGTTAATAGGTGTAGTACAGTTTTCAATTAGGTAAGAGTTAAGGCTGGAGATTTCTATCGGTAGTTCATATTCAAAGTCGTCTAAGCGGGCCAGGAAACTAAGTTGATCTCCAAAGGGTTTCCAGCCAATTGCACATTCAAAGAATTTTAAACCTTCGTTTGAATTACTGCATGACTTAAACCTATTAATATTTGCATAGACTCGCCATACGTTCAGTGTTCTCGAGCGCTCTCGATAGGATTCATATAAGCAGGTCTCTATAAATGCATCGTTACGACAGTTGTTGCGCTTTCTTAGCCAATTTCGTTGAGTATCTAGTAAGATTTCCCGGTCATCATCTTCCATCTTACCTCTTAGTGTACTGTATGCATCGGACATATATTCATCTTCAATCGATACTCTGTTACTGGTACATACTTGGATCTCAATAAAGCTTAGGTTTGGTAAGCCGCAATCAAAACTAGCCCCTAACGCATCATGTGATTTGACTAAAAAAAGAAGCGCCAGTAACACTATAATTTTTCTATTCATCATTGAATTACTCCGGCAACTCCACTTTATTAAATATGCTGACATCGGCCTCAAAGTAACGTCGTAGATTCGTATTTGAGCTGATTATTTTCGTTTCGCCATCACCATCATGATCAATTACATTAAGCTGATAATATAATGTTCTTGATAATGGCAAAAAAAGTACTTTGGGTATTTGAACTTCCACTTGATACCCAATAGAGGTTTCGACTACAGAGACTTCAGCATCCAGATCTTGGCTTTGAACATCCATTATATTTTCTTCGTTGTATCGCCCTTTGCCTCTGAAATAAAGCTTTGATTTTGCCAAATCAACTGAAAATCTGTAAGTTCCTGGACCGTTAACCCGTCGTTCTGACTCTTCTCTTTGAGTATGCAACCAGATATCAAAACTGTATCTTCTGCAATTTCAATAGTTGCAGACCCACTAATATCACTGGAGTCTGCTCTCGTTCCCTTTATTAGATTAAGTGACTCCCAACCATCGATTTCGTATTCGGTAAAAATCTCGCTGTAATCGGCAATAACTATAGTCCCGTTGTTAACGTAGTAAGCACCCACGTTCCCTGTTATGTCAGCTTCATTGAGGTCATAATTTGCCCACACATTATTTCGCAATGCCAAACGATTTTTAAAGGGCTCTCTAAACAAAGGAAACAATAGTATTCGTTTTGTTGCAGCATCGTATTCAAAAGACATATCTCCGTAACAAAAATTATAGAGACAATCTATTTCTTGAAGCCCATCAAGTGTTACATACTCATGTGGTTGACGTAGTTGAACTGCAAACTTGGTGACACCTTTCGTTATCCCCTCATCTTCTACTATATAGACGTATCCATCTTTATAATCCATGTGCTCGAATCTAGATGGCCCAATCGCATCACTCGTCAGATCGTCCAACAGTTTGAATTTAGTGATGGAGAGATCTTCTAAATTCAGGATAGATGCAAAAAGGCTGCCATCTTCAATAGTTTTGTTATGCACAAACACCAATGATTCGTCGGTAATCCAATCAACCATTTTGCTTGGCGTATTTAATATTTCCACAAACTGATCATTTGTACGATCGATAATCACCAGGCTGAATGCGTTAGTTAGCTCTTTAGACCGGTCATAACACGCAATCAAAATGCTTGTTCCATTTGGCGAAACCTTTAGCCATTTACACCCAGTATTGCTTATCTGATCACCTATGCTTGACCATATGATGTGGTCATATCGTGTCCGCTCAAAAGATCCTTCAACTCCCGACTGAACTTGCGCATTGACTAGATTACTTATAATGATAACTGTAGTTACTAATATTCTGAGAACCAAGTTCACAAAGGCCGCCTGATTATTAACTGAATTATGATATGTAAACTATAGCCTTGTTGCTGCAAAAACAACTAACATACTAAAAAATCAAAGGTATTCTGAACCGGGCTACGCTTTGTTAGTCTATCGAACAGATAGTTTTAAATAGGTAACGAAAAGGCTACTGATTGTACTTTATGTACCTGGATGCGAAAGGAGCACGCATATACTTACCCTCGCCTTTAGATAGCGCCTTGCATGTGATGAGCTGTCCTTTAAAAGCAAAGTCGTCACTAATTTTGACAATCAATAATTTGATGAAGTTCAGCGACTCATCGATTCGTTTGCTATTCCGGACATTTCGTTTTCTAAGAGTCACCGCTGCTTTGTGGTGAAATCGGTCAAAAGGCAGTGCTTAAGATTCTGACAAGATTCCCGCAAAGCGGATATAGCACAAAATTCTAAAATTAGTATCGAACTGCAATAACTGCTTTAAATCGCAAGTGCTGGTACTGCCGAATAGCGAAAGCTAGAAATAAAATGATCAAATCGCATTGAAACGAGAAAGCGGACATTTGACGAATGCCCGCTAAACAATTCAACCGAACGCTATTTGGAAAGAGATGCGGTAGTCACAGCACCTAGGATAATGGCTCCACCCAGACACTGAACCAGAGTTAAGGACTCATCTAACCATAAGATCGCAAATATTGCTCCAAATAGAGGCTCACTGCCCATTAACAGTGACACCCTTGTTGGGGATGTTCGACGCACCGCGTAATTTTGAATAAAGAAGGCAAACAATGTACAACACAATACTAAGTACAGTGTGATTAGCCAAAAGTTCAACGACTTCGGAAAAATCAATGCAGTCTGGGTAGTGTGTTGAAAGAGCGCTATGATCAAAGCTCCCAATCCGACCACCAGTGATTGTAAGGCTGTTAAACTAAGTGTCGTCACTTGCTTGTCTTCGGTGAAAAGTTTTGTGGAGGTGACCATAAGCGCTCGTAAGAGTGCTGCTAATAAAATCAACCAATCTCCGGTATTTAAGGACAACCGAAATGTGCCTTCAAAGGTTAACATCCCTACACCAATGACAGACAGGCAAGCCAAGCCTAACAATTGGCGATTGAGGTGTTGTCGATTAACCACAACCTCCACAAATGCCGTCAAAATAGTCGATAAACTTATCAAGAAGGCCGCATTCGTAGCCGTTGTCCGCGATACACCTAACACTTCGCAGCAGAAGATCGCCAGTAAAATAACGCCAGTTGGTATAGCAGACTTCCAGTCTTTATTTCTCCTGGCCCGAAAATCTTGAATTGTCGGAATCAATAGAAATACGAAAGTCATTAAAAACCGAATCGCTAAAAACATAAACACACTGGTGAATACCAATGCGCTCTTAGTCATGCCATAACTGGTACCCCAAAATACCGCGACCAATAACAACATAACTTCAGTGGTCGGGAAGCCCACTCGACCACCCCAGGTGTTAGATATACTCATAAGGGACCTCCTTTTTTGGTAAAGGCGATGACCAAAACATCGCGACTGGCGGTTTCGTGTTGATTCACCGGTCGAATGGAGCTAACGTCATGCAAAGTACGAGCGTCGTTTGCTAGGATGATGTCAAAGGTGTTGTCCAACTCGATTGTTGTAATAGGACGTCGCAGGTTGTCGGTCAAGGTTGTCACACCCCCTGTAACGTTTTGACGCTGTATCATCATTGATGCTATGAAGGTCACACCGTCGCGATGCAATCCTTCCGGAGTAGGCTGTCCCAGTTGTTGAGATGTAGCTTCTATGCGGTACGGGTGCAAACGAATATTCCAATCTGTTGGTTTGCCTATCGTCAGATCGTATAAATCTGCCAAAAACAACAAAGTACGTTGTAAAACCTCTGAATCTACAAAACTACTCGTCAATGGCTCAAACCAGCGTGCGATATCGCCATTTAGATAGTTCACTTCCTTGCTTTGTTCATACGCTTGATGCGGTAAAAGAACTAATTCATCCGATGAAGACGCTTTATCAAACTGACCATAACGTCGATATCGATAGGTACCGCCGTCTGCCATGTACCTATCTAATGTAAGCTGCTCCCATTCATCGATAAACTTTTGAATTTGCTCATTAGAACACTTCAAGTGACTGCGCATTTCAGACGCGGAAATGAAAATAAAATGATCGTGTAGCAAGTGGTCTGCTAGATCCACCACACCATCGATCTTTTGTTTGGCTAATTGTGTCTTCATATTTCAGTCTCTTTAGGCAGTTTCAGCTAGTTGCATTGAGGGGTGATTCAAAACAATGCTTCGCTGACTACGTTCGAAGGCCACCTGTACTTCCCATGCATCTCGATCAGTTAAATAGCGAGCGTGGTCAGCTTCAATACGATTCATAAAGAGTTGACCTTGTGCGAGTGAGAATCGAACAGTGCCCGTAATCATCTGTGCGGTATGACTAATAAACGCCTGCGCAGCTTGCTGCAATGTACTGCCCCATCGCCCTTCGACAGCTTCATTAGTCCAAGCCAAATTCTGTTGCGCTTTCATATTGAGAACATCGGTTTCGAGAATAGCCGTTTCCAAATGGCGATAAGCGGCCATTAACATACAAGCCGCTGGGGCTTCTCTAATTTCTAAAACCTTCTCACCCGCATCAAGATGATCAAAGCCAATATAACGGCCAATCTGATAACTACCGACATGCTTATTCAAATAGTCCACCATGGTCGCCAGCGCCATAGCCTGGTAATTTAACTTTGTCGGTACGCCTTTGTGGAAGGTAATAGCAATCTGGTGATTAAGATCCGCTAAATGATGTTGCGGATTCCAAACCGACCAATGAAATAATGATTCGCTTAAGTGAAAGTTTTCCGGATTGTCGAGTACGCCGGACTCAAATTCACGGCACCACAAATTCGAATCACCGCTAACATTTCGGTTTTTAAACTCAAAAAGACCGGATAAAGATAATCCGGAGATTTTTTCATCCCGAGTAATGGCTGAATATTCGTAGGGTGAGCCATAAAACCCATCAAAGTCACTACGCTCAATGGCGCCGTTTAAGCGTCGTAAACTATTTTGAGACTGATTAGCTGTATGTATGATAGCGCTACAATTCAGACGCTTCGCGGCGGCTACTGCATGTTTTACGATGACTGGCCGAGACAGTGAAGAACTGACAGGATAATCGCCTAAATACATCGCGTGCGCTTGGATTGCAGATACGACCGAGTGTTCAATAAAGGTTTGTCGGCCATCTTCAATAATCAAGTCCACACCATAATGGTCAGCAATGCGGGTTAACAATGAGACATCGATGCCATCGCCCATATCGATCGCTAAAGCGGTCACTTTTACCTCACTTCCCCTTAATAGCTCCAGTAAATAGGTGCTATCCAGTCCGCCGCTGAATAAGGTTAAAATGTGGTCAACTTCCCCTGATAACTTGTATATATCGTCAATACTTCGAATTTTCTTCACGGCTATAGTCCATTAGTAGTTAGATTTTTTTGTCAAATTGACAATTATTATCTTACTCAAGTTTCGGAGTTCAAACTCACCCAAAAAATTTCGGTAAATCCCTATTTTCAGGCATAAAAAAGGCCCTTGAATGGGTAAAATGTCGTTCGCA
>JARRJP010000003.1:0-70963 GCA_037389025.1 Reinekea sp. | reverse complement strand
GAATCTGCATCGGTTTTATGATCCGCATTGTGGGCGGTATATTAATCATGATCCGATTGGGTTGATGGGTGGGCTGAATCAGTATTGTCCGAATCCGGTGGGGTGGGTGGATCCTTTGGGGTTAACGGCAGCGAAGGAAGATCCGAATCGACAGGTGAATGCGGTTGCTAATGTGCAGCAGCAGATGGTGCCAGGCAGTACAGTTAAACAGCCTGGGTTAGATCGAATACCACTGCCTAGAACTGAAGGGATTGGCACTCATTCAACTACAAGAAATCTTTTAGATACAAGCTCTATCCCCGGAACACAGGGGGTTATTCTTGATCAAAGAACCGTTGTTTTCGATGATATTTGGCAATTGTCCGAGAATGCTGGAGTAGAGTTTATACTCACGAAAGAAAGCGGAAATTTTATATTGCGACGTGGCTCAAGAACAACTGCACCTGTTCAGCTAGGGCAACGGCCGATTCTTCACACGCATCCCACAGATGAATTTGGAATGAATAGCTTATTACCTTCGACTGCTGATATTAATATTTTGAATGCCGCATGGGCGCGAAATCCAAATGGCTCTAGACCTGTTTCTCAAATATTAACAGGGCAAGATACTCCAACGATTTTCCGTGCTACTGGTTTATGGTTTAGACCCTCTCCCAAAGAAAAACCCTAATAAGAGGTAAATAATTATGAATGCAAGCAGTGACAAAGAAGACGAAGAAGTTGTTTTTTATCTCAAGCATTATGCCGAATTAGGGGATTATTATTTACATAAATTTAATAGTACCGATACGTGTTTAATCAATTACTTTGATAAGGAAGGTCAAGGCTGGTCCCTAATGGAAGATGATGATGCCTTTGTTGAGCGGTGTGTTGATTTTTTAAAGAGGAATAATGCCCCGGAATTTGATGATGTAGAGGAGATGAAGGCTTTTGAGTTAGAAAAGTCTGCGACAATAAAAAAATTAGAAAATTGCAGGTGCACCCATAGGTTCATTGAAATTTTTGGGAAGCAAAGAGGAATCAATGGCTTGCGCACTGCGCCGCTATGAAGTCACGGATTCAGGTTATTGTTAAATTGAGTTCACTAGACACTGCAAAAGCCCCACATCCGGGGCTTTTCTTTTAGCCGCTGCCATCGGACAATCAACAGCACGGCCCGCTGTCACAGTTGAGTTCTCAACAGTAGAGTTAGCAAGACACCCATCAAAAGCCTCTTAACCGGGCTTTTTACCACCACCACTGGTGTATCAACAACGAGATCACCATCTACCAACCTGGCACGCACAAACCCCTAGCAACAATCGACCAGGCCCTCGGCATACTCGATATCGAAACCGACCACCTCGGCACCCCGAAAGCGTTGTATGATCACGAGACTGGGAGGGAAATCTGATCAATACAACGGAGCATGAGGCGTATGGCAAAACCCGACAGAACAAAAGCCTGAAAACGGGGCAGCCGATTGACCCGAAAACCCATTTCGCCGTGCCACCACTCCAGACAATTTCACCATAGGTCGAGAGCTAAGTGAAATTGGCTCTCAACAGGCCGACGATATTGTTATTAACAGGCCCTTTTATCTCACAATCAACCCTGTCAGACGTCGCAATTCGACGACAAACACAACACCACTGTCATCAGAATGATAATCGAATCACAAACCAGCATCGCCGTGCTGGTACTTTGATGGCAGAGCGCGAAAATGCTCGCGCTTCTTATGGAAATGACCATCATGATCATTTTAATCTGTGTACTGGTTTTCGCGTTAATGCTTTATGCGCTTGGCTTCTGGTCAACCCATATCTATCCTGCCATTTGTCCATTTCGTTATCAGAGCAGCCCCGATGTGTATATACCGGAGGCACGCAAAACCAGCCTGCACGCCACTATGGCCAGTCAGTATCAGCTTTATAAGCTGATTGACGGCACTGTCAGCGATGTGGAAAAAATACAAAGTCTGACCGCATGGGTTCACCAACTCTGGCTACCGCATTCGAGCAATTCAGCCAGAAGCGAAAATCCTCTGGTCATCATCAGCCGAGCGCAAAAGGGAGAGCAGTTCAGTCGTAAGGACTATTCCACGGTGCTTGTCCATGCTTTGATGGCAATTGATATTCCGACCCGCAAGATAACGTTGTGTACCCGCGACTGCGCCTATCGGCCGACACGCAGCCAATACAACGGAATCGAATACTTTGATCGGGATCATGGCAAATGGGTGTGGCTCGATGAGCAGTATGGTGTGCGACTGGTTCAGGGACATGAACCGTTAAATGTCATGGAAATCAAAGACGCTATTCTTAACCATCATGTTATTGATATATGCAAAAACCATCACAACATCGATACAGAACAGTATCTGGCACAACTGACGCCTTTTCTCGACGTGTTGATTGCACAGCCAATGGGGCAAAACCGATCGTTTGCCCTGGTACCGCCGCAATTAAAATTCGGGAAAAAGAAATGGGGAGTAGGACGTAAACTCTATGACGTTCGTTGTCATTCGCTGATATCTTTTTATCCTGGTCAAACCATCAAGAAATCCGTGGTTTCGCAACCAGCACCACGATCAACAGGTCAGAACTCTTGTGAAGGTGCTTAACCCTGTCCACTTTTTGAATCCGAATCATCAATGGAGGCAAAATCCTCTTTACGCAATTCAGGAATATCCAGCGCCTTGAACGTTTTATCCACTTTTTGCAGTGTCGCGCACATCCGGTCGATACGTTCATCCTGCGCGTGCACATGGTCAAGCAACGCTTTAATAGCGTGGGCCGTAACGTCTGGCATTTCTGCTACACCGTAGGCATCGAATTTCATTTTCTTGGCCAGATCTTTTTGCTGATCTGAAAACGCGACTACTTTTTCACCGTCCTGGCGCACAATTCGACCCGGGATACCCACAACAGTCGCTCCTGCAGGCACTTCTTTAGTTACCACGGCATTGGAACCGATGCGAGCGTCTTTGCCGACCGTAAACGGACCGAGAACCTTGGCACCGGCACCAACAATAACACCATCTTCCAACGTCGGATGCCGCTTGCCCTTCTGCCAGCTGGTACCACCCAGAGTCACACCATGGTAGATCGTTACATCGTTACCAATCTCTGCGGTTTCACCAATGACGACTCCCATACCATGGTCAATGAAAAATCGCCGACCAATAGTGGCACCTGGATGTATTTCAATTCCGGTAATCCAACGGGATATCTGAGATATCCAGCGCGCCAGTGTTTTCATATTGGCGCGCCATACTTTGTGCGCAACCCGATGCATTAGCACAGCATGCAGGCCCGGGTAATTCAACAATACTTCAAACCAGTTGCGTGCGGCCGGATCGCGGTCAAAAACGCTGCCGATATCTTCTTTTATGCCGGAAAACATATCAGGGTTTCCTTAAACGTTTTTCAATATGGCTGAACATGCCACGAAGGATGTTCGCCTCTACTTCGTCAGGGTGAGAGCGTAGCAGCAAACGACGAATTTTACTCATCAACGTTCGGGGGTTACTGGGGTCGAGAAAATCAATATCAACCAAAATCCGTTGCCAGTGCTCAAATAAACCTTCCATCTGGGCAGCGCTGGCCGGAGGTTGATCCCACTCAACACCCCACAGGGGCTGCTCATCACCAACGGAAAGATACTCAGCCATTTTCAATTCATAACATAAAACCTGCACTGCCGCTGCCAGATTCAAAGAGCTATATTCCGGGTTTGCTGGAATATTCACATGACAGTGACAACGCGCCAACTCATCATTGGTCAAGCCGCTACGTTCACGACCAAACAACAACGCTATCTGACTGCCATTCGGCAATACCAGCGCCTGACGGGCCATCTCGCGCGGATTAACCAACGGCCAAGGTAATGTACGGGAACGGGCCGACGCACCAACAACCCAATGGCAATCAGCAATCGCCTCTTCAAGGGATGAAACAACCTGCGCCTTATCAAGGATATCGGCTGCGCCAGAAGACATGGCGACAGCTTCTTCACTCGGAAAGGTTTTTGGGTTCACCAAAAACAGATCCGTCAATCCCATCGTCTTCATGGCTCTTGCAGCAGAGCCAATGTTTCCAGAGTGGGATGTCTCAATCAGAACAACTTTGACAGTGGGTAACTGCCGACCGGCTTGTGACTGCGGCATAACGATTCAGAACTCTTAATGCAGAGATGTAATTTTACCCATAGTTGTTTATAAATTTCATCAATACTTGGAAGTGAGATTGTTTTGAGACATGAAACAAATCATCCAACCCCCACAGCAGAGGTACTGCCAACCCCCTTGGCATTTTTCTGTTACGGAAAAACCGTCAACACCGTACCTCGCCAACACAAATCAAATTGTAGGTGCACCCATAGGTTCATTGAAATTTTTGGGAAGCAAAGAGGAATCAATGGCTTGCGCACTGCGCCGCTATGGAGTCACGGATTCAGGTTTGAGCTATCCTGATCAGCTCATGCAGGCAATACCAACAGTTGTTTTGCCGAAGCGCTTTTTAACAAGTCCTTGCGGACCCAGTTCCTTTGATGAGCAGCCATACTGGACTGAACATCATTTTGTTTTCTTTGAGAGATAAACATGCAACCGATCCTGACTATTGCGTTACGTGCAGCCCAAAGCGCTGCAGACAAGCTGAATTACACGGTCACCAATATCCAGCAGTTAACCGCTGAAGGTGCCAGCCGCAAGGACATTTTTGATAAAGCGATTGAAGACGCCGCCTGGCGTGCCCGCAAAGTCATTCGCTCCGCACACACCGCACACCACATTGAATCTGTTCAGATCGGAATGGAAGAAAGCCGCGAATGGGACAGGCAGTCTCGCTGGCTGATTGATGTTGCCGCCGGTGAAGCCAACCTGCGTCAGTGTTATCCCCATTTTCTGGTTCATGTTGCGCTCTATACTAAAGACAAGATCGACTGTGTTGCCGTGGTCAACCCGATGACCGAAGAATGGCTGACCGCCTCCAAAGGTCGCGGTGTTCAATTCGGTGAACGTCGTGTTCGTGCCGACTACGCACCATTGAAAAACGCACTTTGTGCCTTGAGTACCCGCAATGCTGAGACACTGACGCATTGGTTTAATACAGCAGCCGGTATTCGAATGACTGGCTGCGCACTGCAAAACTTTATCGATCTGGCGGCTGGCCGTGTTCACATTGCAGTTTCCGATCAAATGGATCCAGCCGGTATTGCCGCTGCCATGCTGATCGCACAGGAATCCGGCGCACTGACCGGCGACATCAACGGCAAGCCGGTAAAAATGGATAAAGGCGAACTGCTCGCGGCGACACCAAAATTGTTCAAACAGTTGCTGGCGCGCTGATGACTTCACTGATCCAGATCTATGCAGGCGGCCAGGCGCTTGAGCACATTCGAAACCACGGCTTCAAAGCCCAAGACACTCGAATGATTCTCGGAGCTTCTGGTGGTCCGAAATGGTTCGTACTCAGCCATCTGGATCGGTATCTGGTACAGCATTGGCTCCCTGGCATTGATCACCAGATAGAACTGGTCGGCAGCTCCATTGGCGCCTGGCGGATGTCCGCCTACGCCAGCCGGGATCCATTGAAAGCCATTAATCAGCTGGAACATCATTATCTCAATCAACGCTATTCTGATAGTCCGACAGCGGCTGAAGTCTCAAAATCAGTCATTGAGCTACTGGACAACTTTATTGATATTGACGATGTCGATCACCATCACAAACGCAAACTGCATGTTATTGCAGCGCGAACCAAAGGCCCGGGACGCTTTGAGCATAAAGCCATCCAGACACTGGCTTTTACCGGTGTCGCGGTCGGCAATATCATTTCCCGCCGAAGCCTGCCCATCTGGTTTGACCGGGTTGTATTTCAATCCAGTGGTGGTCAGTTGCCGATTCATCGCTGGGATCAATTCAAGACCTCAACAGTGGAACTGTCCCGACAGAATTATCGCGATGCGCTGTTAGCCAGCGGAGCCATTCCGGTGGTCATCGAAGGTATTCGCAACCCCGCCGGAGCACCGACAGGTATGTATCGCGATGGTGGCATGGTGGACTATCACTTTGATCTGCCATTCATGCCTCAGGATGGCTTTGTTCTGTACCCGCATTTTGCGCCACTGTTAAAACCAGGCTGGTTTGACAAAGCTCTGTCATGGCGCAAAGTTCAGGCTACCAATTATGACCGCACTATTGTTGTCTGCCCGAGCCAGGCATTTGTCGACTCGCTGCCTTATGGTAAAATTCCAGATCGTAAAGACTTTGAACGCATGGAGACAGACTCTCGAATCCAATACTGGAATGAGGTTGTCGATCGAAACCAGTCGCTCGCAGATGCATTTGATCATTGGGTCAATAGCAACGATCAGGCAACCAGCGTGCTTCCGATCGAACATTTGGCAAGATAATCCTATTCAGAGTTCATTCAGTCTCCTGATGGTATATTAAACCTGAATCCTTGGCTCCATAGCGGCGCAGTGCGCAAGCCATTGATTCCTACCTGAACATGTAGCTTCTACGTGGATTCAGATTAAAAGCATCAAAGGCGGACTATTATGGTTAAAACTCGACAGTACACTCCCAAGCAACGGTTGGACAAATTACTCAGCCTGGCTCCGTTACTGGCTGTTTTATCACTGACAGGCTGCTACATAGAAGTCACTCCGAGTTCGGATATCGGCTATGATGCAGGCACTGACTTCCCCAGCGGCATCACCCAGTTTACCACTCAGCTACTGGTCGACACAGCCATCACACCGCTGATGCTGAGTACAGAAAGTGCAGCCATGCTAAAAGACCCTGATGTCTATACATCCCCCAGAGTACGCACAGCGACTCGTGCAGTCACCACTATCACGACCTACAGCTATCTGTTCGATAATTGGGACTGCGATTACGGCGGCAACACCCAACTACAGGCGGAAGCGGATACGACGACTCATGATGGCTATATCGACGTAGATATGACTCTGAACAGCCGGGCCGACCATTGCCAGGTTCGTCAGGATGGCAAAATTCATCAGATCGACAGTGATCTGCACTACGATGTCACCGGTGTCTATGACAGGTGGGAAGACAAGATATCAACTATCGACGCTGCTCTTACCGGTAATGTCTCTGTTGAGTACGGCGGTCGTTGGTTTGAGCACAACTATATCGATCTGCAGGTAACCAACCAGTCCAGCACCGATCTGGTTATTAACGGCAGCAGCCGAATCAAACTCAACGATGGTTATTACAACGGTTCAGCACGGTTATTGACTTCAAACTCAGTGCATGTCTTTTTTGGTGAAAGTCATCCACATTACGGCACTGTCCGCCTCAACGACGGTAGTGACTGGGTGACGCTGAGTTTTGAAACTGACGGTGTTTGGCGAACCGACAGCAATGGTTATGATCACTTTGCATCCTGGTCCACACTTGGTTATTGATCACGCTTGAACAGCACGATGGTAAAATGACACCTGAATCCATGACTTCTTCAGTGGATGCAGGGTGTAAGAGCTTGATTTCTATTGGTTTTTCAAAAACCGCAGGTTCACCCCGATTTTAGGGAAGCAAAGGGGAATCAATGGATTGCAGACTGCGCCGTTATGGAGTCTCGGATTCAGGTGACAAAAAAGAAACCCGACTTTCGTCGGGTTCCGTCCTGCTTACGTTCAGGGGGGCGAACCGTGAAACTCCTGTTCCAGGTTCAGAAGAAGCCGAAGCTTCTACTGGTAATTTATAACGCGTTTAGCGGCACTTTTAAATAGCTCATACCATTTTCTTCCTTCGGTGGCATCTCTCCAGCACGCATATTGACTTGTACCGAAGGTAGAATCAGCACGGGCATATCCAGTGTGGCATCACGCTCGGTGCGCATACGCACAAAGTCTTCCATCGAGATGGTGTTGTTCACATGGATGTTGCGCTCAAGCTCATCCGCTACCGTGGTCAGATACTGATACTCACGACCATTCGGCGCATAGTCATGGCACATATAGAGGTTGGTTGAACCTGGCAGACTCAGGATACGCCTAACCGATTCAAACAGAATGGTCGCATCGCCACCGGGGAAGTCACAACGAGCGGTGCCCTGGTCCGGCATGAAAATTGTGTCACCGACAAAGGCATGCTCTTCATCAATCACATAGGTTGAGCAGGCTGGGGTATGCCCTGGGGTATGCATAACATAGCCTTGCAGCTCGCCTACCTGGAAAGTTTCACCATCGCCAAACTGGGCATCAAACTGAGAACCGTCCGTTTTGAAGGATTCTTCCGCATTAAAGATCGACTTGAAGGTTTGCTGAACGGTATCGATATGACTGCCAATCCCCGTTTTTCCACCCAAACGGCTTTTCAGATAAGGCGCGGCAGACAGATGGTCAGCATGAACATGGGTTTCCAGAATCCACTCAACTTCCAGGCCAGCCTTGGTGATATAGTCAATCACCTGATCCGCTGAGACTGTTGAGGTACGACCAGACTTAGGATCGTAATCCAATACCGAGTCAACAATCGCCACTTTGGCGGTGGCAGGATCAGAGATAAGGTGTGTGTAGGTAAAGGTCACCGGGTCAAAAAAAGTCTTAACAGTTGCAGTCGACATTGCTTCTCTCCATTTCTATATTAGTAACTTCTAAATTAGATTTAGTTATAGTATTATATGAATTGGAAATATCAAGGGTTTATTCGAAATTTCTAATATAAATTTGTGCAATCCTCTATCGCTATTAAAACCAGAGGTTATTGAATATGATTCCACGACCAACCACGCTATTTCAGGAGGCATGAACATGCATTGGACACAAATTGCCACAAACTACTGGGTCAGCCCACAAATCGATGAACAAGAAGTCGCTATGGCAGCCAATGAAGGGTTTGAAGTCATTGTCTGTAATCGACCTGATAATGAAGCACCAGACCAGATCAATAGCGACATTATTCAGGCTGCTACTGAAAAAGCTGGTATGAAATACGTTTTTCTGCCGATGGTCGGAGCCAATTTCACTCAAGACTACATTGATGTCGTCAAGCAACTTCATACTGATGAAAAAAAGGTACTGGCCTATTGTCGAAGTGGTAATCGCAGCAGCATTCTTTTTAATGCAGCGATTAGCTGATTCGTTCGTTAATGACAGGCTTTGCCACCCCGCCTCGACTTAACGACATTAATGCCGGATTACTGGTTGCACTGGTAGGCATCCCACAATGCCTGGCCTATGCCATGCTGTCAGGCCTGCCACCAATGTATGGTTTGGTTACTGCAGCCATACCTGGCCTTGTGGCTGCCCTGCTCGGGCGCAGTCCGGCGGTGACCGTCGGGCCGACCAATACCACCGGCCTGATCATCCTCACTTCGCTAACGCCCTGGGCTGATAACCCCGAACTGTTATTGACAGCCACAGCAACACTAGCGGCTCTGGCTGGCCTGTCTCGTCTCCTGATCGTCCTTTTTCGCGCCGAACGTATATTTGATTTTGTACCAGAGGCAGTCATGGTTGGCTTTGCCACCGGTGCTGCAATCATCATTGCGCTGATGCAGCTTGATGAATTACTCGGTCCACCATTTCAATCCGTACGCAGCGTTATTAATGAATTGAATCGGTTGGCGCAGTTTGACCGATCAAATTTCAGCCAGGCAAGTCTTCTGCTTGGTGTGACCGCTCTGCTATCAGTAATTCTCGGTAAAAAATACTTGCCCAGACTCCCCGTCCCACTGACGTTATTGATTGCCAGTATTGTGATCGTCCGTTTCGACTTACTGCCCATTGCCAAACAATGGGTGACTCTGGGTGAGAGCACAGAAGTCAGCGATGGTTGGCCACTGATCAACTATTCACTGCCTGGCTGGTCAATGATTCAAGCGCTGATCATTCCTGGCTTTGCAGTCGCTTTCATTGGCTCGCTGGAACTGATCGTGACGCTGCGACAACGCGGTGAACAACGTTTGCTAGCCCCAGAGCTGCGCAGCCAGGGCATTGCCAATATCGTCGGTAGTCTCACAGGAGCCTTCCCTGCCAGCACCTCGCTGACCCGCTCAGTACTCCTTGATATTGGTGGAGCCAAAACTCAATGGGCACCCATGATTGCAGCCCTGACAATGCTGCCCATTTTGCTTTTTGGTGCCGAAGCTATTCGCAGTATTCCGCAACCGGTCATAGCCGGGTTACTGATTGCGACGGCACTATCGATGCTGAAACCGGCTGCGATTCGGCAGATGCTTAAGGTCAACCATCAGACACGAACGCTGTTTCTGGTCACCGTGCTCAGCACATTGGTGCTGACTTTTCACGAGGCGATACTGCTTGGTGCGGGACTCGGCATTCTGCTGTTTCTGATCCAGGCTAGCAAAACATCATTGATCACCTACCGGATGGGCAGCTCCGGCCAATTGATTCGCAGTGACGATCTCAGTAAGGAACAATCTGCACTGATCCAGATCTCCGGCAGCCTCTACTTTGCTGCGGCACGACAATTACCGGAACGACTGGATCGCCTGCTGAGCTCAAATCTGAACTATCTGGTACTGGATCTGACCCACACCCACCAGTGCCGGATCGCTGCCATTCAGGCCCTACTACAGTTCTCCGAACAATGCAGCCTACGAGGTATTCGGTTGGATATCGCCGGCAGCAGCGAAGAACTGCGCCAACTGTGCAACAGCATGGGGGTGCGTCTGCCATTCTGTGGCAATGGCATGCATCTGCAATGGAACCCAAAACAGCATTGATTCTGAACATCAGTTACCAAAAAAACGCAGAAAGTCGTTCTCCGGAATGATTTTTAATACCAGAGCAAAAAGACTACTTGTCTTCTATCATGGATTAAACAGCCGTCTTTCGGGAGAAAGCAACGTCATGTCGATTTTGATAGTTTGTGCAGAACATCAGCAGAAGGAGCAAGAGCAGCTTACCAAGGCGCTCGGTGAGCTTACTGAACTAACCTTTACCACCAGTTTTGCTGATGCTGAGTTGCACTATGATCAGAACAAGCCCGATCTCATATTCACCTGCGATGTTGTCAACAAGGCCAATGCTTTTGACTTCTGTACCCGTATTCGTCTGATTAAAGAGGATGACACGACCCCCATCATCATTTTTTCTCCAGATCGGAATAAAGAAAACCGAATTCGGGCATTTCAAGTCGGTGGTGACGAGTACATTACCGAGTTTGATATAGACTACATCAAAGCAGTTATTGAGCGGTTATTAGAAAACACTCAGAAACTCCGAATGTTGTCGCAGGAAAAAGAACAGGCCAGCAACCTGGTCATGGAGACGCTCAAGGCTTCAAGCGAACTCGGTAACGTCATCTTATTCATCAAACGCTGTCAACGCGTTGATACCTATAACCAGATTGCAGATGAAATTATCAACTTCTGTCAGCCTTACCAACTGAATGTCGTAGTCGGTATCCTAGAGGGAACAAACTGGTCTTTCTATTCTCCGACTGGTGATACGACAAAGTTGGAGCAGGACTTGATCGCATCTGTCCATCAACAGGGACGGTTTGTTGACTTTGGTCTACGTACTCAAATGAACTGGTCCAGCATTGCCTTACTGGTTAAAAACATGCCACTGCGTGATCCGGAACTGTACGGACGCATCAAAGACCTGTTACCAACACTACTCAGCTCTGCAAATATTCGTATTCATATAATGTATGAAGAAAAACGCATCAAAGAACAAACCCGATTAATGACCCGTTCCATCGAGACACTGCAACCCTCGCTTCAAACAGTCATTGATGCCATGCACAAAGATATGCAGCAACATCGCAATGAGCTGTCTGCTTTTTTGCAACAGATTATTTTGACATTACCGAAGCTGGGTCTGGAGGAGGATCAGGAGGACTTTTTTGTCTCCAGCGTTGAATCATTGATTAGCCAAGTCGATCTGCTGGCCGATAAATCCAAAAATCATCAGGACACTCTGAATACAACGAGTCAGGTTCTGCTCAACCTGCTGGAAAAGCAGATTGAGATTCAAACACTGATAGATCGGTTAGCGGAACCAGCAAACGATAATAATGGCTCGTCTGAACTGTTCTGAAGCCAGAGTCACCTCGTAACCAAAGACACCTAAGCGGCTCAGGTCATAAACAAAAGCCTGTTACCATTCGCAGCAAAAAAGAATCAATATCACTTGCAATTTAATAACAAGCCCATAATATTAGAAAAACCTTATATTGCACTCAGATTAAGAGGAATCCTATGGAAATCATCAACTTTACCCCTGTCTCTGCGACAGTGGGCGGAGCTCTGATCGGCCTGTCAGCAGCAATCCTACTGCTGGTTAAAGGCCGCATTGCTGGTATTTCCGGTATTGCAGGGGGCATTATCCTGCCCGAACGTGGCGATCTGTTATGGCGAATCTTTTTTATTGGCGGGCTGGTCGTTGGTGGCTTCCTCTATCGACTGTTTAGTGGTGATTCAACAGAAGGCCTGTTGCGCGGCGTCGAGCATATTCAGGCAGTGGTCAATGCGCCATTATTGATTCTCGGAGGCTTGCTGGTTGGCATCGGCACCACCATTGGCACCGGTTGTACTTCCGGTCATGGTATCTGTGGACTGGCTCGTCGTAGCCCTCGTTCGCTAGTGGCAACGCTCAGTTTTATGGCATCAGGTTTTATGACCGTGCTGATTGTTCATCACTTGATAGGAGGCTGAGTTCATGATTAAAGTACAACGTCTGATTTTCGCCTTACTGGCCGGAGTCTTGTTTGGCTTTGGCCTGTCAGTTGCGCAGATGATTGATCCGGCAAAGGTCATTAATTTTCTCGATGTTTTCGGACAGTGGGATCCTTCGCTTGCCTTTGTCATGGGCGGTGGACTGCTGGTAAATGCCATTGCAACACCATTGATTCTGAATCGCGAGCGACCGATTCTCGAAGAACTTTTTCGCGTGCCGGCTAAAAAAGAAATTGATGGCCGCATTATCGGTGGTGGTATTATCTTCGGCATAGGCTGGGGCTTGGCTGGCTATTGTCCGGGGCCACTGATCACTTCGCTAAGCTTTCCATCTACAGATATTCTGCTGGTTGTTGGCGCCTATGTTATTGGTACCTTTGTGACCAAATGGTATTTCCGTCAGCAAGACAAAATTTCAATGAACCTATGGGTGCACCTGCAATTTTTGAAAAGCAAATAGAAATCAAGCTCCTACACCCTGCATCCACTTTGGAGTCACGGATTCAGGTAGAAGTGTGAAACGTTAAAAATAAACCGCGATGGCGCTGTCCTGCATCCACTTGGAGTCACGGATTCAGGACTGTTTTATAGCTGCAACTTTGTACACCTAACGTTTCACCTTTAACCTCTTTTAACCCTTATTATTCTTTCAAACATCAAACACCGACAACCACTGCTCGGCCAAAAACCGATGCCCAAGGTCTGTTGGGTGAACCCCATCATACAAATAATCCTGAAACCGGCCTTCGGCTACCTGACTCATTGTTGCTTGCAATGGCAACCAACGTGCACCACTTTGATGACAAATACGCTGCTGCTGCACGGTCAACGCATTCAGGGGCTCAAACCAGGATTCCGAAACCTCACCAACCGGTAACGCAACAGGTTCACAGACTAATACCTGATCCGCTCGTTGCATTAACACTTCAAGCAGTTGGTCAAATGCTGCCAACACCCGAGCCAGTGGCGGTGATTCTCCGGTTTTTAATGGATGCCAGATATCATTAATGCCAATCATCAAGGTAATCATGTTCACTCTGTCATCAAGCTTCTCAGGCCACCAGTCTGGCTGCGACATCAATTCGGCAGTTCGACAACCGGCGTATCCCCGATTGATCAACTCAATGGAATCTTTACGGCGAACAAAATCATCGTGCAGCAGCTTAACCCACCCCGACCCAAGTGCAGCGACATCGTTTTGAAAACGCGAGGCTCGTTTACGGGAGCAGTCCGTGACGGAATCGCCCAGGAATAGAAATATTCTGTCGCACATACCATTCGCTCCTCTTCTTGTCATAAAACCCCTGATGCATGATAAGGTTGGTACCCGTCAAATTTTCAAAGAGAAAACCAATGATCCTTGAAGTCGCTTGGCTAACGATCAAATCAGGCCAGACAACTGAATTCGAAACCGCATTTAATGAGGCACAGAGTATTATTCAGTCCATGCCTGGCTATATCAGTCATCAACTGCAGCGCTGCCTTGAAGACAATAACAAATATATTCTACTGGTAAACTGGCAGACTCTTGAGGATCACACAGAAGGGTTTCGACAATCAGCACCTTACCAGCAATGGAAAGCGTTGCTGCATCACTTAGTGGATGCAGGGTGTAAGAGCTTGATTTCTATTTGTTTTTCAAAAATTGCAGGTGCCCCCATAGGTTCACCCCAATTTTTGGGAAGCAAAGAGGAATCAATGGCTTGCGCACTGTGCCGCTATGGAGTCACGGATTCAGGGCTGAGTTAAGGTTATCCACTAACAGTTGTGGATTTTCCAGCCTTGGGCATAGTAACTGAGCCTGCTCGTCAATATCAATGACCACTGTTGTCTGGCCACAATGAGACTGTAATGATACAGATTTAATACGGGAGTAATTAATAAACACCTGATATTTTGATTCCAGCTCCCGAAAATCAAAACCATTATTTTGCAGAGTAATTACGCACGCTTTGAAGGAATCTTGTTTTTTTCGTGAGCAATATAACTCTACCAAAAGCAGAGTGATAATCAGCAGATAGAACAGTAGACTTTTGGTGATATAACACAAAATAATTGCCACCGGCATGGCGAATATAAGCAAGTAATCCAGCCAATTTTTTGCAGAAGCTGTTTTGACTGATGAACGAAAAGAAATCAACTTTTTCAGGCCTATTGGACGACTAACATCTCAGTTTAATCACAAATCAGGTCAATCTTACCGACTGAATCAGTTGGCCACCAGCCCGGAAATTTCACCAGAGATTGAAGTCTTGGGACAATTTCCCTGAACAGTTTGTTTGATTGTCGGCAGGCCCAGTGTAGTGTCTCAAATAAAACGCCTATTAGGATGACCTGCCGGTTTAAAGTTGCGGCATAGGTATTATTCGCAAAAACGGCGGCCCACTCTTCGAGAAGCCCCCCGGAAGTCCACCGCTTCGTTCCAGCTCTTGGCAAGGGAGGGGCCATTGCCTTCGAGCTGCGCCTCGCGGTGAACTTCTGAAGGGGCTTTCTTAATACAGGTTTTATTCAACCTGAATCCGTAACTCCATAGCGGCGCGTGCGCAAGCCATTGATTCCTCTTTGCTTCCTTTTTTTGCGGCAGCAGTCAACTACCTCCGGACCGTTCTTCAAGTTGTTCTTCTGCCTTGAGTGGCGGAAGCCCGTTATGATAGTGATTCGGCTGCCGTTGGTTGTAGTAGTCCATCAGGTAGAAACCAATTTCACCGTGCTTCTACCAAACGTCAAATACCCTATATCAGACACCCATGTCGTTTTTATTACTGCCCCATAATTTCAACTTCATGTATTTGGATTAATCCTGGATCAGTAGTTGCGGTAATAGTCAGTCGAAGATACCTCATACTATAATTCTCTGATAGCTTGCAATATATCCGACCGCTGCCAGTGGATGAGCTTGAACATCGAAGATCACCACCAAAAGCGTTGACGGTTTCCAACCAAGTTACACCATCATTTGATACTTCCACAATTTTGCTAGGATTTTGCGATGAATAGGAGGTGTCATTGGTATAGACAGTAATGGCAGACACAGATGCTGTTCGCCCCAGATCGATAGTGAAAAAATCATCGGTAACATTGGCGGACCAATACAACGAGGTAGTTGAATCACCATCAATAACAAATTGTGCACTGTCCTGATCGTAGGATGCGGTAACAGATGCACCATTGGCCTCACTGGCGAGGTTGATATCCGGTTGAGTTGTTTGTTGCCCGGAGCTTTCCTGAGTGTCGTTATTGCTTTCACTACCACAGGAAAACAGGTAAAAACAAAGTAGGATAAGAGTTAGTTTTTTCATTTTATTCCTTTATGGTTCACAATTTAAAACATTCGATAGTTTGTAGATTTTAGACGATTTTTCTTTGATACTTATCTTTTCATCATCTCCTTACTATAGATAGAGGCCTAGCCCGGAAACTTCACCATAGGTCGAGAATTCAACCATTTCAAGGTAAGAATAGCCAACTTTAGAGTTAGGAAAAAGCTGAAGGTGCAGTGTTTTAGCCGTTCTAAAGCTAATTGGAGCGGCGCAGTGCGCAAGCCATTGATTCCTATTTGCTTCCCAAAAATTTGGGTGAACCTATGGGTGCACCTGCAATTTTTGAAAAACAAATAGAAATCAAGCTCTTACACCCTGCATCCACTGAAGGAGTCACGGATTCAGGTTCAACTAAAATTGCCTACTTTATCGGTAAGGTGCTGACATCCAACCTTGAAAGGGTGGTCGAGAGCTGAGGGAAGTTGACCTAAACGGTTTGTTTAATTGCCTGCAAAGCCTTAGTTGTTCTATGGCTCAAGGGCAGCCGGACAAAATGTAACGGGGGAATGTTTCACAAACTCGACCAATGCAGGGGTGGTCGCAAAGCGTCACCGGGGGCCATTTCATTAAAACCTGAATGCTAAAAAAAGAGTGTTGAATGCCTGTAGTATGATTGGGGAATATGAACTGGCCGAAGTACAGCTCGGCCAGTTCGAGCCTTTATCCTGCTTATCGCAAGCAGGATTGTATTGTTATATCAGTGTTTACCTGGCTTTTCTTCGAATCACAGGCAACAACAGTAATATTGATAATATGAAGCCAAACTGTCCGAAAGAACCGATGGCAACCTCAGGCGTTTCTATTGCCGGTATTGGAGTCATCCGAATCATCGCCATTGCCGGTATTGGAGTCATCCGAATCATCGCCATTGCCGGTATTGGAGTCATCCGAATCATCGCCGTTGCCGGTATTGGAGTCATCCGAATCATCGCCATTGCCGGTATTGGAGTCATCCGAATCATCGCCATTGCCGGTGTTAGAGTCATCTGAATCATCGCCATTGCCGATCGATATTGTGACTGAAACCGGCCAAGTAGTCATCGTATCACCATTCACATCGGTAATTTTTAACCAATAGTAGTGGGGTTTTCCATATTCGATATCAGTATCCAGGTAGTTGTTGACATCACTTGCCAGATTAGCAATTTGAACACGCCCTTCCTCTGTATTTTCAAAACCCCGATAGAGTTGGTAAGTTTCCACATCAACGTTTTCAACTTTCCAACTGACATTAATACCATCGTCCACTGACTCAGCGCTGAGATAGGTTTCCGCATTATTGATGCCATAATCAAAACCTGGAATTTCGATTTTAATCGGGTCGGAATTCACCTCACTATTATCTGCTAGATATACTTTTACCCAGTAGTAATAGGTTGTACCGGCTATCGCTGAGAAATCGAAAAAAGATGTTGCGTTTGTATCCAACATTGCAAGTTTAACACCACCTGACAGGTCTGGATCTGTACCGCGATACACTTCCAATCTTGTACCATCAGTATTGTTAACAGTCCAGTTCAGTTGCACACTGATCCCATCACGCAATGTAAGCTGTAAATCAATGGATGCATCTGCAGGATCAGTGTCACCGGTTGTCTGACAGTCATCACCAGCAGTCGCCAGGTTGGATTTTGTGCCAGCCAGGCTGGTAACGATGGATTTTACACAATCGGATTTATGCAATGCGTACTGGTAAGGAATGTCGATACTGTCATTTGATATTGGATTTGGCCCCGCAGGAATACCTGATTCATTGTTCCAGATGACATTTTCAAAGATGTTTCCGCTAACATCCCAATAACCCATATCAATATCGTTATCATAGAAA
Source organism: Reinekea sp. (assembly GCA_037389025.1). Lineage (GTDB taxonomy): Bacteria > Pseudomonadota > Gammaproteobacteria > Pseudomonadales > Natronospirillaceae > Reinekea. Next base: position 53,153 of record JARRJP010000003.1, on the reverse strand, counting down.
GTACCGATTGGGTTATTAACTTTTTCAAAATGGTTGTTTTCAGCTTTAAGGTGCCCACCAAGGCGCGAGTTCATGCCAGATTTTGAAATATCATAGAAGTAGTTGTTGTATGTGTGAACAGTAGCATGACGCAGCAATGGCATACGTGAATCAATTTTTTCGTAGTAATTGTGGTGGAAAGTAATGTAATTATTCTGATCATCACTGTCACTGGAGCCGATCAAACCAGCCCGCCCGGAGTTGTGCAGATAGTTATAAGAAACTGTGACATATTTTGTACCGTCTTTCATGTCGATCAGGGCATCATAACCATCATCCTCACCACCTGATGCTTCCAGTTCATTGTGGTCAATCCAGACATTGTGAACATCTTTTTCAATGCCGATTGCATCACCTTCGTTCGATAGCGGTGAGCCAGATTTTTTAACGTTTCGAATATGAATGTTCTGAATAATGATGTTGGATGCTTCGCGAAGATGAATACCGATCTCGTCAAACAGTGCACCGTTACCAGTACCAATTAAAGAAATATTACTGACACGTTTGAATTGAATCTCACTGTCTGTTGTATCGCAACTACCGAGAGCCATTTTGGTGTTGCTGTGGTTAATTGTGCCGTTAACATAAATAACCAACGGTGTATCTTCAGAGTCACGTTGACACATGGCGTTGTTAATTTCTGTACCTGTTGATGCATAAACAATTTCGCCACCTTCACCACCGGTTGTTCCACCATTCAAAGTTGCATACCCTTCCAGATACGCTGAATGGGCGGTGCCAATTAATAGTAACGGCCCGGCAAGCGAAGTGATTTTAAGAATGTTGTAACACTGCTTTGTGATTTTCATAATTGTATCTTGACCCGAAGCTCTATTTGAATTGTTAAACGTGCATAACTTTATGGTTAGTCAGAATTGTACTTTGACATGCTGATAATTCCTTGACCAAAGTCTCAGCGTTTATGGCGAGTTCCAAGCAATGTTTGGAATTTAGAACTGTTTAAAAATATTTGGGAATATTTACTTTACGATGTCAGAGTGCCTGGCTGTTCAGGATCTAATAGACTGCAGACGATACTGTACCTGGAACGATCAGCAGCCACCTAATACGCCTTATTTTTCTGTCTGGAGAGCACAGCTTTAGTATTCCCTGAATCCGTGACTCCATAGCGGCGCAGTGCGCAAGCCATTGATTCCTCTTTGCTTCCAAAAAATTTCAAAGAACCTATGGGTGCACCTGCAATTTTAAAAAACAAATAGAAATCAAGCTCTTATACTCTGCATCCACTCTAGAGTCACGGATTCAGGTAATACATAAATACTTTTCAGGTAATCCAGAAAGAAAGTTGGCATGTTCGAAAAAACAAAAGCTTCGATCATTATCTCGCTGAGCACTGAATATTATCGGAATCTATGAAAAGTAAAAAAGCCGTTAACCCAAGTCAGGCTAACGGCTCATATGAAGCAGAAGATGAAGCGCCATTATTACCCAGTAACAGTATAACGGCACTTCCTCTCCATAAGCGGTGAATTAGAAGCGATCAAAGAAAGCCTTGATCTCCTCAGCTGAGTATGGCCTCGGCGAATGGCCGCCATTGTCGGATTCACACCAGACAACAGGATGGCCTGAATCACATCCCAAATACTCTACACAACCATGAGAACCAATGCTTTTGGTTTCACTGCTGCAGTTATTTATACCTAAGAACTTGTCTCGGGCATTTACTCCATGTTGAAAACCGACCACTGGATCATCTTTTGCGTGCATCATAATAGTGGCAACCTTGTTTTCAGACTCAGTACAGCCACTCCACAGTGATCCAGACATCGGTGCAACAGCACGGAAGAGATCACCCATCTGGCATCCAATCGCATTTGACATCATGCCACCGAAACTAAAACCAGTTGCAAAAACACGTGAAGTATCGATGCATAAACCATCCTCAAGCTCATTAACCATCGAGCGAATAAAGCGGTTATCTCGATCGCCGTAGTTAGCCCATCCTGCATCAAGCCCATTTGGCGCCACATAAATTGCGGAATCACCATAGAGGCTCTGTAGACCATAAAAACCATCATAAACATTGCTAGCTTGCCCTCCTCGCCAATGTAAGCCAACAATTAAGCGGTGTGCCTTATTGGGGTTATAGTTAGCTGGAACTCGAAGCAGAAACTCACGTGTTATACCATCAGAGACTACGGTGAATTTACCATCAGCAAACTTAGCAGGTGCACCACATCCACTGCTGAATGCTTCCGTTGGAGCAGGCGCAGGAGTTGGAGCGGGCGCAGGAGTTGGAGTTGATACGTCACCATTCACTTCGACTGCACCGATGTCACACACACCACGATCACGCGGGTTACCACGCTGATCAACCGATGTACAGTTTGTACCACTATCAATCAATGGGCTATTTGATGCAGGCAGCATTGTGCGTGTCGGCCCTCCATTGTCAGCCGGGCTGGCAAGTAGTGGATCGGATGTGATGATATTCTCGTTGATGCAACTTACCGTTGAACCATGAGATGAATACTGCAGTACATTATGCCCTGAATTGCTTTCAGGATCGCTGCAGAATCCTTGCTTCGTATGTGATACCAAGACGGTATTGTTTAGCACAAACTTACTACCAAAAAGAATTGAGTGCCCATTGTCATTATCGGCAAAAGTCACATTATTAAAATGAACACTTGTGGCTTGATAACCTACATCGTCGCCCCATCCAACATGTTGAATTGCACCGCCGACACCCCCTGCGCTATTGCCATAAAATGTACTGTTATCAACATTACATTCACCATAACAATCCATATAAAGTGCGCCGGCATTTCCTTCGGTAGTTGTATTCGATATGAAGCTCGAACCTGAAATGTTAATTGCTCCCGGTTTGGTAATTGTACTGCCTTGATGAGAGCTATCTGTTGGTCCAATACTTACACGGCCAGCACCGCCTGTACTCTTAGCGCTGTTGTCTTCAAATGTGGAGTCTTTAATAATAATTTTATCCAATGCATATGCCCACAGCCAAACTCCGCCGCCGCCGTTAGCACTGGAATTATTTTTAAATGTCGAACCGCATACAGAGATGGTGCCACCATCAGGAGAGTTTAGCGCTGCGCCGTCAGTAGTGATTGCACCACCTACTCCAAATTCATTACTGATTGGGCGTTGGGGAGCACTATTATTTGTAAATGTTGAATTTACAATGGTGATTCCAGACAACATGCCAAGAACGGCACCACCGTACCATGAAGTATTACCAGTAAATTTACTGTCGATGATAGTTAGCTCAGCATCACTGCCAACAAATACGGCACCACCGCCACCACTTTTATTATCATTAAATGCACTATTTATAATTTCAAGTTTTGACCGATAACCACCAACAACTGCCCCTCCGCTATAGCTATTAGGAGACTCACCAACAGGTGGTACAGAATAACCATTTTTAACTGTCAAGTTTCGTATCGATAAAGAATGCCCTGATTCAAGATTTAAAATACGATTATTGCCGCCACCATCAAGTGTTACAGTACCACCACCATCAATAACGGTAAGCGTGTTAGACTTTATCGGAATTGGTGAAGTAACTGGAATAGACTTGTTGCCACCACAATTAAAAGTAATGTATCCCCCATCAGCAACTGCCCAGGTCAGAGCTTCATTTGTACAACTTTCTGCTGTTCCGTTACCAACAACATGTTGAGTGAGTAAGTTTGTATCCCATTTAGCAGGAACCTCACAACTACTTACTTTCGGTGTATCGCCCGTATCTGTGTCACCCGAGTCATCGTTATCTAGCACTTCGCCACCAATGGAGAAATCATCGGCATAAAAGCTGATAGTGTCGTCTGATGATTCGATAATGAAATGCTCAAAATCTGTTCCGGTCTGGGTGTAGAACCCTTTGAGCAAAGTCCATTCGTTGGCGCTTGCCGTCATCGTGACAATATTGGTGTATTCTTTAAAGGTGCTGCTATCGCTATCATTAGCGCGTTTGGCGGTTAGTATAAGAACGGTGTCAGGAGAACCTTGTGGCAGTTTTACCCAGACCGCCACTTCGTATTCGTTACCTTCGGTAAGCTTGCCTACATTAAAGGTCAGGCCATTCCAAAAGGCTGTTCTACCAGTAATATAAGCACTGGCGGAACCACTATGTTTAACCGATGTGGAACGGGAAATTCCACCTGCGGTTGTACCCCAGTTGGTCAGATTGCTTTCAACATCACCATTGACGGCAAAGTTGTTGGCAGGAGCCTGATACTCAGTTGTAGTATCCTCAGGCGCTACCATGTCATCACTCGAACCATTATCTGGTGTACTGCCACCGTTATCGGGTGTACTGCCACCGTTGTCTGGTGTACTGCCACCGTTGTCTGGTGTACTGCCACCGTTGTCTGGTGTACTGCCACCGTTGTCTGGTGTACTGCCACCGTTGCCGTTATCCGGTGTACCTGAATCATTTGGCTGTTCAATCTGACCCGAGTCACCTTGACCGGAATCGATTATGTCTAAGTTTGGAACCTCCAGATTACATCCCTGAAGACCAAACACTACAGCCACCGCGAGGAATTGGCCGGTTAAATGTCGAAACTCTAGCATAGTTATAAGTTCCCAATTTATTTTTATTTCAATTTATTTCTATTTCTGTCTCAATTTGACTAACTACTACTACCACCTGGAATTATTGAGCAATTACTAAATGGAAACGGTGAAGCACATCCCATTAGAAAAACATTAACTATAAAAAGTTTATTTTAAGAACCAGTACCAGCTTTTAAGCAAGTTTCACTTTATAATCATTGTCCTTTTACGGGACTAACTAACTATTTCACATGGCATCTGGAACTGATTCACAAACTCACTGGAAATTACCAACAAGAAAATACCCCGCACTTTTCGATTCTCAAAAACATCTGTCACGATTCTCAGACAGAGTGATAATTTTCCCCAACCCCTTTAAATAATCCTGAATGCGTGATTCCGATAATTAAACCCTCTGAGTATTCCTGCAAATACTCAATGACCTTTTGAAACCATCTCTTATTTGTGGTGATCACGACTCGGTTTTTTTATGCTTTAATTGGAAAAAATATGCATAAATGACAATCACTTTCTTTCCTGCAGATGATCACCACCCTGATCAATGACATGACGATAATGGATTATTTTCTGTATTTTTTCGTTTCTAATGACTTCGCGAGATAATTAGGTATAGCGTTGAATAGCATTGACCGATTAATACCATGCCACCATGGCTGACGATATTGATATCGGCCGGTTTGATTTTGAAGCATTTCATAATTCACTGACCGGGTAAGTTTATTGGCCCTGCTGATTTTCAAAATACGCTATAAATAGGCGATTAGACGGGTATTCTGACTCATTTAAGTCACGGATTCAGGTGAGTATTAATGCCTGCGAGCTTTTGAATATAAGCAGCTCAAGCCTGATCATACAAAAAAGCCGGACCCAATGGGTCTGGCTTTTTTAAACAACCTTGACAGGTTAATCAGTTGTTAGCACAAAAACCAAATGAGGTATTTGCACCAGGTGCCAGCTCCATATTCCAGGAAACACCGGAAACTGACAGGGTGGAACCTGACTGGGATCCATTACCATTCCATATAGTATAGACCGTACCGCTGACTGACATATCAATCGACCAGGTAACATTAGCACCACCGGTATTGGTTACGGTTACCGTTTCGCAATAACCACCATTCCAGCTACTGTCGATGGTTTCACTGATAGTGACACCGCCGCCGTTGTCACCACTGCCGTTATCGCCACCACCGTTATCGCCACCGCCGTTATCACCACCGCCGTTATCACCACCGCCGTTATCACCACCGCCGTTATCACCACCGCCGTTATCACCACCGCCGTTACCATAAGTCGGTAACTGCATACCGGTATCGATCTCCTTGGTCTCACTGAATGGAATAGAAAGAACCTCAACTGTCTGGCCCCAGAAGTCAGTAATTCGGAAGTCATAAGGACCTACACCAAAGCCATCGGCTTTGAGAAAATAGTTATAAGGTTTGCGCTCTAAATTGGTGTATGCATTACCCGAACCACTCACACGGTATTCGACACTGGTTATCGGGTATTTGTAATCGCGCACCTGCACAGCAGTCCACCATTGGCTGGAGCCTTCTTTAAAGTACAGCTTCATATTCTCGGTTGTGGGGTTGGCAATGTAGTGCCAGGAAATAGGAATACGTCCGGCTTCGCGCACAGAGATCTGTTCAAAGGCTTGTTCAGACAAATCGATATCTCCCGGTGCACACTCAGGGCACTGGTCATCTATGCGAACCACGACAGAAAGACCAGTTACATCATTGGTCACTTCGATGACCGCTCCACAGGTTGCCGAGCCGTTATAATCAGTGGCATTTATTGCTGCAGTAAGAACCCAGTCAGGCTTTGGAAAACTGCAGTTACCGCCGCCGCCATAACCATAAAACGTTCCCTCTCCGTGATGCGTTTTAACAAGCGAAGTCCATCATTATCGAACCGGGCAATTTGGCCACTATTCCAATTAATCCGGCTAACTGACTTCCTTTTAGCTATGAACATCTTTTCACACATAAAAGTTTTACAATGTGTTTTTTTGCACAATTTCACCACAGAAAAGAAATAGAATATTATTTTTTGTTAAATACCAGTATTAAATAGCTGTTAGTTTATCAATGTCATCAACATTGCCGTCATATCAAATAGGAAGATAAACACAATCAGAAATCGAATAATAAATTGAAATAAAGTATCCAAAACAACAAATAGAAACCATATCTCATACCTGGATGTTCAATATAACTTCTGCCACCTTCTCAGGAATTAATTTAAAAATCAGGATCTATTAACCAGGAATGTTAGTATTTCTTTTAATCAGAATTTTTAATGTGCGATGTTAAAAAGTATTTCCTTATCCGTCTTAAATTAGTCTACAACTATTCATTTTAGGCAGTATTTTGCTTTTTAATTAGGTCGTTTTTCTCGCTGAAATATCCACTGTAAACACTGTTTTCATAATCACATTTCAAATACTTATTTTGATTAAAACCTGAATCCATGGCTTCAGATCAAAACCAATAAATTGCCCGACAGGAAAAACACATCAATCATTGAGGTATTATTTTCGGGAATACTCTTTTTCTGGTTTGCAGTGATGAACATCTGGAGATGCTTTTTAATATAGGTTTTATTCAACCTGAATCCGTGACTCCATAGCGGCGCAGTGCGCAAGCCATTGATCCCTTTTTGCTTCCCAAAAATTAAGGCGAACCTATGGGTGCACCTGCAATTTTTGAAAAACAAATAGACATCAAGCTCTTACACTCTACATCCACTGAAGGAGTCACGGATTCAGGTTCAAGATACTACACTAGCTCGTGCCGGAAGTTTCTTAGTCATTATGCTTCATATCTCCATAATATTTCTGCACCTTTCTGTATAAAACCGACATAAGATTTAGCAAGCCTTAGTTTCCTCCGCCTCCAACCCAGCCGCATATCGCTCAGCCGCTTTTTTCATATCCGATTTCAAACGATTTTCTGCAATCAGCCTTCGCCTGATTTTCTCGCCACTCAGGCGTGCCAGCGTGTAAGCCATGGCACATTTTTCATAAAGTTCAACGTTAAAGACCATTCGATTTTGAGTCACACCGATCACCAGTAATTGATCATCGACTGTGTCGGCATTACCACTTTTGGAAACCACATTTACTAGTGTAGTGCCTCAAATAAAACGCATATTTAAGATGACCCGCCGGTTTAAAGTGGCGGCATAGGTATTATTCGGAAAAATGGCGGCCCACTCTTCGAGAAGCCCACCAGAAGTCCGCCGCTTCGTTCCAGCTCTTGACAAGGGAGGGACCATTACCTTCGAGTTGCGCCTCGCGGTGAACATCTGCAGGTGCTTTCTTAATACAAGACACTACACTAGGCCATTTGTAGTGTGTCTCCATATCTGAAGGGTGGGTGGCTGATGGTGGCAGTGCGGACGTCTTGCGGCTCATTACTACCGCCTGAATCCGTGACTCCTTCAGTGGATGCAGGGTGTAAGAGCTTGATTTCTATTTGTTTTTCAAAAATTGCAGGGCACCCATAGGTTCATTGAAATTTTTGGGAAGCAAAGAGGAATCAATGGCTTGCGCACTGCGCCGCTCTGGAGTCACGGATTCAGGTACCGTTAATCTCCTAAAAGCCCCTTTTATTGTTTATCATTCAAGGGTCATTTATCAATATGAGCATTAGTCATTTTTTGATTTACATAAGAGGCTGAGTCTTTGTCAAGTAATAATTTAAAAAAGTCGACAACAAGAATTCCCAAGCAGGAACGCAGTATCCAGCGTTTTGAATCGGTTGTCGCGGCAACGCTGAAACTACTCAGTGAGCGTAGTTATGAATCCATTTCGATGCGCGAAATTGCCCGCGAGGCCGAAATGCCAATCGCTTCGGTGTACCAATATTTCCCTACCAAGCTTGCTATTGTGCAGGAGTTATGGGAGCGCTATGCCAACCTGGTGTTTAATCATCTGGAAGCTGATCTGCAGGAAGTCGGCGCGGATACTGATATCGGCCTGCTGATCAATCGGGTTGTCGATCTGATGGTGTCGGTACAACAGGAGCAAACGGCCTATAACGAGGTTTGGGCCTGCGTCGCGGCCGCCCCGGAACTTCGTGATAAGAATATTCAGGATACCCTGCGCACCTCTGAAGTGGTGACCAAAGCCATGGTTAACATGAGCCCGCATACACCCTCGTCTAATGAACGAGAGGTGTTACACAGTATATCGCTCATCATGTGTGAATCTGCCGGTGCAACAACCAAGCTCGCCATGACATTGCCGGAGGAACTGCGCAAACAGACCATTGCGCAGCTGAAACAGGCGCTGCGCTGGATGTATGAAGGTGCGATCAGGCAAATGAACGATGACTTTCGGTAAGGAAATCCTGCGCCGCTACGATGAGCTTGGCCCTGTGCAGGTGTTTGATAACGGTAACAAACGAACTTTGATGTTTGGCGATGATGATGAGCAGGGCTGCGTTCTGAAACGTAACCCGGCTATTGTGCAATACAGCTACATACGTGCCATGTTACTGGCGATGGTGTTTCATCCTGATGCCGAAAACAGTCTGCTACTGGGACTGGGCAGTGGTGCGCTGGCACAGGCCCTGTTCCACTTCTGGCCTGGACTGCAGATAGACGTTGTGGAGCTGCGCCAACTCATACTGGAACTTGCACACAGCCATTTTTATCTGCCGCGAGATGAGCGCATTCATCTGATGCAAAGTGACGCCGGTGCGTTTATGGCGGAGTGTCAGGCTGAGCCATACGAGTTGATCTTCAGCGATCTATACCTTGCCGAAGGCATGGACAGCCAGCAGGCAACGGCTGAGTTCTTTGCACACTGCAAGAACCAGTTGACGCCTGACGGCACTCTGGTTTTGAACTACTGGGCAGATCATCGAGCACTGAACCTGCTGCCGATTTTGCAGGATTATTTCATTGAACTGCGTACCAATTACATTGCCGACAGTGATAACTGGATTATTTTTGCGCATAAAAAAACCATCCGGTTAACGACAGGCAGTTCAAAACAGCCGTTAAGACGTTAAACGCCAGTATGGGTTTTTCCTTGACCAAAGTTGCTTCAGGCCTGTCACGGGTATAATGCGAAAGAATCAGTCGCCTTCAAACTCACACAATGAAAAGACGCCAAGGCCTTTCTCACGAATGATCTTGCTGCCGCCCAGATCAGGCAGATCAACAATCGCGGCGCATTCCACAACCTCAGCAGCGCAACGCTCAACCAGGTTACAGGCGGCGACCAGAGTGCCGCCGGTGGCGATCAGATCATCAATGACCAGAACCCGATCACCCGGCTTCAAGGCATCAGCATGAATCTGGATTTCTGCCTGTCCGTATTCCAGGTCATAAGCTTCCTCGATGGTGTCAAACGGCAGCTTGCCCTTTTTGCGTACCGGCACAAAGCCTTTATTCAGCTCATAGGCTATGGGCGCTCCCAATATGAAACCCCGCGCATCGATACCGACGACAATGTCGAAAGGCACATCAATATACTGGTGTACAAAGGCATCAATCAATTGCCGGAAGACTTTTTTATCTGACAGCAACGTGGTGATGTCTCGGAACTGGACACCAGGCTGCGGCCAGTCAGGCACGGTACGAATAAAGGGTTTTGGATCAAACATGAATCTCTCAACTAGCAGAATAAAAAGGGAGCTTTCGCTCCCATTATTGAATCTATTGTGGCTGCAATCCGAATCCGGGCTCACAAAAAATCAGTCCAGCTCAGCACACCACATTACAACCAGACGTATTTTAACAGCGCCAGCGCTGCAATAACATAAACGCTGACGTTAACCTCCTTGAATTTTCCTGAAGCCAGTTTAATCGCAGCATAGGTGATGAAACCAATGGCGATGCCCTCAGCAATTGAATAGGTCAGCGGCATCATAACGGCGGTGACAACGACAGGTGCAGACTCAGTCAGATCATCCCAATGAATGTTGGCGATAGAAGAGACCATTAGTACGGCAACAAAGATCAATGCAGCGGATGTCGCAAAAGTCGGGATCATCTGCGCCAATGGTGAGAAGAACAGCGCCAGAACGAACAGGATGGAAGTCGTCATCGCGGTCAGACCAGTACGGCCACCAACCGCAATACCAGCACCACTTTCAATATAGGACGTTGTGGTTGAAGTACCCAGTACAGCGCCGGCAATGGTTGCGGTACTGTCGGCCATCAGAGCCTTACCCAGGCGAGGCAGTTTGCCGTGTTTATCCATCAAATTGCCTTTTTGAGCAACGGCGACCAATGTTCCCGAGGTATCAAACAGATCAACAAACAGGAATGAGAAGATCACCGCATAAAGCCCGGCCTCCAGTGCACCAAAAATATCCAATTGGAAAATGGTTGCACCCAAACCGGTCGGTGCTTTCACTACCCCCTGATATTCCACCAATCCGAAAAAGGCACCAATAATGGTCACAACCGCCATCCCAATGATGACAGAACCGACCACACCACGCGCATGAAGCGCTGTGATCAGCACAAAACCAACAAAGGTAAGGATGACTGGCAAAGAGGAAATGTCTCCCAGAGTCACCAAGGTCGCTTCATTGCCGACAATTACCCCAGAATTGTGTAGCCCGATAATGGCCAGAAACAGACCAATACCAACGGAAATCCCGGTTTTCATCGCGGCCGGAATCGCATTGATAATCCACTCGCGCACCTTAAAAGCGCTTAGCAGAAAGAAAATGATACCGGACCAGAACACGCAACCCAGAGCCACCTGCCAGCTTTGCCCCATGCCAAGCACCACGCCAAAAGTAAAAAAGGCATTAAGACCCATCCCTGGTGCCAGTGCGACAGGATAGTTGGCCCACAGGCCCATCACGGCCGTACCGATGGCCGCAGCGATACAGGTGGCAACAAAAACAGCATCAAACGGCATTCCTGTCGCAGATAGAATACCCGGGTTAACAGCAATGATATAAGCCATCGTCAAAAAGGTTGAAATGCCAGCCAGCACTTCAGTACGAACATCTGTGCCGTGTTCTTTCAATTTAAAGAATTTTTCAAGCATGGTGACTTCCCAATAAAATTTTTGGCTGGTCCATAGCACAAAGGTGACAAACGAAGCACTTCCAAACACTTCTATTTCTTTATCATTAACCAGATGGTCAATTTTTTCCATAATCTGAAATGCAAAAAACCGACCAAAAGGCCGGTTTTGAGGAACAATATCATAATTCTGAATCCGTGATTCCATAGCGGCGCAGTGCACAAGCCATTGATTCCTCTTTGCTTCCCAAAAATTGGGGTGAACTTATGGGTGCACCTGCAATTTTTGAAAAGCAAATAGAAATCAAGCTCTTCCGCCCTGCATCCACTTTGGAGTCACGGATTCAGGATAATCAGAACAAAGAATAGGAAGCTTAAGCGTTCAGATTGAGCGAACTCAAGGTATATTCACGAACACGTTTCAGCAAATCGGCATCGTTGATCAGATCGCCGCCATAAGACGGGAACATTTCTTTCAGCTTGGCCTGCCAAGCTTCACTGCTGACCTGTTCACTGAAGCAACGCTCCAGGATATCAACCATCGTTGCCACAGAAGTCGAGGCACCGGGCGAGGCACCTAACAGCGCGGCCAAGGAACCATCAGCAGAGGTGATCACCTCGGTACCAAATTCCAGCTTCCCCCCCAGCTTGGGGTCTTTCTTGATAATCTGTACACGTTGCCCGGCAATCGCCAATTGCCAGTCATCAGCATTGGCTTCCGGGAAGAAATTTTTCAACGAAGCTACCCGCTCTTCATGAGACTGCATGACTTCGCTGATCAAATAACGGGTCAGATCGGTATGACGCAGCCCAACTCGCATCATCGGATAAAGATTATTGGGTCGAATCGATTTAATCAGGTCAAGAACTGAGCCTTGTTTAAGGAATTTGGTGGTAAAGCCGGCAAATGGACCAAATAACAATGCCTTTTCACCATCAATAACACGAGTATCCAGGTGAGGCACAGACATCGGCGGCGCACCCAACGGGGCTTTACCATAAACTTTGGCACTGTGCTGTTCGACAATCTCAGGCTTCTTACATACCAACCACTGACCACTGACCGGAAAACCACCATAGCCCAAACCTTCTTCGATACCGGTTGCCTGCAGCAACGACAGTGAACCGCCACCACCACCGAGAAAAACGAACCTGGCATCAAAATAGGTGTTTTTACCCTGTACCAGATCTCTTACACCGACAGACCAGCGACCATCGCTGCGCTTGTTAAAATTACTGACCTGATGGCTCACCAACAGCTCAAAGCCTGGTTGCTTCGCCAGGTTATATACCAGATCACGGGTAATCGAACCAAAGTCAACATCTGATCCATGACTGATCCGGGTTCCTGCAACCGGCAGGTTCGGATCACGCCCCTTCATGCACAATGGCATCCATTGTGACAGAACGTCGCGGTCTTCACTGTATTCCATCGCCGAGAACATAGGGTGCTGACTGAGCGCCTGGTATCGCTTACGCAAAAACTGCACGTTTTCCTCTCCCCAGACCAGGCTCTGGTGAGGTGTTCGATTGATAAAATGCTCTGGCTTCGGGAAAAAGCCTTTATTAACCAGATAGGACCAGAACTGCAATGACTCTTCAAATGCAGCATTAATGGCGAATGCTTTTTCGGTATTGATGCTTCCATCCGCCATTTGCGGCGTGTAATTCAATTCGCAGTTAGCAGCATGACCTGTTCCTGCATTATTCCAGCCATCAGAACTTTCAAGGGCCACTTTTTCATTCTTTTCGATCATCGTAATCTGGATATTTTCATCGAGCTGCTTCAGCAACACACCCAGAGTGGCACTCATAACCCCGCCACCGACCAACAAAACATCGACAGACCTTGCTGACATCTAGTTACCCTTCTCTTTTTTTAAATTGGGCGGAACCTGGGTGCGACCAGGGCAAACGGATAATCTGCCGTGCACTCAGGTTTTCCGGCGCCTGTATTTCCTGCAGAAATGCGCCGTACTCTCATATTTTCGCGGATTATACGGACTGGGGAATAAATGTCTTGAAGGATGGTTGTAATACCCACCATGCACCACACTGATAATGATCAATAATTGACCAATTTTTTGATTTTTTGCGCTTCAATGCCCACAAACAGGGCGCTTCAGAAGGTTGAGTCAAAGCTCATTCATTAGTCTAACCTGAATCCGTGACTCCATCACGGCGCAGTGCGCAAGCCATTGATTCCTCTTTGCTCCCAAAAATCGGGGTGAACCTGCAATTTTTGAAAAACAAATAGAAATCAAGCTCTTACACCCTGCATCCGCTGAAGAAATCACGGATTCAGGTCTAATCAACGATTTTGTAATCCACTCTTGAAGATAAACGAGTCAGTAATTCATAGCCGATGCTACCGATATGAGACGCGACCTCATCAACGCTGAGGTGCTCACCCCATAATTCGGCGCGATCACCAACCTGAACCGCAGGCAAGTCTGTGACATCAAGCATCAGCATATCCATTGATACCCGTCCAGCAATCGGTACTCGCTGCCCATTAAGCCAAACCGGCGTACCATCAGGTGCGTGTCTTGGATAGCCGTCACCATAACCAACTGCCAGAGTGGCAATTTTGCTGTCGCGCTGCGCCTGCCAGCGCAGACCATAACCGATACGCACACCGGCATTAACGGTACGCACCGCAATCACTGGGGATTCAAAGCTCATGACTGGTTTCAGATTGAAGGCGGCGGCCTGATGATCGGCAATCGGCGAGGCACCATAAAGCATAATACCGGGTCTCACCCATTCAGCATGGGATGAAGGATGGCGAATAATCGCCGCTGAATTGGCCATGCTGCTCGTTAACCCGGTAGGAGAAAGCCTCTGAAAAACCCTGATCTGCTGTAGAGTGGCACTGTCCTGTTCCATATCATCAGCACTTGCGAAGTGAGTCATGGCACCAATCATCCGAACCTGAGGTATCTGACCCAGAGTCTGCCATAGTGATTTGCATTGCTCTGCCGTAAAGCCGAGCCGGTGCATGCCGGTATCTATTTTTACCCAGACCTGCAATGGTTGTTCAAGAATCACCTGTTCAAGCTGCTGTAACTGGGATGGACAATGCAGAACGCACTGCAAACCCTGTTCAACGGCCAAGTGCAAATGCTCAGCCTCGGTCACGCCTTCCAGCAACATCACTGGTTGCCGGACACCATGGGCTCGTAATGCCAAACCTTCATCCAAGGTAGAAACGGCAAACCCGTCAGATTCAGACAAAATATCCACAATCCTATTGGCACCATGCCCGTAGGCATTGGCTTTAACCACAGTCCAGATTTTTGACTGAGGTGCATATTGCCGAACTCTTTGAAAATTATGTAACAGAGCAGAACGACTGATCGTTGCGCGAGTACCACGACTCATCCGTTGTCGTACTCCCCTTGGTAATCCGGGGCGAGATCCGCAAACTTTGAATACTGCCCCTGAAATGACAACCGCACGGTACCGATCTCACCATTACGTTGCTTACCGATGATAATCTCTGCGGTCCCTTTGTCGGCAGAGTCTTCGTTATAAACCTCATCACGGTAGATAAACATAATAAGGTCGGCATCCTGCTCGATTGCTCCGGATTCACGCAGGTCCGAGGCAATGGGTCGTTTATTAGGTCGCTGTTCGAGGGAGCGGTTAAGCTGCGACAGTGCAATAACAGGTGCATTGAATTCCTTGGCGATGGCTTTCAATGAGCGGGAAATTTCGGAGATTTCGTTGGTACGACCTTCACTAAAACCTTTAATCGACATCAGTTGAAGATAGTCGATCATGATCATACCGATATCACCATGTTCACGGACGAGACGACGCAGACGAGAACGAATATCCGACGGTGACAGGCCGGCAGTGTCATCAATAAAGAGTTTTTTATCTTTCAGCAGATTGATGGCTTTGGCCAGCTTGGGAAAATCATCATCGTGTAACTGCCCGGTAATGACCCGACCCAGCTCAATCCTCCCCAGTGAAGCAAATGAACGGTTAAGCAACTGATCAGAAGGCATTTCCAGGCTGAACACCACCACGGCCTTATCCTGATTGAGAATGGCCTCCTCCACTAGATTCATGGAAAGGGTGGTTTTACCCATTGCCGGCCGCGCGGCCAGGATAATCAGTTCCCCTCCTTTAAAACCTTTGGTTTTCTTGTCGAGATCCGTAAACCCAGAGGAAATGCCGATAATGTCGGTATCCATCTTTGACAAGGCTTCAATACGAGCCAGCGCAGCGTCAGCCAAGGGGTTTACGTGGACCAGGCCACCTTCACTGGGACGATCTTCAGCAATTTTGAAAACGGCTCGCTCAGCCTCATCCAAAATCGTATCGGCATTCAGGCCCCTGGGATCATAAGCTTTATCGGCAATTTCATTAGCTACGCTGATGAGTTTACGCAAAATACTGCGTTCATGAACAATCTTGGCGTAGGCAACCAGGTTGCTGATTGACGGCGTGTTCTCCGCCAGCTCAGTGATGTATTCCATCCCCCCGCTTGATTCCAGTAGCTTTTCCTTCTCCAGGGTTTCCCCCAGCGTAATGACATCCAATGGCGAGCCGGTCTCAGCCAGTTTAATCATCATGCGGAACAATTGTCGGTGTTCATTGCGATAGAAGTCATCCGGCATGAGGATGTCAGACACGTTATCCCACTGAGTATTATCCACCATCAATGCGCCAAGAACGGATTGCTCAGCTTCAATGGAGTTGGGCGGTGCTTTTACGGCAGGGCCGGTGTCAACGGCAAACAGATCGTCGTCAAATTGTTCAGTCATCAGGCACTATACGGAAAGAAAGAAACAGTGGCTAAGTCTACATAGAAAACTAGTGTAGTGTCTTGAATAAAACCTGTATTAAGAAAGCCCCTCCAGATGTTCACCGCAAGGCGCAGCTCGAAGACAATGGCCCCTCCCTTGTCAAGAGCTGGAACGAAGCGGTGGACTTCTGGGGGCTTCCCGAAGAGTGGGCCAACGTTTTTCCAAATAATACCGATGCCGCAACTTTTAACCGGCGAATCATCTTAATACAGGTTTTATTTAGGACACTACACTAGGTTCTAAAAACGCAAAAAGCGCATCCAGGATGCGCTTTTTAAGCAGAACAGTTCAGGGACTGATCAACCAAATAGGAAAAACGGCTCAGTCCGAAACCAGCTTAGGCTTCTGCAACGACGATAATACGAACCGCACTCACTACATCGCTGTGCAATTGAACGGTGATGTCATATTCACCCACAGAGCGAATCGGACCTTCCGGCATCTTCACTTCTGTTTTTTCAATTTCGATGCCAGCGGCTGCGACCAGATCAGCCACATCACGTGGGCCAATAGAGCCGAACAGCTTGCCTTCATCACCAGCGTTGGCTGTTACAGTCAGCTCCAGCTCAGCCAGTTGATCTGCACGAGACTGTGCAGCAGTCAGTTTGTCAGCTTCAGCTTTTTCAAGTTCAGCACGACGCTCTTCAAAGAATTTAACGTTGTCTGCAGTTGCAGGAACGGCTTTACCTGTTGGAATCAGGAAGTTGCGCGCGTAACCGTTTTTGACAGCAACAGTATCGCCCAGAACACCCATTTTACCAACTTTCTCAAGCAGGATAACTTCCATCTCGCTTACCTCATTCGTTGTCCGACCTGGAGCGATCCTGAATCCATCGTCGAATATCGACAAAAGAATCAATCAGAACCAGCATGATCAGCAACGGTACAATAATTTGATTGGCCAGCATCAGCAGTATGTATAAGGCTACAAGCCACTGACCACCCAAGTTAAGTTTTGCCACAATTCCGTGTATTGATGCGATACCAACAATAACGAACGGAAAACCAAACAGCAGTAGTGCACCTGGCTGCATCTGCAACACCAGCATGATAGCAACCATCAGAGCTGCAAGCTCCATACGACTGAAACGCAGATTATGCATTTCCGCCTTAAATCCACCGGGATTATATAACCCTGCCTGCCAGTATCGGGCTAACACCAGTGAAGTCAGAGCCTCTGTTATTTCAGAGGCCATAATCACAAATGCGCCATAAGGCTTCATTGCCTCCAGCATCTGCCACTCTACCGTCGAGGTATCCCCGTTGGTAACGGCCCGTTGCATAAAGGACATCAGCCCCCCAAACACTTCATTAAACTGATCGTGACCAATCAGCGCGAATGCCAATGCGATAAAAGCACCTGCAATCAGAGTCCGGGACCAGCTGCGGCTTTCTCTGAGCACAATGGCCAGCAAAGCCACCAGAGTTAACACCAGCAGAGACAGTGGTACGCCTGTCAGCAGCCATGAAACCAAACCGCCGACAATGGCTGCAGACAAGACCCGCGTTCCCGCAGATATGCCATGCCTCAATGTTGCTAATGCAACCAGTGCTGCACTGATAACGTATAAAAACGGCAGTACAGCCAATACTGCTGCGAGGATGCCGGTGCGAAGAGGACTTTGCATTGCATAACGCGCAAAACCGAGCACTGTTACACCCTCCCCTTACAATGAATTACTTATGTGAATCAGTGTAAGGCAATAAGGCAAGGTAGCGAGCGCGCTTGATGGCAGACGCCAATTGACGCTGATATTTCGCGCTTGTACCAGTAATACGGCTTGGTACGATCTTGCCAGTTTCAGAGATATAGCCTTTCAACAACTCTACATCTTTATAATCAATCTCAGTAATGCCTTCTGCTGTGAAGCGGCAGAACTTACGACGACGGAAAAAACGTGCCATAGGTATGCTCCTTATTCTTCAGAGGCTGATTCTTCAGCTTCTTCAGTGGTTGCTTCTTCAGTGCGCGGTGCACGTGCAGCGGCCTGAGCTTCGTCTTTCGCTTTCTTGGCTTCAACAGATTTCATCATTGGAGATGCTTCTGTTACAGCAGTCTTACGACGCAGGACCAGACTACGCAGGATGGCATCGTTAAAGCGGAAAGTGGTTTTCAGATCACTAATTGACTCGTCAGATACTTCGACGTTCAACAGGATATAGTGAGCTTTGTGGATCTCCTGAATAGGGAAAGCCAATTGACGGCGACCCCAATCTTCATGACGGTGAACAGTACCACCAGCTTCGGTTACAACATTGGTGTAACGCTCAACCATAGCAGGCACCTGTTCGGACTGGTCAGGATGAACCAGCAGAACGATTTCGTAATGGCGCATAAATGCTCCTTTCGGGTTAACAACCTCACCATGCCGAATGCACAGAAAGGTAAGGAGTAACGTGTTCTCATCAGCCGATAAGACACGACCTTCCCACTCTATTCGAGTGAAGGGCGCGCAGTCTATAGGGTTACTATGTTTGAATCAAGCAAAACCCCGCACAGCGCCATTCAAGCCCAAATACCCCCAATCATCATTATTTTGCAGACTTTATCTGGAGTTGATCGAGAAATGCTAAACCCGAGTCTATAGTTTTTATGGTTTGCACTTATTTCTGGTTCAGATTTTGAAGTAACTGGCCGATATAGCCAGCAATCACAGACTGGCTGTTTTTGCCCTTTCGAGGGAAATTGAGTAGCAGGTAGTAGCAGGTAAAGGCAGCACAACATCTGCATCAGAGTATGCCATGGCAAGTGAACCATTTGAGACTTACCAGACCGAAAATCAACCCTAGGGATGCACTACCAACGAGGGCAATCATGCATAAATTCACAGACCTCACCACCCAGACCAAGCTATTCTTACTACTGGGCACCACACTTCTATCGATGATTTTTCTGTTTGGGCTGATGCTAAATAAACAGCGCAGTATTATGTATCAGGACAGAGAACAAGTTATCATGGCTCAAGTCGACAGTGCTCAGAGCATATTGAACCAATATTACGACAAAGCCAAAGCCGGTGAGCTTTCCAAGGAGGAAGCCAAACGCCAAGCCATCAAAATGATCGACGCAATGCGCTATGGCAACAATGAATACTTTTTCCTCATCCGGCAGAACGATGCAATATTACTGGCAAATCCGGCCAGTCCTCAGATAGTTGGCAAATCATTGAAGCAGGTCGAAGATGTCACGGGCAAAAACCTGTTTAAAGAAATGGCAAGGACTGTCGCACAACAAGGTGGTGGTGGGATTGTAAATTATGTATGGCCGAAAATCGAAAGCGGAGATCCTACTCCCAAAATCAGCTATGTCAGCCATTTCAAACCCTGGGATTGGATTGTGGGTACCGGCGTTTATGTTGACGATATCAAAGCCGCTTTTCAGACCAGCCTGATCAATACCATCATTGAGTTTATGATCGCAGTTATCCTGATCGGAATCCTGACCTGGACTTTGGCACGGCAAATTGCCCGCCCATTGGAGCAGGTCTCCAATCTGATGAAAGACGTGGGCGCCAATAAAAACCTGACCCAACGCAGTCCTATCGATAATCAATCTGAAGCAGGTGTTATTTCCAGGTCACTGAATCATCTGTTGGAGCAATTTCAAAACAGTATTCACTCTATTGTTCAATCCAGCACTCAGTTGACCGAGGAAAGTAAAAACCTCGCTACCAGTTCAGATAACACCCACCATGCCATCTCTAATCAAACTTCACAGATTGAACAGATTGCAACAGCGGTCAACCAGATGTCAGCGACCGTTGAAGAGGTTGCACAAAACGTGGAAAGTGCCAACGAACAAACCAAAGTTGTTGATAATCATGCTCACCAAGGAATTGGCATTATTGCCAGCACCGTCGAGCAAATTACTCAGCTGGCCAACGAGGTTGAAAAAGTAGCCTCTGTGATTAATGAATTGCAGGAAGAGGCTCAGGGCATTGGTGATATTGTCGGCGTGATTACCAGCATTGCCGATCAAACAAATCTGCTGGCGTTGAATGCGGCGATTGAAGCCGCCCGAGCAGGAGAGCAGGGCCGCGGCTTTGCCGTTGTTGCCGATGAAGTGCGTAGCCTGGCAAGTAAGACACAGGAATCTACTGAGGAAATACGGGTGAAAATTGAATCACTGCAAGTCGGAACTGAACGCGCCTTTACCCTCATGCAGCACAGTCAGGAGCAGGCTCGTGCCAGCGAAGATAAAATGCAGGAAGCCAGTCAGGCATTTGAAGGCATTGCCAACGCCGTCAGTGATCTGGCGGCCATGATCGCCCAGATAGCGACATCATCCACCGAGCAGGCATCCGTTGCTGAGGAAATTAATCGTAATATTACCGAAGTCAACAGCATGGCGATTAAAACCAATGATCAGGCAAATCAGATAAAAGTGATTTCTGAATCTGTCTCACAACAGGCACAGACCATGAACCACATCACCCAAACCTTTACCGTTTAAGTCACACTCAAAAAAAGTTGGGACTGTCATCAGTTCCAACTTTTTATTTATCACCGAAGCCAACACACTGTTGACGTTTCCCTGAATCCGTGACTCCAAAACGGCACAGTGCGCAAACCATTGATTCCTCCTTGCTTCCCAAAAATTGGGGTGAACCTATGGGTGCACCTGCAATTTTTGAAAAACAAATAGAAATCAAGCTCTCACGCCCTGCATCCACTTTGGAGTCACGGATTCAGGGTTTCATTAATCAATAAAAGGGGATGGGTTCATCTCTTGGGTCGGTTGTGCCGGGCTCGACTCGTAAAATCGGCAGCGGGCACTCCATACAGTCAGCAACAACTCTAAGTGCCTCGTATTCCTTGAACGCAACCCGGCCGTTGGACTGCACTATATCCGCACACCCCTCCAGAATGACTTTGCGCCAGGTAAAGCTGACTGATGAAAGCTGGATCAATGCATCAGCCAGGGGGGTAAACTCATTAGTATGGCGCTCCGGTTTAGGACTTAATGACATTGACCGACACAAAGATCGATAAGCCCTGTCCGCCTGATCAGGACTCGGGCTCAAACTGCGGAACGCCGACAAAACCTCTTCGATAGCAGGCCGGAACGGAGCAATATTCGAAGCCAATCGAGTGTTTTTCTTCTCATCGTCACCAATACGCCGCTTCAACAGTGTGAAGGTCACCCATTCAATAAAATCGATTCGACCATCAAGCTTGATTAATCGCTCCATCCGATCCAGAAAAACCAGTCGATCAAGTTCTGGCAAGCGCCGAATGGTTGGCATCGAAAGCTCCAGCACAGGCAAACGCAACTGCTCATCCATCTGCTGCAGCGTCTGCCACATATCTTGCAACAAGGTCACCGCAACCGAATCTTCTTCCTTGAGCAGCTTCAGCATTGCCTGCTTCTGCTCACGACTACCCAGAATCGCCTGACCATACAGGTAAGCCTTGGCACCGGCAGATTGATGTACCCAGTCTTTCAGTTGAGGCGGTATATGCTTATAGAGACGGCGTGCATAATCAAGATGATCCGGCGTCACCGTACCGGCCAATGAACTCAGTGCGACGGCAGTCATGCCTAACTCAAAAGCGGGCATTGGCTGAGCGGCTGAAGTCTGTGTGGTTTTAGCTTCCTGACGAGCCCTGGCCCTTGCCCGGTGAATATAGTTAGGGTTAATTCTCTTGATCCGGGACAGAATCGGCGGATGAGTGGCAAGCTTGTCGGACAAAGCCACCGATTCGCCAAAACAAAAATGTGACATATCCTCAGCGTGACGGTGACTTAACATCGATCCTTCTGCATTGCTATGAATTTTATAGAGAGCCCCCGAAAGCCCGTCTGGATTACGGGTAAACTGAACCGAACTGGCATCAGCCAGATATTCACGTTGACGGGAAACGGCTGCCTTAATCATGCGCCCCACCAACACACCAATATAGCCAACACCAGCAAATACAAAACCAAATAAACCGGATAACAGACTGAAGCGACTGCTGCTGGAACGATAACCACCCGAATAGAAGCTGTTATGCAGCATAAAGCGACCAATCTGACCGATCATGACCAGCCCAGCAAGAAAAGCCATCAGACGCACATTCAGGCGCATATCACCATTGAGAATATGAGAATATTCGTGACCAATCACACCCTGCAATTCATCACGCGAAAGCTGCTGTAGAGCACCACGAGTGACGACCAAGACAGAATCATCCGGCGTTAAACCGGCAACAAATGCATTGATGCCCTGCTCTCGCTCCATCACATAAAGTTCCGGTACAGCCATACCTGCAGCAATGGCCATTTCTTCACTGACATTGATAAACTGACGATATTCTGGCTGGCGTGTACCAACATCAACCAGACGAGCACCGGCCCATTGCGCTACTTTTTTGCCGCCACCTGAGAGCTCCAAAAAACGAAACAGAGTGCCGATGACAACGGCGGCGGCCACACCGACATTGATCTGCCAATTTAGATTCGAATGCCACCAGCTTTGCCAAGCGTAAGCAATACCGGAGCGGTGCTCGACTATTGAAAAATCCTCACCGGTCAGAAACGACTTGAACAAAGAAGGGATCTGACTGCTCTGAACCTGATGGGTTATCGTCTCCGGCTCCAGGAAAAACCAATAACCAAGAAAGCAAAGCAGGTTAATGACAGCCAACGTTGCAAAAATCCCGATGATGAACAGCACCACCAGCTTCCAGGTATTGCGGTGGGCACGATCCTGATGCTCAAAAAAGTCCATGACACCCCTTATTAAAATCCCCGGACACCATTATCCGGGGTAATACTTCAAAAGCTGACTTTAGGGGCTTGCCGGGCTTCCGGGTTCTCAAGTTCAAACATGGCAGCGTCTTTAAAACTGGCAAAGTTAGCAATAATGTTGTTAGGAAAGGATTCCTTGAAAGTCTGATAGTTCATCACCGCATCGTTATAGGCCTGACGGGCAAAGGCAACTTTATTTTCGGTGCTTTCCAGCGATTCCATAAGGTCACGCATGGTGCCGTCTGCTTTCAGATCCGGGTAAGCTTCAGAAACCGCAAACAATCGTCCCAGAGCACCTGTCAACATACCCTCGGCCTGAGACAGCTTACCGATCAAACTGCCATCTGCCGGGTCGGAAGAAGCAGCTTTTTGTGCAGAAACAGCCTGATTACGAGCCGCAATAACATTTTCCAGAGTTTCCTTCTCGTGGCTCATATAGGCTTTAGCAGTTTCAACCAGATTCGGAATCAGGTCATGGCGCCGCTGCAATTGAACATCAATCTGTGAAAACGCATTCTTGAATCGATTTCGATGAGCAACCAAACGGTTATAGATTGAGACAAGAAGCACAACGATTACAATGGGTACACCCCAAGTAATGATCGGACCGATAAACTCCATATTTACCCCTTAAGTACTTTCCTCTAAGTCAAATATCAGTTTATCAATACATTTTGTTTACGTCTGTATTTTACAGAGAAGTTATGACTACTGGTTATAGCCTGAATCCGTGACTCCACAGCGGCGCACTGCGCCGCTGTGGAGTCACGGATTCAGGTTCAAGACACTACACTAGGTATGAAAACCACAGATCACAGGAATACTCTACTTTCGTGCCAACATCGCGCCAAGCAGGCCATAGAGCCCCAGTGTTGGGATGATCACCACACTGGGCCGAAAAGACGATATTCACCGCGAGAGAATTCAATGTAGCGGTATCAGAAAATCAGTAAAAAAGCTGCAGTTAAGGAGGAATCACCGTGAGCTAACCCTTTGAAATTATTTAAATTTTCAAAATTTGTTTATTGACAGCATAAAAAATATTCGCATAATACGCCTCCGTCGTCGGGGCTATATAGCTCAGTTGGTTAGAGCACAGCATTCATAATGCTGGGGTCCCTGGTTCAAGTCCAGGTATAGCCACCAATTACTGGTCCGTCGCCAAGTGGTAAGGCAACGGGTTTTGATCCCGTCATTCGCAGGTTCGAATCCTGCCGGACCAGCCATATCGACACCTGATCAGGCAAATCTCGTCGCCAGATCCTCATGCTCCTTAATCAGGGGCTATATAGCTCAGCTGGTTAGAGCACAGCATTCATAATGCTGGGGTCCCTGGTTCAAGTCCAGGTATAGCCACCAATACTGGTCCGTCGCCAAGTGGTAAGGCAACGGGTTTTGATCCCGTCATTCGCAGGTTCGAATCCTGCCGGACCAGCCAACTTCTGAAACAACTTTCCGCTTCCTTCTTCACAACCCAAACGAAAGCCATGATTTACGCAACAGCGGTTCATCATCCGAATACCATCCGCTAAGATAGGTTTACATTTCAACAGAGCATTTTAACCATGTCTTCGCTGATCACGGCTGCCCAATTGGCAGATACCATAAAAACGCAATCCATCGTTATTATCGACTGCCAAACTGACTTAATGGAGCGAGAGCGCTCCTACCAGCTATATCATGAGCAGCACATTCCCGGCGCCGTTTACGCGCATCTTGAAGATGACCTTTCCAGCGAAATAATTCCGGGCAAGACAGGACGACACCCTCTCCCCAATGAACAGCAATTACAGGGGTTATTACGACGTTCAGGTATTGAAGACGATTCGCACATTGTCATCTATGATCAATCCAATGGCATGTTCGCCGTTCGCGCCTGGTGGCTGTTCAAATGGGCCGGACTCGAAAACGTCCAGGTGCTCAGTGGTGGTTTACAGGCCTGGAAAGACAATGATGGGGAGGTCACGGATGAGGTTCCAACTCCCCCCCAGTCAGACATCACGATTCAAATCCAGCCAGGCTGGGTGGTAAGCGCACAGGAAATAGCGGATGCACATGACTCTATATTGTTGCTTGACGCTCGCGCTCTACCCCGCTATCTGGGCGAAACCGAACCGTTGGATAATAAAGCAGGTCATATTCCCGGCGCCTGGAATGCGGACTTCACCCGAAACCTGCAACCTGACGGCACATTTCGCCCGGTGGCAGAACTCAAGGACCGCTTTACCCCGTTACAGACACAGACAAGATCAATCGTTTGCTACTGTGGTTCCGGTGTAACCGCCTGTCACAATATTCTGGCTATGACAGAAAGCGGCCTACCCATGCCCAAGCTGTATCCGGGAAGCTGGAGCGAATGGTCCGCTAACGAGCAATATCCGATAGCCACTCAGGAAGAAGGAACCACACTTTGAAATACCTGCTATTATTGCTCAGCCTCTCTTCAATGGTCTGGTCATCAGATTATGTCAACATTCTGGTTTATCATCATGTGTCAGAAAACACGCCAGCCAGCACATCCATCAGCCCGGAGAGGTTCAAAGCTCACCTGCAATTGTTTAAAGATGAAGGCTTTACTGTCATTGATCTAAATGAAGCCATAAAGGCCTTGCAGAACCATGAAACCCTTCCAGATCACTCAATTGCCATTACCTTCGATGATGGCTACCACGACATTTATGAAAATGCCTATCCGCTGCTAAAGGAATTTGATTATCCGTTCACATTGTTCGTAGCCACTGACCCAATAGATGATCACTACAGCGATATGCTGAACTGGGATCAACTCAGAGAAATGCAGAACAACGGTGTCATTATCGCCAACCACAGCGCTGATCATGACTATCTGGTTCGCCATCGTAAACACGACAGCGCCTGGCAACAGGCCACGCAGGCAAACATTATCAAAGCGCAACAACGCTTGAATGCAGAACTTGATAACAACGTTCCCAATTGGTTTGCTTACCCTTACGGTGAGTTTTCTGAAGGACTGACAACTCTGTTAAAAGACATGAATTTTATTGGCTTTGCCCAGCATTCAGGCGGCGCCTGGTCAGGTTCCAACTGGCAGGCACTACCACGGTTTGCGGCCGCAGGTATATACGCTAACCCTAAAACGCTGCTGACCAAGATCAAATCACACCCAATGCCGGTCAATGAAAGCCTGCTAGCTGACATGCTGACCAGCGAATCACAACCGATCCTGAACGCTTCGCTGTTGACAACTGAGGACCAAAGCAAGGCATTGAACTGTTTTGTCAATGGCGGCTGGACCGAACCTTCACGTCCGGCACCGGATGAATTTCAGCTCCAGTCTAACGAACCACTTGCTCAGGGGCGCCACCGATATAACTGCACCGCCAAAAGCCTCTCTGGAGATTACTACTATTGGTTTTCCAAACCCTGGCTGATTTACTCAATTACTGACCAGCGCTAAAACAAAAAACCCGGGTTCACCGGGTTTCAGGTCTGAATCAATCAACGTCAATACAAGTCGTCTCTAGTCCGGTATCTGGTAATCATAAACCGGCACCCAATCATTGCTGTTAGGCAGTCGCTCCCAGACACTGCCAACCTCAGATTGACGAATCAACTCAATAATACTTGGATCAAGACGCTCCATGCAGTCCAGAGGCGCCACACAGGCCGCATCGTCTTCCTGCAAAAACTCGTCTGTTTCCATGCCGCTGTAAAAGCGAAAACCGGTATCATTAGCGTGTTGCGGATCTTCCTTATAAAAGAATCGGATTGGTAACGGACGCTCGCTCAATATCAAACTAGATGCCAGACATAGAAAACCCTGCAATTGAGATGTGTTCAAATCGCTTTGCATACCGACTAAATACCTCGCCATGACCTGTAACCAAAGGGCGGCGGATTATAAGCAACCTCTTTAAAAAAGCACCTGCTTTGAATAGGTTTTTTAAAAGAATTTTTCAGGGTCGTTTGAAATCAATCAGTTATAAATGTAATATTTTGTAACTATTTATACAATTTTAAGACTCCCCATGTAGCCGCCGAAAACAAGCCATCCAGTCAATTGCCAAACACTGGTGTAGTGTCTTGAATAAAACCTGTCCTGAATCCGTGACTCCATAGCGGCGCACTGTGCCGCTATGGAGTCACGGATTCAGGAACAAGAAAACAGAACAGACGCAGAGCAAAAACTCACTCAGCGCAAGAGAACAACAGGAAGGATATAAAGCTAATCCGAATTAATCCTTTGCGTATTGCGAACGCAAGACTTTGAACTTTTCAATCAATTCATTCATCTGCTCAGCATCATACGGCATTAAACCACTCAGGATCAGCTTCTTATCGCCACGACCAACGCATTCATCGCCATCGCGAATTTCAAACAGAAAATGGGTGTCACCACGCTTGCCATTGACATCCAGAGTCGCATCGACCAGCGCCAGTGACGGCTGTTTTATCTCCAGACGATCCAACGAAAAGGACATACTTTCGTAGATGACCAACGGGCGTTTAGGATTGAACATAACCTGATGTTTTTCCAGGATCGGAACCAGAATATAAGGGAAGTTATGGCCAGAAAAAGCGACGTACTCTCTACCAATAGCTTCAATCAGAGCGGCATCGTGAGAAACCTCACCACTATGCTCTACCTGCATGTACACCTTGCCTGCATCGTCAGTCACTTCAATCAGGCCGTCCTCATGATCCGGCAGAATCAGCGGCACGTCACGCCCGACCATACCCGAAAAAGACACCGTCATATTCTTACTGAGACCGTAATTAGCCAGAGTCAGAGCAAACAACAGATCACCAGGTACGCAAAACCGCTTGGCATCCACATCATGTAATGGATTGAAGTCACCGGCAACTTCCTTGGCAAATCGACTGGCTTGTTCGACGGAGATCAGCAAACGGCCATCTTTTACCGTATGGAATTGACTCAAAAACACCCTATACCTCGCTTCGAAAACATGGATGGTTCATAAACCCGCTATTGTGCCCCAATCATTTTTGAAATAAACAATCGCTTTAACATAAGATTTGTGCGTTAACGTTACAAACCCCTATCGACAAACCTGCAACTGAACCTCGGCATCATTCATTGCTTCGAGAATGGTTGCCTGCGGGGCAACATCGGTAAACAACATATCCGCCTGAGCGATACTGCCCAGTCGGACCATCGCCTTGCGACCAAATTTACTCTGATCTGCCGCCAGAAAAACCTGACGACTGTGCTCAATAATGGCCTGAGCCACCTTAACTTCGCGATAATCAAAATCCAGCAGCGTGCCTTCGTCGTCAATAGCACTGATACCAATTAAACCATAATCCAGCTTGAACTGATGAATAAAGTCGATCGTGGCTTCGCCGACAATACCGCCATCGCTGGCGCGTACTTCCCCACTGGTAACAATCACTCTGAAATCCGGTTTCTGGCTCATCAGTGAGGCCACGTGCAAATTATTAGTCACCACTTGCAGCCCCTTATGCTGCATTAACGAGTGGGCGATAGTCTCGGTCGTCGTGCCAATGTTGATAAACAGGCTGCAATAGTCAGGAATATGTTTGGCAATAGCATTGGCAATTCGTTGTTTGGCCTCCAGATTCATAATCTGCCGTTCCTGGTAGGCTATATTTTGAGTCGAATTTAACGGTTTTGCGCCACCGTGCACGCGTTTCAGCAACTGTCTGGATTCCAGTTGAGTCAGATCCCGGCGAATAGTCTGTTCCGTTACTTGATAGCGACTGACCATTTGTTCCACTTTGACTCTACCGTCAGATTCCAGCCATTTGATAATAGAGCGCTGCCGTGCGTTCAATGGTTCGGTATTTCCTGTTCGCTTCATATCACCTCAAAATCAAAACACCATATATGCCTACAGATTGATACATTTTTCACTACATATGGTATCTGTTTAACAAACCGTTACTTGCACATATAGCTTAAGTAACTATTCTCAGCCTCGAAAGAGTAGAAACCAGAGGTTGGAATATTTATTCCACTGCTGCGAACGGATTCGGACGTCTTTGTCTCACCAGCAAAGCGGATCCGTCTTTTTGTCATCATAATCCAATAATAACTGCTACGAGCCGCATTCAAGCCTTACAGATTTCTAAGGTGGCGGATAAAGAGGACAGGATGAACGAACCACTCGCACCTTGCCCCTATTGCTTTGGTTGCAAGCCAACATTGTCTAATAATCTCTTCAGCTTCCAAGTCACCTGCACTACCTGCCTTGCTACCGGCCCCACCAAAACTTCCCACCAGGATGCAATTTCTGCCTGGAATGAACTCAGTACCGAAGTAAATCAGGCCAGAAAAAAAGAGACTGACGAGTTTGTCAGCCGCTTACGGGAATTTGAACAGACGATGTTGCTGTATCGCTAAGCTTGATTGTTCCTGACTACGGGCCGGTACCAGTAAGTTCAGTCAAACGCGAACTGAGGGTTTCGATCTGTCCGTTCAGAGCGCTCAACCGGCGACTGGTTTCAAGACGATTGGCATCCAATGCCTTTAACTGATTCAAAATAGAGTCAATCTGACCGGTGTTGTCACTTGCGGCGACTGCGACTTTATTCTGTTCAGCGAGCATGTTTTCCTGATTCAGCGTAAGAGTCAGAAGCTGCTCTTCAAGGCCACTACTCAACAGTCCCTGAACTGATTGTTCCACACTATTCATTTTGGATTTCAGATCAGTCAGAGCCGCTTGCAGTTCAGTCACCTGCACTTTGTTATCGTTCAACGTACTGTTAAGCGTACCAATAACACTGGCATCTTTTTTCTGAGTATCAATGACTTTCGCCAGATTCGCCAGAGCGGTATCCAGATTCTGGGTCTGGGTTTTCAAAGCGGCTTGATTTTCCTCAATCCAGGTTCGGTTTCTTTTATTTGTAACATCCCAGAGCTTTCGGATTTCAGACATCTGCGCATCTGTTTCACTCTTTATCGCCTTGAACTGTGCATTAATAGCCGTGCCATTCATGGAGACGGACTCATCAGTCTCGGTGAGTGATCGCTCCAGGCCAACAATACGTTGATCAGCAAGATCCAGCCGCTCTTCATAGGATTTCTGTAGCTGAGTCATGGAATATTGCTGTAGCGACAAATACCCAATCGCCACGCCGGAAAGAATAACCAGTACCAGCAACACCCAGTTATGACCGCCTTGTTTTTCCGCTGGCGCACTGGCTGCGGGCTTTCGTTCTGTGGTCGTTTGTGTTTTGCTCGGACTACGGCTGCGAATATCATCGCGATCCGGCACCATTCGAGGCATATCACCAACGGGAGTCTTATCTGGCATCATTCAACCTTACTCTATTCAACTGTCACCATTATCTGGTGTTGATTATAGATCGGCAACCATTCACCTACGCAAAGTCAGGATTTACTTTCAGAATTGGTTACATTTCACACAACTTTAAGACGCTTCCCTGAATCCGTGACTTCAAAGTGGATGCAGGGTGTAAACGCTTGATTTCTATTTGTTTTTCAAAAATTGCAGGGCACCGCAAAGAGGAATCAATGGCCTGCGCACTGGGCCGCTAGGAGTCACGGATTCAGAGAACAGTCGGACTGATTTTCACCATTTACCAGCCAGAACTTCAGCTTTTGCTCCAGTGCCAGCATTCGAACTGGCTTGGCAATAAAGTCGTTCATTCCGGCTTCAAAACAGGATTCACGATCAACATCGCTGTCATTGGCACTCACAGCAATAATAGGTAGTTGCACAGGAATATTTTTCTCATTGCGTAGCATCCGAGCAGTCTCCTGCCCGCTCAGACCAGGCATCTGACAGTCCATAAGAATCAGATCAATCTTCTGATGATCCATAATCTCAATAGCCTCCATACCGCTGGATGCCAATACAGGTTCAGCCTTCAGTTTCTGCAGCATGGTCTTCATCAACTTAAGATTCACACCCATATCATCAACCACCAGGATCACCTGTCCGCTGATGGAAACCTGCGTCAGGCTATGTTCATCCGGCAAACAGACAACAGGCCAACTGACATCAAATAGCACACAGCCATCCGCAGCATTACTCAGCGTTGCCCTGCCACCGACATAGTTGATTAACTGCCGACATAAAAACAGCCCTAATGAAGAACCTTCCCAGCGTTCATCCGCACTAATATCGTTAAACCACTGACAAACCTGATCGGAAACACTGCTACTGTTATCCCTTATCTGGCATTGCAACCAATCATTCCCTTGAACTGAAATCATTTTCAGATCAATCAATAGCCGCCCCTGTTCCATACTGTGTACCGAATGCTCCAGAATAATTCGAATAACCTTACGTATATGAATCCATTCCATTTCCAGGTGGGTCGGTATGTCGGGGTCGAAACACAATTCCAGCTTTATTTCCTTATTGTTATAAAGATGCTTCCACTTATCTTCTATACGCATGAATTCCGATCGAATATTAAGCCGTTGCCGTAATATGCGCAGATCAGAAGCCACAACCTGACTGTAGGTAAGCAGGTTATCAATGGTATAGAGCAACTCCGTAGCATAGAGGTCGGTTTGTTCCACCAGATTTCGCTGTTTAGAGTCTTTAAGCTCTTCTGCAATCAACTGCAGATTTCCCATCACAATATGAATCGGTGTTTTCAGACGATGACTGACTGAAGTTACAAAAGCATCTTTTGCTTCAATACTGTTTTTTACCTGAACCAACGCCTGATGAACTTCTTCATGTGCATGCACAATCTGTTCTTTAGCCTGGCGCTCCATTCTTCGGACTCGATACATCACAGCAAATGATAGAATCATCGCTTCAAGACAGACACTGATCATCGCCGAGTAACGCCCAATCTCTGTGGCAGGAACAATGCCCAACACAGTAAAGTCAAAGGAAATCAAACCGATAACCAAAACCGACCAACCCAACAAAAACAAAAGCGCGCCTTCGCTACGCCTGGCAACACTGACGGCCCCTAAAACAATCACGGTCAGCACCAGCAGTGCGAGGAAAAAACTGATCATTTCAAGTGCTTCAAACAACCCTGACGGTATCACCAGTAAGGTGATCAATGGCGAATGAACCAGCCAGCGAAAGTAACGATCAACCCTCGGCAAGTTCTGTCTGGTTGCCAGGAAAGTACGAGTAAAATTAAATGCCGACCAGATGGTCAGCACCACAACAACATAAGCGAAATGATTCTGGAACCAGAATTGATCACGCCAGAGATAGGCATTACCAGTGCCACCGGTAAAACTCAGCGTAACAATGATGCCAAGCATATAGAAACCATACCAGCCAAACGGCACATGATGAGTACTGACAAAAAGCAGCAGATTCATTACCGCCATAGCCACAATCACACCATAGACCAGCATGATTATATTTTCACGCAGACTGAGTCGCTCGAACATGGACTCGCGGGAACCGTAAGTCACTGGCAGTAGCAAAGGCGATTTGCCAAAAATTTCGAGCAAATACTCATCAGAACCGGAAACATCAAGTTCAAAGATAAATGAGCGGAACTCCATCATTCTTGTTGAAAATGCCATGCTGTCGCCAGTCTGGTTAACCACGCTGACTGCACCGTCAGAGATACGATAAAGATTAAAATTGTCGATACCGGCGTTATCAACTTCAAACCAGAGATGATCATCAACAGGAAAGTCATCAGCGGAAAGATAAAACCAGATATGACTGCTTGTCAGACCAAAACTGAGCAAGTCAGAACCTCGCTCGAAATTATTTCGCTGTCGGTAAACGTCCTGTACGGTCAATTGTCCAGACTCATCTTCAAAAAACCCATAACCAGGGGAATTAGCCAAAACAGCAGATGAGACAGACAACAAAAGAAGAAAGACATGGACTGGCATAAGAAACACCAAGCGCATAAGGTCCGACAATGGAACTACTCCAGAAATTGCCACCGCATTTATTTGTAGTATAGGGCAAGATAGGGAATAGGAAATCATTGTTCGATTTTTTATTCACTGAAGGGAAGCCCCGAACAACGATGCTTAAACCTACCTGCTAAAACAAACTCTCTTTTTGTACTGAAGAACCTGAATCCGTGACTCCATAGCGGCGCAATGCGCAAGCCATTGATTCCTCTTTGCTTCCGAAAAATTTCAATGAACCTATGGGTGCACCGGCAATTTTTGAAAAACAAATAGAAATCAAGCTCTTACACTCTGCATCCACTGAAGGAGTCACGGATTCAGGCCTGCTTTAGGGACCTTTAGGAGTGACAGCCAGTAAGGACGCCACCTGCACCAATCCCATACAAAAAGCAGGGTTATAAGCTCAATCAGTTTTTAAAAATTTCATCAAAATCGCCTTGAAAGTCAGCTAAACCACCCCGATGATAGACGGCGGCCAATCAATAATGAATATCAATTAGGAGAGACTCATGGCTTTCGAATTGCCTGAATTACCATACGCAAAAGATGCGCTTGAACCACACATTTCGGCTGAAACGCTGGAATTCCATCACGGCAAACACCATGCGACCTACGTCACTAAATTGAATGGTCTGATTCCTGGTACTGAGTTTGAAGGCAAAAGCCTGGAAGACATCATCAAGTCGTCTTCTGGCGGCGTGTTCAATAATGCCGCACAGATCTGGAACCATACCTTCTACTGGAGCAGCCTGAGCCCGAACGGCGGTGGCGCACCAACTGGCGCACTGGCAGATGCGATCAACGCAAAATGGGGTTCTTTCGAGGCATTCCAGACTGAATTCAATGAAAAAGCCGTTAACAACTTTGGTTCAAGCTGGACCTGGCTGGTAAAAAACAGCGATGGCTCTTTAGAAATCGTTAATACATCCAATGCTGCAACACCCATCACTGATGACAAAACACCAATCATCACTGTAGACCTGTGGGAACATGCTTACTACATCGACTTCCGCAATCTGCGTCCTAAATACCTGGAAGCATTCTGGGTATTGGTTAACTGGGACTTTGCTGCGGAAAACTTTGCCAAATAATCCAAAGTAAACCGAGTACCTGAATCCGTGACTTCTTCAGTGGATGCAGGGTACAAGAGCTTGATTTCTATTTGTTTTTCAAAAATTGGGGTGAACCTATGGGGGCACCCCAATTTTTGGGAAGCATATAGGAATCAATGGCTTGCGCACTGCGCCGCTATGGAGTCACGGATTCAGGGTATTAGCATGAACACTTCGACCTATACCCTGAGCGAGTCACTACAAAGCCTTGTCCAACTCCCCGATCAACGCCAATAAACCCGGCACTGAAATAGCGGATGCCTTTAATGATTCCTCAGCATAAGGCAACACCTGCGCGCCGCCCGGTAGCGGATTACCAGCCTCAATCAAGGCACGTAATCGAGCAATATAAATCCACTGCAACCACTCCAGAAAAGACAACGTATCGATACTGAATGGTTCTGTACTCATCAGCTTTTCTGGCGTTGGTGCAATGGTCTGCCATTGCCCGGCACGTTCCATCGCCGTCTGGAGCTGATTTAAAAGAGACAAAACCTGATCTGACATAACACGTTACCTGAGTTGTGAATAAAAAATTATTTCCTGAATCTGTGACGTCTTCAGTGGATGCAGGGTGTAAGAGCTTGATTTCTATTTGTTTTTCAAAAATTGCAGGTACACCCATAGGTTCACCTCAATTTCCGGGAAGCAAAGAGGGATCAATGGCTTGCGCACTGCGCCGCTATGAAGTCACGGATTCAGGTTAACAAGTGCCTGTCCGGACAGGCGCGCTAACAAGAAGCCATTTATCGACTCACAACCATTGTGACATAGAGCCAACAGGCTGCCCAATCCGTATAATCCTGCCCAGTTATAATATGATAAACAAGGCCTGATGCATGAATACCCTCAGCCTAAGTGGTTTTTTGAAACTGACTGAAGCAAATTTTCGGTTGTTTGACCTCGGCACCCAGCTACGCAAGTTACCCAAGCAATCCCTGACCGAGATCGACTCTGGTAAACCCTACCCCTGGCCGCATCTCGGTTTTGCCTGGTTGGTCATCTTTCTATGGAATCCAGAACAGAAACAGCAGAACAGTTTCTGGTTTCTGAAACTGCCCCTGGATGAACAGGGTATTGTCTCAGCAGCGGTACACAGCGATCTGGTTAATCGACTGTATCGCTCATTACGGGAAAACCAGCCGGAAGAGCGCCAGCGTTTAATGAACGATCACCCTTTTCAGTTCCAGCCAGATACTGAAAAGCAGGCAGCCCTACACGCCAGGGTAACGTCAGAACTAAAGCTACCGGCCAGTCCATTCTGGGAATCAGCGGATCAATTCTATCGACAGGGAGTTGAACTCGACTGGCAACAGCTTGGCGTACAGGGCATTGCTGATATGTTGTGCCGTACCGATGAAGCAGCTTTTAAATCAATAAACCAACGCCTGAAAACACTACCGGAGGAACCGGCCCGTTATCTGATGCGCCAGCTTGAGCACATCGCCGCACCAACCACAACAGTGGCAACCCTATTGTCACTGGCACAAGCACCCTCGGCCACCGATGGCTTGCAACACGACAGCCTGCGCGGCGCATCACAGAGCAATGCCAGGCGCCTGTTTGATGATTTCCTGCTGCAAAGGATTTGTTCCAGCCAGCTTTCGCTTGAAACTCTGCTATTGGTTCTTACTCGCTACCACTACCTGCTGGATGATCTGGAAGTCGCAACCACCCTGCTCGACCAACTGGCCGACCAGGCTGATAGCGACGGTTTTCATCGAGTGATAACCAATCTCACCATGCAACCGGGGATGCAGGGCATTGTGCGTCGAGTGCTGTCCAGCCCATCGCTGACTGAGCCCCTGGCAAATGCCTTAAGCCTGATGATCCGTCAACAGAGATATACTTATGAAAAACACTGACCCCTGCCCATGCGGTTCCAGCCAACTCTATAAAAACTGTTGCGGTCGTTATCTTGAAGCAGGCGCCTATCCGCTGGATGCCGAATCACTGATGCGCTCGCGTTACACCGCCTACACACTGAACCGCACCGATTACCTGAAAAAAACCTGGCACCCGGACACCTGTCCGGCACTGGATACTGAATCGCTGCAAAGCACCCGGTGGCTGCGTCTGGATGTTATTCAACACAAACCAGGATTAAAAAACGCAATTGTGGAATTCAAAGCCTATTACCAGACCGAACAAGGTGAGCAGGCAATGCACGAAGTATCCACATTTAAAAAGCTCAAGAACCGCTGGGTCTACGTTGACGCTCAGAAGTGAACCTTTTTGAAACAGAATGGTCAGAGTCCCATGCCCCTCGTGAGACTTGGCCATGCTTAAAATTCTTTTTCACCCGCTGATGTCTTCCGTGCTTGCCTTTATTGCCTATGGTTTGTGGGCGGCGTT
This sequence comes from Reinekea sp., assembly GCA_037389025.1. Lineage (GTDB taxonomy): Bacteria > Pseudomonadota > Gammaproteobacteria > Pseudomonadales > Natronospirillaceae > Reinekea. Next base: position 16,685 of record JARRJP010000003.1, on the reverse strand, counting down.
CAGTAATTGGGAATTCGGACAGTTATCAGCACTGAAGGCACTGTTGATTCAAGGAAGTTTTGCCTTTAGCGCGACGCTGTTTCTGACTTTGCTGGCGAAAACGCTTTATTTTCACCTGGGTAGAAACCTGGCGGCATTTGCCGGTGCATTTTTCATCTGCTTTCTGATCATCTCGATTGTCCCTGCAACATTACACTGGCTGGCTCACACGCCAAACATTCTGCAAACCATTCTGCCGGGGCTGGTCTGGAGCAGTGTTTATCTGCTTATCGTGATCCAGCTTCAACATCGTGAAGCGCAGCAACAGATGCCGCTGCAACCCATTGTCGTAAATCTTGATACTCACTCACCAGAATAGTGAGTAACGGGTCGAACCTGCATAAACTTGAGCCGATCCTGTTCAGAAATCACCTCAAATCCGGATTTTTCATATAAAGAGTGAGCATCGCGAGTGGCCAGAAGAAAACGCCGCACGGACGCGAAGCGGGTATCATCGACAATCCGTTGCACCATTTTCTAAGCCACGCCGTGGCCGTTATACCCCTCCAGAACAAACACATCCGCCAGATAAGCAAAGGTTGCACAATCGGTAATCACTCGCGCAAAGCCAATCTGCTCCCCCTGCCAGAACGCAGCAAAGCAGACTGAATTTTCAATACTGGTACGTACCGATCCGCCTGAATATCTTTTGCCCAATAACTCTGCTTCAGAAAGCCATGAATCAGATCAAAATCAAGCCTGGTGTAGTGTCTTAAATAAAACCTGTATTAAGAAAACACCTCCAGATGTTCACCGCAAGGCGCAGCTCGAAAGCAATGGCCCCTCCCTTGTCAAGAGCTGGAACGAAGCGGTGGACTTCTGGAGGGCTTCTCGAAGAGTGGGCCGCCGTTTTTTCCGAATAATACCTATGCCGCAACGTTAAACCGGCGGATCATCTTAATATGCGTTTTATTTGAGACACTACACTAGTTTTATCGTCCAAAATTTCTACATCATTCAAATTCATGAAAAGCCATTCCAATCGCGATAGTGGGTGGAAAGTGTAAAAAATGTCACCAACCCGGAAACAGATCAAGCGAATTTCCGTTCCCAAAACAACAGTCTAACCAGCTCACTGATAGTGTTTGATCACAAATAAACCAATCCATAGACAAAAGTAGCGGTTGCTTTTTCTCGATTATATATTAGATTACACTAAATTAGAAAATAAAAATCAGAGAGTACTAATATGGATAAACGTATAATCAGCCCGGCTTTCAGTCTTTCCGGCCAAATACGCCCCAGCGACGTAACCCAGCTTGCCTCAGATGGGGTTAAAACCCTGATTGTTAATCGCCCAGATGGTGAAGGCGCCGACCAGGTCAGCGTATCCGAAATTCGTCTGCTGGCGGAAAACCTCGGCATGAAAGTCCACTACCTGCCAGTCACCTCGGGAGGGGTTCGCGATGAGGATGCAACCGCTTTCGGCGAATTATTAAAGACCTCAGAGTCGCCTGTCCACGCTTACTGCCGAACAGGTATGAGATCCATCACACTCTGGGCTATCGCTCAATCGCAGGCTGGGCTGCCATTCGAATCCATTCAAAACATCATCGCACCAACTGGCTATGACATCTCAGGACTCGCCAGCCGCCTGACGGATTTCAAACGCGGCGAAGCGCAAGTGCCATCTTATGACATCGTCATCGTTGGTGCTGGTGCCGGCGGCATTGCGACCGCCAGCAGCCTGCTGAAACGCGACAAAAACCTGAAGATCGCGTTGATTGACCCTTCCGCAATTCACTACTACCAGCCTGGCTGGACATTGGTTGGCGCTGGCATATTCAAACCGGAACAAACCCTTCGCGCCATGGGCAGTGTGATTCCCAAAGGCGCGGAATGGATCAAGTCCGCTGTTGCACTGTTTGAACCGGAAAACAATCAGGTATTGCTCGAAGGCTGCCGACCAATCAAATACAAGCACCTGGTTGTCGCCGCTGGCCTGAAACTGAACTGGGAGGGCATCGAAGGTCTGCCCGAGACTATTGGCAAAAATGGCGTTACCTCCAACTATCGTTATGACCTTGCGCCCTACACTTGGCACCTGGTTGAAAACCTGAAAAAGGGACGCGCTTTATTCACCCAGCCACCCATGCCGATCAAGTGTGCCGGGGCTCCGCAAAAAGTGATGTATCTTTCATCTGATTACTGGCTGAAACAGTCTCGCCTGAAGCAGATTGATGTGCGTTTTTACAATACCGGCCCGGGTCTTTTTGGCGTCAAGGAATATGTCCCGGCATTAATGGAATACGTGTCCAGATATGATATTTCCCTGAACTTTCAGCACCAACTGGTCAAGGTTGACGGCTCATCGAAAACCGCCTGGTTCAAGCCCGTCGCCGAGGATGCAACAGACCAATTGGTAGAGGTCGAATTCGATATGATGCATGTCTGCCCACCGCAGCAGGCACCGGACTTTATCCGCGCCAGCCCGCTTGTTGATGAGTCAGGCTGGGTCGATGTTGATCAGTTCTCAATGCAGCACAAGCGATACTCAAATATCTTTGCACTGGGGGATGTTGCCAACAGCCCCAACGCTAAAACCGCCGCCGCCGCCCGAATGCAGGCCCCAGTAGTTGCGCACAACATCATGAATTCACTGCACAATGAAACCAAAGTCGCCAAATACAATGGATACGGTAGCTGCCCGCTAACCGTTGAACGCGGCAAGATCGTTTTGGCTGAATTTGGTTATGGCGGCAAGCTAATGCCCAGCTTTCCCAAATGGATTATCAATGGCCAACGACCATCCCGCGCCGCCTGGATTTTGAAAGAACGTTTCCTGCCGGAAATATACTGGTCTGGGATGCTCAAAGGACGGGAATGGATGATAGAGCCGACGATTGAGGATGTTTATTGATCTTGGGAATTGTGCTATGAGGGTTAAAGATAGCAGGTGACAAGTAAAACGAGGGAGGCTGGTTGTACCTGCCTCGTTCTTGCTGAAGCCTCGGAGCGGTCGTGATATGGACGACCGTTCACTCCAAATCGCAACTCATAAGTTGCGCATCAGCCTTTGGTCGTTCTTTGAACAATACATGAACCTGAATCCGTAATTTCAGAGTGGATTCAGGTATAAAGTAGTTGAGACAATTGACTTGCTGTTATACAAAAGCGGTAGGAACTCTTCGTGAAAGCTCAGACCAATTCCGTAAGGTGTGATTCTTTGGTAATAGGTGTTTTCGGTTGGAAGAAGGTGAAGGCTAGCAAACTACAGCACGTTGCCCGTTCCGGGTATTGGACCCGTTTTCGCTACGCTCAACTCATCACAAAACGAAATTGAAAAGTGCTTATATGAAAAGTGGAAAGCAACGAAGGCACGAAATTAAGCAAAAACGAGCTGAACGTGCCAAGTCATTAAAGAGAGAGCTTGAAGGCAAAGCATTCCTAGAAGCAAAAGCTTTATCCAGTACTGTGGTAAAAGCTGATCACTCAGAGTTAAAACACAACAATACATATGGTACATTTCCTGATTACTACCACGATATAGTATTCAATTGTATTGAGTGCGGTGAGATGTCACTTTGGACCGCGAAGTCTCAAAAATGGTGGTATGAAGTAGCAAAAGGCTCAATTTGGTCTACTGCTTCAAGGTGCCCCAGTTGCCGAAAATTACGCAGAGACGCAAAAGCAGAACAGAAAAAACATATGGACGAAATGGCGAAAAAGGAACCTCACCCAAATGAGAAATTTTTCCGTTCAAAATAGCAAAGAGTTGTTGGAATTAGTCCTATTTTCACCCCTGAAGCGGCGGCTTTAGACTCGTTTTCAATCACACTAAGATTCACCAGTTACAGAACCGTTAAATGCTAAGGAAGCCATGAACATCACATTAAGAACAGTAGGGTTATTTGGAGTTATTTTATTCGGAACCCTTTATTTTTTGACTTTTTCATCCCCTAAGACATTCGAGGAATCAGCTAAGGGCTTCGTAAAGCTACAAATTGAAAAGGAAATGCGAGGAAGATATGTAGCTGCAAGCCAGTCTACAGTCGCAACCAAAGCATTAGATATTGCAGGGCGGCTCGGATTCGAGAAAGATAAAATACAGGAAGACATCAACAACGAACTACCAGAGAGAATTGCTAGCGTAATCGCCTCTATGTGCGGCTACGACTGCGAAAAGAAAAAGGCTTTAACCAAATCAATAACGTCAGGCTACCTAGAGCGCATAAAAAATATTGAAATCGCACAAGGAACCCTGGGCAATATTATCAAAGACAAGTACATAGAAATCGTAGGCAATCTTAAAATAGATCTGCGAATATTTTTGGGTACAAATTCAGCAATGTTTCTTATTCTACTTGCTGTATCATTTTTTAAGCCCAAGGCCGTTGCCCACTTATTCTTACCCGGAATGCTATTGTTTGTAGCCACCTTAATATCATCTTCAATATATATCTTTGGTCAAGACTGGTTTTATACAATCCTATACAACGATTACATGGGCTTAGGGTATTTGGCGTACATTGCGGCTATTTTTGGTGTGTTGGCAGATATAGCCTTCAACAAAGCAAGGGTTACAACTGAGGTCGTAAATAGCATTGCAAATGCCGTTGGTTCATCCTTTTCGGTGGTTCCGTGCTAATCGCATTTAACAACCCCGGTGGCAAAATGCTCACAATGGAGTCAGAACCGCAGATGTTTTTGACTCAATCACAATAGTAGTAACCGGGGCCACAGGATTAACATAACAGCCATAACAAGTGACTATGACCTGAATCCGTGACTCCAAATTGCAGGTGCACCCATAGGTTCACCCCAATTTTTGGGAAGCAAAGAGGAATCAATGGCTTGCGCACTGCGCCGCTATGGAGTCACGGATTCAGGTATGATTCACAGCTAAACCAGTGCTCCGAATCACTACAACTCAACATCACTCATTACAACTCGCATCTGACACTCAGGTTAAGTAGCAACCGAGTCGCCTCTCCCCTTCACTAATCCCACACCACCCAGCACCAATATCAACCAAAACCCACTGGCGGGCATCAAGCTGACGCCAAACAACGAGCCAATCACACACAGCCATAAAAAAGGTCGACTCACCGGTGCGTTGCTGCGCCAGAACTGCACAACCAATAACAGCAACGGCCAGGCAAACAACATAAACCAAATGGCGACGGAGCCTTCCATGAAATCGGGGCCAGTGGCGTTTACCCAGCCGCGTGTTGGTAGTTGGGCTAAGTAAGGAGCAAACAGCAATGAGCCTACGATAAGGTGGCCGAGTGTAATAGCCAATAAAAAGCGGGCGAATCGTGCTTGTGTCATGGTTGTATTTCCTTAAGTCGAGTTTCAAAAGCGTTCATCCACGCCACCTGCATTTGCAGATTTTTTTGCATGGGCAGTAGACGAAAGGCGAGCGATTTCAGGGCCTGGGCTATCGGGTTATGCGCATGCGCCACCTTACCGAAAAACCAGCTTTGCCAGTGCATGCGGGCGACGCGTTTGTGACGCAAGCGAGCTAACCCCTGCGCGGGGTCTGAATGCTTGACGGCGATCAGGTTAGCAAGTTCCATGGCGTCTTCCATGGCCAGCACCGCACCCTGGCCGAGGTTCGGCGTCATGGCGTGTGCGGCGTCACCAATGGCGACCAATCGTCCCTGGCCCCAATGGATTTGACGGTCCATTATCGGGTGGGAAAGCCACGCCTTGTTGGGCAATGTTAAGGCGGTAATGTCTGTAAGCACGGTGTGTTGTTCACCTATCCATTGTTCACGGTCGCTGGTGGGAAAGTCGTCCGGGGTTTGTCCGGGGTTTAGCCTGATCACGTGAAACAGGTAGGCCCGGTGTGCGTCTATAGGCGCTATACCAAGTCGTTGCTGCCCAAACCAGACTTCACTGAAACAGGTCACCGGGCGTGTGAGCGACACAACGGTGCGCCAGCACCACTGGCCAGAATCGCGCAATATGGCCGGGGCATGAAGTGTGCTGTGAATGCCTGCGCAGTTGATCAGGTAGTCGCCCGTCAGTATGCGGCCATCAGTTAATGTCACACTGATATTGTCTGCATTTACCTGGTGGTGGGCAATGGCGGTGTTCAGATTCAGGGTGTGTTTGGGCAGGTTCGCCAGTAAACGTTGTTGTAAATCGCAACGGTGCACCACCTGACAGCGCAGCCCAACAGACGCCATGTCCACTACCCTGAAACTATTCGCTGGACCGCCCCCCAGTTGCCGTAAGGGGCGCGCGGCGGGTTGCCCACCTAACCCAAGACTGTCCAGTATAGCCAGGCCATTATTCTGTAGCGCGATGCCTGCGCCGATCGCCTGCAATTCTTTCGCCTGTTCCAGTACCACAAAGGGGATGTTTTGTCGGTGCAGTGCGTTGGCCAGCGTCAGACCCGCAATGCCCGCGCCATTGATAATCACCATATTAGGCTCCCGTTAAAATGTCGTACCATGCTACAATGAGCACGCTCAATGAACAAGCTCATTTTTCCCTATTTGCAAAAAACGGTACACTGCGCGTGTGTCCATTCGGTAAGAGAGCCCCCATGAGTCGGAACCTGCAAAAGCAGCGCACCAAAGAACTGATACTGCAAACCGCACAGCGGCTGTTTCAGGAACGAGGATATGACCAGGTATCGACAAGGATGATCGCGACAGAGTCCGGCGTTGCCACCGGCACCGTGTTTGCTCACTTTAAAGACAAGCAAACACTCACTTTGGCGCTGTTCCATGAGAAAATCGATGCTCGTCTGGCTGAACATAGCCAAGCATTACAGCAACAGAAAACCGGCTTGGCGTACTTCGTAACATTTGCCTCGTTCTTTTATGCGTTCTATCAGCAAGACCGTGCGTTCTCGATCGCGCTATTGCAAAACGCCCTATTCGATCTGAATTATTTTGAGCAACAGATGGACGGCTTTATCCGTCAGGTCAGTGAGCGTTTACAGGCAGACTTACCCGGAAAAAACGAATCGCAGCGTTACACCATTGCCAAAGCGTGGTTCGGTTACTACATATTTAATTTGCTCAAAGGGTTAAGCAATCCGGCAACTCAAGCGACCGACTGGCTGGCAGCGTTAACGACCGATTGCGAAACCTTACTCGGCACTGCAGCTTAACTGACACCTGAATCCGTGACTTATTCAGTGGATGCAGAGTGTAAGAGCTTGATTTCTATTTTTTTCAAAAATTACTGGTGCATCCATAGGTTCACCCCAATTTTTGGGAAGCAAATAGAAATCAATGGCTTGCGCACTGCGCCGCTATGGAGTCACGGATTCAGGATTACCTTTTGCGACTCTGATCTTTTTTTACTTGAACTTAAACCTGAATCCGTGACTCCTTCAGTGGATGCAGAGTGTAAGAGCTTGATTTCTATTTGTTTTTCAAAAATTGCAGGTGCACCTACAGGTGCACCCCAATTTTTTGGGAAGCCAATAGGAATCAATGGCTTGCGCACTGCGCCGCTATGGATTCAGGTATTAGGTAGGGCTGGCTTCACAGGGCAAAAAAACAGATCAGATCAACCTGTCAAGTTCATTGAAACACTACACTAGGTAAAGAATTCATATCCAATCAAACCTGATTCTCGTCACCAATAATGGAACCACATTGACCTTTGTGACACAAAAAGGGAGGTAAAACCCTGCTTGATCAATAGTTTCGTAAAAGCGGAACAGATAGCGAATCCAGGTTTTTCGACAACAGAATATGCATTGCTAATAATGCGTAGCGGCGACTGCACGACTTATTAAATACGAGAGGATATAGCATGAAAATCGAAATAAGCAGCACCAGCATGATTGATCTTGATAAACAGAGCAATTCCTCTGTTCCTGATAAAGACTCGACGAAAGCGCCTAGTGATATGTTTAAAAAGCACTTTCAAGAGGCTTACAAAAATCATCACAGTTTGGACACCAACAAAGATGGCAAGCTCGACGCTAAAGAATTAAGTGATGCTCTTGAGCAAAAAATCACTCTGAATGACTTAGTTGCCATGCTCAGCGCCGCTCAGGGCAAGCAAGGCGGCAAGGGTGAAGTAGCTAACATGTTCAGCGAGGCTCTGCAGGCGCATAGCGCTGGAGGTGCTGGAGGTAAAGGTGGTGATGGCCTATCTGCTCATGCCAATAATGCTCATGCACCACAACCAACTGAGAATGCAAATGTGACTGCGCCTATTGACGAAAATGGCGATGGTAACATCGATGCCGCCGAATTCATGAAAGCCTTCGACAAAAACAGTGACGGTAAGCTCAGTACTAAAGAAATGGAGTCCGCGTTACAGGGTATGGGCCTTGGCGACTCTATTCCAGCTAAGTAAAACTTCCAGCTAAGTAAAACTGGAAAATGACATTTGCCATGCGGGTAAGTCAGACTTTCCCGCCTGGCAAATCAGGTAAATCCAGACAGGCACTTTAAGTCCGCGCTTCAAGTCCTTAAAGGTTTAACCTGCATCCGTAACTTCTTCAGTGGATGCAGGGTGTAAGAGCTTAATTGCTGTTTGTTTTTCAAAAATTGCAGGTGCACCCATAGGTTCACCCCAATTTTGGGGAAACAAAGAAGAATCAATGGCTTGCGCACTGCGCCGCTATGGAATCACGGATTCAGGTGACAATAATAAAATAATTGACTCTCAGGAGGCGCCTCAGCAGACGCTGAAAAGTCAGCGCGCTTAACCTGCAATACCGTTAAATTCGCTTCACCCAACAAACGGGTCAACTCATCTTCGAAATAAGCTGATACAGAAATATTTGATTCTATAAACGGAATTTCAACATAGTCCAAATCCCCTTCAACCATCGCCAGGACAAAGTAACCTTGCGGTTTTAAAACACTAACCAGCTTACGCAATACCTTAGCAATCGTTTCTTTGGGTAACATTAACAGTGAAAAGAATGCTGTGATGGCATCAAACTGCTGTCCTGGAAGATTTAAATCGGCCATATCCATAAGCTCAAAATTTGCCAACGGTGCTTGCTCAACCGCAATGTCCAACATCTTTGGCGAGGCATCAATACCCAGCACTTGATGACCTGCCTCGGTAATCAATCTGGCTGTGGGTTCGCCGGTGCCGCAACCTACATCCAGAACATGAGCCTGTTGCGGTAACTGATTAATCAGCCATTCAATAGCGGCTATCTGGTTTTGATTTTGCCCGAAGACAGTTTCATACTTTTTACCGATTTTATTAAATGCTTCTGCCTGTCGTTTTGTTTCCTTGGAAAAGGTATTCCAACTCATAAATTTTCCTGACCATCAATTTTACTATCATAGTGTTTAGCATCTTATCGTACTCTTTAACCCACCGATAACGATGCAGGTGATGCTCAACACTACCATACTTTAATCAGAAAGATCGACACTCTCAGCTCGGATGAGGCTATCGTTTCAAACGCATTGCTCAGTTCAATCACCATACCGGTTCGGTAGTTACCAAAGGAAAACGCCTCCTCAAAAAATGTCTCGAATGACTGGCAAACGGGTTAGCCCCCAAGCCAATGGAAAGCTCATACCGATGGTAATAGCTGATGCCGCAAAAAACTTGATGATCGGCGGTAGATCAATTCCGATCAGTAACATGGATGCAAATAAAAGCAGCGGCGGGTGCAGGAAATACACCCCGTAATTAGCACGTCCCATCTGTCGCCATACGGGTTGTTGCATACGTTGAGTTTGGAGAAATCGATTTAGAACCAGTACGCTCAATAAAACACACATCATTGATTCCCAACCCTCGTAAAAAAGCGCTTGCCAGCTCAGCCCACCCATAAAGGGTTCAAATCCGGATTCAGGATCAACACCAAGCATCATGCCCACAGGCAGCACAGCACATCCCAACGATACCAGCAGATAGAGTGGCTTCATGGGAACATTCTGCAACCAGTCCGACCAGCGGCTGCGGGCGGCGAGTATTCCAACCAGATACATCAGGCTGTAGTGACCAAAACTGCCCAGTTGCATTCCAGCAATGCCCTCGCCCATCGGCCAACATGCGCGAGCAGGAATACTCACCAACCAAAGCACCAGCGCAAACAGCATGATGCTGTACCAGGAAAATGGGATTCTCTGCAGGTTATGCGAGGGCTTGAACAAAGGGCGGATCAGCAGAAACAGACCGGTAAAAATCAGCAAAGCCTGCGCAAACCACATCGGCCCTGCGTGTAGTGAGCGCAGGTAGTGGAAATCGCCCCCGCCCTCAAGCTGTAATGCCAGCCACGCTGTCAGCGGGCCAACACCCAGATAGTAAGCCAGTAGCGGTAATCCCAGTCGCTTTAAACGAGTAAGCCAATAACGAGCTACGGCAGTGCGCTGCAATGAATGCTGAGTGAAAAAACCGGCCAGTAAAAACAGCAGGCTCATAAAGAAGGATTGGGACAGAGCATTAAACAGGGTCAGGCTGACCACCGTGGCGAGGCTGTCGGTCGGTTCGCGAAAATACCAACCGCCTTCACCGCCATAGGTAACGGCGGCATGAACCATGATGACCTGACAGATCAGCACGGTGCGAATGTTATCGGCAAAATCCAGTCGTTGAAGCATGGGGGTTTCCTTGTTGAACTTTCCAGGTTAAGCCTAAGCTGAGCGATGCTGGCTGGGCATCGCCTGGACGAAGGAAATGATCTGGTGCTAAGCGATGAGGTGCGGCTGCTTCCATAGCCGTATTGAACTAAAACCTGAGATGTATTCCCGCATTCCCACCCGTGAGCTAAACTGCGGTTATGGCAAAGCTCAATTCGCAACACCCTACCGGTACAGAATCGTTCCAGTGGCTGATCCGTACGGTCATCTATCTGCTGACGCTGGTATCGGCATTTCGTGGTCTGGTGATCTATGCCAGTATCTGGCAGTCGTTATTGCTGGTGTTAATTCCGCTCGGCCTGGTGTTAGCCTCTGAACAGCTGATTGCTCAGCATGGTCGTTTTATGCGGTTGCTGTATATTCTGGTACAGCTTGGACTGGTGGCGATTCTTTTTACACTGGCTCGTAACGCTGACTTTTGGTCGCTGCTGTTACTGCCTGCCTGTTATATCACACCACGGTTATTTTCTGGCCGTGACAGCTTACTGATCATTGGACTGATTACGCTAACCATGATCGTCTGTTTATGGGTCGCCGAGGAAGGCCTGCCTTCGATTTTGTTCAGCTCTGTTTATCTGGTGTCCTATGCGATGGTGTATGGTTTTTCGCGCATTATTCTACAACTTGAACAGGCTCGTCATGATGCTGAAACCTTAAGCCGGAAATTAAAGTCCGCCAATTCCGCACTGCGGGATTACGCTGAGCAGTCTGCTGAAATTGCCACGATGGAAGCACGGCATGTCGTAGCGCGCGATTTGCATGACTCGGTTACCCAGACATTGTTCAGCCTGAACCTGATGCTCAGTTCGGTACTGGCACAAACCGAAAGTGATGACAAACGACTAGCGTCGCTGCAAACCATCCAGCAATTATCGGAATCCGCAATGAAAGAGCTGCGCGGGATTATCAATCACTTACGTCCGGCTACACCGCCAGTACTGCCGTTTAAAGCTCAATTACAGCAATTGGTGAAGGACATTCAGCAACAGTCGAATATACAACTGACCATTGATGACGACAAAGTCACAGTACCGTGGTACGCCGTAACCAGTGTAATTCGAATTTTGCGCGAAGCTTTGTTGAATGTTGTCAAACATGCCAAATGCGATCAGGCTCAGGTTAGGGTTCAGCAAATGCCAGGAGAGATTGTATTTCGCGTAACCGATCACGGCTGTGGCTTTGATACCAGTTCAGCAACAAAGGGTGGCCACATGGGGTTGGATGCTATGCAACAACACAGCCTGGAGCTGGGTGCAGCGCTGACCATCGACAGCCATCCGGCTATGGGATGTGTGGTGACATTAACGCTACCGATCAAAGACAGGAATGACGATTAAGATGATTCGTATTGCGCTGGTGGATGATCATGAAGTGGTCCGGCAAGGGCTGGTTGCATTCCTCAGTGGCATTGAGGACTTTTCATTAGTTGGTCAAGGCGGTACTGGCGCAGATGCGATTCATATTGCAGAAACACTGACGCCTGATATTCTGATACTTGATATGATCCTGCCGGACTTTTCCGGCTTGCAGGCATTTGAACAAATTCGAGTGCGGGCGCCGAAAGTTCGTGTCGTATTTCTAAGCAGCTTCTGTGAATCGGAAACGGTTCTACCTGCGATGCAAAATGGTGCTGCTGGTTATCTACTGAAAGATATTCGCCCGGCTGATTTAATTGTCGCGTTGCGTGATGTTATGGCAAGCAAGCTGGTGTTACACCCGGATGTGTCTGCATTAATGGTCAATGCACTGAATAATAGTGGTGATATTCTCAGTCAACACGGCATTACTGACCGGGAAGCTCAGGTGATCCGTTTGATTGGCCAGGGGTTTAGTAATAAGGATCTGGCGGAGCAGTTGAATATCAGTCAGCTTACGGTGAAAACCCATGTCAGCCATATTCTGGATAAATTGAAGTTGGATGACCGCACCCAAGTGGCTATTTTTGCTGTTCGGAATAGGTTGGCTGAGTGAGGGTTTAGGTAAGGTATTTTGGATTTTCAGGAGTTTTTTTATAGTCTCCTGAATCCGAAAATTGCAGGTGCACCCATAGGTTCACCCCAATTTTTGGGAAGCAAAGAGGAATCAATGGCTTGCGCACTGCGCCGCTATGGAGTCACGGATTCAGGAGTCTGATCGAGATTCTATAAATCATCTGAAGAGAAAGTGTGAAAGTCTTACCTGAACTCACGGATTCAGGCAATACAAAAAAACGATAGAGAAAACGCCAACAGATGTTCACTACTTCCCACCTGCATATTCTGGTCTACACCATCGCCGGCACACAAGCACTGGTTGCTGCGCTGGTGTTCGCTTTTGCCAAAGAAAAACTGGCCGCCGCACAACCACGATTGCTATCTGGAATATTTTTGTTGATGGCGATTGTCTTATTGGATATGAGTCTGGAACGGACGTTGTTCTATATGCACCACCCGAGCTTTGGCAATATAGGCAAAATGCTGGCGACCGCCTTGCCCGGCGTGGTGTACCTCTATGCTCGCAAGAGCTGGAGCGCCCGCTTTCGTTTTCACTGGTACGATGTGTTGCATGGTCTGCCGCTGCTGTTAAAAGGTAGTGCGGCGTTGTTTGGCTATCACTTGCAATCTATTGAGGTAAAGCTCGACTATTGGCAAGGAGGGTGGCAGAGCAGCCCAATCAACTGGCCGTGGTTGTCAGCAACCGTTTTACTCATTTATGTTGTGCAGGTACTGCTGTTAGTGCGGTTGGTTTATCGCCATCATCAGGCGCTGGTGCAGCTTCGCTCAAGCGATTTGGATCGTAATTATCGCCTGCTGATTATTTTCGTTGCTGCTTACTCCATACAACTTGTGCTGAATTTCTCCCGTGCTTATCTGTTACATATCAAAGCCTTCGATGCGATGCTGGTCGTCACCGTTATCATGGGGTTGTGGATTTATGTCGTGGTTACGTTGTTGATTATGGATCTGATTCTGACCACCGACCAGCGTAGCAAACTCAGCAATGAAGAAGCAGACATCACTGGCTTTGATAGCTCTGGTTTTGATAGCCCAGATTTCGATACCCAAGCAAGCTCAAACACCGCCCAGCCCGATCATGACAATAGCGAGAATGAGTACTGGCAACGGCTGGATGAGTCGCTTGAAGGCTATATGCAACAACACAAGCCTTACCTCAATGCCAATCTGACACTGGTACAACTGGCACAACGGATGGCAGTACCGGGACGCGAGCTATCCGGTTACATCAATCAGCGGCTGAACTGCAACTTCTCAGACTACATTGCCAACTGGCGCATAGAGGAGGCAAAACAACTACTTATTGATGCACCGGATCAAGCGATTATCGAGACACTCTATGCCTGCGGTTTCAATTCCAAGTCCGTATTCAATACGCATTTTAAAAAGCGAACCGGTATGACACCAAGCCAGTGGCGCAACCAACCTATGGTTATGCACCACTGACCAGGCGACAGCCTCCAGACTAATGGTATTCGTAAGCACCGATGTCAAAGGCGTTGACCCAACGAGACTCACCATCCAGATCAAAGAAGCTTGCCTCCGGCCAAGCGGAGTTTAAGGGCTCATCGGTACCAGCATCGATAAGCTCGGACTGATCACTCAGGTGATAATTCGCATTCTCAGGATCAACAAAGCCAACGGCCGGGTCCGTCTCTGTCTCGGCATAATAGTTATCGCTTGCCCACACATTGCTGCTCAGTTTATAGCCTGGGTCGTTACCCGGCGGTACGCTATCCGTTGCGACGGCCAGGTTATTCATCACCTTATGCATCTGGTATTCAACCTTGATTTTGTACGCATAGCTGCGCGCAGAAATAACGGTGTTGTTATACACCTCGAACTGACGGCCGCTATACCAGTCCGATAGGTCGCCGTACTTACTGCTTTTTGGAGCACCAATTTCAATGCCAGTGCTTTTAGAACCGCCGGATGGAGCGTTTTCACCTGAGTTGATAATCAGGTTGTTGGCGACTACACCACCCACACCATAGAGAAAAATTCCCGAGCCAGCGCCGCCGTTAATGATATTACGATAGATATTGCACTCCACATTCGGCGTTGTGTCGATGCCACTGGTCTGGTCAATCTTGCCTGCTTCCCGGGCCAGTTCGCCGTGGTTTTCAATGTAGTTGTCATAGATATAGCAGGAGCGCGCTGCGCTTTTAACATTGATTGCGTCCCAACCGATGTTCATCATCCGGTTGTTATACACCTTAATCGTATCCAGCCGGGCATTGAGCGGGTCATTGGTGTTGGTGGCAGCGGGCTGATAATCCGGTGGTAAATTCGGGTTTTGATAGGCGCAGACGACTTCGCTACCCATAGCCGGGCCGCGTCCACCAGTTTGTATATTGTAAAGGTAATCAACCAAGTTGTTGCCCAGATACATGGCTTCGTGCCCTGTATCGTGGATATAGGTGTCATGAATCAGGATATTTTTCATGGTGAACGAATCCTGGCTGATCACATCATCAATATCACCGGGGTCGTAGATAGGGTTATTTGATCCATCATAGCCAAGAATCCGACCCTTCTGAGAAAAGCCGTCACCGTCCAGATCATAGACGTGGAGATAACTGACTCCCTCCGGTGCGGAGGCATCGGCGCAATTGGCTACGCCAGTCAGGTTCAGGCCAATCTTTTTGATGTTGGCGATTTCGATATGATCCAGCTCTATGTCGCTGGAGCGGTTGGTTATTTTCAACCCCTGAGAGCTCATATTGTTGCCATCGATCACAAAGCCATACATTAGTCCTGGCGGTTGTGTATCTGTGCCTGTACCTGTACCTGTGATATGCAGATAATGGCTGTTCTGGATATAGAATGGAGAGTCACCATCATCGCCTTCGATCAGCACCTCGCCCACGTTAATAAAGGTAATTGGATGAAGCTCGTCCAAGCCGTCTACATCCCAAAAATTACGAATCTTAACGCCCGGCGAAGCATTAGTGCCTGTCTGGATGCAAATGGTGTCACCGCCTTGCCAACTGGAAGGGTCAACCTGTTCGTTGCCAGCACCGCTGACGTAGCTTTTGCGGGCATCAATGACCGTTTTGCTGCTCTCTCGCAGTGTGATGATTTTGTCACTGTCACACCCCCAGGCGTATGGCATTGAGAGTGATACCAAAACAGCACTACCGATGAGTTTCCCTGTTAAGTTAATACCTTTCATATATTCACCTATAAATCAGTACCTGCCTGAATTTTCAGACCAGCCCTCTTTTCCAGACAGGCACAATAGCTGCAATATTCAACTAAGCCTGCCGAGCAGAAATTGCTCAGCAGACACCGATGGCAAGCCACAACAGCAGCGTACCAAAAATGAAAGATAGGGGAGATTTCCGGTGCTGGCGTCCCAAAATACGATTTAGAACCAGTAATCGTCCTTGAAACGATGTTTTTATTATTCCAGCCTCTGATTTGGTCTAAAAAACTCTATTCGTTCTGTTTCGGGAGTTGTGCATGCAATGGCCCAATATGGTCTCCTGGTTAGGGAACTAATAACTAATAGGACATTAACTAATAGTAACTAATAGGACAGGCACTCAAGAACATTCATTTAAAGGAATATCGACATGGCGAGCGCCAGTGATTCCTGAAGATTTTTCAGTAACCAGGCGGCAGTAACGTGGTCGGCATGGCAATGAGTGTCCAGCGTTGCATAAAGTGTTAACCCCAACTCATCGAGCAATGCCATTCACGATTTGCCTGTTCAAACACCGGATCGATCAACACCGCCTGACGACTTTCCTGGCACGCCAGCAAACAGGTATAGGTTGAAGAGGTTGGATCAAATAGTTGTCGAAATAACATAGCCTGCTTCCTCGATTATTCAGATTTTACTATTGACCAGTTGAAAGTATAAAACGATCAGCCTTTTTCCTGCGTTTACAGCTTGATCAGCGGTTTTATCCCTGTTTGCACAATGTTTATGTGCATTTTTTGAGCAAGCAACCACCGCACTATTGAGGTGGGTGTCTGGTTAAATGACAATGTAAAACCGCTCTTGCGATTTATTTACTGAAACGCTATTTTAGCCAGCAAATGGAACAGGGTTGTATTTTCTGTTGGCTGGCAAAGGGTTGCTGATTTCTTTTAGGATCGATATTACCTGTAG
>JARRJP010000002.1:0-106332 GCA_037389025.1 Reinekea sp. | reverse complement strand
GATACTGGAGCGAAGGGGTGGCATTATCCAGCCGATCTTATGGGTCAACCTGAACACAGGGAGGAGCCGATGAGTAAGGCAAAGTCGTTTGAAAATACGACAGGATAATGGGAGCCGTATGATGCGAGAGTATCATGTACGGTTCTGCGAGAGGCTAAGGGTGAGATTCCTTTAGCCTACTCTCCTTGATTCTAGCAAACCGTAAAATCTTCAATAATCTTGTCTTTGTGAACGAGTGACATACCGTTTTCAAATATCTGGAATACACCACAGCCGTTGGAATACAACAGCGTGCCATCATTGGTAAGGTCAAAAGAGGCAACATGGTTCGCCAATACTGTTTCCTGCCCATGTCGATTGCGTTTAATCAGTTGCCAGCTAGCGGGCACCAATGATGGGACTCCCTGAACCAGATGTGCCTTACGCAACGCGTTTTCGGCGTCAATTCGTTTTCCCTGCAACAAGATATCTTTTATATCTGCCTTGACTTCCGGCCCTGACGCACTGGTCAGCGGCTTACGGGAATACATAAGTGAAAAGAAATTCAGGAAATGAAACACCGCGCGTAATAATCGGAACGGAAAGAACAGCGTGTCGGTAATTGCCTGGTTAGGGTGGTAAGCGGCAGTTTCGTAGGGTCGCCTGATGTACAGCAGGTTACCCTGAGGGTCTACCTTAGGGCACAAGAAGTCAGTTTGTTCATCCTCTAAAACTGTGTCTAAATCGCCCGTGTCGAGATCAAGCATTAATATGGACGCGGGTCCATGGGCGATGACATAGCCAGCGTCGTTACGTGCCTGTCCCTGAGATTGATAAACAATGCTGTTGTCGACAGGATTAACCCAACTGGGTTTGGAATCGACCGTATCGCCGCCGGTTACTTCGCAGTTCTCCGTACCATCACGTTTTGCCAGCACGATGTTGGCGATGCCATTGGTGTAGTGGGAGGCGCACAATATCTGGTCGCGCGACGCGCTGTAGGTCAGATCCCGGTAATCCAGTTTCTGGCGATGCAAATGTCTCAGCTCTTTGCCCGTATCGGTGTCATACTCGAAAAGCCCACCGAAACCATTACCGGCTAGAAAATACAATAAGTTTCCATCAGCTGTTGTTTGCACCGAGCGAAATTTAATGGGTTGGCTGTCGTCACTGGTGACGGTTTGCTTGCCAACATGGTTCGTTCCCCAAGCGGTGCCTTCCTTCCAGCCATGCAGGCTTTGGTTTTTTTCTTTCTTATCGAGAAAGCTCTGTATATATGCACTGTTGATTTCCTCAGGACTTCCCGTTGCTTGCTTCACAAACAATTTGCCTTTTGATAGATAAGCCAACTGACCAGAGAATCCTGACCCGCTACGCACAGTGGCACTGACGTTATCTGTCGATACTGGTAGTTGCGCTGTACTGTTGGCTCGTACCCGGCTGAATAAAAAATATGCAACAATTAATAGAGACAAAATGATTATAAATGGCATGCTACGATCCTTAACGGCACAAATTTCTTTACTACGGTCATCATAAGGTGAAACGTCACCTCAGGCTACCTATCCTGCTTCTCTCCTGGGCAGTAAATTAGCGACATGGGAGCCGTATGATGCGAGAGTATCATGTACGGCTCTGCGAGAGGCTAAGGGTGAGATTCCTTTGGCCTACTCTCCTTGACTTTTAACTTTTACCTGAATCCGTCTATGGGTGCACCTGCAATTTTTGAAAAACAAATAGAAATCAAGCTCTTACACCCTGCATCCACTGAAGGAGTCACGGATTCAGGTTCAAGACACTACACTAGTTTACCTTTGGTTCTGCTTTTCAGAATGCAGAATTTTCTTACTGGAAATCCTGCGTAAGTCAGCTCCGCCTATCTTCCATTGTGATCGACACTGAATCGGCAAATCGTAAAGCGTGTGGCTTGTCCACCGTCACTCTTGCGTATCGCACATCCGGATGTTCCATAGCAATTTCCAGTAAATCCGCCACCAGCTTTTCCAAAAGCTTGAAGCGGCCGTGTTCGACAAACTGAATCATACGTTTTGTGATTACTTTGTAATTGACAGCATCTGCTTCATTATCGGTCGTGCTGGCGGTATCGGCCGGATAATGTACTTCGGCATTGATGATAATGTCCTGCTGTTTTTCCAGCTCTTCCGGGTTAAAACCGATGTAAGTGCGCAGACGCAGATTTTTAATGTTAATCATTGCAATATGCATGGCGAATCCTTAACGACAGAGCGAGCGGCCACCATCTACTTTAAGAGTAGTGCCGGTGATAAATGAATTGTGAATTAAATAATCAATGCTTTGAATGATAGGGTCGAATCCGGCTTCATGCTGGATGAGCGCACCTTCAAGCACGGCCTGTTTTGCCTGCTCACTGTGAGATGGCAGAAACTTAAGTGCACCTGGGGCAATACAATTGACACGGATGCCAGGCGCCAGCAGCTTGGCCAGCGATAACGCCAGGTTGGCCGCCGCCGCTTTCGATGCACAGTAGTTCGCGTAATGCTCATTTGGATTTATGGTATAGATATCCGTCATCTGGATAATATTGGCGTTGCTGGATTGACTCATTATCTGGCAGAGCTGACGGTTCAGATAAGCGGGTAGCTGAACATGCACCTGCATCATTTGCTGTAATTGATTGTCTGACTTGATGGCATCTGCTTGGTCAGGCTCAAACAGAGAAGCATTATGGACCAGTACATTGACTTTGTCTTGTTGCAATTGCTCGCAAACTGGCTGGATGGCATGCAGGCTATAGTCGCCGGTGGTATAAACCGTCAGATGTTTGCAGGCCAGTGCCGATAGTTCATTGCTGCTGTGGCGACTGAGAACGCTGACTTGCCAGCTTTGAGCTAAAAAGTGTTCGGTTAATGCCAGGCCCAGCCGCTGACTGCCCCCGGTAATTACAATGTGCGGCATGAAACGATATCCAAGTAAAATTCCGTTGAGGATTGTAGCGAGCTTTGCGGTGTGCTGTTAGAGCCTGTTAACACTAACCATCGTTCTGATGCACGAGTGCCGATTGCGATAACGGATGTTACCTTATGCTTCGTGCTTCGTTGCCCGTGAGTGAGATGCTGATGTTTGAACTGTCCCCGTCTTTGATTGCCGTTCTTGTCGTAACCGGATTTCTAGCCGGTATTATTAATATCCTGGCTGGTGGTGGCTCCAATCTCACTTTGCCAGCCCTTATGCTGTTGGGGTTACCTGCAGACATGGCAAATGCAACCAATCGCGTTGGTGTTTTCATGCAGTCAATTGTTGGTATTCGTGGTTTTGCCAAACATAAAAAACTGCCGACGCAGGATTTGAAGGGGATTTTACTGGCAACCCTGTCTGGTGGTTTGATCGGTTCTGTAATTGCTTCGCTAATGCCAAATCTGTATCTGAAACCCTTATTGCTTGGTGCGATGATCTCAATGGCGCTGGTTATTCTTGTGCGTCCTTCGGTGGTGTTGCCAGGGCCGGATGAGTCGATCAAAAAAGTCAGTGAAACGCCACCTGGTTTCTGGATGCTGTTCCTGGCGGGCATTTATGGTGGTTTCGTGCAGGCGGGGGTTGGCTTTATTTTGATTGCTGCCATTGCAGGAACTTTGCGTTATGAGCTGGTGCAGACGAATGCACTGAAGGTGTTATGTACTTTTGCGTTTACCTCAGTTGCTCTGGTGGTTTTTGTTTTTCGCGGTCAGGTTGCCTGGGTGCCAAGTCTGATTCTTGGGTTATCAACCATGGCAGGGGCTTCCATTGGTGTTCGTTTGGCGTTGAATGTGAGCCCCAAGGTAATGAAGTGGTTTTTGTTTGTGATGACCGTAGTAGCGAGCATCGCTGCTCTCATCAAATAGTGAACCTGAATCCGTAGCGGCGTCACTTTGAAGTCACGGATTCAGGGTTGAATCAATTCTGAAGTGACAGATGGCTGGTATCAACTTTCACCGTTTCCTGTTCATCATGCAAAATTTCAATATCGCCGTTATTGGTTGCCAGGCTGAGGTTGTCGGTATTGATAATGGGGGCAGGCTCTTCAAAGCCGGGTGATGTCATCAGAGTGCCAGGCGCGGCAACGGACAGCTCCTCAAAAGTGAATTCAGGATTGGCCGTTTCTTGTTGTGGCGCTGCCAGAATTGTGCCCGGGGCGGCGACTCCCCAGTTCGGTACATTGGTTGGGGCGGTTATCTTCGGTTGATGCTGCTCGATCAGTGAGTCACTATCTTCATTGACCGATTGAAACGTATCGCTTGGCTCTTGGTTCATGCCGGGGCTGGTCTGTTCGGCTACTGCTGCACCTGCACCTGCACCTGCACCTGCACCTGTAGCGGGCCTGGTTTCATTTGCCTGGTTCTGATTTGAAACGTGTACTTTGACAATCAGGCGGGCTCCGGCAGCTTTGAATGCCTGCTGAAACCTAATTGCGGTGGCTTTGTCTACCTGTTGCTTTAGCTGCACGTCGTGGCCGGAAAACAGGTTGGCAAGGTAAGCGTCATTCAGTTTCAGGCGTTGCTGCAGACCTTGCTTGACTGTTTCAGATGTAAAGCCATCAAGTAACTGACCGTTAAAAAAGAGATCGTATTGCTGTTCTGTCATCATCTTTCTATCTTTGTAGGATTGTTTGTACCTGAATCCGTGATTCCTTCAGTGGATGCAGGGTGTAAGAGCTTGATTTCTATTTGTTTTTCAAAAATTGCAGGTGCACCCATAGGTTCAGCCCAATTTTTGGGAAGCAAAGAGGAATCAATGGCTTGCGCGCTGCGCCGCTATGGAGTCACGGATTCAGGTTGTAGTATAGCAGTCTTAGTTTTAACCTGAATCCGTGACTTTAGAGTGGATGCAGGGTGTAAGAGCTTGATTTCTATTTGTTTTCCAAAAAGTTGCAGGTTCACCCCAATTTTGGGGAAGCAAATAAAAATCAATGGCTTGCGCATTGCGCCGCTATGGAGCCACGGATTCAGGTGTAACCAAAAGGATCTCCATCGATGCATTTGCCTTTATTGATGGCATTGTTAATCGGAACACAAGTCGGTCTGTCTGACGGTTTGGTGCTGCCCGCGTTGGTGTCTCAAAACGGTGAAGGCAGTTTTCTGCTGCTCTATGCTTTTCTGAAAATTCTGTTCATTTTGCCGATTCTTCAGGCCGAACTGGTGGCGGGACGGCTTTACCGGATTACACCCTTTGAGTTCAGCTTTATGGTACTGAATCGGTTCTGGTCGCGAATGATGTTTGGAATCCTGCTGCTGGCACTGATCTTTGTGTTGGCGATTAATCTGTTCAATGCCTCATGGACACTGATTTTTGGTATTGATGGTCTGCGTGGTGAATTGTTGCACTTGCGTCCGTTGGATCAGAATCTGTACTGGTTTGAACAAAGTCAGAATATCTATCGGATCATGAGTTTTGTTCTGATTCAAGGCGTTCTTCTTATGCTGTTGGGTGGCCTTGCCTGGCGTGGAATTGCATCGATTTTCGTTGTATTGGTGTTGATTCTGGTGATATTTGTCCTGTTTTGCATTCCTAATATTTATCAGTTGTTTACCCTGTTGCACTGGCCGACACTTAGCTACAACAACGTACTGGTGGCGATGCAACATGCATTGACCTCTTCAATGGTCGGTTTAATGGTTTGGTATGTGCTTGGTACCAAGGTGGCTGATCACCTGCCTACTGCACGGGTGATTATTGCCGTTCAAGCTTTTGATCTACTGTTTGGTCTGGCTCTGCTGTCGATCTCATGGGGCTGGTTGGGGGCACAGGAGGTGTCTGTGCTTGACGCCGGAACAGTATTGCGCTCGTTGATGGCAAGCCTGGAAACGGCAGACTCATTGCCGCTGAATGTTACTCTATGGTTGGCTGTGTTGTGTCTGGTGGGGATTGTCAGCAGTCTGCCTCTGTTATTACTGGTTGCGGAAGAGGCGGGAGAAGCGTTACACCAGTGGATGTTGGCCTTTACGGTGATTATTGCGGTTGTGCTTGGTGGTGTTCTGATTTTCTCTCACGGCGTCTTTTCGCCTTTGACCTGGTATGGGCGGCCGCTCTATGACGTATTGCAGCGAGTTAGCCAAGGGGTGATTGTTCCGATAATCACAGGTTGTGTCGCGTTTTGGGTTGGTTGGATTGTTTGGCCTAATCGTGTGCTACAGCAGGTTAATCCGCATGGTGGTATTCGTTATTTTCTCTGGCGTTTGTCGCTTAAATTTGTTGTCCCGGTTGTCCTTGGGTTAGTATTCGCGCGCGCAGCGTTGTCGCTGCTGGCCGTCAGGCTTTGGCAGGTTATGTTTGGAGTTCTGGCAGTACTGTTATTTATCCGCCTCTATCAATGGGTGAAAAAAAGAGCGATGTATCCTGGTCTATGATTGAAATTCACCGTTCCGCCCTGGTTCTGGTTCAAGCCAAGCAACTTTATCACCTGATCAATGATATCGAAGCCTACCCTCAGTTTCTTGATGGTATTGCCTCTGCCAGTGTTATTGATCGTTCAGAAACGCAGATGCTTGGGCAATTGGTTATCAGTAAAGCCGGTTTTGAACGAACCATTGTGACCCGCAATACCCTTCAGGCTCCAACCCTGATTGAAATGAATCTGGAACAGGGGCCTCTTGAATATTTGAATGGTATCTGGCAGATAAAACCGCTGGATGAACAAGGCTGTAGAGTTAGTCTCGATTTGCGTTTTTCGGCCATGAAGGGTTTGAAGGGAATGGCGTTTAATCATCTTTTCAAGCAGGTGGCTGATGGCATGGTGGACAGTTTTGTGAGCAAAGCTCATGAGCTTTATAGCTGATTCAGGTGATGGAGTGGAATATAAATGATTAAAGTAGAAGTGGCTTACGCAACGCCTGAAAAGCAGTTGATTATCGAACTGGATGTTGAATCGGGTATCACCATGCTGGAAGCAGCTCTGCAAAGTGGTATCGACAAAGAGTTCCCTGGGTTGAATGTTGCGGAAACACCGATGGGTTTGTTTGGTCGCAAAGTAGCAAAGCCCGATAAAGAAATTTTACGGGACGGTGACCGCGTAGAGCTATACCGCCCATTATTGATCGATCCCAAGCAGGCTCGGATGAATCGTGCTGCCAAGGTTCAGCAAACAAAGACTTCTGGCTAATTTGTGCCTGCCCGGAAAGGTGGCTTCTATTTCGTCCAAATGAAAAGTCGATTTTTAGTCTGACGTTGAAGTATATTCATATGGTGCTCACTACGGACATCGTGTCGGTGTACGCATACTAAAAATAGACTTTTCATGTGGACTGGTTACAGCATCAGCTATCCTGAGATTCAGTGATAGAGGAAACGACGCCGTTTTCAAAGTCAATAATGAGCTTACTATAGCCGGTAGCTTTATCATAAGTTGGGTATATCCAGCGCTTCTGGGGAAATTCCCCTGTCAGCAACGGTGTTCCCAGCAGAAAGGAAACCTGATTTGGTGTCAGACCGAGATCCAGTTGCAGGCGTTGCTCTTCGCGAATGAAATTACCCTGGCCTAATTCGGCCTGATAAGGACTTAACAAACTGCAACCGGAAATTGAAAGAATCGCCACGCAATATATGGCGCTTTTTGATATTCTAAATGTCAATTGTCAAACCCGAGTACTTGTTCACATAGGATGACGCATTGTACACAGATTATTGGAGACTAGAAGGTGGCTATTCAAAATCAGGAACTGAAAAAAGCGGGCTTAAAGGTGACTCTGCCACGAGTAAAAATATTGCAGATGTTCGAAGGACAGAACAACGGCCACCTCAGTGCAGAAGATATTTACAAAGCATTGCAGGATTCCGGTGAAGATGTTGGCCTGGCAACTGTTTACCGTGTGTTGACTCAGTTTGAAACCGCAGGATTGATCCGCAAGCACAATTTCGATGGTAACCACGCGATTTATGAGCTGGCCTCTGATGATCATCATGATCATATGGTCAATATCCAGACATTGGAGGTTATCGAATTTGTCGATCCAGTGATTGAAGAGCGACAGCATCAAATCGCAGAAGAACATGGACTGGAAATCGTTGACCATAGCCTTGTGCTTTACGTTAAGTCGAAAAGTTGATGTTAGTGGTACTCTCGATGTGAGATCGTTCAAATTTCTTGAGCTAATTTTTACCCAGAGCCAATAACCGGTTCCGTTATGGTTCAGGTTAGTGAACTATGATGAAAGTAACTTGAGTCTCATTGAGGATTGTAAAATGTTTAAACGACTGACAGCTCTATTGGTTTCAGTTCTGCTGGCAGGCTTTGTCGCCGCCGAAGTCAAAGTAGGTGATGCTTTCCCATCTTTTAAAATTCCGACTTTGGATGGCAAGGTGTTGGACACTGCTCAGCTGAAAGGCCGTGTGGTTTATGTGGATTTTTGGGCCAGCTGGTGTACAACCTGTAAGCAGTCGTTCCCGGTGCTTAGCGAGTTGAGTGAAGAACTCAAAGGTAAAGGGATTGTGATTCTTGGCATTAATACCGACGAAGACGTGTCACTTGCACATAAGTTTCTTGAAAAAACGCCAGTCAGTTTCCTGACTGTATCTGACCGCACCCAGAAAGTGGTCAGCTATTTTGAACCAAAAGGTTTTCCTTATGCTTATATCGTAGGCAAAGATGGTGTTATTCAGGCCGTTAAGGCCGGTTTTGCCGGTAAAGAGAAAACTCGCGAACTGTTACTGGAAATGGCAGCCAAATAATTTAGACCTGAATCCGTGATTCCATAGTGGTGCCGTGCGCAAGCTCTTACACCCTGCATCCACTCTGGAGTCACGGATTCAGGATAATCTAATGCCCGCCAAAGCCAAATAGGATTGAGCGGTTACTCTTGATGTCTGGTCGCTGCTGCTTCAGTGAGCATTTTGCTGTGAACGAAGCATTTCTTCTGCGTGGGCACGGGTTTGCGCTGTGATGTCAATTCCGCCAAGCATTCTGGCCAGCTCATCAATTCTCTGTTCTTGATTTAGTGTTCGAATACTGGTGGTGGTTTGATTTTCCGTAAGGGTTTTGTGCACGATGCAGTGTTGATGCCCTTGAGCCGCTACCTGGGGCAAATGGGTGACGCAGATGACTTGTCCGCGCTTGCCGACACTACGCAGCATGTGACCAACAATCTCAGCGGTTGCACCGGAAATGCCGACATCCACTTCATCAAACACCAGGGTCGGAATGGTTGAATGTTCCGCGCAGACAACCTGAATAGCCAGAGAGATACGCGATAATTCACCACCGGAAGCAACTTTGGCCAGGGGCTGCATGGGTTGCCCCGGGTTTACACTCAGGTGGAACGCTACCTGATCCTGTCCTGTCGCTGTGGCTTTGCTTTCATCGGCAAACTGAATGACAAAACGGGATGCCGGCATGGACAGTTGATCAAGCTTTTCAATGATTTCCTGCTCGAAGAGCTTGGCCTTCTTTTGTCGGCTTTTGGTGAGCTGTTGCGCGAATTTCAGGTACTTTGTTTTTCTTTCTTTGACTGCATCAGCCAATTCATGAAGCGAATCTTCTTCGTGAGTCAGGGTTTCCAGCTCGGTTTGCAGAATATGTATGTAGCCGGGCAGGTCGGCGGATGGAACCTGATGTTTTCGCGCCAGTTCATGGATCTTGTTCAGACGTTCTTCAACGACCTGAATACGTTCTTGGTCAAATTCAAAACTGTTGATGTAACTGGTGAGATCATTGCAAGCCTCCTGAGCTTGAATCAGAGAGCTTTCCAGCAAGGTCAATGCGCTGGACAGTGACTCGGTGTTATCTTCCAGATGCTGTAATTCGTTCAGCGAGCGACGCAGAACAGTCAATACATTACTGTCCTGTTCTCCATCAAGGAGTTCCAGTGCCCGATGAGAACCGGCTAATAGTGATTCGCTCTTGTGTGCTCTTTTATATTCACTATCCAGTTGTTCCAGTTCACCTTCTTGCAGCCCGAGTGCATCCAGCTCTTCACATTGATATTCCAACAGTTGCTTGCGAGCATTTTGCTCATCAGCGTTATCTTGCAGGTGCTTGAGTTTTCGTTCGAGACCTTGCCATTCAACCCAAGCGTTTTTGACTGACAGCAGTAGATCTGGATGGCCTGCGTAATCGTCCAGTAGTTGCAAGTGAGATTCAGGGCGAAGCAAGGAATGGTGCGCATGCTGTGAGTGTATGTCGATAAGCATTTCACCCAAAGCTTTTAATTCCGCTAATGGTACAGGCTGGCCGTTAATAAATGCCCGTGAACGTCCTTCGGCAGAGATTGTGCGGCGCAGCAGGCATTCGTTCTGGTTGTCCAGTTCACGTTCCTTCAACCAGTGCACGGCTTCCGGGATGCGCTGAACGTCAAAGGTTGCCACAACTTCTGCTCGCGATTGTCCATGGCGAACAATTCCATAATCCGCCCGGTCACCCAGTGCCAATCCAAGGCTGTTCAATAAAATAGATTTACCGGCACCGGTTTCACCTGAGATGGAGGTCATACCTGGTGACCAGTCAACATCAACGTTATCGGCAATGGCAATGTTGCGGATCAGTATGTTTTGCAGCATGAATTCTACCCATTAGGTATGTAACTGGTTATTTATACAGTTATGCTGTATGTCGATCAAGTATTAAACACCTGAACAATGACTGCAACTGCAAAAAACATAAAACGAAGCCTGAAACCCCTTGAAAAGAATGGCTATAACCCCATTACAGCGAGCGATGAAATATTGGCAACTTTTGAGAAGGTATTGCATGTCGGGTGAAGAAAAACCAGTTGAAGAGATCGTCGAAACCGAACTAACGGAGGAACGTGACGACGCGGTTTCTGAAGCCAGCGTTGATCAATCAGCCAGCGTTGAACAGTTGCAGGCACAGCTGATCGCTGCTCAGGACGAAGCAGAAAAAATGAAAGATCAGTATATACGTGCTGAAGCAGAAATGGCGAACCTGCGGCGTCGAGTCGAAAAAGATGTTGAAAACGCGCATAAATTTGGTCAGGAAAAGTTGAGCAAAGAGTTGTTGGCTGTCGCTGACAATTTGGAGCGTGCTATTACCTCCGCTGAAGGCGAAGTGGTTGATGTCATTGCACTTAAAGAAGGTGTGGAAATGACTCTTAAAGGCCTGCTTGATGTCTTTACCAAGTTTAATATCGAAGCAATAGATCCCCAGGGCGCCCCGTTTGATCCGCAACTGCATCAAGCGATGTCGATGGTTGAGAATCCGGAAGTGGAACCGAATACCGTCATCGCTGTAATGCAGAAGGGCTATCAATTAAATGGTCGTTTGATTCGCCCAGCGATGGTAATGGTTAGTAAAGGTGGCGAATCTAGCGCCAAAGTTGACGAAAAAGCCTGATCAGTCAGGCAAAGAACCTTGAAATTAATTGGATTGCTCTCATATCGCTGAGCATACAGAATGAATATCTACGGAGTGATTTATCATGGGCAAAATCATCGGTATCGACTTGGGAACCACTAACTCGTGTGTTTCTATTATGGAAGGTGACAAACCCAAAGTCATCGAAAATGCAGAAGGTGATCGTACAACACCTTCGATCGTCGCCTTTGCTGACGACGGTGAAATTCTGGTCGGCCAGCCTGCCAAGCGTCAGGCAGTGACCAATCCTGAAAATACCCTGTACGCGGTCAAACGTCTTATCGGTCGTCGTTTCGAGGACGATGTTGTTCAGAAAGATATCAAGATGGTGCCTTATAAAATCACCAAGGCTGATAACGGCGATGCCTGGGTTGAAGTGAAGGGTGATAAAAAAGCACCACCTCAGATTTCAGCAGAAGTTTTGAAAAAGATGAAGAAAACGGCTGAAGAGTATCTGGGTGAGGCGGTAACCGAAGCGGTTATTACCGTTCCTGCTTACTTTAACGATTCTCAGCGCCAAGCGACTAAAGATGCTGGCCGAATCGCAGGTCTGGATGTTAAGCGTATCATCAACGAGCCAACGGCAGCTGCCCTGGCTTATGGTATGGATAAAAAACGTGGCGATAGCGTTGTTGCTGTGTATGACTTAGGTGGTGGTACCTTTGATATTTCTATCATCGAAATCGCCGAAGTCGACGGTGAACATCAGTTTGAAGTACTGGCTACCAATGGTGATACTTTCCTGGGTGGTGAAGACTTTGACCTGCGCGTTATCAATTATCTTGCCGAGACGTTCAAAAAAGATTCAGGTATCGATCTGAAAGGTGACGCGCTGGCTATGCAGCGCCTGAAAGAAGCGGCAGAAAAAGCCAAGGTTGAGTTGTCTTCTTCTCAACAGACTGATGTCAACCTGCCATATATTACTGCTGATGCCTCAGGGCCTAAGCATTTGAACGTAAAACTGACCCGCGCCAAGCTGGAGTCGCTGGTTGAGGAATTGGTTGAGCGTTCGCTGGCACCAGTGCGCGTTGCATTAAAAGATGCAGATCAGGACATATCTGATATCAATGAAGTTATTCTGGTTGGCGGTCAGACTCGTATGCCATTGGTTCAGGCCAGGGTGGCAGAGTTCTTTGGTAAAGAACCTCGTAAAGACGTTAACCCGGATGAAGCCGTGGCTGTTGGTGCTGCTATTCAGGGTGCGGTATTGTCTGGTGATGTTAAAGACGTTCTGCTGCTGGATGTAACGCCTCTGACACTGGGTATTGAAACAATGGGCGGTGTCATGACTCCGCTGATTGATAAGAACACCACTATTCCAACCAAGAAGAGCCAGGTGTTCTCAACAGCCGATGATAATCAGGCTGCGGTGACGATTCATGTTATCCAGGGCGAGCGTAAAATGTCGAATCAGAACAAGTCTCTTGGTCGATTCGATCTGGCAGACATTCCGCCTGCACCTCGCGGTGTGCCGCAAATCGAAGTCAGCTTCGATCTGGATGCCAATGGTATCCTGAATGTATCGGCGAAAGATAAGGGTACTGGGAAAGAGCAGTCTATTGTGATCAAGGCGAACTCGGGTCTGTCTGATGATGAAATCGATCAGATGATCAAAGATGCTGAGGCCAATGCTGAAGAAGACAAGAAGTTTGAAGAACTGGCTAAGTCTCGAAATACCGCAGATAGCCTGGTTCATGCAACTCGCAAGTCTTTGAAAGAAAATGCCGACAAAGCAACAGATGAAGAAAAAGCATCCATAGAAAAAGCCTGTGAAGATGTAGAAACCGCATTGAAGGGTGATGATAAAGAGGCGATTGATAAAGCCGTAGAGGCTTTGAGTCAGGCGTCTTCTAACTTTGCTCAGAAAATTTATGCGGATCAGGCCCAGGATGCTGGTGCTCAGGCAGCAGAGGGTGATAACGCCGAAACAAGCTCTGACGACGCGGTAGACGCTGAGTTTGAGGAAGTTAAAGATAAATAATCTTGGACCCGGTTCTTCTCTTGAAGTCACCCCGGCTTTAAGTTAAGGCAATCGAGTAAGTACGCGGGTCTATGACCCGCGTTTTAGTGTGTAGCCAGGCAACAGAAATTATGTCAAAACGCGATTTATACGAAGTATTGGGTGTCAGCAAAAGCGCCGATGAAAAGGAAATAAAAAAAGCCTATCGTCGTATGGCGATGAAGTACCATCCTGACCGCAATCCTGATGACAAAGAAGCCGAAGCCAAGTTTAAAGAAATTAGCGAGGCTTACGAGATTTTAACCGATGCTCAGAAGCGTCAGGCGTATGATCAGTTCGGGCATGCAGGTGTGGGCGGACAGCAGGGCTTCGGCGGCGGCGGTGCCGGAGCAGGAAGCTTCAGCGATATCTTTGGTGATGTTTTCGGTGATATCTTTGGCGGCGGCGGTTCTCGCGGCCGTTCTTCTGTTCAGCGCGGTTCAGACCTCAAATATAATCTTGAACTGACTTTGGAAGAAGCTGTTCGCGGTGTTGAAAAGAGCATTCGCGTACCGACGCTTGTGCACTGCGAAACCTGTGATGGTTCAGGCGCGAAAAAGGGGACATCTCCGGTTACCTGTACCACCTGTGGTGGCAGTGGGCAGGTCAGGATGCAACAGGGTTTCTTTGCTGTGCAGCAAACCTGCCCTTCCTGTTCTGGTGCAGGTAAGATCATTAAAGATCCTTGTGGCAGTTGTTATGGTCGTGGTGTTAAAGAAGAAACCAAGACGTTGAATGTTAAGATCCCCCCTGGCGTCGATACGGGTGATCGTATCCGGCTGACGAGTGAGGGCGAGGCTGGGCGCAATGGTGGTCCGAGTGGTGACCTGTATGTAGAAGTGCATGTTAAGCGACATGACATATTTGAACGTGATGGTGCAAATCTGTATTGCGAGGTGCCTATCAGCATAACTGAAGCCGCTTTGGGTGGTGAGTTGGAAGTCCCTACTCTGGATGGTCGCGTCAAACTGAAGATTCCAACTGAGACTCAGACCGGTAAGCTTTTCCGTCTGCGTGGCAAAGGTGTCAAACCGGTTAGAGGGCATGCTATTGGTGATCTTATGTGCCGCGTGGTCGTAGAAACTCCGATTAACCTTACCGCCAGGCAAAAGGAGCTGTTAACGGAGCTTCAGGCAAGCCTTGATGGAAAGAGGCATTCGCCCAAAAGCAAAGGCTGGTTTGATGGTGTGAAAAAATTCTTTGGTGAAAGTTAATCCTGCATCCACTTTTTTTTGGATGAAACCTGAATCTTTGACTCTATAGCGGCGCCGTGCGCAAGCCATTGATTCCTCTTTGCTTCCCAAAAATGGGGGTGAACCTATGGGGGCACCTGCAATTTTTGGAAAACAAATAGAAATCAAGCTCTTACCCTCTGGAGTCACGGATTCAGGTGAAAGAAAGTCCTGTAGGCATTGAGCTGGAAAATAAAAGCTGAAATTGTCATGCTGGATATACCCTTTATCTTGGAAAGAGAATTCAGAATGCAAAAGATTGTAATTACCGGCGCAGATGGTCGCATGGGACGAGCCCTAATTGAGGCTGTGATTGCATCCGAGGATGTTGACCTGGCTGGAGCGGTTGTGAAATCGGATTCATCCTGCATTGGTATGGATGTTGGTGAGTTGATAGGAAGGAGCAAGATCGGCGTTACGGCAACCGCTGATGTCGCCTCGGTGTTTTCTGATGATGTAACTGTTATTGATTTTACCGTCCCTGTCGCCACTTTAAAGCATCTTGCACTGGCGGAAAAAAATAACGCTAAGATGGTGATTGGCACAACGGGTTTTTCCGATGCAGAGCTCATTGAGCTCAATGCCTATCAAACTAAAGTGGCTTATGTTTTCGCTGGCAATTACTCGGTAGGCGTTAATCTTTCACTACAGTTGTTGCGTATGGCTGCAAGGGTTATGGGAGAAAGCAGTGATATTGAGGTTATAGAAGCTCATCATCGCCATAAGGTCGATGCTCCCAGTGGAACGGCATTAATGATGGGGAATGCCGTTGCTGATGCAATGCAGGTTAAGTTATCGGATGTTGGGGTTTTTGCGCGTGAAGGCATTACTGGTGCTCGAAAACCGGGGTCGATTGGTTTTTCGGCTATACGAGGCGGTGACATCGTTGGAGAGCATACCGTTATGTTTGCTGCTGAAGGTGAGCGATTGGAAATCAGCCATAAGGCCAGCAGTCGTCAAACCTTTGCCCGTGGTGCGGTCAGAGCCGCCAAATGGTTGGTTAAAAAAAGTTCAGGGCAGTATTCAATGGAAGATGTACTTGGTTTCTCCGGCAACTGACATCAAAAATTATTTTTTCAGAATTGCGTTATTTATTGGTAAAAAGACATCAAATATCTGTGAATTTTAAGGCTTCTGGATTTGATGTGAAATATTTGGTACTAATCTTGCTGAGGATGCGGGCCTGTTTTCGATTGATTTTCATCAAGGTGGCCTGTTTAAAGGCTATCAGCCGCAAAAAACAGCGAAAAAAGTGGTTGACCAAGCCTTTACGCTCTGGTTTGATAGGCCCGGATGGTTAGTCGGGCTACCGAGCAACCCTGGGGGTTAAAATAAAGACAAGTATATAAAAGTCACCAACCCAGCCGATGAGAATCGCCACGTTTTACTTTGATGACATATTTGTTCTTTACTCTTTCTCCAGTAACGTTTTGACACGGCAAGTATTTTGAGATATTTGTATGCCGCGTTAATTATAAAATGGGAAAGAACTCATAACGGGTTCTAATCCTTATCAAGTAGTCTGGTCAACGAACCAGTATTGATAATAAAAATAGGGGAATCTAATGAAAGCTATTTTTGCAGTTTCTGCACTTGCTGCTGCTATTTCTACTTCGGCTATTGCTGCCGATACTGAATGGGAAGTCGAATTCAAAGGCTCAATGGAAGCTCAAAGCGCTTGGGATTTTACTGACGGTATTGCTAAAGATGTTTTGTTGGTAAGTGACGATGATGAACAGGAAGGCTGGGATTTAGAGCTGGATATGTCCATTACCAACGGTCCTTTGTCTGGTGGCTTCTATATTGATGCTGGTGATGAGCAAGGCGGCGAAGCTGTTTTGAATCTGGATGATATTGTTGTGACTGAAGGCAAGTTGTCTTTCGGTCAAGTTGGCAGCCTGATGTCTACTGATGATTATTTGGACATTGGAAGTACTTCTATTGGTGATATCGCCGTCGATAACAACTCTTTTGATGAAGCCTATGGAATTGATGCTGGTTTTAAATATGAAGTTGTTGATGGCTTCACTGTTCAGATTCAAGGTGCTGGTCAGACAAAAGACGTTGATCATGACAATGATCCTGCTACACCGGATATATCTGTGAATGTTCCTGTCTATGGTGCAGCTGCTCAGTACGCTGGCGAAGCAGGTGCTTTGTCCTATGTTGTTGAAGGTGAATTCGGTGGTGAAGATGTTTACTCCAAAGATGGCGCTGATCCATACATCTTCGCAGGTACCGGTGTTACCTATTCATCTGACGTCGTAACGGCAATGGCTTACTTGAACTACTCAGGTAAAGATTCACGCGCATTGCAATATGGTGTTTCTTTAGAAGCAACTGTTGCCGGTGCTACATTGTCAACCTTGTATATCGAGCCTAGCGCAGAAGTTGATGATGATGAAGAGCTGGAACTGTCTGTAGCGTACGCAGCGACCGATGCAATTACTGTATCAGCTGGCTATATCTATACAATGCTTTCAGACGCTGGTGACGAAGTTTCTGCTGGCCTTGCATGGGAACAAGATGCTATGGCCGCTTCTGCAGATTTAACTTTCAGCGATTTTGATGCTAAAACTGCAGATCCTGTTTTAGTTGAATTGGAAGTATCCTATACCTCTGAAATGGAAGTTAAATACTACACTGACTTCAACTATCAACCAGAAGAAGCTAAAGCCGATGTTGCTGAGAAGATTGAACTGATCTTCGGTGCTTCTTACTCTTTCTAATTTCAGATTCCTCTGAAACCTAGAAGCTGGGCCAACCTTCGGGTTGGCCTTTTTCGTTATTGTGCAAGTGATCTCTAAGCCTAGTGTAGTGTCCTAAATAAAACCTATACCTGAATCCGTGACTCCATAGATAGCGGCGCAGTGCGCAAGCCATTGAACCTATGGGTGCACCGAAAAACAAATAGAAATTAAGCTCTTACACCCTGGATCCACTGAAGAAGTCACGGATTCAGGTTTCAATCAATCAAAAAATATATCAAGGCCAGAATAATCAATACCTGTATCGCAGCTAAACTTTGCCAAAACCGAAGCGGGTTGCGATCCAGTAATGAACTTTGATTGATGCGATTGAAGTTTGGGTTTGGCTGCTTAAGATCAAACAAAAACTCAGACAACACCTCATATCTGTGTTCCGGCTTTATACTTAATGCTTTATTGAGCGCCCCATCGAGCCACAGTGGGACCAAAGGATTGTGATGCGTGGCACTTTGATAGTTGAGTTTGATGAAATCAGAAAGGGATTTTGCTTTCGTATATCCAGCACCGTAAGGGTGATGGCCTGTCATCATTTCATAGGTAATAACGGCAAGTGAAAACTGGTCGCTACGCTCTGAGCGCGGCCCTTGATATCGATATTCTGGGGCAGAGTATTCAGCCGTGCCCAATGCACTGTCGCGTTGGAAAGGCGCTGATATTTCCTCTATGCCTGCTACCAGGCAGGAGCCAAAATCGATCAGTACGGCCCCCTGTTTAGAAATAATGATGTTGGCTGGTTTTATGTCCTGATGCAGGGTTTCTTTTTGATGTAAGGCGCGTAATGCTTTTGCCGTTTGTTCTGTAATTGCGATTGCGTCCTTAACATCAAGAGGACTACGTTCGTGAATGACCTGTTCCAAGGTCTGGCCCGGAATATATTCAGTCAGGTAGTACAGAAATTGCCTTTGAACTGGAGTGATAGCACGAACGATATTCGTGCTGCGCATACGTGAAGCTATCCACTCTTCAAGTACAAAGCGTTCGATGTAAGCTGGATCATCCTGATAGTTCACCGAAGGGGTTTTCATCGCCCATCTGCGCCCATTTACGTCTTTCACCAAATACAGTTGGCTGCGTTCTGAGGCATGTAATAGCCGTATTACCTCGTAACCATCCAGTCGGTTGCCAACATCCAGATCAGGTGGGAAGGGTAGCTCGCTTAAAGCTTTAAACGCTTCCTGATCCGATACGCTCTGTAGTTGCGGGATATAGGCGATCTGACAGCTCAGGTTATCGCTAGAGCCTGCGTCTAATGCTTTGTTAATCAGGTATTGGGGAATGTCTGAACGAGGAAGTTCACTAAGGCTCTGGTGTAGCATTCTGTTTGGTAATACATCGTGAATACCATCTGTGGTCAGCAAAAAACAGTCACCCGCTTGCAGATCGAGACAACGGTAATCGATATCTAAAGTTGCATCTGCGCCCATTGCCCGAGACAGATAAAACTGTTTCTTTGAAAGATGTCGAGTGTGGTCTGTTGTCAGCAATTCAAGCTGTTGATGTCGAAATCGGTAGATACGCGAATCACCCACATGAAAAATATGTACGGTGTTTGATTTTATAATCAGAGCTGAAAAAGTTGTCAGGAATCCACGACCCTGAATATGAGATTGTCCTTGACCATACAACCACCGATTCAGCGATTGCATAACCTTGAGCGCTGAGCGTTTTACACTCCAGGTATCCGGTGTGGAAAAGTAGTCAGTTAAAAAACCGGTGACCGATGCCTGACTTGCTTCACGTGCGGCTTCAGCAGCGGAAACACCGTCGGCGATGACCAATGCAAAACCTTTGGCGGCCAGCAATGAACCATCAGGGACACGTGCGCCGATGGCGTCCTGATTTTCTTCTTTTCGGCCAGCATCGCTGAGTTGGTGAATCTCAACATCGAGCGTGCTTTGTAAATGTTCTATGCCCATGTTCAACAGTAAAGCAGACAGAGCCAGTTAGCTCTGTCTGTTCAGAGTTTACGATATTTCAATCAGTTGTACGTTACCATTGTCATCTACTTCCGCTGTGTGTCCCTGTGGCTCTTCCATAAATTGAACCATGACGAACACTGCAACGGCTGATGCAGCAATCAGCAAGAAGAATGTTGAAGTGGACACAAACGTAAAGGCTGTGAGGAAGGTGACAGCACCGACATTCCCATAGGCACCGGTCATTCCTGCAATTTGTCCGGTCATGCGTCGCTTGATCAGTGGCACGATAGCAAAAACCGCTCCTTCACCAGCCTGTACAAAGAAAGAGCAGCACATGACGGCTATAACTGCGAGCGCAATTGGCCAGGACGCCGTAATTTGTGATAACACCAGATAACCAATGGCCAGTCCAACAATAAGAATGGATAAAGACATTCTTCGACCAAACTTATCCGAGAACCAACCACCGGAAGGTCGCGCCACCAGATTCATAAAGGCATAAGCTGAACCTAACATCCCGGCCTGGGCCAAAGACAAGCCATCAAAGGTTTCCAGGAAGAAGGCCGGTAACATTGAAACAACGGCCAGTTCAGAACCAAAAGTTACGAAGTAAGCCCAGTTAAGAATCGCAACCTGTTTGAACTTGTATTTATCGTGCTCTGGAGCGCCCTGTTTCAGCATGTCACGGTTGACTTTAAGGATTTGTGAAAGCTGAAAAGCGAACAGTACTATCAATACGCCATACATTAGGTTTGTCGTTGTTACTGTGAGCAGGCCGACGCCGGCTGGTGAAAGCTTCCAGGCCAGTACCGCGAGGATGACGTACATAGGAATATTCATTAGCAGATAAAAGATGAAATCTTTTTGGCTGGTGACCTCCAGACCACCGCTCTTCTTAGGCTTAAAGTAGGTAGAACCCTTTGGAGTATTGCGTGCTTTAAAATAAAACAATATACCGTAAAGAAAAGCGGCAACACCGGTAGAGCCGATCGCATAGCGCCAGCCGTTGTCTTCACCAAATATCACCAGTGCCAAGGATGGAAGCATAAATGCGGCGGCGGCTGAACCAAAGTTACCCCAACCGCCATAAATCCCTTCCGCCAGCCCTACCTGACGCGCGGGGAACCATTCACCAACCATACGGATGCCAATCACAAAACCGGCACCAACAAAGCCGAGCAGAAACCGGAACAAAGCCAATTGTTCAAAGGATTGTGCACTGGCAAAAGCAATACAGACAAGGCCGGATAACAGCAACAAACCACTGTATACCAAGCGAGGGCCAAATTTATCAACAAGGATGCCGATGATGATTCGCGCCGGAATGGTCAGTGCGACATTGAGAGTCAGCAAGGCTTTCCATTGCTCGATGGACATATCGAAGGTTTCCATGATCAACGGCTTTAGCGGTGCATGACTGAACCAGATAACAAAGGTCAGAAAAAAAGCAAACCAGGTCAGGTGCAGTGTTCGTATGCTTGGCTGAGAAAAATCAGCCAGATTGAGTCGCTCATTACTCATCGCTCGGTTCCTGTTTTTATTGAGAACAAAAAAAGGCGTGCACCGACTTAACGGTAACACGCCTTCGTATTCAAAAATTTGTTTGTATTCTGTTTCGTTGTAACAGCTTGACGATGTGGTCTCGTCTTAAGAAGCCGATACGTCGAAAGTGATCACAGCGTCATCAAAGCCAATACTGTGCCAAGCTTGATGTTTCCACTGTAACAGGCTTCATTTGGTCGTTATTGATTTGGTAAACCGATGAAAGGCGATTAAATTATGCTCAATAAAAGTGCGTGAGTGAACAGGATTGCACTGTTATTGCAGAGGTTTAATCAGAACCTGAATCTGTGATTCCATCACGGCGCAGCTCGAAGGCAATGCTCTTCCCTTGTCAAGAGCTGGAACGAAGTGGTGGGCTTCTGGAGGGCTTCTCGAAGAGTGGGCCGCCGTTTTTGCGAATAATACCTGAATCCGTGACTCCAAAGTGGATGCAGGGTGTAAGAGCTTGATTTCTATTTGTTTTTCAAAAATTGCAGGTGCACCCTTAGGTTCACCCCAATTTTTGGGAAGCAAAGAGGAATCAATGGCTTGCGCACTGCGCCGCTATGGAGTCACGGATTCAGACGGCATTTAATGCTGAAGCAATACTATCCAGGTCGCTTTTTTGTTGTTTCAGTTTTGACACCACTTCATCGGCTGCTTCTTCTTTTAGATTCAGATGCTGATAAACCGTTTTGTCGAAGCGCTGGCTCAATCTGGGGAATAAGCCATGTTTCTGCAACAGTTGATAAGCCAGGTAGATTAAATGAGCCTGATCACTGTTGGCACCCATATAATGCGGATCACTCTGGTAACGAATACCGATTGTCACTTCATTTGGCATATTCCAACTGTGCATCAGGTTCGAGGCTATCTGATCGCGAGTGATGCCAATCACGTGCTTCTCAGTATGTTGATGCTCCAGATGTCGATTGAGTGCCACCATCGCACTTGTTGTTTCAAAGAGTGGTTTAAAGGCGTGTGCCAGAATCAGATAACCAAAGTTATGCAGCAGGCCTGACAGATAACTCAGCCCAAAACCAGGTCGAAATTCTCTTGGAATCGTGCCGACAAGAGCCCCAACACAGGCCGCGACATAAACTGCTTCATTCCAGAAATTAATGGTACCCTCATCTGGATTGTTAGGTAGATTGAGTGTTTTTCCAAGCGATAGTCCCAATGCCAAGTTCATAACCAGATCGTAGCCCAATACCCGAACAATGGCATCCTGCACTGATTTAATTGACCCTGGTGCCGAATAATAGGATGAGCTTGCCCAGCTGACCACTTGGGCGGCAAGACTTGGATCATGTTCAACGATGCGGCTAAGTTTTTCAATGTTGGCATTCGGATCAACACGCAGCCGGATGATTGCTTGTGCCGTATCTGGCAACGGCGGTACTTCAAGCGTTTCCTCAAGGCGTTGCCGGATGCGCAGTGCCGTAAACTTGGTTACAGCATTATTAATTTCGCTCCGGTCATGATCAAAGAGGCTGAGTTCGTAGTCGACTTCTCTAAAAGGAATTTTGGTTGCTACGCTGGCGACAATGGTCTCGTCTTTGCGTTTCATTGCATTGGCGTTTTTTAGCGCAACTAAATGGTTTTCATTGCCAGAATGAACAAAGATTTTATCAGTTTCAAAGAGTCTGTGATCAATAATGGTATCGGCCTGAATCAGATCATCAAACGCTGGCAATGTTTCCAGGTTAAAGCGCTTTTTCAATGCCGACAGTTCAGCAATGCTGAGTGGTTGTAAATGACGCCCGGATACTGAGCGGATCATGTCCAGATTAGCGATGGATGTTGAGGGTACGAAGACTTGCACCAATCCTTTCGAGTCACTTAACAGACATACTTCAGCACGTTCCAAGGTTAGCTTATTAGGTCCCAACACATGTTGAATGCTTTTTTGCGAGAGATGTTGGCGTACAACCGTTGGGATTTGTTCTTCGCCTTGACTGATCACTGTGATCTGACCTTTTTATATTGTAGTAATATTAGTATAGACGGCGAAATCAGACCCTGAGGGGCGACTGGCAGTTGAATGAATAAATTCCTGAATCCGTGACTCCATACTGCATCCACTCTGGAGTCACGGATTCAGGAAATTGTTACGACCATCACACCTGAGCGAAACGATCCGAATCTTTCAGCCAGCGGTCAATAATCGGTTGTACATGACTTGGGTAGGTTTGATCCAGCCGCGCTGCCAGTTCCGGCACAATGTCCAGCAGGTGTTGATCGCGCTCCATATCAGCAACACGAAAGGCAATTGCTCCTGTCTGTCGGGTCCCCAGTACCTCACCAGGACCGCGCAGTTTCAGGTCTTCTTCAGCAATGACAAAACCGTCATTAGTACTGCGCATGACCTCCAGCCGTTGTTTGCCCTGTTCAGATAAGGGCGTGCTGAACATCAGCAGGCAAAAACTTTCTGTTGTACCGCGCCCGACCCGTCCGCGTAGCTGATGCAGTTGTGCCAGGCCTAGACGCTCCGGGTTTTCAATAATCATGACACTGGCATTGGGTACATCGACACCGACTTCAATGACCGTGGTGGCTACTAATATTTCCAGCTCGTGTGCTTTGAATGCCTGCATCAATCGGGATTTATC
The DNA here is from genome assembly GCA_037389025.1 of Reinekea sp. Taxonomy (GTDB): domain Bacteria; phylum Pseudomonadota; class Gammaproteobacteria; order Pseudomonadales; family Natronospirillaceae; genus Reinekea. The sequence goes on along the minus strand of JARRJP010000002.1, from coordinate 82,964 downwards.
GGCGGGTTTCAGTTTGCCGTGTAGTAGGCCGATGCGTCGATCAGGCAGTGCTTCGACCAGTCTGTTTGCTGTTGCTTCAGCCGCTTCAGCCTGCAATTCTTCGGATTCTTCAATCAAGGTGCAGACCCAGTAAATCTGACGACCTTCACTGCAGGCTGCATTGACTCTGCGAATGACGGCATCGCGTCGCTCCTGGCTGATGACTGTTGTCGTTACCGGTGTCCTGCCCGGTGGTAGTTCATCGATAATGGAAATATCCAGATCCGCAAAGGCGGTCATGGCCAGCGTGCGCGGTATTGGCGTTGCGGTCATGGTCAGCTGGTGAGGTGAACCATTGATTGCCTTTTCTTTTAACGCCAGCCGCTGCTGTACGCCAAAACGATGCTGTTCATCGATAATCACCAGGCCAAGATTTTTATAGTTGACCCCGGACTGGAACAAAGCATGAGTGCCAATCAGTAACTGGCATTGACCATTCTCAAGCCTGTCCAGAATGGCATCGCGCGCTTTCTTACCGGTTTTACCCAGTAGCAGATCCACGCCCACGGCCAAAGGTTCGCACCACTGGCTCATGTTCAGGTAGTGCTGTTCGGCCAGCAGTTCGGTTGGTGCCATTAACGCGACCTGCAAACCAGCCTCTATTGCCTGTAATGCCGCGGCCAGTGCAACCAACGTTTTTCCAGCTCCGACGTCACCTTGCACCAGTCGTAACATGGGTAATGGCTTGGCCAGATCCTGTGCGATTTCCTGGCAGACCCGTTGCTGGGCTCTGGTCAGTTTAAACGGCAGGTTGCTGAGTAATTGTGGCACCAGTTTTTTGGATGATCCAATTGGGTGAGCACCGGTTGCCTGAACACTTTGCCGTAACGCCTGCAAACTGAGATGGTGGGCCAACAGCTCTTCCAATGCCAAGCGTTGCTGTGCCGGATGCAAACCTTCCAGCAGCAGTGGAATATCATTCTTGCTGCCGGGATGGTGCAGTATATTCAAGGCCTCGGTTAACGAAGGCAGTTGCCACGGCGTTAGCCACTTTGGTGGTAACCATTCGGAGAGACCGCCTTGTGCATTCAATATCGCCAGTGCCTGTTCGATAAGCTGGCGCAGCCGCATTTGATTCAGGCCCTCGGTGGTTGGGTACAGTGGCGTTAACCGGTTATCCAGTGGTGGAAATTCACCCTCTGTTTGAATCTGATATTCCGGATGAATCAATTCGAGGCCATTTGGCCCCATGCGGACCTCACCATAGGCGCGAATGCGGGCGCCGTTTCTGAACATCTTCTGCTGCGCCTGGGAAAAATGGAAAAAGCGCAGCGTTAGCAGCCCGCCGCCATCCTGGATGCGAACCAGCAGAGAGCGCCGCTTACCGAAGATCACCTGGGCGTCCTTTATTTCCGCTTCAATGACTACCGCCATACCGAGTCGAAGTTGGCCGATGGGAACAATCCGGGTGCGATCCTGATACTTGTAGGGCAGGTGAAACAGCAGATCCCCAATGCTACCCAGACCAATACCGGCCAGCTTCTCTGCCAGCTTCGGCCCGGCTCCCTTAAGTCGGGATACCGGTGCGTTCAGTGTTACAGCATCTGGCATAGTCGAATGGCGCCCTCGATGGCATCAATTGCACTAGGGCGTGGAAAACTGGTACGCCAGGCAATGGCCACTGTGCGGGTTGGACTATTGCCTTTGAATGGACGAACCTGCACCAGGCTATCTTTGTATAGGTTTGAGCCGGTGGCTGAACGCGGCAGAATGGTGATACCAAGATTTGAAGCGACCATGTGACGCAACGTTTCCAGTGACGTGCCATCTGCAACAGTCTGCACTTTTCCGTCCGGGCTGTGGTTGGCCTGGGCAATCTGCGGGCAGGCGCTGAGAATCTGATCGCGAAAGCAGTGTCCTTCGCCAAGCAGCAGTAACGGTTCTTTAGCAAGCTCTTCTACGTCAATTTCAGTCTGTTGCGTCAATGGGTGTGAGGCAGGTAACAACACATCGAATGGTTCGTCGTAGAGTGCTTTGGTCAGAATATCCGTTTCGGAAAAGGGCAATGCCAGAATGGCCACATCAAGCTGTCCTTCGCGCAATCGGCGCCGTAAAACATGGGTGAAGTTTTCATCGAGCATCAGCGGCATTTCCGGTGCGCGCTTACGCAGTTCCGGGATAATGTGCGGTAACAGGTAGGGGCCAATCGTAAAAATAACCCCCAGACGCAGTGGCGATGACAGCTGGTTTTCCCCCGACTGGGCAATATCTTCAATCTTCATGCTTTCTTCGAGCACTTTATTGGCCTGGGCGACGATCCGCTCACCGACTGGTGTAACCGTGACACCTTGCTTATTGCGCTCGAAGATAGCGACTCTCAGCCGATCTTCCAGCTTTTTAATGGCAACGCTCAATGTCGGTTGAGAGACCTGGCAATGCTCTGCAGCTCGACCAAAATGCTTTTCTTGGGCCAGTGCGACAATGTATTTCAATTCCGTGAGTGTCATCCTATTCTCGTGTTATTGTTTTAGCGACAAACTATCGTATTCAAAATGGTCATACAAGATTCTTATAGTATAGGAACCGTATGAAGAAAGAACCGTGTTTATTGTGTGCAGGCGTTGGCCAGATGTATAACTATCTGAATCCGTGACTCCATAGCGGCGCAGTGCGCAAGCCATTGATTCCTCTTTGCTTCCCAAAAATTGGGGGAACCTATGGGTGCACCTGCAATCTTTGAAAAACAAATAGAAATCAAGCTCTTACACTTTGCATCCACTGAAGAAGTCACGGATTCAGGTATGTTATTCCGGAGCGTTTGCGAGCATCCGGGTTTCAATGGCACTACCCGGATGCATTCTGTGGTGGTTACTGGCGTTTGAACACTACGATGTCCCGGACAATGGATTCGCTCATGCGGTGTGGCGCGCTGAATGCCTCGGCCTGAAAACCCTGAGCTTCAAATACCGAAACCATTTGCTCGCGTCTGGGGTGCTTGCTGTTGAACGACAGTACGATAGTGCTTTTCTGTTTCAGAACGTTGCTCCAGGCAGCAATACTTTCTTCAATGGCATAGAGCGGGTTACGGGTTCCTTCGGTCGTGACGTGCTGTACTCCATAAGGAATATCAGAGACGATCAGGTCGAACTTCTCATTCGGGAACAGCACATCGGCCTGGCGCGAATCGCCAATGGCAAAACGGGCACTATGTTCTTCCGCCTGAAACTCTAGAAATGGTGCCTGCTGTTTTTTTGAACCGGCACCCAGAGAGCCTTCCAGTATTTTGTGTTTCTGATGATTTAGCTTGGTCCATTTTTTCAGGTTACTGCGGATGTCTGACAGTGCCTTGGTATCCTGCTCAATGCCGAAGCCGTTAAGACCATAACGCATGGCCCATATAACGGTGGTGCCGCGTCCACACATCGGATCCAACAGCTTGGCTGTCTGTCCTTTATACACTTGGGTATGGGACAGCCCGACATTGATTAACAACTGTGTCAGCCTTTCATTGGTTTTGCCTTTGTACTTGCTGCCAAAAACGAAGTCGTCATGCAGCAAAAATCCTGGCTCAATCTCAAGAGGGCGCAACCACTGTTCATTGACCTCATACAACCCCTGAACAAAGGACAGGCGGCTGACCTGTACCAACGCATCCTCCGATAGCTCAGCCAGGAAAAACTGCAAACCAGCGATGGTTTTCAGTGTTATTGGTGTGTCCCCCATGCATTGGGTGAACTCGGCTTGAGCTACCTCGACGGCATGCTTGAAATAGGCGGACCCCGCTTCGGGGGAAAGTTGAATGGCGATGGTTTTCATTAAATACTTACTCGTTTGAGTTTAGGAATTCATTTATTGGGGTGGCTAAAGTCTGTAAGGGTAAACGCGAACTGCAAAAGGTGAAACGTAAAACGCAAGTCGCATTGCTTCCTCTGCCGGTCACCACCAAAAGCATGTTCTATCACTTTCGTTTTTTCTTTAGCGTTGATCACTCAGTGATGGTCATAAAGGTGCTGTTTTACCAGTAACCAGCGCTGGTAGCTGGTCAGCGCCAGAGACTCGCCCATCGAATAGCTTCTCAGACCTTCCTGAATACCCTGAGACTTTAAGGTCTGTTGATACACTCGCCAATGCAGATCAGCTATTTTCCAGCGTTTTTGCTGGCGCTGATAGTCAGCATAACAGGTCAGTGATTGTTTAACCCGATCATCAAGCTGATCAACAACGTTGGCCGGTGCATTGATCTCCCGCCACCAGGCCAGCCAGGCCGAATACTGCCAGAGCGGATCTGGAGCCATCCATGACGACCAGTAGGCGATGATATCGGCATCATACTCAGGAGCACTTCCGGTCCAGTGAGCGTATTCGTGCATCATGGTAAAGGGTTTTGCCAGCGGAAACAGATAGCGGTTGTAGGTTGGTTCGCCAGTCAGTGGTATATAGACACCTGCCAAGCCAATACCACGGTAGTAGAACGACCAGGCAGAACTTTGGACTGTCCGGGCCGGACTGGTTGGCATATCCGCCAGCGCCATGGCTGAATGTACAAAGGCAGCAGGTCGGTTCGGGTTCAGTGAAATATCTGCCGGGCAATAGTTAAAATCCCCGGGCAGGTTATTCAGCGTTACCTGAGTTTGTGATAATGCAAATTGCCATTGCTCATCCTGTAGCTGACGGGTAAAACCCTGAGCGAGCAATGACTGATAAAGCGATGGTCGATGGTAGTTCAAACCCCACATCAGCATGATCAGGACGTAAAACCCGCTTGCCCATAGCCAGGCAATTAACAATGCGTTTGGCAGACGACGTACCTTGTGCTTACGCAGCAGCCAGGCAAGTCGAATAACAAACAATACCGGAATTACAACCCATAACAAATCGGCCAGAGCAACGTTTGCCAATATCGGTAAGTGCTGCAGACTGCGCTGAATCTCTGGATAGATTACGCCCCCGTATAGTCGTTCCAGAACGTTCTGCCATGCTTGCGGCCAGTGGCTGAACAAAATCGATAAACCGGTGAATAACACGGCGGCAAACAGTCGCCAAGGCATGATGCAATCCTGTGTCGAATGGTAGAAGAGCTAATGTAAAGGTTTATCGGGCCGGAGGTAAGACGACGACTTAAAACCTATGTTCTGACAATCCGGTAGCAGGGTACATATTCGCTGCCCGGCAGTTTCATCCGGCCTTGGGCGACAAAGGCGGTGAGCAGCTCATCCAGTGGTTCCAAAATGCCCGGATCACCGTGAATTTCATAAGGGCCGTATTGCTCAATAGCGCTGATGCCCTGTTCTTTGACATTACCAGCAACGATGCCACTGAATGCCCGGCGCAGATTAGCCGCCAGTTCATGTTTGGGCAGACTGGAATGCAGGTTTAGTTTGGACATATTTTCATGGTTTGGATCAAACGGCTGCTGGTAGATAGGATCGATTTTAAGTTGCCAGTTGAAGTGAAAGGCATCATTGGTCTGCTTGCGATGCTCTTTGACTTCAAGCATGCCATGTAGCATGGCGCGTGACGCATCGGTAAAGTCATCAACAATGATTTTGTACTTTTGCTGTGCTTCATAGCCCAGTGTTTTGGCAATGAATTCGTGCAATTGACGGAAATAGGGTTCGGACGACTTAGGTCCGGTCAGTACCAGCGGAAACGGAATATCACGGTTTTCCGGGTGCAGCAGAATGCCGAGCAGATAGAGCAGTTCTTCTGCGGTTCCTGCACCACCTGGAAAGATAATGATGCCATGACCAAGACGAACAAAGGCTTCAAGGCGTTTTTCAATATCCGGCAGAATCGCCAGTTCATTAACGATCGGATTTGGCGCTTCAGCAGTAATAATTCCTGGCTCGGTCAGACCGATGTAGCGGGCATTCAAAATGCGCTGCTTGGCATGGGAAATGGTTGCGCCCTTCATTGGTCCTTTCATAGCGCCCGGGCCGCAGCCGGTGCAGACATCCAGCCCTCGGTAACCCAGTTCATGGCCGATCTCTTTGGTGTATTTGTATTCCTCATCACCGATAGAGTGACCGCCCCAGCACACCACAATGCGCGGATCTTCACCTGGATGCATCATTTGGGCATTGCGCAGCAGGTGAAAAACGTAATCGGTGATATCCGAGCCGCTCTCCATATTCATACGAGGGCTTTCGCGCTCGCTTTCCGCCCAGACGATATCGCGCAGTGCGGCAAAGACCATCTCACGAGTGGAGCGAATCATCTCACCGTCAACAAAGGCGTCGGCCGGGGCATTATGTAAATTCAGACGGATGCCACGATCCTGCTGGACGATATCAATACCGAAGTCTGGATAGGCTTCGAGAATGGTTTTGGCGTTGTCACTGTCTGAGCCAGTGTTCAGGATAGCCAGCACACAGCGACGAAACAGTTCATAAAGGCCGTTTTCGCCAGCGTTTTTCAGCTTGGCAACTTCCTGCTGAGACAGAACTTCCAGCGAGCCAACTGGCGTGATGGAGGCATCAATAGTTGCATGTCGAGTCATAGTATTTTTCTTGGGTACAGAAATTTAAGTATAGTCAATCAGCTGGGTTAATAGCTGTTTCATGAGCTCAGGGTCCTTGACGGTGATCTGATCCGTCGAGTCCTGATGAATGGCTTTGGCCAGCCAGCGGCTCAACCAGAAGCGGGTCGCAGACTGCACCTGACAGCTTGGCAGATAATGTTTTTCAATATCCGTTAGGGGCCGGAACTGTTGGTAGTGAGCGACGAATGCTGCCCCCCGAGACTGATCAAAACGGCCATCCTTATCCAGACACCAGTCGTTCATCGTGATGGCCAGATCCAGTGCGTAATAGTCATGACCGGCAAAGTACCAGTCAATAATGCCGGAAATCTCATCGCCGTCGAACAGGGCATTGTCATGAAACAGGTCAGCATGAATGATGCCGCTGGGCAGGTCTGCTGGAATATCATTAATCAGGGCGAGTGCCTGTTTCAGCAAGGCCTGATCTTCTGACACTAACTGCGGCATGATATTGACCGCCTGTGCCTGAATCCAGCGTCGGCCATGAGAGTGCGGATGTGTCGCACGGAAATGTTCGGTTGAGTTATGAATCGCTGCCAAGGCTTCTGCAATTGTATTGGCGGTCGACAGATTGGCCTCAACATGATTGCCGTGCAGACGTTCGTTAAAAACCGCTGGCTTACCTTTGAGTTCCTGTATGAACAGGCCATTATCAGCCCGAAACGGTTGTGGCACTTTGCAGTGTTCATTGAACAGATGCTCAGCCAGACGAAAGAAAAATGGCAATTCCTCTTTATGGTGCTTTTCAAATAATGTCAGCACCAGCTTGTGTTCACTGGTCGTCACAAAGTAATTAGTGTTCTCGACGCCAGCGCTGATGCCCTGATGCGAAACATAGTCACCCAATGTGTATCGGGCCAGAAAGGCCCGAATTTCCTCAGAATTCAGTTCGGTGTAAACAGACATATATTAGCCACTGACGGATTCGGTTGCGGAGTATTTCATAACTCTTGCCAGCCATGCCAGCCAGCAGGTGGCTGAATGTGAAAACTGCCGTGTTACACTTGCGGATATTTCAAAAATAACGCTTATTTCAAAATAACTCTGCTGGAAAGCTCGCTATGACCAATTCTGCTGCGCCAGTCGTCCTTGTGGATGGCTCGTCCTATCTGTTTCGTGCATTTCACGCCTTACCTCCGCTGGTAAACTCATCCGGCATGCAGACCGGTGCGATCAAAGGCGTTGTCTCCATGCTGCGTAACCTGATCAAGATGTATCCAGACAGTCCGGTTGCTGTTGTCTTTGACGCCAAAGGACCAACTTTTCGCAATGATATGTATGCCGAGTACAAGGCAAACCGCCCGCCGATGCCGGAAGAGCTTCGGGAGCAGATTGAACCCATCCACGAATGCGTTATCGCCATGGGATTGCCGCTACTTTGTGTGCCCGGTGTCGAGGCCGATGACGTTATCGGTACGCTGGCTCATCAGGCGACTGAAAGTGGCCGTGAATGTGTGGTGAGTACCGGTGATAAGGATATGGCCCAGTTGGTGAGTGCTCACGTCTCACTGATCAACACCATGAAAAATGAACGGCTTGATGTGGACGGTGTTAAGAACAAATACGGTTTTGGCCCTGACAAGATGATCGATTATCTGGCGTTGATGGGGGACAAGGTCGATAACATTCCCGGTATTCCCGGCGTTGGCGAAAAAACTGCATTGGCCCTGATCCAGGGCTTGGGTGGACTGGATGATATATACAGTCGCCTGGATGAGGTAGCAACGCTGACCTTTCGTGGTGCTAAAACCATGGCCACCAAGCTGGAAGCTAATAAAGACATGGCCTATCTGAGCTACGATCTGGCAACCATTAAGCTTGATGTTGAACTGGAAACCAGCATTCAGGATTTGAAACCGCAACCATCAGATGATGCCCGGTTACTGTCATTATTTGAAAAATTCCAGTTCCGTACCTGGATACGGGAAATGACAGGTAATGAGCCAACTGATCAGCAAGAACCGGTCAAAGCCGTTGCAGAGAAGCCGGAAGTTCAAGCCCCGGCTGAACCTGAGTCTGTTGATTACCAGGTGATTAGCGACTTGTCAGCCTTGGCAACGGTGATCGCTGAAATAGAAAAAAGCCAGCAGATGGCCTTCCTGCCGGTTGTGGATAAAGAGCATTATCTTAAGGCTCCTCAGTGGACTGGTCTGGCATTGGCCTGCGCACCCGGCAAAGGTTGGTATATCGCATTCAAGTCCGACGGGTTGGATGTGCTGAACCCAAACCAGGTGTTTGAGCAGCTTGCCCCGCTGTTTGCCGAGCACCGGATTCAGAAAACCGGTTATGACATCAAGGCTGACCACCACTGGTTCAATGCCATGAACCTGAAAACTTCGCGCCTGGAGACGGATGTGCAGGTGATGGCCTTTGTCTACGATTCCACTATCAAACGTGATAAATCACTGAACGCTCACTTTTCTCATCTCTCAATCGATAATCTCGTCATCACCTATCTTGATAAAACACCGAAAACCATTGAAGACTTTCTTGGTAAAGCCGGTAAGCGTCAACTGGCACCCAGTGCCGTTAATGCGGATGATATCGGCTTATGGTGGGCAGAGCGTGTCGATTTGACGCTGCGTTTGGGGCAGTGGCTGAAAGCGGGTCTGACTGAGCGTTCGTTGACCTCAGTTTATGAAAAGATTGAACGTCCGTTATCACGGACCTTGGCAAATATTGAAGAAAATGGAGTGGTTCTGGACACTGACTTCATTCACGAGCTGAGCGAACAGTTCAAGGCTCGCCTGGTTGATATTGAGCAGCAGGCACATGCTCTGGCTGAAACCGAATTTAACCTCGATTCACCCAAGCAGCTGGCTGAAATTCTGTTTGAAAAAATGGGTTTGCCGGTATTGGCAAAGACGGCCAGTGGTGCACCGTCCACCAACGAGGAAGTGCTCTCTGAGCTGGCCGAAAACCATGAGCTACCAAAACTGATTCTTCAATCCCGGCATCTTCGCAAGTTGGTTGGTACTTACACCGACCCGCTGCCGACGATGGTGATCGACCATGATGGCGAGCAGCGACTGCACACAACTTACAACCAGACTGGCGCGCAAACCGGGCGACTGAACTCGAACGATCCGAACCTGCAGAACATTCCTATTCGGACAGAAGAAGGGCGTTCGATTCGCAAAGGCTTTGTGGCACCGAAGGGATATAAGATTGTTGCGGCGGACTATTCGCAGATTGAGCTGCGCATCATGACGCATCTAAGCCAGGATGAGAATTTGATCAAAGCCTTTAAGGAAGGCAAAGACATTCACCGGGCAACCGCAGCGGAAGTGATGGGTCTGCCCGAACAAGAAGTCACCAGCGAGCAACGTCGCTCTGCCAAAGCCATTAACTTCGGCCTGATCTATGGCATGTCGGCCTTTGGCCTGGCAAAACAGTTGGGTATCAGCCGGACGGAAGCCAAAACCTATGTGGATGCTTACTTTGAACGTTACCCAGGGGTGCGGCGTTATATGGATGAAACCCGAGCTGAAGCGGCGGAGACTGGTTATGTTGAAACCGTTTTTGGTCGTCGGCTCTATTTGCCCGGCATACAAAGCTCTAACCAGATTGTGCGAAAAGGTGCGGAGCGTACCGCCATTAATGCGCCAATGCAGGGAACCGCTGCTGATATAATTAAGATGGCAATGGTTGATGTTGACCACTGGCTGCAGTCGACTTCATTACGTGCCCGTATGATTATGCAGGTGCATGACGAACTGGTTTTTGAAGTGCACGAAGGAGATGTCGAGCAACTTATCGACGGTGTTCGTTTCCGCATGCAGCACTGCGCCAACCTGGATGTGCCGTTGATTGTTGATATTGATACCGGACTGTCCTGGGAAGAAGCGCATTAATCTCAACGAATTTGACAGGTTGATCTGGTCTGTTTTTTGCCAATGCGGATTTCAGCTTCGTATCCCAGGGTTACCGGAACCAGATTGGCAATCAGCTTGCACCGGAGGTTGGGCTGGCGGCACCTTTGAAAATGGAGATGCCGGGCAGGGTAGGTTTGGAGTTCAACCCGTAATTTCCTCTGTGAAACGATATTGGTGTAGTGTCTTGAATAAAACCTGAATATGCGTTTTATTTGAGACCTGAATCCGTGACTCCATAGCGGCGCAGTGCGCAAGCCATTGATTCCTCTTTGCTTCCCAAAAATTGGGGTGAACCTAGGTGGGGGCACCTGCAATTTTTGAAAAACAAATAGAAATCAAGCTCTTACACCCTGCATCCACTCTGGAGTCACGGATTCAGGTGAGACACTACACTAGTGTGGACGATTCAGATTTTAGTATCCAAACAGGCTGCGAATATGACATTGATGTTGTATTCGCTGTTTTACCTCCCGTACGTTCCTTTCCAGCTTGCGAAACCTGACCTCTTTGACTTTATTTAAAAGGATACTGATTAGGAGTTGATATGGCTGTACCGCTATTAATCGTGGACGATTCGAGCTTTGCGCGTAAACAGGTGTTACGCGCCTTACCCAAAGCTTGGGAGGTGGATGTCTCTCAGGCTTCGAATGGCGAAGAAGCATTAGAGCTGATCGCTGGTGGTAAAGGTGAGATTGTGTTCCTGGATTTAACGATGCCGGTTATGGATGGCTTTGAAGTTCTTGAAGCCATTCGAGCCAGGGATCTGCCTGCGGTAGTTATTGTTATTTCGGGGGACATTCAACCAGAGGCTGAAGCCCGTGTCAGAAAACTCGGCGCGGTTGCGTTTATCAAGAAACCTCTTGACCCGGCAGAATTAAGCCAGGTGTTAAGTGACTTCGGAATCTACTCAGCGTGAGGTGGCCGGTTTGAGTATTGAACTCCTTGATGAAGAACTTCGTGATTGCTATCAGGAACTGAGCAACGTTGCCGTTGGTCGTGCGGCCAATCTGTTGGCCCAGTTACTGAAAAATTATGTCATCATGCCGATTCCGGTTGTCAATTTACTGGAGCGTGCAGAGCTGAGCATGGCATTGTCATCTATTCAGGGAGCGCAATCCGTCAGCGCGGTATGTCAGGGCTTTACCGGATCAAAAATCTCAGGTGAAGCCTTATTGATTTTCAATGATGCCAGCTTTACTGACATGGCAGAGCTTACTCACTTCAACGGCGAAATCACCGAGCAGATAGAACTGGAGCTGCTTATGGATATCGCCAATATCATGATTGGTGCGTGCCTGAAAGGTCTGGCTGATCAAATTGATGTCCGCTTTTCTCAAGGGCAGCCTTATCTTCTGGGTCAACACATTAATATTCAAGAGTTACTGAAAAATAATGAAGCTCAGTGGGATCGTTTGCTTGCTATAGAGCTGCCTTATGAATTGGAAGGTCGTAACGTGAATTGTGATTTGCTATTGCTCTTTACAGAAAACAGTTTGCCCGTGATGCATAGCAAAGTTTCTTATCTGTTGGAGTAGGAATGACACAGACGCAAACAGATTTGACAGACTTTCATTGGTTGCTGGAAGTATTGCAGACAGTAGATGTTGGTATTCTGGTGATGGATCTGGAATACAATATAACTGCCTGGAATGGTTTTATGGAAAATAATTCAGGGATTGATTCTGCTAATGCTCTGGGGCGTTGTCTGTTCGATGTGTTTGAAGAAGTTTCCATTGACTGGTTTAAACATAAGGCTGAAACGGTTATTCAGTTACGCAATCGTGCATTCACGACTTGGGAACAGCGGCCCTATGTATTTCGTTTTCGAAACCATCGCCCCATAACCGGTGTTACTGAATACATGTACCAGAATTGTACCTTCATTCCAGTAATGGGGCTTTCTGGTAAAATTCAGAACCTCGCTGTGATTGTTTATGATGTGACGGATGTCGCCACCAGTAAGATGGATTTAAAATCCGCCAACGAACGGCTGGCTCAACTGAGTCGGGTTGATGGTTTAACGCAACTGTTAAACCGGGCTTATTGGGAAGAACGTTTTGCAACTGAGTTTGCCCGACAGATGCGTAATTCACGCAACATGTCTTTAATCATGTTTGATATCGATCATTTCAAAAAAGTAAATGATACGTATGGTCATCCAACCGGTGATGATGTGATTCGTTTTGTTGCGCAATATGTACGAGATCATTCCCGATCGATTGACTTGGCTGGGCGCTATGGTGGTGAAGAGTTTTGTATCCTGCTATTGGATTCTGCCGAAGACGATTCTTTTAATTATGCCGAGCGTTTACGTATTGCTATTGAAACAGCAAGCATATCCACCGTAACCGGAAATCTCTCGATTACCATTAGTCTGGGAGTAGCGCAATGGTCTCCTGTCTTTAAAGATCATGCTGCCTGGATTCAGGCGGCGGATCAGGCGCTTTATCAATCCAAAATGAATGGCCGTAACCAGACAACTGTAGAGCGACAGACCTCCTCCTGATTTCTATTGCCAGAAGAATCTTAATTGTATCCTGCATCCGTGACTCCAAGCGGCGCAGTGCGCAAGCCATTGATTCCTCTTTGCTTCCCAAAAATTGGGGTGAACCGATGGGTGCACCTGCAATTTTTGAAAAACAAATAGAAAGCAAGCTCTTCCACCCTGCATCCACTTTGGAGTCACGGATTCAGGGTTGAAGTAACACTACGGATTCAGGTACGGCTTTTCAAGTTACCCGGTAATGTCCATATGTTTAGTCATTGATACAAATCATTGCAAAAATTCTGCTACTGGTTACGCTGTTTCAAGTCGCCCAATAACTGGGAAAAGCCATGAATAAGTCCATTCTCCAGATACTTAATACTGATCATAAGAATCTTGCTAAGGTCATGTATTGTTTTAGGTCGCAGATTAAGGGATATGATGATCCGGATATGGAACCGAACATCGCCCAGATAATGGATATTCTGGATTTTATTTCAACCGTACCAGAACGCTGGCACCATCCGTTGGAAGATATAGTGTTCAGGCGGTTGCTGGAAAAACAGATTCCTCATCCGCAGCAAGTCAGAGCTGTAATTCGTGAGCACGAAGATTTGGAGCGGTTGACGCAGGAATTGAAAACAACCTTTCAGCAAGTCGCTATGGATATCGCCGTACCTGTCGTCCACCTTTACCGCACCGCTACTATTTATCTGTCTCGTCAAATGTTACATCTAGATGCGGAAGAAAGCATTTTATTTCCAATGGCTGAAGAATATCTGGATGAAGAGGACTGGGCTGAAATTGAACTGATAGCGGAGACTGTTCGCTCCTCTTTTGCCGATGATTCGCCAATTGAGTATGGGGATATGTTAAATAGTATTTTGAATTTTGATGGCTGATCTTTATAGCGCAGCTAAATAATCGGCTCAGAAATGATGACTGGTTGAAAGTGCTACCTACATTGATTGCCATAACGCCAATGGTCCAGATTGTACTGACCAGATGCTTGGCAGCCAGCCTTGGCGGCGATATTGTTCAAAGCGATCATCAATCAATAATATCTGACCCTTATCCTGTTCTGTTCTCACACAGCGTCCTGCTGCCTGCAGTACTTTTTGTAATCCGGGAAAAACATAAGCGAAGTCGAAACCGGGCCACTGTAAACTATCCATGCGCTGACGTATGGCATTATTAATTTCATTCATTTGTGGCAGACCTGGCCCTATTATAACGACCTGCTCCAGTGATGTTCCAGGCAGGTCTATTCCTTCTGAAAAGGCGCCTCCCAGAACCGTCATTAACGTCAGGCCATGCTCAAGCCTGAATCTTTTTAGTACCTCCTCTCTTGTTTCTTTACTCCAATCATTAGTCTGAATGAGTACCCTATTGTTCATTAATAGAGTTTCTGTGCAAGCTCGCAGCTGAGCATAACTGGAAAAGAAAACCATGCTGTTTCGGGATGACTCAATAACTTGCCTTAGCGAGGATTGCAGCTTATCTGGAAGCTGAAAGCGATGTTGATATCGAGTGGAAATATCGGTTGCGATATAAACTTCAAACTGACTCGATGAAAATGGTGATGGTAATGTCTGTACTACTGCGCTCGGTAGGCCATTTAACTGATTACTGTATTGCCAGGGTTTGAACGTGGCACTGAATGCAATGACATTATTAACCAGGTCATGTTTAGCCGCCAGTAGTGTGGATGGATTCAGGCAAATTATGTCTATGCTGCGTCTGCCGGGTGTGCCATCCTGATAACGCCAGACAAAGTCCTCAGTATTGGCTAGTTCATTCAGCCGATTGAATCGTGAACATGAAAAAATAAACTCCTGCCACTCAATATCGGGTTCATAATCTGGATTTTCTCGCAGTATTTGTGGCGCTTGTGCGACAAATTCGCGTAGCACTGTCAATAACGCAGAGGGCGGATTATCAGTCAGCATTCCTTGTTGGTCTTTGCAGCTATCCCGGAGCTTGGTTTGTATTTTTCGTAATGACTTTTGAATGCTCTTAGGTGTTTTTTTAAGCAGCGTTTGTAGTCGGTTAGCTGTAAATTCAGTGCTGAATATCATTCGACCGCGGTCAATAAGATTATGACCCTCATCGATTAATAAGGTAGCCTGGTTATTTATTTCCTTTAGCAGATAGGGCTGTACAGCCGTCGTATCATAAATGTAATTCAGATCGCCAACAATCACATCGCTCCAGATTGCCCAGTCCTGTGATAAGTAATAAGGGCAGATCTGATATTCTTCGCCAAATGCCCGCAGCGCGTCAGTATGCCAGTGCTGCTGTTTTAATAGCGACTTTCGCAACTGAGTTCGCTTAGCATAATAGTCTTTAGCATAGATGCAGAAAGCGCCATCACATACGCTTTCTGAGTTTAGGCAAAGTTGAGATCTGGCTGATAAAAATACGGTTGCCAGCTGATATTGTGGATCGAGTTTCTGTAATGCTTCTCTGGCCGCTATCTTTCCGGTTGTTTTCATTGTCAGGAAGTAAAGTGAGCGATTGTCGACATCG
This sequence comes from Reinekea sp., assembly GCA_037389025.1. Taxonomy (GTDB): domain Bacteria; phylum Pseudomonadota; class Gammaproteobacteria; order Pseudomonadales; family Natronospirillaceae; genus Reinekea. The sequence continues at coordinate 67,555 of JARRJP010000002.1, read as the reverse complement.
TTAAAGGCTTTCAGCGCTGGGAATAATGATGCTAGTGTTTTTCCGGTACCAGTAGGGGCTTCGATCGTTGCATGTCGTCCGGTACGACAAGCTTTATAAACGGTTTCTGCCATCTGTCTTTGCGCTGGCCGCATGTTCTGATATGGAAATGCCAGGTTGGTAAGAAATACGCGTCGTTTCTGCCAATGCTTTTCCAGGGACTGTAACCAGCTATCGTATCGGGCACAAAGCGATGCGAGTAAGTCGAGTAAATTTTCACTGGTATATATAGTCTCTTCTGACCACTCGTCTAGAGTCTGCGGATGGACGTAAGTAAGGCGTACCGTCGCCTCATGCCAATGATTTAACAAACAGACCATCGCTGCGTAGACCTTGGCTTGTAAGTGGTGAGCATGTGTTAGGTTTTCAGGGATTTCCCGGGCTGGAAGGCGAGTGCTTTTAATTTCTTCAACACCGAAATCAAATATACAATCGGCTCGACCTGAAATGGTCAGATCAAAACTGTTCGTTAACCAAGTCAATGATAAAGGAACTTCACTTTGATAGTTTCCTGATCTCTTTTTTTGGACGCTTGTATGTGCAAACTGACCTTCAAAAGCACTTGGGCCTGGGCGGTATTGGCTGACCAAGTCTCCTTCTGTCAAGCAGAAATCAACCAGAGCTCGTACTGAAACAGTATGGTTTTTAATCTTCGATGTATTGCACATAGCAGACTTCTGCCGGAATTTTCAAACGTTGAAACACTTTTAGCCAGGTAATTTGGTTATCCTGTAGTTTGTCGCCAGGGCCTTTGATTTCTATGAATCGGTATTGACCGGGTTTGGCCTGAAATAAATCGGGGAATCCAGATCTATGTTGACGAAGATCAGATAGCAAATGTTCAAATATGCCTAGCCATTGGGTCTTGTTGAATGCCCGGAAGCAGGTTGCAACAATTTCCAATGACAGGACATTCCAGTTAACAAATGGATTGCGCAACCCGAATTTTTGTTCCCAGTTTTTTCGAATGAGTAGCATCCATTGATCCTGAGTTTTCTGATGTAAATGTTGAATAGTGTCTTTGCGTCGAGGCACGAATTCGGGATCGTTCAGATCAGTGGGTGCCGACTGAAAGGGGTGGTGCCAGACACCAGGTACATTCTGGAAAATGATGTTCCAATGAATCAAACCAAAGATTCCCAGCGGTAAACTGTTTTCCAGCCAGACACTACCGGGGAAAAAAATGCAGGCCTGCTGCTCTACTGAATCTTCACTCCGGCGCCATTGATGATGCATCGTATTTATGGTGGGCTTAGCAATGGGTAAGCGTGGCAAAGTCAGCTTGTTACGTACTTTGTTGATGAATCTGTCATAGAATATCGATTCATCAGCACCATATGGATTTTCTGCAATATGATTCAGTAGAGTCAGCGCTGTGTTGTACTTTTTTTGCTTGAATAGTATGCGTACCTGTCTTTCACGTGAAGGCGGTTGTACATTGGACTGGAATATCTCCAGAGCATTATCTAATTCTCCCAGCTGCTCAAGTCGATAAGCGATTTTGTTCAATAGCCGATACTGTTTGCTGCGCAGCCTTTCAGGTAACTCAAGTGCTGCCACTGCTTGTGCAAGCTCCAGGGTCAGCGACCAGTCTTTTGTCTCGTTCATCAGATAAAATTGTTCAGTTAAATCGCTCAGTTCTAAATAGTGATCAATATCTTCTGAGCGATCAAACAGGCGGCAGGTTTTATCCAGTGAATATTTTTCATACTGGAATAGCCCAAGGTCTTCGAGGATAAACTCGGTCAGGTTTTGCTTGTCATTGCCAAAATATAATAATTGAAGACGTCGGTAGTTCTCTGAATGGCAAGGCATTACGACAGGTAATGTTACGCCCCAGTCAGTACTGGATTTTAGAGTCTCATCTTCTAGCCAGGCAGTGAGTAGATCAGCTTTACGAATTTTTGGGGTGTCAGAAAATAGATCGCGAGACTGTGCAATGGGCAGCAGTGTAATCAACTCCCAGGCAAAAACATCGGGGTTTTGTTCAATAAGTGAAAGCTGGATCAGTTTTGTCAGGGCCGTTTGGGTATTGCTGATCTCTTCATAATTAAGCTTATCAGCTAAAAATAATGGACCTTTTCTCAGGTACAGACGGATCGTTCAGCCAGCTTTGCAAAATAATCTGTGCTGCTATCGAATCGATGTCCGCTTTCTTGGCTTTTTTCAGGGAGCTGCTTTCTGTACTCAGATGCTGAAATGCCTCGCGAGTCGTCAGTCTCTCATCTATGCCAATAGCTGGAAGCCCAAAGCGCCCATGCAGTCTTTTCCGAAATTTATTGGCACGAATCGTCATGTCTGATTCGCTTCCATCCAAATTATAAGGCATCCCTACAATAAAGCCTGCTGGTTTCCACTCAGCTACCAGAGCGTCAATTTCTTGCCAGTTGGGAATGCCATCACGAGCCCGAACAGGCTTTAGTTTCGAGGCTGTATAGGTTTGTGTCTGACCAGATGCGATACCAATCCAACCCAAACCCCAATCAAAACCCAGCCAGAGGTCAGCCATCCGTTAATCCAAAGCTGTTGTCTATGCGAAACTGCCAAGTGCGAATTATGGTGAGTACGTCATATTCTTCCAGCATTTCAGCGTTGAATTTGGTGTAGGGTGAAGCAACGTGAACGATTTGTTTGGCTGCCTGATCAAGAATTGAATGGCCAGACGACTGGGACACTTCTACTGAACGCAATGTACCATCCGAATTGATTGAAACCGCCAGTCGAACTGACCCTGTCAGCCTTTGCTTGCGAGCGGCATCCGGATAATTCTGGTTGCCTATTCGTTCAACTTCTTTCAGCCAGTCATATATGTACTTTGCATCGACCGCACGTTCCGTTGACATTGCCGTTAACGTTTTTATGCGTGGACGTTTGGCGTAAGACTGTCGCTTGTCGTTCAAGATTGCTTTAAGTGTTTTTACATCCGATGTTTCTGCAATATTAATCTCGTCAAGCGGAGTAATACTTTTTTCTCCACTGCCTTTTTCATCGGCCTCAGCAAGAAGGGGAGTGTCAGCATTTTTAGAAGTTATTATTCGATCATGTTCTAAGCTGAGCTCTGTATATGCTATTTGAGTGATTGTTGGTGTGGTATGAAAAATCTGGTTGTCTTCGATTTCTGCAGCTTCAGTTGAATTCAGTTGCGCCTTTTCTTCAAGAGTCCCGCTTCCTTGTTGATCACTATCAGCAAGGAAATCAGCATCTTCCGGCTTTGTCTTATCATCCGTTTTATGCAGACTTAGTGTTACATCCAGTGTTGGGCTTTTGCTGGAGTGAACGTCCATGCTGAAACTGATACCAAAAATCAGTAATGCGTGAACGGCCAGCGCCAGAAAAATGGTAAAGCTGAGTCGGTCAAACGCATTAACCTGGACTGTATCGCTGCTCATTTATGATGTTTCTCTAAAAAAAGTTGTTCAATTGCGGTCATCAGATCGCCCGCAATGTCGGTGTTATACGCTGTATCTATTTCCCGTATGCAGGTCGGACTGGTGACATTTACTTCGGTCAGATACTCTCCAATGATATCCAGACCGACAAACCAGAGTCCACGCTTAACCAGCTCTGGTGCGACTTGTTCCACAATCCAGTGATCTTTATCTGTAAGTGGCTGTGCTCTTCCTGTACCCCCTGCGGCAAGGTTTCCACGGGTTTCCCCTTTTGCTGGTAGGCGGGCGAGGCTGTAGTCAACTGCTTTGCCATTGATCACCAAGACACGCTTGTCGCCATCTTTGATTTCAGGCAGGTACTTCTGTGCCATGATTTGTTGAGTGCCGTAGTGTGTCAATGTTTCGATAATGACGCTGACATTTGGATCATCCTGCTTCAGGCGAAAAATAGCGCTTCCTCCCATGCCATCCAGAGGCTTGAGGATAACATCACCATACCGCTGATGAAATTCTCTTAACAGAGCTGCATCTCGTGATACTAAATGGGGTGGAGTGCAGTTGGAAAAGTAGGTGGAAAAAAATTTTTCGTTACAATCGCGCAGGCTTTGTGGTCGATTCATGACCAGGGTGCCGTCCTGCTCGGCACGTTCAAGTAAGTAGGTAGCGTATATATACTCATTATCGAAAGGAGGGTCTTTGCGCATCAAAATGACATCGAAGTCACTTAATTTTGCTTCAACTGACTGCCCCAGATCGTAAAAATGTACGGGATTTCGATAAACGACTAGTGGTTTTGATCTTCCTTTTGCGATACCGTTCTCAAGGTAAAGATCTGGCATTGTTAAATAATGTAGTGACCAACCTCTGTCTTGAGCTGCCCAAAGCATAGCCAGTGAGCTATCCTTGTTGTAACTAATTGTTTCAATCGGATCCATTACAATGGCGATTTGAATTGTCATAAATGATCCTACAAGCAATGTTTCAATGTCATGGTAAATCAAACTCGGGTGAGTCAAAATAACTTTCTTTACAACCAGTTATAGCGATTATTTAGAATCTGTGATAAAAGTTCCTGATCCTGAATTGGGCGAATACTTAATAAGGTGTTTGTATTCACTTCAGCCCTTACGAGAATAAGAGCTTTTGTCTACTATGGACAACCGAAAAAAATATAGAGCTGCGTTTACCCTTGGGAAATCCTATGGATACAAGTTTTGAAAACCTGAAAGTCATGGTGATTGATGACTCCAAGACGATTCGACGCACAGCAGAAACGCTGTTGAAGAAGGTCGGCTGCGAGGTGATTACCGCTACGGATGGCTTTGATGCATTGGCAAAAATTGCCGATAGTAAACCTGATATCATCTTTGTTGATATTATGATGCCGCGTTTGGATGGGTATCAGACTTGCGCGTTGATAAAAAACAATAGCGCCTTTAAAGAAACTCCTGTAATCATGTTGTCTAGTAAGGACGGCTTGTTTGATAAGGCAAAAGGACGAATCGTTGGTAGTGATCAGTATTTGACCAAGCCTTTTGGAAAAGAAGAATTGCTTGGCGCCATTCGTGATTACGTTAAATAAATTTTGTTAGAATTAGCTGATCGTAAATTTAAAGGTTGAAAACATGCCTCGCGTATTGATTGTTGATGATTCACCAACCGAAACCTACGCTTTCCAAGGTATGCTGGAAAAGCATGGTTTTGAAGTTTTGACGGCTGATAATGGTGCTGATGGTGTCGCTTTGGCCCGTCAAGAGTTACCAGACGTCGTATTGATGGATATCGTTATGCCTGGCTTGAATGGCTTTCAAGCGACGCGTCAACTGACCAAAGGTGCAGACACTGCGCATATCCCAGTTGTCATCGTTACTACGAAAGATCAGGAAACAGACAGAGTATGGGGACGTCGGCAGGGTGCATCAGGATATCTGGTCAAGCCTGTAAATGAAGATGAACTGCTCAAAACTGTTGAAGCGGTTATGGCAGGAAAAACACTAGGTTAATTTAATGTCAGAACTGACCCCAATAGAGCTGTTGCGCGAACTTGAATCCAGGGTTCGTTCTAATGCTGCAGGTCTTCCCGAGCAGGAAGAGATTGTTGAAACCTGGAGTGGGATTGGTTTTCGTATAGGTGACCACTATTTCGTTTCGCCGATGTCAGAAGTCGTCGAATTGCTGCGTGTTCCGGCTTATACCCGTCTGCCTAATGTTAAGTCATGGATATTGGGAGTCTCTAATATTCGTGGTCGTCTTATCCCAATCGTTGACCTGAGCGCCTTTTTTAATTTTGAGAGTGATATCCCGCTACGTTCCCGTCGAATTTTGGTTATTGAGCAAAATGAGCAGACTAATGGTCTGGTCGTTGATGCTGTTGAAGGGATGCAATATTTTGATGTGGAGAGCTATAAAGAATCAATGCCCGATCTTCCTGATCGACTTAAGCCTTATATTATGGGGTATTATGAAAAAGACAGGCGCATCTGGTCCCGATTCAGTATGGAAGCCCTGAGTGAGCATGAGCTCTTTCAGAGCGTGGCGGTATAAGTTCTGCTGAAGATGACTGATTTGAGCCGGTAACTACCTTAAGGTGGTTGCAGGGTAGGGAATTGGTGCATTTTGTATAGTCGAAATAGCACCCAGTGGATTTGACAGCACGGGATATGCTGCCATGTTATGTTGAGAAGAGGAGCCCAGACTCTCTGAGTCATGGATCTGCTTTCTTATTTAGATAAACAGATGGCAACCAGAAGCCGAACTGGAGTTCAAAAATGAAACAAAGAGCTGGAAACCTTCTGACCATTTTGGGTAATAACCGAATATTGGCTGTGCTACTGGCTGCCCTGTTGGTTGTAATCCTCGCTGCAGTGGCGGTGGTTGTACAGGTTGGTGAGTTAACTCGATATGATACCGAAATTTTGGAAAACGCCGGTGAGTTGCGAGTACTTTCCCAGGAAATTGCGAAAAACGCATCTGAAGCATCAGCGGGTAAAGAAGAAGCGTTTTCTTTGCTTCAGAAAGCACGTGCGGAGTTTGAAATTCGTTGGAATTACATTCTTCAGGGGAATGAGGCCAGTGAGCTACCCGCGATTAGCAAACATGCACCCAGCGTCAATGTTAATGATTTGGGCAATGTCTGGATTCGAGTAAGTGATGCTTCGGATTTGATTGTAGAGTCTCGTGATACGATTCTGGCTCTGCATGATACCGCAAATACTCTTGCTGAACGTATTCCTGAACTCCAAGTGGAATATGATGAAGTAATCGAAATCATGCTAGAAGAGGGTGCCGGCTCTGAGCAGGTTCAACTCGCTCAGCGCCAATCTTGGTTAGCTGAACGTATTGTTCGATCAATCAACAAGGTATTGATTGGTGGTGAGGGAGCGGTGATGGCCGCTGACTCCTTTGAACGAGATGCGGTTTTGTTTGAGCGCGTATTGGATGGCATGCAGTATGGCAATCCCAATCTAGGTATTGAAAAAATTACCAACCCTGATGCGATTGCCTCTCTGGAAAGTATTGCTAAAATTTTTGAAATCGTATCTGGTTCTGTTACGCATATCATGTCTACCTCGCCAGAGCTTTTCCAGGTTCGTGAGGCCTCATCAACGATCTTTTCTGATTCTCAATCGCTTTTGGAATTATCTTCCGAATTAATAGGTCAGTTGCAGGTTGCATCTGGCTCTCGCTTCTGGACGCAGAATATTGTTATTGTCCTTGGTGTCTTGGCATTGTTTCTGATTGGCGGCGCAGTTTTCGTAATTATCCGGGATACTCAGCGTGACTTACACAATACCGCAGAAACTAATGAACAGAACCAGAATGCAATTTTGCGGCTTCTTGATGAACTGGCGGACCTTGCAGATGGTGATTTGACTACTCAGGCAACCGTAACTGAAGACTTTACCGGTGCTATTGCCGACTCTATTAACTTCGCGATTGACCAGATGAGATCGTTGGTTTCATCCATTAACTCTACAGCCGTTCAGGTATCTTCTGCAGCACAGGAAACACAGGCAACAGCAATGCATCTTGCTGAAGCTTCCGAGCATCAGGCTCAGGAAATTGCCGGTGCATCTGCTGCTGTTAATGAAATGGCCGTTTCTATTGACCAAGTATCTGCGAACGCTGCTGAATCAGCTGCGGTTGCAGAAAGATCGGTTGCGATTGCCAAGAAAGGCGCTGATGTGGTGCAAGCAACGATCAATGGCATGGATAACATTCGTGAGCAGATTCAGGAAACTTCCAAGCGGATTAAGCGTTTGGGTGAATCCTCTCAGGAGATTGGTGATATTGTATCCCTCATTAACGATATTGCTGACCAGACAAACATCCTGGCATTGAATGCTGCTATTCAGGCATCTATGGCCGGTGATGCGGGTCGAGGCTTCGCGGTTGTTGCGGACGAAGTTCAGCGACTTGCAGAACGTTCATCTGCTGCGACAAAACAGATTGAAGCGCTTGTTAAAACTATTCAGAACGATACTAACGAAGCTGTTATCTCGATGGAGCAAACGGTTGCTGAGGTGGTACGGGGAGCTCGTTTGGCGCAAGATGCCGGTGTTGCTTTGGAAGAGATCGAGAACGTATCTAAGAACCTTGCAGATTTGATTCAAAACATTTCCAACGCAGCTCGTCAGCAGGCCTCTTCTGCAGGCCATATTTCCAATACGATGAACGTAATTCAGGAAATTACCTCGCAGACATCGGCAGGTACGACTGCAACGGCGCCAATGACCTGCGCTCTTCGGTAGCGGGCTTCAAGCTGCCGGATGATGAAAGTGAAATACATTCATTGTCCATTCCAGAGCTTGACGAGGAACTGGTTTCTGTCGGCTAATGCCGACAGGCGCCGTAGGTGGCTGGGCTATGGTCGTGTCTGTTAAACAATCTCCGGAACTTACGGATGCGGCCTTTGCAACGTGGCAAGATATCGTTGAGGATCGATTGGGCCTGCAATTACCTGAGCAACGGCGAAGTTTCTTGCGAACATGCCTTTCCATTCGGATGAGAGAAGTTGGGTTTGATGATTACCTAAAGTATTACAACTACGTTCAGAGTGGTGATGCCGGTTTGATTGAGTGGAACCTGCTCATTGACCGTCTGACAGTACAGGAAACCCGCTTCTTTCGAGACCCTTCAGCTTATGCTCTGGTAGAATGCCACTTACTACAACGTGTGCAGGAATGTGATCGTCCGTTGTGCCTGTGGAGTGTCGGTTGTTCAACTGGTGAAGAAAGTTATAGCTTGGCAATGATTGCTTCCGATGTGTTGGCTAAACAGAAAAACAAACAAATTCGGTTTGGTGTTACTGGTACAGATATTAGTAAAAAGGCTTTAACTGTTGCATTGCAGGGGCGGTACGGGCATCGACGATTGGAGTTGGTTGAAGGTAGCTTACAGTCGAAATACTTTTATCGCGATGGTGATTACTATCATGTGGTTCAATCATTGCGGGATCGAGTGGCTTTTGTTCGCTTGAATTTGTTGGAATTGGCACACTCGCCCTTACGGAATATGGATGTTATTTATTGTCAGAATGTTCTGATTTATTTTCGTAAGTGGCGGCGTAAAGACATTGTGAATGAGCTGGCAAGTCGGTTGGCACCGGGTGGCATATTGGTACTTGGTTTGGGTGAAATGGTAGATTGGTCTCACCCAGATCTTTATCGAGTACCCGGTGAGCGAGCGTTGGCTTATTTAAAACGAAAATAACACGAGGAAATCGGCATGGCGGATCGCCGAGACTATGTGGCACTGGAATGGGTTAAGGGCGAGATAGAAGAAACGTTGAAGCAGGCGCAATTTGCGCTTGAAGCGTTTGTAGAAGCCCCTGATGACATCAATCGTCTGCAATTTAGCCTGGCCTACTTACATCAGGTCTATGGCACGTTGCATATGGTTGAGTTTTTTGGTGCTGCATTACTTGCAGAAGAAATGGAGCTATTGAACCAGGCTTTTGTGGACGGGAAAGCGCCTGCAAATCAAGCTAACTTAGCTGTTCTCATGCAAGCCATTATTCAATTGCCGACTTATCTTGACCGAATCAAGCAAGGTCAATTTGATCTGCCAATTGTCATTCTGCCTTTGCTTAATGACCTTCGCGCTGCTCGAGGGGAAGCTTTATTATCTGAAACTTCATTGTTTTCTCCTGACTTGTCTGCTGCTCGTCGTTTTATTGGGGAACCCGATTACACCGCCTTTGTTCAAACCAAAACGGCGCAACTACTCAACAAATTGCGGCAAATGTATCAATTGGCTATGTTGGGGTGGCTTAAAGGACAGGATGAACCTGCCAGCCTTGATTTTATGGCAAAATCTGTCGCACGTGTTGTCAAGCTGACAGAGAGAACAAAAGTCAGCTCATACTGGAGCGTTGTTGATGCATTTGTGACCGCGATTAAAACTGGCTTGATTGAACGGTCTCCCGCTACGGTTAAAGTATTGCGTGATGTTGATCAGTCTTATCGAGCTTTGCTCAAAGAGCCTGTTGAAACTGTACAGAGCTTTGCGTCGGATCAACAGCTGAAAAACCTTCTCTTCTATCTGGCAAAGTTGGGTGAGACTGGAGTTGACCGAATAGATAATGTTCAACGTCAGTTCAAATTGCTCGAAGCTTTGCCATCTGAACGAGATGTCGCGGAACAACGCGAAAAGCTAGCAGGACCGGATAGAGGCGCAATTAATAATGTGGTTTCAGCGTTGCTGGAAGAGCTGGCGCGTCTTAAGGATGCTTTGGATCTTATGGTGCGTACTCAGATTCAAGAACCTAAGCGCCTGAATGATTTGGTCGCACCACTGCAGCAGCTTTGCGACACTATGTCGATTGTTGGCTTGAATAACCCAAGACGTGTATTAGGCGAGCAGCTTGATAATGTCAAAAAGGTTTCAGATCAAACTGTGCCTTTTAGTGACAGCTTGTTAATGGATATTGCTGGCGCGCTTCTGTATTGCGAAGCGACGCTAGTGGGCATTGTTGGCGGTACGAATAAGGATCTTTCTTCAGCCGATTCGAGTGCTGAAATTGACAGTGCTAATGATGCCGTTCTGCGCGAGGCGCGAACGGGCATTGAGCGAGTTAAAGAAGCCATAGTTGAATTTATCGGCGCTCATTTCGACTCTTCATTGCTGACGGGTACGTCCTCTATTTTATCCGGCGTATATGGCGGCTTGTTGATGGTTCCATTAAATGATGCCAGCCGAGTTCTGCAGTCGGTGCAGAAATATATTGATGAACGTCTGATCGCCGATAATTATCGCCCTCAATGGCACGAGATGGATCTGCTTGCTGACGCCTTGGTAGGTGTTGAGTATTACCTTGAACGATTAACGCGCGATGGCAGTGACATTAATCTCGATATATTGAAACGTGCTGCCAGTTCTCTTGAGCAATTGGGCTTGACGGTTGTTCTCAGCGGCTCAGGTGTAACTCAGAAAGACCATACTGAAGAGTTTTCTCCTGAGCGTTCGGCTTCTGATCTGACAGACGAGATTAGTATTACAGATGAGAATGCGGTTGAAGATGAGGCCGAAGAAGACACGCCATTGTTCGAAGTCTTGGTTGATTCCTCGCAAGAGAATATTGATGAAGAGGCAAATGATTTTTCACTCGCTGATCCTGATTCACCGTTAACGGTAGAAGACGGTGAGACATTAATTGATTGGGATTCAGGGGTAGATAGCCAGGCAGAGGAAAGTGATGATCTCAGTTTTCTCGAAACTGATATTAGTATTCCTGAAGATGATATATCAGCCGTCGAATTTGAGCCGCAAGCGTTTGCAGGCCTTGAAACGACAGAACTGGCCGATTCAGAGTCAGACGATGAGGAAGCGAAACCAGAAGCAGATTTGAGTGAGAAACCTGTTGAACTTGAAGCAGAACCTTCAAATTCTGAGCCAGACGACGAAGATGATCTGATTGATGATGAAATTCTGGAAATCTTTATTGAGGAGGCAGCAGAGGTTCTTGAAGCAATCAACGAGTTCTATCCAAAATACAAGCAGAATGAAAATGATACAGCTTCATTAGCGGAATTTCGTCGTGCGTATCACACTATGAAAGGTAGTGGTCGCATGGTGGGTGCCTTAGTTGTTGGTGAGACAGCATGGTCGGTTGAAAATATGCTCAATCGTCTGATTGATGGAACCATTTCGCGTTCTGGTGATTTGCTGAGAGTGGTCGAAGAGGTTACTGCTGAATTACCAACTTTAGTCAAAGCTTTTGAAGAAAAAGGCAAACCAGACAGTACTCGCGCAGATGCACTGGCTGAAATTGCTCATGCACTTTCCAGAGGTGAATCCGTTGATTGGTCTGTGATTGATCAGCCATCGGATACTACTGATGTCGTTGATATCTATTCTGTTGGTGATGAAAGCTCTGTTGCTGAACCTGAACTCGATGAGCAGGATGACTTAGACGACTTACTGGGCGATAACGAGTTAGAGCACTTCGAAGCAGAAACGGTAGTAGATTTTGATCTGTCTGATGAAGATGGTGAGCAGGAAGAAGATCTTTTTGGTGAAGTTTCGTTAGAAGGAGATGATGATATAGCGTTGACTCCTTCTGAAGATTTCTCTTCTGATATTGGCTTAGATGACAAGGACAGTACGACTGAAACCTCAGCGGAGTGGACGGACGGTTTTGAATTAGACAACGAAGCTGTCACTGATAACGAAGAAAGTACTGAAGATTTATTTGATAGCCCTCTTCCTGGCTCTGATGAAGTGCAGAATGTAGAAGGTGGTGTTGTAGATGACACTGAGAATAATGATCTTGGTGACATAAGAACCGAAGATGACGCTACCGATTCAGATGCTGTGTCATACTTGGAAGAGGATGATGATGACAGTAATGAAAATCTGCTGAAGATTTTCCAGACAGAGCTGGAATCTCATCTTGAATTTATTGACAGCTATATCAATGACTCTCCTATCGGTAGCAAAGTGCCCGATGCTTTGCAGCGGGCTTTGCATACCATAAAAGGCTCGGCACATATGGCTAGTATGGACATTATTGCTGAGCCTGTTACTCCTGTAGAAACCATCGTTAAAGATCTGCAGGAGCGAGGTCAGGTTGCCGATGAAGCATTTGTTTCATTGTTGACAGAGATGGTTATGCTCGTTAAAGCAAACAGTGATGCTGAACCAGGTTCCCCGACTCCTGATGTCATTTTCGACTTTGTGCAACGTGCATTGAATTATCATCTGGTAGAGCAAGTTCCAAGTCAATTCGACTCTCAGGAAGATGTCAGTTTGATGACGATATTCCTATCCGAGAGCATGGATATTGTGATGGATGCTGAGGACATGCTTGAGCAGTGGCGTGATTCAGGATCGGCTGGTGATGTATCCACAGCGTTAATCAGAGAGCTTGACACCTTGGCGCAGGCTGCACAAGCCGTTGATCTAACCCCACTATCACAGCTTAGCAATGAATTGAAATCACTCTACGTGGCTGCCGAAGCAAATCCGTACCTAATTGAAAGCAAGTTCTTTGAGCTGGCTTATGATGGTCATGAATCTCTGATTTCGATGATGGATCGCTTGGCTGCCGGTCAGTCAATTCGTAAGGACGCTCTATTTTCAGAACGATTGCAGCAGTTTTTTGATCTGCATGCTGTTCCTTATAACATAGCGTTACCTGAAGATGCTCCGGCCGAAGAAGTTGACGAACAAGAACCGGAATATCTGTCTGAAGCTGCCAGTCCTCAAAGTGAGGCTGAATCACCTCCAGTTGTGCCTTCACTATCTAGACCGATTAGTGTTACTCCATCAGAGCGTTTCCATATTGAAGGTGATGCAGAGCTTGTCGAGATCTTTCTGGAAGAGGCCAATGATATTCTGGAAAGCATTCAACGATCACTTGAGAGTTGGGCTCTCGATACTCAAAACACCCGTGAAGTTGAAGGCTTGCAGCGTGACTTGCACACCTTGAAGGGTGGAGCCCGAATGGCCGAGATCAAACCTTTGGGTGATTTGGCTCACGAGCTTGAATTCTTGTACGAAGGTTTGGCACAAAGCCAATACAAAGCGTCAGATGGCCTGATTGCTTTACTGCAACAGTGCCATGATCGTTTGGCAGTGATGGTCGGTGATATTGAAAGCAGTATGTCATGTGAGTCGGCCCCGGATCTGGTGTCAGCTATTGCCAGTTTCAGAGCTAATCCTGGTGAGCCACCCAAGCCTGTTGAGTTGAGACCTGTTGTAGAAGAGGAACTGCCTCCAGTTGCCGAAGTCGATGACCCAAACGATGAAACATCGACATCTGAAGAAGAAGGGGCTGTAGAAGCTGATTCTGGGGACGAAGGTTCTGAAGGAGCAGCCAAAGCAGTATCCTCTTCGATCGTACAAGAATATAACCTGCCGGAAGATGTTGATTTCGATATTCTTGAGATTTTCATTGATGAGGCGAGTGAGTTACTGAACGAGTTGGAAAATGCTGTCGAAGACTGGCGTACCGATCCTGAAAATGATGTGCATTCCGATGAAATGAAACGGGTGTTGCATACTCTTAAAGGAGGAGCCCGTCTGGCACGCCTGAGAGACTTGGGCGATTTATCTCATGACTTTGAAACCTTTGTGATTAAAGCGCAACAGGATAAGTTACCGCTTGATGATAATTTTTTCACAGAGATATTGAGTCGGCAGGATCAGCTGGTCAGTCGAATTGAGCAATTGCAAAACCTGTTGAAAGACCATGGTGGCGAAGGTGGCTTTGGTCCCAGTGTGATCCAGCTTGCTTCTGAAATGGAAGCCGATGAACTGGATCGGATGGATGATTTGAATGTTAGTTCATCAGATCAGAGTGAAGAAGCAGACGCTACCGCAGAAAAAATAGAATCCAATGTTGTACCGTTCAAATCCAAAGCGCTTGAAGCCGATGACAAACGATCTGAGCCTGACAATGCTCGCGGCGGTGCACGCCGTGTTCAGCCTCAGGAAACGGTCAAGGTCAATGCCAACCTGCTGGAAGGGTTGGTGAACCTGGCAGGGGAAACCTCTATTGCCCGTGCCCGACTGGAGCAGGAAGTCAGTGACTTCAGCTTTACGCTGAGCGATATGGATCAGACTATTGATCGTCTGCGCGACCATGTTCGGCGTCTGGATATGGAGACGGAGGCACAGATTCTGTTCCGTCAGGAACGTGCAGAAGAAACCAACTACGAAGACTTTGACCCTCTGGAAATGGACCGTTACTCCCAGATCCAGCAGTTGTCACGATCATTGATGGAGGCTGCATATGACCTTCAGGATTTGAAGTCTACGTTGACTGATAAAACCCGTGATGCAGAAACCATTTTGTTGCAGCAGTCCCGTATTAATACTGAGCTGCAAGAAGGGTTGATGCGCACTCGCATGGTTCCGTTTAGTCGTTTGCTGCCTAGATTACGCAGGATTGTGCGTCAGGTTGCCAGTGAATTGGGTAAGCAGATCGATTTTGTCATTGGCAATGCCGAAGGTGAAGTTGATCGTACTGTCTTGGAGCGGATGATTTCGCCACTTGAACACCTTTTGCGTAACGCAGTTGACCACGGTATCGAGAAGCCAGAAGAACGCCAGCAGAACGGAAAAGCGTTGACTGGTGTTATTCGTCTGGATCTATCCCGTGAGGGCAGTGACATCGTGTTACGCCTTGACGATGATGGTAAAGGACTGGATATCGATCGTATTCGAAGCCGGGCGATTGAACGTGGTTTGATGCAAGCCAGTTCAGATCTGAATGAAACGGAGATCATGCAGTTTATTCTTGAAGCCGGGTTTAGTACTGCTGAGCGAGTAACACAGATATCTGGTCGCGGCGTTGGTATGGATGTCGTTAATTCTGAGGTCAAGCAGCTGGGTGGTTCAATTTTCATCGACTCTGAAAGAAATCGGGGAACGTTGTTCACCATTCGCCTACCCTTTACGGTATCCGTTAACCGGGCTCTTATGGTAAATCTGCAGGATGACCTGTACGCGCTGCCGTTGACTTCTATCGAAGGTATTGTGCGGGTAACACCAAAACAGCTGAACGAATATTATCAGCCAAATGCGCCATTATTTGAGTATGGTGGCAGTCGCTATCGTCTTGAGTATATGGGAGCCTTTTTGCACTCAGGAGTGGTACCTAATATAACGGGTCTGGATCAGTCCGTACCTTTGGTTCTGGTGCGCGGTAGCGATGATCGTCATTCCATGGCGCTGCATGTTGATCGTCTGATGGGGTCACGAGAAATTGTTGTGAAATCGTTGGGCATGCAGTTTAGCAAGGTTCCAGGTGTTTCTGGTGCAACTATCCTTGGTGATGGTTCTGTGGTGGTGATTCTGGATCTGTCTGCACTGATTCGTTCTGAACTGGCTATTGAAGGCCAGGCTACACCTGTATTGCTTGAGCAGGAAGCAGTACCTGAGAAACGTAAGAAAGATGGCCCTGCCCGTGTAATGGTCTGCGACGACTCCGTTACTGTTCGTAAGGTAACCAGCCGTTTGCTGGAGCGTAATGGTATGGAAGTTATGCTTGCCAAACATGGTGCTGATGCTATTGCTCAGATGATCGACGAAATTCCTGATCTGATTCTGTTGGATATCGAAATGCCTTACATGGATGGTTTCGAAGTCGCTTCCCGAGTACGTCATGATGAACGTCTGAAACATATTCCGATTATTATGATTACCTCTCGAACAGGTAGTAAGCACCGCGAGCGAGCTTTGTCCATTGGTGTTAATGAATATTTGGGTAAACCATTCCAGGAAGGACCTTTGTTAGAAATGATCGAACAATTGTTGGCAGAGAGCTAAGGTGTATGAACGGCCATCATAATCGCGTTGGTATTATAGGTTCGACGCCTCTGGTTCAGCATCAGATGCAGTTAGCCGTTCAGAATGCAGGTTATGAAGTGGCCGTCAATACGTCACCCGATAGGCTGAACAAGAAATTTCTCTCAAATGAAACTATTCGTTTGTGGGTAGTGGAATTGGGTGATGTAGATGACCAGTGGGCGGATTTGATTCAGGAAATACTTGAGCTGACGGATGCCCCAGTGCTGTTTGGTGACGGTAATATTCCTGGGCAGGGTGATGAAGAATTTCCGCGTTGGAATCGACGTATTCGGGAAAAGCTTGAATCGTTTGCCCCGCCTGTTGAAGCGGCAATGACTGCTCCAGAAATCAATCTGGAGTCTCTGGTCTCAAAACCGCAACAACCTGTTTATGCGTTGCCAGAGGCATTGCGCCTGGCGCCTAGTCCTGATTTGGGGCCGATCTGGGTTCTCTGTGCGTCTCTGGGTGGCCCGCAAGCGGTAAAAGAATTTCTCGATCTGCTTCCCGGTGATATTCCTGCTACGTTTTTGTACGCTCAACATATTGATGCAGGTTGCCTTGGGGCGTTGGTTCATTCTATTGGAAGACATACGCATTTGAGCGTAGTGGATGGTGAGCATGGTTTGCAGATGGCAAATGGTAAGGTTTATGTTGTGCCGGTAAACAATGAGATCAAATTCACTGATAACCACGGAATCCTTTGGCAAAACGCTCCATGGAGCGGTCCTTATGGTCCGAGTCATGATCATTTGCTGAAAAATGTTTCTGAACACTATGCTGACCGTTGTCATACCATCATCTTCAGTGGTATGGGCAGTGATGGTGCCTTGGGAGCATCATTGGTAAAAGAGCAGGGTGGCACTGTCTGGGCGCAAACAACGGATAGCTGTGTACAAAGTTCAATGCCGGATTCAGCTGATGAAACTGGCGTAGTCGATTGGCGTGGTACCCCGGCTGAAATGGCAGAAAAACTGATTCGTTGGCTGGCTGAGCATAGCGTTCAGGCGGCCTGAAATTGAGGTAGAAACATGAAAACTCCAACCCGTATTACTGCAAAGCGCGAGGTCAATGTTGTCTCCAGCCTGCTGGTGCCACTGCAGAATAAGAACCTGTTGGTGCCTAACGTTATGATTGCCGAGGTGGTCGGCATGCAGCACTTGCAACCCATAGGATCGGCACCGCCCTGGGCCTTGGGTAATGTTGAATGGCGGGGTGAGTTAATACCGGTCATCAGCTTTGAAATAGCTAATAGTCAGGTTCGTGGTCGCGATACCAGCAGTGCTCGGCTGGCTATTTTTAACACTATTGGTAATAGAACCCGCTATCATTTTTTTGCGGTTCTGGTTCAGGGGATTCCGCGCATGATGAAGCTGACTGATATGGAAGTTCGTGAGGATGTTCAGGCTTCAGTTGGTGAAGCGGAAAAGATGGCTGTTATTACTCAGTTAGGTAAAGCGGTCATTCCCAACCTCGACTATCTGGATCAAGATATTGTCGGTAAAGACGGTTAACTCTTGTGAGTAAGTACTTACCTATACCTGAATCCGTGCCTCCATAGCGGCGCAGTGCGCAAGCCATTGATTCCTCTTTGCTTCCCAAAAATTTCAATGAACCTATGGGAGTACCTACAATTTTTGAAAAACAAATCGAAATCAAGCTCTTACACCCTGCATTCACTCTGGAGTCACGGATGCAGGCTATAGATTATCCATTGCTTCATTTATACGTTTTTCCAGCTTTAGCTTCAGTTGGATGTAATGTAGTGTCTGGTCACGTCCGAATGGCAAGTCTTCGATAACGCTTTCACTTAATGCCAGATCAGTAATATAGATAGGGTACTTCTCACCAGACATTCGTAAGCCTAATACGAAGGATGCAATGGTGTTGTATAAATTATTGCCCAGATCTGTACTGAGAAACTCGCGCTCATTACAGTTTACCAGGTAGCTGTATTTCCCTTGCTCATCCATATCGACATTCGCCTGAATGCTGATGTAACGCCCTTTGGACAGCAATCCTTCCAGCTTGATGCGTTTAAGAATATTGGCTTGATCGTTATTCTGAATCTGAAACGCATGGATGTCGCGTTGCACGGTCAATACATCAGCTGCACTGCCATTCTGTCGATGTTCGGTAATTTTCAGAAACCGAACCAATGGCGCCAATAATGTTGCGACGTCTTTTGCAGACTGAGCAAACTCTACCAATGAGCCTTGTTCGTCAATCAGATAGAGCTGAGCATTTTGGCCGACAATGGAAAAACCAACAATAATGCGGTTTGGTTGACTGTGCCTGAACAATGCCCCCAATGGTTTGTTGTCAGCGTGAAACTGCCGGTCAAAAACGACAGGACTGAACTCAGCTTGTTCTTGTGAAAGATGTTGCTCCAACGCTTTTTGGCTATCAAGTTGGACAAATTGGGTTACTTTGTTAATCCGTTGAAATAATAAAAAGTGTTCGCTGAGGCTGAAAATAAAACGAGTATTTTGAGGGCGTGAAATATGGCACAGCGCACTTAACGCATCATCAAAGAGATCCTGAATTCGTTTGGCAATAGCTTGGGGCCGGGTCTGATTGTGGCAAACTGTGTGAATGACCGGTAAACCCGAACGCGATTGTTTGTTTACCCGATTAACCAGAAATTTAAGTGCCTTTGCCATCGCGTTATCATCGATAAAGTGTTCAACAACCACTTCCCCCCAATTGTTGATCAACACCATGTCCAGGCTAAGCACCAGATTCTCCCGTAACGCACTAAAGTCAAGGCTATTACTTCTTGCTGAGATTTTCTGCAGACCTTTTGCTGACAAGTAATGCAGTGGGTCGCGTCCTAAGTTAATAAACAGTATCACTTTTGTCAGAATCGCCGGATTATAGAAACTGGTACTTTTAATTTTCTGCATCGGCAGTGGAATCAGCTGGCGCATTGATGACAGCGTCATACGAATCTCATATTCATTAATTTTCTGCTGCTTAGGGAACACTGGAATGTGAAGGTGAGCGGAAATCAGACCATTTAAATGGCACCAGAGCAGAGTTTCCAAGAAACTTTTGGAGTACTTCAATGGTGATGGTGCTGGATCCTCATCCAGGGGTTTATTGTAGGCAGCCCATAAATAAAGGCCTAGCTCGGTTTTGCTTTCGCGTTCGTACAGTCGCACTCGCTCATGGCTGAGATCAACCTCCAAACCTATGTTGATGAAATCTATTTTTCCTGGGCGTCGATCAAAGGCTGCATGTAG
The DNA here is from genome assembly GCA_037389025.1 of Reinekea sp. Lineage (GTDB taxonomy): Bacteria > Pseudomonadota > Gammaproteobacteria > Pseudomonadales > Natronospirillaceae > Reinekea. The sequence goes on along the minus strand of JARRJP010000002.1, from coordinate 48,090 downwards.
TTTACGGCTCAGTATCAACAGATCGCGCTGACTCATCATATGTTCACTATGATGTTCGGCAGCGAATTCAGTCAGAAAACGGTAGCTATGGGTCAACTCGTTGACCAGAAGGCGGCGCTCTTTAAGAACTTGCTCCACTGTCCAGGAGCGATATTTGTCGAGATGTAAAATTTCCTGGGCAGTCCAACCCCAGGAATGAACGAGATAATCCAGTAATTCTCGGCGCCAGTTATAAGTACGCGTATTCTTCTTGGACAGGTTCAGTCCGACTTTGAAATAAAAGCAACGCCGAATCAGAGCCAGCCGTTGTAATTCGTCCCGTTCAGTCAGGTAATCTTCTATATAGTTATAAAGCATGACATAGGGGTCGAGATCGTTCAGTGATAGCTGCATACGATAAATCGACTTCTTGAATTTATGAGCCAAGCTTTCGATATCTGGATACTGGCTGGCGTAGATTTCCAGCAATATCAGCTTCAATACCGATTTGTAGGGCCTGTCAATCGCTTTATAAATTTGCCAGAGGCCAGCACCGATAAATTCCCCGGCCGGTAATCGACCGACGGCACCGAAGTCGGTACAGTTTTTAGCGTTGATCAGTCCATCATCGAACATACCCTGCAAGGTGTTTTGATAATCAGACTCACATTCAGTGGGGATGAGCCACCAGGCCGGGATATTGCCTGCCAGTACCACAACAGAACGATAAAATTCATCCAGAAGTAACGTGTGCTGGGTTGAACCACAATTTTCGCCAGTCAGTGATTGCTGCTCGCCGCCTTGAAATTGATGTGAATCCATTAGGAAAAAATGAATTTCCAGATTGAAGCCATTGCCCCAGTTTGTGACCCGCCGACTTTTTTCCTCCAGTAATTGAATTTCATCGGCGTTCAGTCCTGAGTCATAACAAATCCAGATATCCAGATCAGAGCTGGTCGACTGTCCTATACTGCCGCTGGAGCCCATCAGGTACAGTGCTGACAACTGGGGTTTGGACAGTTTCAGTTGTGAACTGACTTGGCCTCTGGTCAGAATACGTGCCAATCGCAACAGTGCATCATCTGGATGGTAATTGGCAAAACCCTGTGGTGTATTCGGGTTATCTGTATAGCCAGGCAGGCTCTCTACATTGGTATGAAACAGCAGAGGCAGCAGATCGAAACATTGCTGCTGTCTGACTTGCAGACCGTCTCTGATGCGAGCCATACGCCCTTCGTTGACCGTCATGAAGCGGGAAATAACGTGTTGGACGTGGGCTGATGATGCTTTTCGGCTTTGGATAAAACCGTTGCATCGATCATCAGGCTGAGGTGCTTCGGGCATAGGCTGCTAAGCTTATTCTGTTATGGCTGAAATCAGTTTAGTTGAGAAATTACCAAGAGATGCTAGTGTAGTGTCTTGAGTAAAACGCATATTAAGATGACCCGCCGGTTTAACGTTGCGGCATAGGTATTATTCGGAAAAACGGCGGCCACTCTTCGAGCAGCCCTCCAGAAGTCCACCGCTTCGTTCCAGCTCTTGACAAGGGAGGGGCCATTGCCTTCGAGCTGCGCCTCGCGGTGAACATCTGGAGGTGCTTTCTTAATACAGGTTTTATTCAAGACGCTACACTAGTGTAGTGTCTTGAATAAAGCGCATATTAAGATGACCCGCCGGTTTAAAGTTATTATTCGTAAAAACGGCGACCCACTCTTCGAGAAGCCCTTCAGAAGTCCACCGCTTCGTTCCAGCTCTTGACAAGGGAGGAGGGGCCATTGCCTTCGAGCTGCGCCTCGCGGTGAACACCTGGAGGTGCTTTCTTAATACAGGTTTTATTCAAGACACTACACTAGTCGAGCCTTCACATTACGCCTAGACTGTCACTGTTTTATTATTCGGTTTTGACCATCGGTTGTTGACAGGATTTATTCTTCTGTGAGGGACACGATGTACTGCCAAAAAAGACAAAAAGAACAAATTGTTATGACTTCAGAACACCAAAAACGACTGTTAGTTGTCGATGATGATCAGGAGATTCGAGAGCTTTTAACCGTATACCTGCAAAAGAATGGTTTTACAGTGGCGTCAGCGGAAGAAGGGAATGCTATGCGTCGGTTACTGAAAACCAAGCATTTCGACTTGATCATCCTGGATATTATGCTACCGGGTGATGATGGTTTTATCCTGTGCAAGGAGGTTCGCAGTTATTCCAGCATTCCGATTATCATGCTTACCGCAGGTAGCGATGAAACTGACCGGATTATTGGGCTTGAACTCGGTGCAGATGATTACGTTTCCAAACCATTCAATCCACGAGAATTGCTGGCGAGAATTAAAGCGGTGTTACGCCGGTTTGATGAAACGCCGTCTCAAAAAGCGATCGAAGTTATTCAATTTGGCCAATTTAAGCTCAATCTGACCAATCGTGAGTTGCAATATCAGTCTGAACTTCCGGAATCATTGAATGGTGCGGATTTCAACCTGCTGCGGCTGTTCCTCAGTCGGCCGGGAGAAGTGCTTTCTCGTGATGATCTTTCACTCCATTTGCGCGGTCGTGATGCTTCTCCGTTGGATCGCTCCATTGATGTTCAGATTAGCCGTTTACGTTCCAAATTGCGCGATGATGGCAAGTCACCACAGGTTATCAAAACAGTGCGTGGCGCTGGTTATATTCTGACTACTCCGGTTATGGTGAATAGCTGACGTGTTTCGCAGGCCTTCTTCTCTGTTCAGTCGTTTTTTGATCTTTATGATCGCTGGCCTGCTGGGGGCATTTCTGATCAGTAATTTTCTGTGGATTAACGTACTTGAGAACAGACGGGCTGAGCGTGGTCGTGAAATGGCCGAGGATATGGCGAACTCGATTTTTTCGACTGTTGAATTTATTCGCGCGTTTCCGGCTGAATATCGACACATTATCCTGAATCAGTTGCGAGACATGGGTGGGGCTCGTTATCTGGTCTCTATCAATTCTGAATATCTTGATGTTCAACCTATTGTTAATTCCAACCTGAAACGGACTTTTCTGGATGAATTTGTTGCTGTCGTTGAAGCCAGCTACGGCAGTCGCGTGGATGGTTTAAGAGTTGAGTTTGCCGATCCGCGCCAGCTTCGGGTGTATAACGGCATTCGGCTCTCGGAGTTGCCTGAGCGCTGGGCCCAGGGTTCGTTAATCAGTGGCGCGAATCCTGCTCCGGTCCTGGTTGCTCAGGTGCCTATTGGTAACCATGAATGGTTATATCTGGCGGGTTTGCTACGTGAGCCATACTACTTGTCTGAGGGTAGCTATCTGGGCTTTGATCAACTGATCTTTATCGTCATTATGCTGGTAATGATGATTGTGACGAGTTGGATAATGATTCGCTGGTTAACGCGACCAATGATCAAACTTGCCAACGCCGCACTTCATCTGGGTATCGATATTGAGCATGACCTAAAACCGCTGCAGGTTGAAGGTACGCGCGAAGTGCGTGAAACGGCAATGGCGTTTAACTTTATGCAAGAAAGGATACTGCGTTTTGTTGAAGACCGGGCGCGCCTGTTTTCTGCCATTTCACACGATCTGAAAACACCTATCACCCGTTTGCGTTTACGCACCGAGTTAATGGAAGAGTCCGATACTAAGCGTAAAATGAATCAGGATCTGACTGAGTTGGAATCAATGGTTCGTGGTGCGCTGGATCTCGGTAAAAGTACCGACATTCATGAAGTCACGGAAGCCATCAATATCAATCAGCTTCTACGGACCTTTAAAGACGAATTCAAGCTGATGGGCCACGATGTGCAGATACAGGGTATTGCCAAACGTCCGCTTCATGGCAAACCGCTGGCCTTTAAACGAGCATTGTCAAACCTGATAAACAACGCCATTTTTTACGGCAAGGAAGTTCGAATCGATGTTGTGGATAGTCGTACCGAGTTAAAAATCTACGTGGTTGATAAAGGTCCCGGCATTGCTGAAGAAAAGCTCGAAGAAGTGTTTTCTCCCTATGTACGGCTGGAAGCATCACGTAATCGTAATACCGGTGGTGCCGGCCTTGGTTTAAGTATTGCGCGTAATATCATTCATGCGCACGGTGGCCAGCTTAAATTAAGGAATCGGATAGGGTTGGGTTTGGAAGCCTCTGTCGTGTTGCCACGTATCTGATTGTTCATTCCTTTACGACGAACATCATGCTCAGGTAGCCTCATGGGTACTTTAACTTCTCGATGCCGGAGGTAATTTGTCACCGACCTTCGCTCAGCGAATCGGAGAAAAATATCCCGTCACATTTTGCCTGATTGCCCGTGAGTTACTAGCCCTCTGCGGACAATCAGGATTTCAAAGGCAACCGTTCGGTGTCGTCGGAAATGTTGATCGTCATGTCGGTGGTTATTTTGTCACTATTTCCGGCCCCATCATCAGCGTTGGCAACCAACTGGAAATAGCCGGAATATAGGTCACCATAATCAGGAACACCATTAATACCGCAACGAACGGCAGTGCCGCCCGAACTACCTGTGACAGACTCATGCCGGTAATCCCTGAGGTCACAAACAGATTCAGCCCTATCGGCGGAGTGATCATGCCAATTTCCATATTAACCACCATGATGATGCCGAGGTGGATCGGATCGACTCCCAGTTCCATGGCAATCGGGAAGACAACAGGCGCCACAATGACCAGCAAGCCAGAAGGTTCCATAAACTGTCCACCAATCAACAGCAGAATGTTGACGGCAATCAGGAAGGTGAACCAGTTAAAACCAATACCCACCATCCACTCAGTGATCATTTGCGGGATTCGTTCTGCGGACAGCGTATGGGCAAACAACAGTGCGTTAGCGATGATAAACATCAGCATGATAGTGGTGCGGGTGCCTTCCAGAATGGTCTGGCGGGATTGCCCACCAAAGATTGCTGGAATAAGCAGTTTCAGCATCAGGCCGACATTACGGCGCCATATCGGTACTGCCGCCGCCAAGGCGTTCGCCAGGCTGAAATCATCGGTTTTGCGCCATTGAATATAGGCAATACATACCACAGCACTGACAATGGTGATGCTTAACCAGTGACTGGCTTGCATGCCTTCTTCACTGGTGCCAACGGCAAAGAACGTAAGGATAGACACCATAAAAAACAACGATGCACCGTATGCTGTACCTTGGAAACCAACACGGGAAACGTCTGTATCGCTATCTTGCAACCAAGGATGCGGTTGCAATGGCCCCATATCGCGATAAACAAACAATGCGACCCACATCGAGTAGATGGCTGCAACAATGGCTGCCTCGGTTGGTGTAAATACGCCACCATAAATACCACCCATGATAATAATGACCAGAAACAGTCCCCAACTGGCCTGCTTACCGGCATGAAGCAGATAAAACATGCCCTTCCAGCTTTCTGCTGGCAGGTTGCGTTTGCGAGCAACGACATAAATTGCCAGCATCAGCATTGCGCCAGCCAGGGCACCGGGAATTATGCCGGCAAGGAACATCCGACCAACCGAGACGTCGGTGGACGCCGCATAAACCACCATCACGATAGAAGGTGGAATCAGAATACCGAGTGTTCCTGCATTGGCGATAATACCGGAGGCAAATTCTTTCGAATATCCCACCTTACGCATACCGGCGATGGCGATGGAGCCTATGGCAACCACTGTTGCTGGCGATGATCCAGACAGAGCTGCAAACATCATACAGGCAAGTACCGATGCCATGGCTAAACCACCACGGAAATGTCCGACAGCGGCAATAGCAAAATCAATCAACCGTTTGGCAACACCACCGGTAGACATGAATGATGATGCCAGAATAAAAAAGGGAATCGCCAATAAGGTGTAATGATTGCCAACGCCAAAAAGTGAAATCGCAACCGACGATAATGAGTCATGAGAAATAAAGGTGACAAATAGAATTGACGACAGGCCCAGCGAAATACCAACCGGGACACCAGCGAAGAGCAGGCCGAGAACCAGCGCAAATAAAATCAGTGCATCCATTAGCTGTTACTCCGCCAAGATATTTTTGTTTTCTTCAACAAGGTCTTCAGCTTCATGCGCGCTGATCAATGCCTCACGTTTGCCAGTAAAAATATCGATAAATGCCTGCGTACCACGCAATACCATCAAAGCAAGACCCAATAGCAACGGCGACAGAATAACCCAGCGATGTACCCGGGCCTGAATGCCGAACCACTCCTGAGCCCACATTGGATAGCGCAATTCTTCTGCTCCAATACCAATCTTGAACATTTTTGCCCAGTAATCGATTGCACCGCCTCGAACTTTAAAGCCAAGCGCTTCAAGCCAGAATGGGTCAAGCAAAATCAGGCCATAGCCTATGACACAAAGCGCACCAAACAGCGCGAGTAATTTTTCAACCGGCTTTGGTAATGCTTTGAGAACGATATCTACACCAAGATGCAAATTGGTCTTAATGCCATAGCTCATACCAAACAGAATCAGCCAGGAAAACATGATGGTGTTAAATTCCAATGCAGCCGACCAACCAGTATTAAAGCCGTAACGGGCGACGACCTGCCCGAATGAGACCACCATAATTAATGCAATAATGGTGATCAAAATATGTTCTTCGATGTGATGCATGATGTTGTAGAACCTCAGTTCCAGTAGCCAGAGTACAGCAATCAGGATCAGAAGAGATAAATGGGGCCAATAGGCAGCCATAAACATGCTCCTGTAATTTATGGGCAATAATAGGAATCTGTAAAAGGGTGATACATGGCATCACCCCGAACAGCAAATGAGTGCTTAACTCTGCACGCAGAAATTGCTGACTCAGGAACCGGAAGCAGCGCTGATCAGATCCTTGCCGATCGCTTTTTCAAATTGCTTCCAGACAGGCTTCATGGCATTAACCCAGGCTTCGCGTTGTTTTGCAGTCAGGGTGTTGATGGTGCCACCTGCTTTGAGGATGTTTTCACGGTTAGCCGCTTCTTTGGCTTTGACATCGAGGTTGGCTTCCAGTGTGACCTCACGAGCTATTTTCAGGAACTGTTCACGTACATCGTCATCCAGTGAATCCAGGAAATCGCTTGATGTCATGAACAGGTAGGCCAGTAACTGGTGGTTGGTTTCCGTGATGGAGTCCTGAACTTCAAAGAATTTCTTGGTATAGATGTTGGACCAGGTGTTTTCCTGTCCATCAACAACGCCGGTTTGTAGTGCACCGTAGACTTCAGAAAATGCCATTGGTTGAGGTGAAGCACCCATGGCTTTGATCATGGCTTTGGCAACATCGGAGGCCTGAACACGGAATTTCAGGCCGTTGGCGTCGCTTGGTACCAGCAATGGTTTATTGGCGGAGAAATACTTCATGCCAGACATCCAATAACCCAGACCGATGAAGCCGATATCTGCCATTTCATTTAACAGATCCTGACCGGCATCGGCTTGAGTAAAGGCGATGGCGGCATCGATGTCCTTGAAAATAAACGGCAGGTCGAACACGCCGAATTTTTCTGTGTAGGCTCCAAACTTGGATAATGATGGCGCAAGAATTTGCACGTCACCCAGAAGCAGTGCTTCTAATTCTTTGCTGTCGCCGAACAGGGTCGAGTTAGGATAAACCTCAATGCATAATTTTCCGTTCAGTTCCTTATTCACCCGCTCAGCCAGTTTGTTGGCAGCAACAACTTTAGGGTGAGTTGTACCGCCGGTTACGTGGCTTAGTTTGGCGACTACTTCACCAGGATCGCAATTGGCGCTGGCGACAGTGGCGGCGGCGGAGAGAGTCAAGGCTGAAAAAATAGTGGTCAGTTTACGCATTGTTCGCATCTCTTTTGTGTATATATATGTCCTGAATTCGTGACTCTATAGCGGCGCAGTGCGTAAGCCATTGATTCCTCTTTGCTTCCCAGAAATTGGGGTACACCTACGGGTGCCCTACAATTTTTAAAAAACAAATAGAAATCAAGCTCTTACACCCTGCATCCACTGAAGGAGTCACGGATTCAGGTATGTATCAGGTGCGTACCTGATGGCGTGTCATGCTAAAGCAGTATCAGTGCCAGAAGTATAATCTCCGCGAATAATGCAGATGTTGGGTGACTTGATTGAGTGGTCCGAGTGAAAACTGGGTTGCTATATACACAATACAAAGTAAGGAATGGGTAGCCAGCTACACGTTTCTTGGTTGCAGATTTATTGATCTTAGAAAACGCTTTGATTTGATGGATGGCCAAAACAAAGCAAATTTAATTTCGATAAATGGTCTGGATCAGATGGAAGCCAAATTGAGTTTTGATTGGCCCATGAATCACTAATATCTCCTTGTTAAACACGACATTATCAAATGCCTTCACCATTTGACCACGACGAAATTCACCAAGGTCGCCACCTCGTTTTGCCGATGGGCAGGTCGAGAATTTTTTTGCCAGTTTGTCGAAGTCTTCACCACGATCCAGTCGTTTTTTAATCTGTTCGGCTTGTTCATGGGTCTTGACCAGAATATGTCGGGCACAGGCGATCTTTGCAGCGTTTTTCATAAGTATCTCAGTAAAAGATGACACCAATAACAATGGCACCGGCCAGTGGCGGAATACCAGCGATCAACAATCGGGAAGCCAGATGGTCAGTCCCCAATATGTGTTGCGGGTTTTCCATGACCAGATGGTAGGCGGTGTCCGCTTTTTTTAGCCGACTGTTGCCCATGCGAGCCACCGTTGAGGCGGTCCAGAACAGCAGGCCGATAATAAACATAAGGTCGACAATTTTCTGCGCACTGATAATCGGAACAAACCAGTAACCAATAGTCGTCACAATCGCCGCGCTAAGGTTGGAGATCAAAACAAATTTGAATAGGGCTTTCATACTGCTTCAGATCAGTTGGGGCTGTTATCCTCATTGACCGTTTTGCGCCGGATCAGTAAGGGATTCTTCGGCTTATTGTCGTTCAGATCAATGACATCTTCAATCCAGGTCATCAGTCGCTTCAATGCTCCCTGTTGTTGCTGATAGAACAAATAGGCGCGCTGGCCATAGGTATCGCGCAGGTCTTTGGACTGTAACAGGCCGAGAATACGGTTTTTCAGTTCATCATCATCCTGAATAATCACCACCGCCTGTTCACTGCGCATGGCTTCAATGATGGACTGGAAATTGAAAAAGGATGGCCCCAGCAATACTGGTTTGGCTAAGGCCGCGGGCTCAATCGGGTTGTGTCCGCCGCCAGCGTTCAACGTATTGCCGACAAAGGCTGCCTGGGCAACGGAATAAAAGCTCATCAGTTCACCCAGGGTATCGACCAGAAAAACCGAATGCTCAGATCGTGGCAGTTCATTGTGGCTACGGCGAACAAAATTAAAATGCTGCTTGTAAAGCAGACCTGCAATCCTGTCTGCGCGTTCTGGATGGCGTGGCACCAGAATCAACAGGGCATTGGGCAACTTAATTTTAACCTTGCTATGTGCGCGCAGTACCTTTTCTTCTTCACCTTCGTGAGTGCAGGCGGCGACCCAGATAGGGCGTCGGCCCAATTCTGCCTTGAGTCTTTGGGCTGTGGAAGCAGTTTGCGCATCCAGTTTGATATCGAATTTGATCGAACCGGTAACCTGGATCTTGCGTTCGTCCACGCCCAACTGCGCAAAGCGATCAGCATCCGGGGTGTATTGTGCTGCAATGGCGGCCAAGTGGTTCAGCATCGGCCGGGTGAGCGATGCTACACGAGCATAGCCTTTCTGTGATTTTTCCGATAAGCGGGCGTTGGCCACCAAAACCGGAATCTGTTCTGCATAACAGGCGTGGATCAGGTTGGGCCACAGCTCGGTTTCCATGATTACAAGCAGGTGTGGTTTCAATCGTTGCACCAGGCGGCGCATGATCAGGTGCATATCCCATGGCAGATAAGCATTATAAACGCGACTTTCAAACAGCCGGTGTACTGTTTGCGAGCCCGTGACGGTGGTTGAGGAAATCACCACCGGAATATCAGGATGCTCTCTCAGCCAGGTTTCGATAAGGCTACGTGCCGCCATGGTTTCACCAACACTGACAGCATGAACCCACAAGCATTTTTCTGGCATCTGGGGCCAGAAGCCAAAACGTTCACCGATACGGCGACGATACCCCTTTTGATGGCGACCTTTAAGCCAGAGGCGAAGCAAGAGGAATGGTGTTATCAGCCACCAGAGTGTGGAATAACCAAACAGCATCAATCGTTCTTTCATGCGTCGCCCAGCCAGAGTGATAGAACTTCATTCAAGTATAGGTAACCTGATTCAGTTGTGGAAAGTAAGTCACCATTACGAATCAGCCAGCCATGTTTTTCCGCTTCTGCCAAAACCGGTTCTATGTCACGGATCATCAGGCCTGTGCTACGTTCGAATTGTGTTAATGAAACGGTTTCACGCAAGCGTAAAGTATTCACAAAATAGTCAAAAGGTCGATCCTTTATTGCGATTGGCTCTTCAATACGCACTAATGGTCGCTGATTATTGAGGTAGTCTTTTGGCAGCCGGGTTTTGCGGCTGCGGGTGATCTCGACGCCATTAGTTATGGTAGTGTTTTTGCCGTGTGCACCGGGACCAATACCAAGATAATCGCCATAACGCCAGTAGTTCAGGTTATGTTGACTGTAGTGTTCACCCTGCGCGAACGCGGAGACTTCATACTGTGCAAAACCCCGTTCTGCGAGCCGTTGTTGTCCCTGTTGCTGAATCTCCCAAAGCTGTTCATCTTCAGGCAACGTTGGAGGGTGACGATAGAACTCGGTGTTTTGTTCAATGGTCAGCTGATACCAGCTCAGATGTGTTGGTTGCAGGTCCATGGCGTGATCAAGATCCGCCAGTGCCTGTTCCGGTGTTTGTTTTGGCAGACCATGCATCAGATCGATATTGAAGTTCTCAAAGCCGACATTTCTTGCGGTTTTGATCGCCCTGATGGCATCTTCTGATGAATGGATTCGGCCCAGGCGCTGTAACTGTTCATTGTGAAAACTCTGAACACCAAGCGAGAGTCGATTCACACCGCTGGCGCGGAAACCGGCAAACTTATCTGCTTCAAAGGTGCCTGGATTAGCCTCCAGCGTGATTTCGGCGTCACTGGTTAAGCCGACTTCATTTCTCAACAGATGAATAATGTGTGACACCGCATCAGCCGACAACAGGCTTGGTGTGCCTCCGCCGAAGAAAACCGAACCTGCACGCCGCCCCTGAGCCAATGGTGCATCCTGACGGATATCTTCAGTCAATCGGGCCAGAAATGCCACTTCGGGTAATGATCCGTTATTGAGCGCATGTGAATTGAAATCGCAATAAGGGCATTTGCGGACACACCAGGGAATGTGAACATAAATTGCCAACGGTGGCAGACTCGGAGTCACAGCAGGCTTTCCATCTTCTTGATAAAGGCGCGTACCGCCTTGCCGCGATGGCTGAGCTGGTTTTTCTGCTCTTTGCTCAGTTCGGCAGAGGCACAGCCATGTTCTTCTACCCAGAAAACAGGGTCATAGCCAAAGCCGTTTTCGCCACGAGGTTGGTTCAGCAGAGAACCCTCCCATACGCCCTGGATAACGATGGGGGTCGGGTCGTCAGCATGGCGAACGAAAGCCAGTACACAATGGAAGCGCGCTGTGCGGTTGGTTTCATTTTGCATCTCGTGCAGCACTTTTTCCAGATTTCGGGTATCGGATTTCTCACCGCCGTCCATCGAAGCATAACGTGCGCTATAAATACCGGGTGCACCATTCAATGCATCGACTTCCAAACCGGAATCGTCGGACAAGGCTGGTAAACCGGTGGCGCGGGATGCGTGGCGTGCTTTGATGATCGCGTTTTCGATAAAGCTCAGGCCATCCTCAATGGCGTCCTCCACGGCAAAGGCTTTTTGCGGCTGAATAGTAATGGACATCGGCGCCAGCAGTTCACTGAATTCCTTTAATTTGCCAGCGTTGTTGGATGCAAGCACCCAGTCTTTTTTGCAATACATGATTCAAGGTTACTCAGCTTCAAATGATGCCGTAGTTTAGCACTTCGCGGATGCTGGAGGTGAGAGTTAAGCCCGTTATGTGATACCTGAATCCGTAACTCCACAGCGACGCAGTGGGCAAGCCATTGATTCCTCTTTGCTTCTCACAAAGTGGGGTAAACCTATGGGTGCACCTGCAATTCTTGAAAAAAATAGAAATCAAGCTCTTACACCCTACATCCACTGAAGAAGTCACGGATTCAGGTTGAATAAAACCTGTATTAAGAAGGCACCTCCAGCGATTCCAAAGGCATGAATATTGATCAGTTGTTGAGACTTGGTAAATCCGATGGCAGCTTGCCAGATGTTGACTACTTTATCTAAAGGATGGTTCTACACCGGATATCGGTACGTTTGAGAAATAAACTGAACCCGTAGTCAATAGACAAAAGCCAGGAACCTGCATTCTGATTTTTTATGGTCAACGAGGGATATAAATGAATAGCGGGGTATCAACGGCAAGTGAGCAGCAACTTAATCCTGAATCCGTGACTCCAGAGCGGCGCACTGCGCCGCTCTGGAGTCACGGATTCAGGTTAATGTTAAGCGAGTCGAGTAAACGTTGATATTTAAAGAGGAAATAACTAAGGCGAAAGAAACTACTTATTGACAAAAAAAGAGCGGCATCAGAAATTGAAACGGTGGCTCGCTTCAATGACTGGGCTAGCCGCTAACTTTATTGGGAATCTAAGAAGATTAACTTCTCGTTCCGCCCCATTTGCCACTGGGATGGAAATGGTATTTACCTGTGTGAATTGCACAGACAAAAAATTTTTTTCTCTATAAAAAAATGTCTACGTATCAGGCATTTTTTTATAAAAAATCCTTGCAATGTTAAAAGTAAAAATGGCATTCACCTGTTAGTGAATGCCTTAGGTATCTAGCTAAAAATTAGAATTTAACGTACATGCCTGCGGTGTAAGCAAGATCAGTATTGTCGTCGCTATCGCCACCTAATTCTGCATATACTGCGGCATTGTCGACAAGCTTGTAGCTGGCATTTACATAGTATTGTGACAACGTATCCATAGTACTATCATCATAAATCATTTGACCGAAACCAGCAGCTACAGTCATCATATCGGTGGCAGCATAGGCGCCTGCTACTTCATAGGCCATGTTTTTGCCATCTGAGTCATAGGTGAATTCAGCACCTGCGGTAATGGCATCCATTACATACTTTCCGCTGATACCAAAATAGGTCATGGAATCTGCATTAGAATTTTCTTTTTGGGACTGGAGCGTGGCTGCAACCGTAATGCCACTTGTTTCATAGCTGCCATAGACATCCAAAGCAGATTCATCAGCATCACCTTCTGCAATATCAGCAGATGCGATCAATGTGATGCCGCTGTTAGAGTAAGAAGCTTTAATCACATCGGTTCCACTGGTTTTACCAAGAGCATTACCAACGCCAAAGTCAAAATCTTGGCCGATACCGAAATTATCGCTACCTAGTGCGTGATTACCAACTGTTAGTTCTGAATCCATGTAACCGATCCCTACATAGCTGGTGCTTGGCGACAGGAATTCAGTTTTGAATACAGAAAAAGCTTTTACACCAGAGGCCGCAGTGTAGGAAGCCTCAACATTTAAGTCTATATTGTTGGTGTCTAGGGTGGCATCAGAATCTTTGACTTCGCTTTTCGTGTAAGCAACCTCAACTTTACTGCTTACATCCAACGTCAAGCCGTCAGTCTTATTGTCAACGCCAGCAGCGAATGAAGAAGTTGCGGCTAAAGCACTGGCAGAAGCGATGGCGATATAAAGTTTTTTCATTCTTGGTTTCCCCAAATAAATTATTTTTTTATCGACGAATTTTATTCATCGATGGCGAGGTAATTATGATTCCGAATTGCGTTTTAATAACTGGCCAAAAGTAACGGTTTATATTCTTTACCTTTCTAGCTAGAGGTGTTTTTTTATGATTTTGCTTAGCCAAATTGTTCAAAATATTTGGTTGAAATAAGTTATAAGATTCCGTGAATAAAGCACGCTGATACGTAAATGTGACTAGTAGACTATAGATAGTCTTTTTTTATGGTTTTGAGAGATTTAAAAAGACCTCAAAATGATTATTTCAAATATCGATTTTTATTTTGAACATGGAACTTAAGAAAAAAGAAAGCTCGTTTGAACAATTAATTGATTATTATGATTGGTTTAGGAGTAAATATGACTAATGGCTAAATAAGCTGGTTTGTACGATTTATTCCAAGGATATGTTGGACTCTAGCTTATATCGTGAATGAATAATGCCAAATAGTCATCACTGAGTTGAAATGAAGTTTGATGAGTTTCGCAAGATTAATCGATGCAATACAAGAAATGTTTTTAAATTTTCTCAGGCGCTCATGTTTCTTTTGAGTGAGTTCATCATTTCTTGTCGACGACTGTGGCTGAAACCGATAATTTTTTACCTGGGAAGGTAATGCTTGAATCCGTGACTCCATAGCGGCGCAGTGCGCAAGCCATTGATTCCTATTCGCTTCCCAAAAATTTCAATGAACCTATGGGTGCACCTGCAAATTTTGGAAAACAAATAGAAATCAAGCTCTTATACCCTGCATCCACTCTGGAGTCACGGATTCAGGTGTTTTTCAAAAAAATGTCGGCGCACCCATAGGTTCATTGAAATTATTGAGAGGCAAAAAAGAATTAATGGCTTGCGTACTGCGCCGTTATGGAGTCACGGATTCAGGTAATAATTATCCCTGATAATACCGACCATCTGAAATAGGAACGCAGAGCCTTCTTATTCTTGCCAGACCTGTTGATCAAAGGTGTAGGAAAACTGGGTGCCGTCCTGCAATGTCAGGTTAACGTCAAACCAGAGTACCTCACGATCAAAAATTGGGAAGTCACCAATATAATAGATCGCATCGCCTTCGCGAATTTCCCGCAATGAGATGTCCAGCTTTTGGCCCAGCAATGTTCTTTCTACCGCGTTGACAGTCGCGGGAACAGCAGATCCATAGCCATCGTCTGTTTGTTTGAGTATCGACAGATTGATAAAGGCGCGCTTACCGGAGCGATTGAACTGGTAGCGTTTGGCGATATCAGCAGGTACTTCAGTTGTGTTCAGCACAATGTAGTGCATCTCATAACCGTTAAATTCCACTTTCTGTTCAGCAAGTGCCGTGACGCTCAGTACACTGAACAGCAGGGTTGTGATCAACGTTTTCATGTCTGCCTTCCGTTATTTTTTCTCAATATGGTAGAGCGCAATTTCGCCAAGGATATTCGGCATCAGGCGAATTTTCCAGTTTTCCAGGTGATCATTGTCAACGACTGTCCGAGTCAGAATTCGCACGTTCTGCTCTTTGCACAGAATTTCAAAATCTTTGAAAGTACAGAAATGAATGTTCGGTGTATTGTACCAGCGGTACGGCATTACCTCGGACATTGGCATTTTACCTCGCAGACCCAGATAAATTCGTGTCGTCCAATGACCAAAATTTGGAAATGTAACGATGGCTCGTTTTCCGATTCGAACCATCTCGCTGAGAATCCGGTCGGGTGCGTTGGTCTGTTGCAAAGACTGAGTCATGATTACTGTGTCAAAGCTCTTGTCGTCGATATAGGACAGGCCTTCGTTCAGATCCTGGTGAATCACGTCAACCCCTTTGCCAACGCATTGCAGAATATTCTGGGTGTCGATTTCCATGCCGTAGCCGACAATACGTTTTTCTTTGGTCAGGTGGGCAAGTAATGCGCCATCACCGCAACCAAGATCAAGAACGCGCTCTCCTTCGCTGATCCAGCGGGTCAGCAAGCTTAAATCACTGCGCATGTCTGATCTCCTGAGATAGAAAGCTGCTGAGAATCTGAACATATTCTGGAATTGGAAACAGAAAAGCGTCGTGGCCTTGTGGTGCGTCGATTTCCAGATAGGAAACCGGCTTCTGTGCTCGCATTAATGCATCCACAATTTCTTTGCTGCGCTGTGGTGCAAAACGCCAGTCGGTTGAAAACGATACGACCAGGAAACGGCACTTGGTTTGTGACAGGCATTGGCTTAAGTCATGATTGTGATCGGCCGCTGGATCATAATAATCCAGCGCTTTGGTCATCAGCAGATAAGTATTGGCATCAAATTTGTCCGAAAAGCGTTCCCCTTGATAACGCAGGTAGCTCTCCACTTCAAAGTCGATATCATAATTGAAGTTGAGCTTCCCGGTTTTCAGATCTCGACCGAATTTTTCCCGCATCGAATCGTCGGATAGATAAGTGATGTGACCGAGCATTCTCGCCAGCGCGAGACCTTTGCGCGGTAACGTATTGTGTTTGTAGTAATAACCACTATGGAATTCAGGATCGGAGGTGATGGCCTGCCGTGCGACTTCGTTAAAGGCTATGTTTTGTGCTGACAATTTCGGAGCTGCGGCAATGACGATACAACGATCCAGCCGGTCTGGATAATCAATCGACCAGCGCAGTGCCTGCATTCCACCGAGAGAGCCACCGATAACCGAATGCCATTTGTTGATACCGAGATAATCCGCAAGACGGGCCTGGCTTTTTACCCAGTCACGGATTGCCATAATTGGAAAATCGGGGCCATAAGGTTCGCCGGTTTCCGGGTTGATGCTGGTTGGTCCGGTTGAACCGTGGCAGCCACCCAGATTATTCAGGGCGACGACAAAAAAGCGATTGGTATCAATCGCTTTGCCTGGGCCGATACAACTGTCCCACCAACCTGGTTTGTCTTCATCTTCTCTGTTGAAACCAGCAGCGTGATGATTCCCGCTGAGTGCATGGCAGATCAGAATAGCATTGGCACATTCGGCATCCAGTGTGCCATAGGTTTCGTAAACAAGTTCATAGCTGTTTATGGTACGGCCGCTGCGTAAAGGCAGCGGCTCGTTAAAGGTAACGATTTGCGGATCGACCAGACCGACACTGTCGGCAGGGATGGTTTTGGGCATTTTATAAGCTCTGTATTAAAAGTGCTTCTTTTTTGCAATTTTCAGTTAGCCACCAAAGAATATTCCAGGTTGGTAACCGGTGTATTGGCCGACGAAGCCTAGGAGTATGTAATCTTGGATAATGTAAATAACAAAGAATGCCACCATAAATGAAAGATCCAGCATGCCGATCTGCAGATTCAGGCGACGGAACGGTCCAACAAAGGGTTCGATCATCTGCGCGATAAAATGCACAAATGGATTGTGCTGGCCCATCAGAATGAAGCTGGAAATCGCAACGATAATCATCGACCACTTAATGACCGAAAGAATTAGCGAGCAGACGGCGATAAATGACCAGACAATAAGTTCAGAGATAAAATGAATCGGGTTATGTCTGCTGAGCAATACTATCAGGCAGGCGAGCAGTAGCTGTCCGAGTAGAATGGCAATCAGTGATGCTGTATCCATGCCGGCAATGCTGGGGATGATCTTTCTCATTGGTTTGATGAAAGGGTCTGTAATCTTGATAACCGTTTGTGCCAATGGGTTGTAAAAATCAGCACGTGCCATTTGTGCCAGGAAGCGAGCGACCAGAGAAACTAGAACTATTCCGAAAATGGTATTCAGAATCATGGCTATCAGTGACATAGTATCTCCTATTTATCCTTTAACGAGGCTTCGCCGAGTAATTCAGAAAGTTCGATCGAACGATCAAAACAGGCTTTCATTGCGTTTTCAACTACTTGATCAATGTTGTCTGCATCAAAGCTGTTGATGGCTCGCTCGGTTGTGCCGTTGGGTGAACAGACATTGATGCGCATTTGGTCCACGCTGGTCTGTGTCTCGTTGATCATTTTTGCCGCGCCCAGCATTGTCTGGCCAATCAGAGTGCGTGCCTGTGCTTTGGTTAGCCCCTGCAGCGTTGCGGTTTTGATCATTGCCTCGGCAAAACGAAAGAAATAAGCCGGTGCGCTGCCTGCAGCGGCGGTGACTGAATGCAGCAAAGCCTCATCATCAACCCAGGCATACTGACCGATACTTTCGAAGATGGATTCGGCGAATTGTTTGTGCTTGGTACTGGCGTTTGTGTTGGCATAAAGGCCGGTTGCGCCAGCCATCACCAGAGCCGGAGTATTAGGCATGGTGCGAATAACAGCCAGATCACCACCTAGCCAATGTTCAATGCTGCGGGCGTCAATGGCGGCGACAACGCTGAGTATCAGTGGTTTGTGTTGTTGTGCCGTTTCCGCGAGCGGGCTGATAATGTCTTTCAGTACCTGTGGTTTTACCGCCAGCAGTACGGCCTCGCAATTAAACAGGTCGCTGGCATTGGGGGTGATATTGCAGCCTTGCTGCGCAAAAGAAACCAACTTGTCTGCATTCATATCGCAGATGGTGAGTTTGCTGGCATCAAAACCATTGTTGAGCAATCCCTGAATAATTGCGCCGGCCATATTGCCGGCACCAAGGAAACCGAGAGTCTGCATCAGGTAGGAATCTCCTGTTTATGCGTGAGAAGTGGTCCGGGCGCCAAAGAGGCGACTGCCAATACGAACCATGGTTGCACCGCAGGCGATGGCGACTTCAAAGTCATCACTCATGCCCATGGATAATTCTGTACAGTTCGAATGCTGCTTTATAAGGGTCATCTGCAACTTTTTCAATTCGCTGAACTGTTGCGTCAGTGTGACTTTATCAAGATCGGTGGCGGTAATAGTCATCAATCCGCGCAGTTTGATATTGGGCAATTTGGCGATCTGGTCGGCTAGCACGGGAGCTTCGTGCGGCAACACACCGGCTTTAGCAGGGTCATTTGATATATTTACCTGAATCAGTACGTTTAACGGTGACAGATGCTCAGGGCGTTGTTCACTGAGGCGATTGGCGATCTTGAAGCGGTCAATGGTGTGTACCCAGTCGAAGTGTTCGGCAATGCCCCGGGTCTTGTTCGATTGCAGGGGGCCGATGAAGTGCCATATTGCATCACTAAACGGTGTCGAGGTGCATTTTTCGATAGCTTCCTGGGCATAATTTTCGGCAAAATGACGCTGACCGGCCTGGTAGGCTTCGACCAGATCAGCCAGAGGCTTGGTTTTGCTGACAGCTAGTAGGCAGATCTCATCTGGTGAGCGGCCGCTTGTAGTGCAGGCGTGTTGGATCTGTGTTTGAATATCAGTAATACGTGAGTTGATTGGCTGGTTTGTCATGAACATGCTCATTATAATCAATCATCATCAGCCGAATGCTCGGCTGTGCTAAGCTGAACTGGTTGCTCATCTTACAGTTCGTTTGCGGAGAATTTAATGGACATTACTGAATTACTCGCATTTAGTGCGAAGCAGGGTGCCTCGGATTTACACCTGTCAGCGGGATTGCCGCCTATGATTCGTGTAGATGGTGACGTGCGCCGTATTAACTTGCCGCCTATGTCGCACAAAGAAGTTCATGCGTTGATCTATGACATCATGAATGACAAACAGCGCAAAGACTTTGAAGAATTCTGGGAAACCGACTTTTCCTTTGAAGTGCCAGGTGTCGCACGTTTTCGTGTTAATGCGTTTACCCAAAACCGGGGTTCTGGGGCGGTATTCCGTACTATTCCATCGAAAGTGTTAACGATGGAAGATCTGGGCATGGGACAGGTGTTCAAGGATATTGCTGATACAGCGCGTGGTATCTGTCTGGTAACCGGGCCGACCGGTTCGGGTAAGTCCACAACGCTCGCGGCGATGGTTAACTATTTGAATGAAACCAAATATGAACATATTCTGACCATTGAAGACCCGATCGAGTTTGTGCACGAGTCGAAAAAGTGTTTGGTCAATCAGCGTGAAGTTCACCGCGATACTCTGGGCTTCAGTGAAGCCTTGCGTTCAGCCTTGCGGGAAGACCCTGATATTATTCTGGTTGGCGAAATGCGGGACCTGGAAACCATTCGTCTGGCACTGGAGGCGGCTGAAACCGGCCACATGGTCTTCGGTACGTTGCACACCCAGTCTGCGGCTAAAACCATTGACCGTATTGTTGATGTATTTCCGGCTGCGGAAAAGTCAATGGTACGCTCAATGTTGTCAGAATCTCTGATGGCGGTTATTTCGCAGACATTGTTAAAGAAGAATGGTGGTGGTCGTGTGGCTGCACATGAAATCATGGTCGGAACCCCGGCAATTCGAAACCTGATACGGGAAGACAAGGTGGCACAGATGTATTCGGCCATTCAGACGGGGGCCCAGAATGGGATGCAGACACTGGATCAGTCACTAAAAAATCTGGTACAAAGGGGCACTATTTCGCGCGAAATTGCGCGTGAAAAGGCCAAGCAACCAGAGAATTTTTAACTGTTGCCTGACACGGGGATGCATTCACCTAGTCAGGTTTAACTGAGATGTAGAACGGTAAAACCAACGCGAACAGGGATGGCTGGTGCTGCAAAGGGACAGCTCTGTTGCTGGTGGATTACCATTTAAATTACGGCGGGTAAAAGGCATTCCATGGAATTCGATAAATTACTTCTTCTGATGGTTGAAAAAGGGGCATCTGACCTTTTTATTACCGCAGGTGTTCCACCCAGTATGAAAATAAACGGGCAGGTGGTTCCGGTCACTAAGAATCCATTGAGCCCCGAAAAGACCCGGGAGCTGGTTTTATCTGTGATGACAGACAAACAGCGGGTTGAGTTTCAAGAGTCTCAGGAATGTAACTTCGCGGTTTCAGCTCGTGGCATTGGTCGTTTTCGATGCAGTGCCTTCCATCAACGTAACCTGGCCGGCATGGTGTTGCGTCGGATTGAAACCCGCATTCCCCGAGTTGAAGAATTGGGCTTGCCGGATGTTATCAAACGACTGGCGATGGCCAAACGTGGCCTGGTAATCTTTGTTGGGGCTACCGGCACTGGTAAATCCACCAGTTTGGCGGCGATGATCGGTCATCGTAATCGCAACTCCAAAGGCCATATCATCTCTATCGAAGACCCGATTGAATTTATTCACCAGCATGAAGGCTGCATCATTACCCAGCGTGAGGTCGGTATTGATACTGACTCGTTTGAAATCGCTTTGAAGAACACGTTGCGACAGGCACCGGATGTCATCATGATTGGTGAGGTTCGAACCCGGGAAACCATGGAGTATGCCTTGGCGTTTGCAGAAACCGGCCACCTTTGTCTGGCAACCTTGCATGCCAATAACGCGAACCAGGCGCTCGACCGGATCATGCACTTCTTCCCTCATGAGCGTCAGCGTCAGTTGTGGATGGACCTGTCGTTGAACCTGCGAGGCCTTGTCGCCCAACAATTGGTACCAACACCGGATGGTCTGGGCCGAAAAGCGATAATCGAAGTGATGTTGAACTCACCATTGGTTGCCGACCATATTCGTAAAGGTGAAGTGCATTTACTCAAAGACTTGATGTCTAAATCCACAGAACAGGGAATGCAAACATTTGATCAGGCTCTGTTCCGGGCATACAGCCGAGGTGAGATTACCTATGAAGATGCTCTGTCTCATGCTGATTCTGCTAATGACTTGCGTCTGATGATTAAATTGGATCAGGAAACTGACCCTAACCACTTGAGTGGTCAGGCTTCCAAGTTGAGTATTCAGGACTCGAATGACTACTGAACAGTTCAATTTGAGCTGACACCCTTCAGTGTCAGCTCAAAGGTTTACAATTTTCCTATCTCTCAAACCGCTCATTGCCATCTACCTATGCTATCTTTTCAAAAAAATCCCGAAGGAGTCAGTTCTATGACTAAGGCTTGGCTGAACGCATTTGCTCGGTGATGGATGGCTGATGTCCATGAATAAAACTCATCCTGACGTACCCAGCCCTTGTATCAGGCGATGCACATTGAACGATGACGATATATGCATCGGATGCGGGCGGACACTCGTTGATATTCGGCGCTGGAGCTATTTGCAAACAGCGGCGCGACAACAGGTTCTTGAGCAGTCGCAACAGCGGTTGGAGAAAATTATTGCCCGTCGCCGAGACGTTTTTCGATAAACTGAATTTTTTCGATCAATTCTTTGCTGTCAGGGAAATCCGACAATGATTCGCGAGCCATTTTCAAAGCGGCTCTGTCATCCCCAATAGACTCCAGAATCTCAATTTTCTCCAGCATTAGCGATTCCTGCGACGGATGAAACCGGCCGTCAAATCGACGGTTAACCACTCGCATATAAATCACGAAAACGACGATTAGCATTAATATGCCGATACCGGCGAGACCCATTCCATCTCCTCTGTTCTATCAGATAAC
Source organism: Reinekea sp. (assembly GCA_037389025.1). GTDB lineage: Bacteria > Pseudomonadota > Gammaproteobacteria > Pseudomonadales > Natronospirillaceae > Reinekea. The sequence continues at coordinate 25,970 of JARRJP010000002.1, read as the reverse complement.
TCAGTGTTGCTCTGTATCAATTCACAGGAAAGCTGTTACTACACCTTCTGCAAGAGCAATATGGACCTGAATCCGTGACTCCATAGCGGCGCAGTGCGCAAGCCATTGATTCCTCTTTGTCTCCCAAAAATTGGGGTGAACCTATGGGTGCACCTGCAATTTTTGAAAAACAAATAGAAATCAAGCTCTTACACTCTGCATCCACTGTAGGAGTCACGGATTCAGGTTTATTTTAATCGTAACGTTATGAGGCTTTTACAGCAAAAAGTTGCAAAAAAGGAAAAAGCTGGTTCAGTTTAATCAGCCATATACCAACCTTTCCTTCGGATTTAATCAATAACAGTATTTATCTTCGTAATTGTCTTTCGCCAGGTTAAAGAAAAAATTATCGCCCAGTTTGAGACCAAAACTTGCCCTGAATCTAAATCCGACCGTGTCTACCTTGAAGCTGGCTGTGTCGATAGCGGCAATCTTGTCTGCAATAAATGGCGACTGCCATTGCGGTTTATAGCGTTCTTCAATGCGCAGAGTAACCGGGATAATCCCGGTTAAATTGGCTTTTGCTGCCCTGTTTATTTTGCGCATGATATCGTGCAATTCAAGTTCAATGTCATAAGCGTCCGTTGGAATCTGCTGTTCGGTCTGGTAGCTGTGTTTTGAACATTTTCCTTCACTTATGAGATAGCGTTCACCTGCTTCCGTCGATTGTAATGATATTCTCAACAGATCGTCCTTGGTAAAAGTTTGACCGGAAAAAGTTTCTTGACCATTTAGTTGAATCTGCTTGATTTCAGGGAAATTGACTGAACCCAAAGTAGCAACATTCATTGATGAGAGGTCTTCAAGTAGAGGGCCACGATAACTGTAATGGCCTTTTTGGCTTGAATTTATTAATGTTGTAATTTCACCGGTTTTTGAAACGAGATAGGCGTCACCTGCTGTTAGCTGAACAGGTTGATTCCAAAGCCCGTGAGTAACTCGGAGATCAATTTCTGTTTGATTTTTGTGTTGGGTTAACTGGACGGCTACTTTCATTTTATCGGCTTGCGCATTCTCCAGTTGAATGGAAGCACATCCTGAGATAAAAAAATCGAGTAGTGTTACCGGCAGGAGAAAAGGTGGGCGAGTCATAAGCTATCCTGTAGAAGGGGGTATTATTCTTGGCTGATGTTGTATCAGTTTTTTGGCGTAAGGTAAAAACGCCAAAATATGGTCAAATTGGTGATTTAAGGCCTGTTGTGGCCTAACAAAGGCTGGGCGGGCCTGAAAACCGGAGGCAGGAACGAAATAAGGAAGTCGGATTGTCGAGCGGATAGATCCCGTTTGGCACTGTGTAAAGGTTTCTGCTCTGAAAAAACTATAATAAATGAAGAAGGTTGAGTAAGTGAAACCAATAATTGAAAACGGAGATAAGGGAGCCCCTGTTCTGGTTCTGGCGCATGGTGCCGGTGCCGGAATGGATTCAGACTTTATGAATCAGGCAGCAGAAGGCTTGGCGGATAACGGAATTTACGTTGTGCGCTTTGAGTTCAGCTACATGCAAATTCAACGCGAAACGGGCAAGCGCCGCCCGCCGGATCGACAATCGAAACTGTTGGAGCATTTCGCTGAAACAATTGATGAGCTGGGTCTGGACAATCCTGTCATTGGTGGGAAATCAATGGGTGGTCGAATGGCAACTTTGCTGGCAGCGCAACGACCGTTTGCCGGTGTTGTGGTCTTAGGCTATCCGTTTCATGCGATTGGCAAACCGGAAAAGGTGCGTACCGATCACTTTGATCGGCTCAAGGCTCATGTTCTGATCTGCCAGGGAGAGCGCGATTCAATGGGTAGTTATGAAGAAGTACAACAGTATCGAGTTCCTGAAACAGTCGGTATTGAGTGGCTGACCGATGGTGATCATGACCTTAAACCAAGAAAATCCAGTGGTCACAGTCATCAGGCCCATCTGACAACGGTTATAGAAAAGGTAAGTCAATTTATTCATGAGGTTACTGCCGAGAAAGCATGTTCTACAGTATGACTGGCTGATACATCTTTTTGCTGCCAGTTCACTGTTATTTCCGGTTATTTTTCTTACCAGTGGCTCCTCGTCAAACCCCTGGCAGTTGGTATTGTTGCAGCCTCTCTTTCTGGTGCAGTGGTATCATGGTTTCTGGCAGGGCGAGCGACATGTTGCCGGGCATTATATAATCCTGAACTTACTTGCCTCCTGGGCAATGTCAATGCATTGGTCTGGAGCAGTATTTTTCCTGTTTGGTCAGGTTCATCTGCTCAAACTATCACGTTTTTTCTGGGCATCCTTGGCGCTTTGCATGCAAGCTATCTGGGTTGTGCTGTTGGCATGGTGGTGGCAACTCCCTGCCGTTTTTTCTGCGGTTTTCTTTCTGCTGATTGTTTTCGGCGGTCATGCCAACTACCTGTTTTTCAGACATGTCAATGCGCAACGCGACATGCTGATTGCGCAGGAAGAGCTTGAATACCTGTTTCGTGAGCGCGAGCGTGAACGTATTGCTCGGGACCTGCATGATATTCTCGGGCATACCTTGTCAACCATTGCGTTGAAAGCGGAGCTGGCGGAAAAACTGATTGCTGCAAACCAAATTGAAGTATCTCGATCTGAACTCAAGGATATTGCTGAAACAGCTCGAACGTCTCTGGCCGATGTTCGCCAGGCCGTGACGGGTTATCGTTCAGGTAATCTTCGCAGTGAAGTGGCGCTGGCTCAGCGGTCACTAGCATCAGCCGGTGTTCAGGCACAAATTCCCGCCACTTTGCCAAACCGAATCAGCCGTGAAGTTGAGAATGTTCTGAGCCTGATTATTCGTGAAGCCATCACCAATGTGATTCGGCATTCAGAGGCTTCACAATGCTCTATTCGATTGTTTAACAAATTAGACCGTTGGCATTTGATTATTGCGGATAATGGCGTTGGCTGGGGTGGCGAATATGGGAATGGGTTGACGGGAATGTCAGAGCGGGTTGCTGTTTTGGGTGGCAAATTGTCAATGGAAAATCAGCATCCTGGTACCAGTTTGCATGCGGTTATTAATCAGTTGATACAGGGTGGTAGTGATGAAAACAATTAAAATTCTTATCGCTGAAGATCAAGGGATGGTGCGTGGCGCGCTCAGTGCATTACTGGAATTGCAGGGTGGCTTTGAAATTGTTGCCCAATGTGCTGATGGTACGAGCGCTTTGCGCTATTTGCTAAATAATAGCGTAGATATAGTGTTGACCGATATCGAGATGCCTGGTCTTGGCGGACTGGAGTTGTCTGCTGAAATTAAAAGACGACTTGAATCTCCTCCCAAGCTGGTATTGCTCAGCACCTTCTCTCGTCGAGGCTATGTTGCCCGTGCGGTCACTTTACAGGTTGATGGCTACCTGCTCAAGGAAGCGCCTTCTGATGATCTGGCTCGTGCACTTCGTAAAATCATGCGCGGAGGCAAAGTGTTTGATCCTTCTTTGGTTCCCGAAGAGGCGTTTAATGATGATCCGCTTTCGGATCGTGAACGTCAGGTTTTACGACTGGCCGAAGAGGGAAAAACAACCGCTGAAATTGCTGTCGGTGTGCATCGTTCAGAAGGTACGGTGCGTAATATTCTGTCGGAAGTCATCCGTAAGCTAGGAACAAAAAACCGGACTGAGGCGTTACGTCTGGCTCGTGAAAACGGCTGGCTGTGACCATTAAATCCATTACAATTAGTGGATATTATCAGAAGAGTATTTATTGTGCTGCGTTATCAGACGATTCCCGTGACTGCCCTTGCCCAAAACTGTTCCCTAATCTGGTGTGACCAAACGCTTGATGCCGTGTTGATTGATGCCGGTGGTGATGTTGATGTTTTATTGCAAGTCGTAGAAGCCCAGGGTGTGAACTTAAAAGCTGTATGGTTGACACACGGTCATCTTGATCATGCCGGTGGTGCGCAGGATCTACGCGAGCAACTTGGTTTGCCGGTTATTGGCCCCGCATCTGAGGATGATTTCTGGTTGGAAGGCATCGAACAGCAGGCCAGAATGTACGGTTTGCCAGGATTGCGCAACGTAGTGCCGAATGGCTGGTTGGTTGAGGGGCAGCGATTGCAGCTCGGAGAGGAGTCTATTCGAGTGTTGGAAGCACCAGGTCATACGCCGGGTCATATTGTTTTCTTCCATGAAAAGCAAAAACTGGCTTGGGTCGGTGATGTTCTGTTCGCTGGAGGTATTGGCCGAACGGATTTCCCCAAGGGGGACTACGCAACCCTTATTCGCAGTATTACTCAAAAGCTGTGGCCTTTGGGCGATGATGTCCGGTTTATTCCTGGCCACGGTCCAGAATCCACTTTTGGCGCGGAACGACAGTCCAATCCATTTGTTTCGGACACAGCTTTAAACCGGGAAAGATAGTTGAACATACTATATATGGTTTGACTTCTATTTTTTAGCACTATATCTTGTGGTCTTCCATTTTTGCATGGGCACTCTTTGAAAGTGCCCAGTGCGTTATTACGGCTCATGATGAAGTAAGCTTTGCTTACTAGGGAATCCGGTGAGAGACCGGAGCTGCCCCCGCAACTGTAATGGTTTAGCTCAATTCGATAGGCCACTGGATATAAATTCCGGGAAGGTGAACTGAGTGTCATACCAAAGCCAGGAGACCTGCCGTAATAACTCGTCCATCTGCCGTTAGGGCAGGTGATGTGTTAAACCATCGGGCGGGGTGATCCGATGACAAGTCAGCACTTGTCCTTATTCAGCTTGCAGCATTTGCTGTGGTTGAGCCCTGCCTTGTTTACAGGAAAAACAAGGTGAATCTGAATATCAAAAAACGTGATGGTCGGCTTGAACCTTTGCAACTGGAAAAAATCCATAAGGTCTTGCATTGGGCCGAGACAGGTTTGAAGAATGTTTCGGTTTCTGCTGTTGAGTTAAAAGCTCGCATTCAGTTCTATGAAGGAATAACAACAAGCGAAATTCATGAGATGCTGATTCGTTCAGCAGCAGATCTGATTACCGAAACCACCCCGGACTATCAATTCTTTGCTGCGCGCCTGGCGATTTTTCATTTGCGTAAACAAGCTTTTGGTCGGTTTGAACCTCCGACTCTGTTGGAGCAAGTGACTGAACAGGTGCAGAAGGGGCGTTATGATCCGATGCTTTTGCAGCGCTATAGCGAAGCCGAGTGGCAGGAGCTGCAAAAGCATATTAATCACCAGCGCGATCTGAGCTTTGCCTATGCAGCGGTAAAACAATTACAGGGTAAATATTTGCTACAGGATCGTGTAGCGGGTACCGTTTTTGAGTCCCCCCAGTTCGTATATCTGTTAATTGGTGCTTGTCTGTTTGTGAGTTACCCGGCAGATACTCGCTTGGACTACGTCAAAGCCTTTTATGACGCGGCATCCACCCATAAGTTCAGCTTGCCGACACCGATAATGGCTGGTGTTCGCACCCCGACGCGGCAGTTCTCTTCCTGTGTCTTGATTGAATGTGACGATACCTTGAAGTCCATAAACGCAACGACTTCCAGCATTGTCAATTATGTCAGCCAGCGCGCTGGTATCGGTGTCAATGCCGGACGCATCCGTGGCATTGGGTCGCCAATTCGCGGTGGTGAGGCATTTCATACTGGTTGTATTCCATTTTATAAACATTTCCAGTCAGCTGTTAAAAGCTGCTCTCAGGGTGGTATTCGTGGTGGTGCAGCAACTGTTTTCTATCCTTTGTGGCATATCGAGGCTGAAGATTTACTGGTTCTAAAAAATAACCGAGGGGTTGAGGACAACCGCTGCCGTCATCTTGATTATGGCGTGCAGATTAATCGACTGATGTATCAGCGCTTGATTCGTGACGAGCATATTTCATTATTTTCACCAAGTGAAGTGCCGGGTCTGTACGATGCATTCTTTGATAATCAGTCACGTTTTGAGCAACTTTATCAACAATATGAAGCAGATAAAGAAATTCGACGTAAAACGATTGCGGCGCGAGAATTGTTTTCCCTGTTGCTGCAGGAGCGTGCATCAACAGGTCGCATTTATGTTCAGCATGTCGATCATTGTAATGAGTTTGGTCCGTTTGATGCCGAACAGGCTCCAGTACGCCAATCAAATCTCTGTATGGAAATTGCGTTGCCGACCAAACCGTTGCAATCACTTGAGGATGAGCAAGGCGAAATTGCGCTTTGCACACTGGCGGCGATCAATCTTGGTGAATTACAGGAGTTATCTGATATCGAGCCCTTGGCCGATTTGCTGGTTCGGGCACTGGATGCATTGCTGGACTATCAAGGCTACCCGGTAAAAGCAGCACAACTTTCTACCATGAAGCGACGTTCTCTGGGGATTGGTGTTATTAACTTTGCTTATTTCCTCGCAAAGCATGGCTATCGTTATACGGGCCGGGAAAGTCTTGGGCTCACTCATCGAACTTTCGAGAAGATTCAGTATGAGTTGATGAATGCTTCGTGTCGGTTGGCGGAAGAGCAAGGGATGTGCAACGGTTTTTCTGAAACCAAAATGGCGCAAGGTTCATTACCGATTGATCGTTATAAGGCTGAAGTCGATAAATTATCTGATGAGCCATTACATTGTGATTGGCACTCATTGCGTGCCCGTATTACCCGCTTCGGTATGCGCAATTCTACGCTGACCGCTTTAATGCCTTCGGAAACATCAGCACAAATCTGTAATGCAACCAATGGCATAGAACCGCCACGCGCCCTGGTCAGTGTTAAAGCATCGAAAGATGGTGTGCTGAAACAGGTGGTTCCTGAAATCTCTGAGTTGGCTGATCAGTATGATCTACTTTGGAATCAACAGGGTAATGATGCTTACCTTAAGCAGGTTGCGGTAATGCAAAAATTTGTTGATCAATCGATTTCCGCCAACACCAGTTATCAGCCAGAGATGTTTGCAGACCGTAAAGTACCGATGCAGATCTTACTGTCCGATTTACTAACCAGCTATAAGCTCGGCCTGAAGACGCTCTATTATCATAATACTCGTGATGGGTCGCAGCAGAATCACAACAAGTCAGCAGAAGAAAGTTGCGCATCTGGCGCTTGTACTATCTGATCGTTAAGGAGTTCTTATGGCTTTCCAGTCATTTAATCAAAAGCAGTTTGATGCGTTTAAACAACCGATGTTTCTCGGTGAGGCTGTTAATATTGCGCGTTATGATCAGCAGCGCTACCCAATATTCGAGCAGCTGATCGAAAAACAGCTTTCATTTTTCTGGCGACCCGAGGAGGTTGATCTTAGTCGCGACCGAAAAGATTTTCTTGCCCTGTCGGAAAGTGAAAAGCATATTTTTCTGAGTAATCTGAAATACCAGACTTTGCTGGATAGCGTGCAAGGTCGATCACCCAATATAGCATTACTGCCAATCGTATCGCTTCCTGAACTGGAAACCTGGATTGAGACTTGGTCTTTCAGTGAAACTGTTCATTCACGTTCTTATACACATATTATTCGGAATATAGTGACTGAACCCGACAAAATATTTGACTCCATTATATCAACACCAGAAATTCAGGAGCGGGCAGTTTCAATTTCTGATCACTATGATCAGTTGATCAAGGCGGTTCAGCATTTTCATTTGACTCCTGCAGAACACATTCCGGCCTCGCAGGTGGTTGATCTTAAATCTAAGCTATTGATGACCATGGTCTCGGTCAATGTATTAGAGGCGATTCGATTTTATGTCAGTTTTGCATGCAGTTTTGCTTTCGCAGAAAGCGCAAAAATGGAAGGTAATGCCAAGTTGATTAAGTTGATTGCGCGTGATGAAGCGCTGCACCTGAGCGGTACTGAGTTCATGCTCAAACAATGGTTAACAGGGCATGACGACATTGAAATGCATGAGATCGCAAAAGCTCGGTTAGTAGATATCAGACAAGTGTTTTTTGAGGCAGCAGAGCAAGAGAAAGCCTGGGCTGAATATCTATTTAAGGAAGGATCAATGATTGGCTTGAATACCCGAATTTTATCGCAGTATATCGAGTATCTGACCGATGCTCGTTTGGCTGCCTTGGGACTGGAAAGGATGTATGGCGTGAACGAAAACCCCTTGCCGTGGATGGATAACTGGGTCAGTAATGATCACGTTCAGGTGGCACCGCAAGAGGTAGAGATTTCCAGCTATCTGGTAGGCGCAATAGATAGTAAAGTTGATATGACAACCTTGGCTGATTTTGATTTATAGCATGGCTCGACCCGAGCCTGTTACAGTAACGGGCTCGCTAACTGAATAATATTTTCTAATATGCGTTGGCTAATCGGTCGTTGGCGCCATTCACTTAATGTTAAGCGCTGAGAGTTCATTTTATATCCTTCAATAACTTTTTTTACGGCAGCGCAGAAGTTTTTATCATCGACAACCAATGTTGCTTCAAAATTCAACCAGATTGAGCGCATATCGAGATTGACCGACCCGATCAACACTTGACTATCATCGATAACGACGGTCTTGCTATGCAAAAATCCACCCAGATAACGTTGGATAAAAACACCGGCAGTCAATAATTCTTCGTAAAAGGAGCGGCCTGCATATTGGGCCAGATGGCTATCGTTTTTATACGGCAGAATGACTGTAACTTCCAAACCCCGCCGGGCTGAGGTTTTCAGGGCCTGAAGCAAAGCTTCGTCTGGAACGAAATAGGGGGTTGTTATGGTAACTGAGTTCTCAGCAGTATGTATTGCTGTTAACAAGGCCTGTAGCAATAACTCATCTGACATGGCAGGCCCGCTTGGTAACAGCTGCATCCGGTTTGCCTCAGGAGCCGTGTATTGCTGTGGCTCAGGCCGAATCAAATGTTTTTCCAGGCGTATGCCGGTTTCCATTTCCCAATCAAAAATAACGGTTCCCTGAATAACGGGCGCGATAGAACCTTCTAAGCGAACCATAATATCAACCCATGGACCAAGCCCTGAACTGGTTTTAAAGTATTCTGGATCCGCCAGATTCATGCTTCCGGTGTATGCAATTCGGTTATCAATGGCAATCATCTTTCTATGTTGACGTAGATCTTGTCGGCGCAACGTCATGCGGAGCAGGTTGGCATGCAGGACGCCTATGGTCTTAACGCCTTCCTCCATTAACTTCTTGCACCGGAGACTGCGTAAAAAATGATTTGAGCCGACACTGTCCAACATCAGGAAAACATGCACCCCCCTCTTGCTGGCTTGTTCCAATGCGATTAATACCGATTCAACACGACCTCTGGGTTCTATAATGTAAAATTCCATGAATATGGTTGTTGTCGCCTGATTTATGTCCTCAACAAGAGCCTCGAAAAGTTTTTCCGGTATGTCAAAAATTGACCAGTGATGGCTGGACAGAATCGGCATGCCAAGGCTGTGCTTCATTAAACGCATGATTGGTAACAGTGGTTTGTCATCCAGCTGGGCAGCCTCTTGCTTAATCAATATTTTTTGCAGCCAGATTGTGTAATAACGGAACTGTTTAAGTGCACGTTTGGCTCTTAGGCGCCCCAAATATCGTTCCCCAAACAGCAGGTAAAAGATGATTCCCAAACCAGGTAGGATATAGACAAATAGTAACCAGGCAAGAGTGCCGCCGACTGGGCGTCGTTTCATCAGTATACGCAAGCTCAATCCGGCGACTGCGCCTCCATAAGCCCACAATAGTAAACTGAAAATCCACTTTGAGTTGTCCATATACAGGTATGTTTTTAAGTACTTAACAGAATCTTACCGAACAATTGAAATTATATTTAGTGGAATCTTGGAATGATCTGACCAGGATCCGTGACCCTATAGTGGCGCAGTGCGCAGCAATGATTCCTCTTTGCTTCCCGAAAATTGGGGTGAACCTATGGGTGTGCCTGCAATTTTTGAACAACAAAACAAATAGAACTCAGCTCTTACACCCTGCATCCACTCTGGAGTCACGGATTCAGGTCATTTTTTCGGGGGTATTCACAGCAGGGATGCAGGGGTTGAGGCTCCTGGGAAGGGTTTACGCCGACCCCGAAAAAATGAGTCAGCAATCAATGCGGATTTTAGCTTCGTATCCCAGGGGGACTGGAACCAGATAGATAATCAGCCTGTAAAGGAGGCTGGCCGAACCGGCTGGGATGGCGGCACCTTTGAAACTGGAAATACCGGGCAGAGAGTAGGTTTGATGTTTGGAGTTCAACTCGCCATTTTTCCTGTGAAGCGGTACTGGTTCACATTTTGAGGGTGTTCCAAGTAATGTGGGGAAATATTTATGGTTATGCACTTAATCGAATAAGGCTTTGGGGTTGTCCTGAAAATGAAGGTAGATTGCCAAACAAGATTGTTAGGTTATGTAACATTGCCAGATAACTTATTGTTTTACGGCCATTTTTTTGATTCAAGACTTTCATTGACAGTGCTGTGCAAGATACATACAATACGCCTCCCTCAAATTTGAGGGTCTTAACGCTGTTTAACAATCTTGTTGGAGCTTTGGTCACATGCAGAACCAAAAGATCAGAATTCGCTTGAAATCGTTCGATCATCGCTTGATCGATGCGTCGACTCAAGAAATTGTCGACACGGCGAAGCGTACAGGCGCGCAGGTGCGTGGTCCTATTCCACTTCCTACACGCAAAGAGCGTTTCACTGTGCTGATCTCTCCGCACGTGAACAAGGATGCGCGTGATCAGTACGAAATTCGTACTCACAAGCGCATGCTGGATATTGTCGAGCCAACTGAAAAAACAGTCGATGCACTGCGGAAGTTGGTTTTGGCAGCAGGTGTGGATATCCAAATTAGCCTTAGTAGCTAATGCGGAAACTTAAGTAGAAGTAGTCTCTACTGTAACAGCTCGAAAGAGCGGCCATAGCGGGTTTTAGCCCCGTACATAGAGGAAATAAAAATGTCTATTGGTTTGATAGGCCGTAAAGCAGGTATGACGCGTGTCTTCACTGAAGAAGGTGCCTCAATCCCTGTAACGGTTCTTGAAGTAACGCCAAATCGCATTTCTCAGATCAAATCTGTGGAAAACGATGGTTATAGCGCAGTTCAGTTGACCGCCGGTAATAAGCGTGCTAATCAGATTGGCAAAGCTGAGGCAGGTCACTTTGCAAAAGCTAATGTTGAAATGGGTGTTGTGACTCGTGAATTCACCGTTGCTGATGTTTCTGAATACGAAACCGGCAAGGAATTAACAGTTGAACTGTTCGAAGCGGGTCAGAAAGTGGATGTGACTGGAGCCTCCAAAGGTAAAGGTTTCGCTGGTGCTATTAAGCGCCACAATTTCCGCACTCAAGATGCAACTCACGGTAACTCTCTTTCTCACCGCGCGCCCGGTTCTATCGGTCAATGTCAAACACCTGGTCGTGTTTGGAAAGGTAAGAAGATGGCAGGTCATATGGGCTCTGAGCGCAAAACGGTTCAGTGTCTTGAGGTTGTCCGTGTCGATGCAGAACGCAATCTGCTTTTAATTAAAGGTGCTGTGCCTGGTGCAACCGGCGCACATGTTTTTGTTCAACCAGCAGTGAAAGGCTAAGGGGTGGCAATGGATATTCAAGTTGCAAACGCTGAGTCAAAGGTTGAACTGAACGAAGCAACCTTTGGAAAAGATTTTAATGAGGCCCTGGTTCATCAGGTCGTCAATGCTTATCTGGCTGGAGCACGTCAAGGTACTCGCGCAACCAAGAGTCGTTCCGCAGTTGCTGGTGGCGGTGCCAAGCCATGGCGTCAGAAAGGAACGGGGCGTGCTCGTGCCGGTACCATTCGCTCACCGATCTGGGTTGGCGGTGGTCACGCTTTTGCGCGAGGGCCTCAAGACTGGTCTCAGAAAGTTAATAAGAAGATGTATCGCGGTGCGATGAAGTCAATCTTGTCTGAGCTGGTTCGTCAAGAGCGTCTGGTTGTGGTTGATGAGTTGAAATTTGATCAGCCAAAGACCAAGTCGTTCCTGTCCAAGATGAAAGAAATCAATGTGTCTAATGCATTGATTGTTGCAGAAGAGGTTGATCAGAATCTTTATCTGTCTGCACGTAACGTTCCGCATATTGAAGTAAGTGATGTTGCTGGTGTTAATCCAGTCAGCTTGGTTGCTTACGAGAAAGTTGTGGTAACCGTTGCAGCGCTTAACAAGTTGCAGGAGGTATTCGCATGAACCAGGAACGTATCTATCAGGTCGTTTTCGGTCCGCACATCTCTGAAAAAGCGACAATCGTAGCGGAAGGCAACAGCCAGTATGTTTTCAAAGTGGCGAATGACGCGACTAAACCAGAAATCAAAAAAGCTGTTGAGCAATTGTTTGACGTAAAAGTTCAATCGGTACGTACTCTTATCCAAAAGGGTAAAACCAAGCGCACTCAGCGCGGCATGGGTAAGCGTAACGATGTTAAGAAAGCTTACGTTCGACTGGCTGAAGGTCAGGAAATTGATTTCCTGGCAGCAGAATAAGTAGAGGTTTCGAGCAATGGCAATTGTCAAATCAAAACCGACGTCAGCCGGACGTCGTCACCTGACTAAAATCGTTAATGCTGAATTGCACAAAGGTGCACCTCATGCTGCTTTGGTTGAGAAGAAAGCCAAAACCGGTGGTCGTAACAACGCTGGTCGTATTACGACTCGTCACATCGGTGGCGGGCACAAGCACCATTATCGTCTAGTCGACTTTAAGCGTAATAAAGATGGTATTTCTGCAAAAGTAGAACGCCTGGAATATGATCCAAACCGCTCTGCGCACCTTGCGCTGGTTTGTTATTTGGATGGTGAACGCCGCTATATCCTGGCACCTAACGGCTTGAAAGCAGGTGATCAGATTATTTCTGGTGAGCACGCTCCAATTAAAGTTGGCAACACTATGCCGCTACGCAGTATTCCTGTCGGTTCTGTTGTGCATAACGTTGAATTAAAACCAGGTAAAGGTGGACAGATTGCTCGTTCTGCGGGTACTTCTGTGCAGCTTGTTGCTCGTGAAGGTTCTTATGCAACCTTGCGTTTACGTTCTGGTGAAATGCGTAAAGTATTATCCGATTGTCGGGCAACGCTGGGTGAAGTCGGTAATTCTGAGCACAGTTTACGCCAATTAGGTAAGGCCGGTGCATCACGCTGGCGCGGCGTTCGCCCTACTGTTCGTGGTGTTGCCATGAACCCAGTAGATCACCCGCATGGTGGTGGTGAAGGTCGTACGTCCGGTGGTCGTCATCCGGTTACTCCTTGGGGTGTTCCAACCAAGGGCTACAAAACACGTAAGAACAAGCGTACTGATAAGTATATTGTACGTCGTCGTTCTAAGTAATTATTAAGAGGAAAAGGCTGTGCCACGTTCACTTAAGAAAGGTCCATTTGTTGACCTGCACTTGATGAAAAAGGTAGAGGCTGCACTGGAAGCAGGCGATAAGCGTCCTATTAAAACCTGGTCGCGTCGCTCCACAATCTTCCCAGATTTTGTTGGGTTGACCTTTGCAGTCCATAATGGCCGTCAACATGTACCTGTGTTCGTAACCGAAGATATGGTTGGTCACAAGTTGGGCGAGTTTGCATTGACTCGAACCTACAAGGGTCATGCGGCGGATAAGAAAGCGAAGCGATAAGGGGTAGATGAGATGGAAACACAAGCTGTATTGCGCGGTGCGCGTCTGTCTGCTCAGAAAGGCCGTCTGATTGCGGATTTAATTCGCGGTAAGTCTGCTGCTGAAGCTTTGGATATCCTGACTTTCAGCCCTAAAAAGGGTGCTGACTTGGTCAAGAAAGTTTTGGAGTCTGCTATTGCAAACGCTGAGCACAACAACGGTGCAGACGTTGATGAGTTGAAAGTTTCGACTGTCTTCGTTGATGAGGGTACGACGATGAAGCGCATTCGTCCTCGTGCCAAGGGTCGTGCGGATCGTATTTTTAAACGTACGAGCCACATTACGGTAAAAGTTGCCGAGCAGAATTAATAGGAGAAAGTTCAAATGGGTCAAAAGGTTCATCCGACTGGTATCCGACTCGGCATCGTAAAAGACCATAACTCGGTCTGGTATGCAGGTTCTGATACTTACTCAGATAAATTGTTAAACGACATCGAAGTTCGCAGCTATCTGGAAAAGAAACTGGAAAAAGCATCTGTCAGTAAAATCGTCATTGAGCGTCCTGCACAGAATGCAACAATTTCTATCCATACTGCTCGTCCAGGTATTGTGATTGGCAAGAAAGGTGAAGATGTTGAAGGTTTGCGTCAAGAATTGACCAAAATGATGGGTATTCCTGTCCATATCAACATTGAAGAGATTCGTAAACCTGACTTGGATAGCAAGTTGGTTGCTCAGTCGATTGCTGGTCAGCTTGAGCGTCGAGTTATGTTCCGCCGTGCGATGAAGCGTGCCATGCAGAATGCTATGCGTGCTGGTGCTGAAGGTATTCGTGTTCAGGTATCTGGTCGTCTGGGTGGTGCTGAGATTGCTCGCTCAGAATGGTACCTGGAAGGTCGTGTACCACTACACACCTTGCGTGCTGATATTGACTATGCAACTGCCGAAGCATGTACTACTTACGGTATCATCGGCATTAAACTCTGGATTTTCAAAGGCGAAATTTTAGGTGGCATTGAAGAAGTTCGTGCCAAAGCTAAAGCTCAGCCTAAGAAAAACGCTAAGCGATAAGGGGTGCGTAGATGTTACAGCCTAAACGTACAAAATTCCGCAAAATGCAAAAAGGTCGCAATCGTGGTCTGGCTCAGCGCGGTAGCAAAGTAAGCTTTGGTGAATACGCACTGAAAGCAACGGGTCGTGGCCGGATTACTGCTCGTCAGATTGAAGCAGCGCGTCGTGCGATGACTCGTCACGTCAAACGTGGCGGTAAAATCTGGATTCGAGTATTTCCTGATAAGCCTATTACCCAAAAGCCTCTGGAAGTGCGTCAGGGTAAAGGCAAAGGTAATGTTGAATATTGGGTAGCCCAGATTCAACCAGGTAAAGTTCTATACGAAATGGAAGGTGTTGCTGAAGACGTGGCTCGCGAAGCGTTTCGCTTAGCGGCAGCGAAGATCCCAGTGGCGACAGCCTTTGTTAAGCGACAGGTGATGTGATGAACGCTAAAGATCTTCGTGAAAAGTCTGTAGAGGAACTGAACAGCACACTGTTGAACCTACTGCGAGATCAATTCAAGTATCGTATGCAAAAGGCAACAGGTCAGCTAAGTCAGACCCATGTACTGGGCCAGGTTCGTAAGGACATTGCTCGTGTGAAAACCGTACTGAACGAGAAGGCAGGTGCATAATATGTCTGAGTCAACAGCTCGTACCGTAACTGGTCAGGTCGTCAGTAACAAAGCTGACAAAACAATCACTGTTTTGCTAGAGCGTAAAGTGAAACACCCTATTTATGGGAAATTCGTTAAGCGCTCTACCAAAGTTCATGCTCATGATGAAAAAAATGAGTGTGGGATTGGCGATACAGTGACTGTTGAAGAGTGCCGTCCGATGTCCAAAACCAAGACTTGGCGGTTGGTGAGTATCGATGAACGCGCTGTTCGCGTTTAATTCGGGAGTTTGAGACATGATTCAAACAGGAACCGTATTGGATGTAGCTGACAACAGCGGTGCCAAGCGCGTCCAGTGTATTAAGGTTTTGGGTGGTTCACACCGTCGTTATGCCGGTGTTGGTGATCTGATCAAAGTTTCTGTGAAGGAAGCAATTCCTCGCGGTAAAGTTAAGAAAGGTCAGGTTATGAACGCGGTGGTGGTTCGCACCAGAAAAGGTGTTCGTCGTCCGGATGGTTCTGTTGTCCGCTTCGACGTCAATTCAGCAGTATTGCTAAACACGAATCTAGCTCCAGTGGGTACACGTATCTTTGGTCCTGTTACTCGTGAATTGCGTACTGAAAAATTCATGAAAATCATTTCCCTGGCACCGGAAGTAATGTAAGCCCAAAAGGGCTTACACTGTGCGAGACGGTTGCAGGAAATGGAGAAATAGAATGCGTAAATTGATTAAAGGCGACGAAGTCGTCGTTATCGCCGGTAAAGATAAAGGCAAGCGCGGCAAAATCACCAAGGTGATTTTTGACGAGAAGAAAGGTGATAAATTCCTGGTTTCTGGTGTTAATCTTGTTAAGAAGCATCAGAAACCAAATCCCCAAATGAATATTCAGGGTGGGATTATAGAGAGAGAAGCACCTATCGCTGCCTCGAACGTTGCTATCTACAATCCTGAAACCAGCAAAGGCGACCGCGTTGGTTTCGAGACAAAGGATGGGAAAAAAGTTCGAATCTTCAAGTCCACTCAAAAAGTTATTGGTGAATAAGGGATACGACTATGTCAAGACTTAAAGATTTATATAAATCTGAAGTTGTATCCAAGCTTCAAGAAGAGTTCGGATACAAGAACGTTATGGAAGTTCCTCGCGTCACTAAAGTAACCTTAAATATGGGTGTCGGTGAAGCGATTGGCGATAAAAAACAGCTCGAAAGTGCTGTTAAAGATTTGGAAGCGATTGCTGGTCAGAAAGTTGTAATTACCAAGGCTCGCAAATCTGTCGCCGGTTTCAAAATTCGTGAAGGCTGGCCGATTGGTGCGAAAGTGACCCTGCGTAAAGATCGCATGTGGGAGTTTTTGGATCGATTGGTTGATATTTCGCTGCCGCGTGTGCGTGACTTCCGTGGTATCAATCCGAAGTCGTTCGATGGTCGTGGCAACTACAGCATGGGTGTTAAAGAGCAGATTATCTTTCCTGAAATCGAATACGATAAGGTCGATAAATTGCGTGGGATGGATATTACCATTACAACGACTGCACGCACCAATGATGAAGGCCGCGCTCTATTGAAAGCGTTGTCCTTCCCGTTCAAAAGCTAAGGGGTAGGTTCATGGCTAAAGAGAGTATGAAGGCTCGCGAAGCAAAGCGTGCTAAGACTGTTGCCAAATATGCAGGCAAGAGAGCTGCATTGAAGGCGATTATCAGCAACCCAAATTCTTCAGCTGAAGAAGTATGGGAAGCACAAATTGCGCTGCAAAAGCTTCCAAAAGACGCAAGTCCTGTTAGAATGCAGCGCCGTTGCCAAGTGACTGGTCGACCACATGCGGTATATCGCAAATTTGGCCTGTCCCGTAACGTTCTCCGTGAACAAGCCATGCAAGGCAATGTTCCCGGTCTTAAAAAAGCTAGTTGGTAAGTGAAACGGTCAGGGCCGGAGGTGTTTATATTTCCGGCTACCGCGTTAAGCTGCACATAGAGGTTAATTTCAAATGAGTATGCAAGACACGCTTGCGGATATGTTTACTCGTATTCGCAATGCTCAGCGTTCCGGTCATGCTGCAGTTGCAATGCCTTCCTCCAAACAGAAGGTGGCAATTGCTGAAGTGTTGAAATCAGAGGGTTATATCGCAGATTACACCACCGAAGGTGATGTTAAGAAAGTGATGACCATTGATTTGAAATACTTTGAGGGTAAACCGGTTATCGAATCAATTAAACGTATTTCTCGTCCAGGTTTGCGCCAGTATCGTGGTGCTCAGGACTTACCCAAAGTTTCGGGTGGTTTAGGCGTAGCAATCATCTCCACTTCAAAAGGCGTCATGACTGATAGAGCGGCTCGAGCAGCTGGTATCGGTGGTGAAGTCGTCTGCGAAGTCTTTTAACAGGAGTATTGCAATGTCTCGAATAGCTAAATATCCCGTTAAGATTCCTTCTGGTGTTGAAGTTAAGTTAGACGCGGAGCATATCACTGTTAAGGGTGGGAAAATCTCTCTTTCTCAGGCGCAGCATCCTTCTGTTGAAATCAAGCAAGAAGGTGAAGAGCTGACGTTTACACCTCGCGATGGCGGCAAAGTTGCTCACGCGATGTCGGGAACTATGAGGGCTCTAGTCAATAATATGGTCGTTGGTGTTACTGTTGGCTTTGAAAAGAAGTTGCAGCTCAATGGTGTTGGTTATCGTGCGAAAGCTTCAGGTAATACAGTTAATCTGACTCTTGGCTTTTCTCATCCGGTGGACTACGCGTTGCCTGAAGGGGTAACTGCTGAGTCGCCAAGTAATACTGAGATCGTTCTGAAGAGCGCAGATAAACAGTTGTTAGGGCAAGCCGCAGCGGAGATTCGAGCTTTCCGTCCACCAGAGCCTTATAAAGGCAAAGGTGTACGTTATGCTGATGAATACGTGCGTCGTAAAGAAGCTAAGAAGAAATAAGGGCATAGGTTATGAGCGAAAAGAAAATTTCCCGTTTACGCCGTGCTCGTCGCAGTCGCGCGAAAATCACCGAATTGCGTATCCCTCGTTTGTGCGTTACTCGTTCAAACCAGCATATATATGCGCAAGTTATCGCGGTAAATGGTGGCCAAGTTGTTGCCAGCGCGTCTACACTGGACGAAACACTGCGTTCTGGTGCAACAGGTAATATTGATGCAGCATCAAAAGTTGGTGCACTGGTTGCCGAGCGAGCGAAAGCCGCAGGTATAGAAGAAGTTGCTTTTGATCGATCGGGTTTTAAATACCACGGTCGAGTTAAAGCTTTGGCAGACGCGGCCCGTGAAGGCGGCCTGAAATTCTAAGGTGTGAATGATGGCAAATAATGATCAAGTGCAAGCTGGCGGCGATCTGCAAGAAAAGTTAGTACAGGTTAACCGTGTAGCGAAAGTTGTTAAAGGTGGTCGAATCTTTGGTTTTACCGCTTTGACAGTAGTTGGTGATGGCAACGGTAAGGTGGGCTTTGGCCGCGGTAAAGCGAAAGAAGTTCCAGTTGCTATTCAGAAAGCTATGGATTCTGCTCGCAGAAACATGGTTGAAGTGAATATCGTAGACGGCACTTTGCAATATCCCGTGACAGCTCGTCATGGTGGTTCAAAGGTGTATATGCAGCCCGCATCTGAAGGTACTGGCGTAATTGCCGGTGGTGCAATGCGCGCAGTATTAGAAGTCGCTGGAGTCCACAATATCCTGGCAAAATGCTATGGCTCGACAAATCCTGCAAACGTTGTTCGCGCAACTGTTAAAGGGTTGAGCATGATGCGTTCTCCGGATGATGTTGCTGCTAAGCGTGGTCTTTCTGTAGAAAAAATTCTGGGGTAAGTACCATGGCTAATAAAACAGTTAAAGTTCAGTTGTTCCGTAGTTCGATAGGTACTCAGCCTAGCCATCGCGCAACAGTTAAGGGTTTGGGGCTGAGTAAAATGAATCAGGTTCGTGAGCTCGAAGATACCCCCGCTGTGCGCGGTATGATCAACAAAGTGAGCTACATGGTTCGCGTCGTTGAGGAGTGATACGATGTTTTTGAATTCTTTAAGCCCAGCAGCGGGCTCTAAGTCTGCTGCAAAACGTGTTGGTCGTGGTATAGGCTCCGGTCTTGGTAAGACAGGTGGTCGTGGTCACAAGGGCCTTAAGGCACGTTCAGGTGGTTCTGTTAAGCCTGGCTTCGAAGGTGGTCAAATGCCTTTGCAGCGCCGGTTACCGAAATTTGGTTTCAATTCTCGAACAGCGCCTTTTGTCGCTGAGATTCGTTTAAACGAATTGTCCCTTGTTGAAGGTGATATGGTTGATTTAGAAGCTTTGAAAAAGGCCGATGTTATCAGTCATAGTATTCAACGAGCACGAGTCATCCTTTCAGGCGAAATCAAATCTGCTGTCACAGTTAAGGGTTTGAAAGTCACCAAGGGTGCTAAAGCAGCAATCGAAGCTGCTGGCGGCAAAGTAGAGGAATAATCTCGAATGACCACTCAAGGACTACCTTCAGGTAATGGTAGCGGTTTAGGCGAGCTTTGGGCTCGCCTACGATTCGTTTTGCTAGCGCTGCTGGTATTTCGGATCGGAGCTCATGTACCTGTACCTGGCATTGATCCAGCACAGTTAGCAGTATTATTTGAAAAAAATAAAGATACCATTCTCGGCATGGTGAACATGTTTTCCGGTGGTTCTTTAAAGCGTATGAGTATCTTTGCTTTAGGTATTATGCCTTATATTAGTGCGTCGATTATCATGCAACTGTTAACGATTGTTAGCCCGCAGTTAGAACAGCTCAAGAAGGATGGTGAAGCCGGGCGTCGCAAGATGTCCCAGTATACGAGATACCTTACTTTAGCGTTGGCGTTGGTGCAGTCCTTCGCAATTTCTGCAGGTTTGGCAAGCCAGGGTATCGCGTTTGAAGTCAGTTTCAGCTTTTACTTTGTAGCCGTCATAACTTTCGCGACAGGTACAATGTTTTTGATGTGGCTGGGAGAACAGATAACGGAGCGCGGTATCGGTAATGGTATTTCCTTGTTGATCTTTGCAGGTATTGTGGCTGGCCTGCCCGGAGCGATTGCTCAGAGCTTTGAGTCAGCTCGTTTAGGGGATTTGAACTTCGTTGTTTTGTTGCTGGTTGCTATTATTGCAATCGTAGTTATTGCTTTTGTTGTGTTCATAGAACGCGGACAAAGACGAATTACGATTAACTATGCAAAGCGGCAACAAGGTCGGAAGGTATTTCAGGCCCAAAGCAGTCATTTGCCGCTCAAGATTAATATGGCTGGTGTGATACCACCTATTTTTGCTTCGAGTATTCTCTTGTTTCCAGCCTCTTTGGGTAACTGGTTCGGGCAGAATGAAGGGATGGGGTGGCTGCAAGACGTGGCAATTCTGTTAGGTCCTAATCAGCCGTTGTATCTTGTGTTGTTTGCTTTGGCGGTTGTGTTCTTCTGCTATTTTTATACAGCTGTAACTTTTAATCCGAAGGATGTTGCTGAAAATCTGAAACGTTCGGGTGCTTTTATTCCAGGTATTCGACCAGGTGAACAGACGTCACGCTATATTGATGGCGTATCTGCTCGTTTAACGTTTTTCGGAGCTTTATATATTACAGCGGTGTCCCTATTACCTCAGGGGTTGGTGGTAGCGTTTAATGTTCCATTTTACTTAGGTGGAACATCTCTATTGATTGTTGTTGTGGTGGTTATGGACTTTATGTCTCAGGTTCAAAGTCATCTGATGTCGCATCAATATTCTTCTTTAATGAAGAAAGCAAACCTTAAATCAACCGGCGGCCTTTTCTAAAGTCTGGTTTTGGAGTTAAGCATGAAAGTACGTGCATCCGTAAAGAAAATCTGCCGTAACTGTAAGATTATCCGTCGCAACGGTTCTGTGCGAGTGATCTGTTCAGATCCAAAGCACAAGCAACGCCAAGGCTGATTTTACTGTTACTCAGTTAGTGCTTGCCTTTTGAAAAGTCAGGCGCTATCCTTTCGCGCCCTCAGTTTTGAGGGGTATACATGTTAATAGGGCACAAGCCCTATTAATTTTATTAATGGACGGAGTAAGTTGAATGGCCCGTATAGCAGGCGTCAATATCCCTGACAATAAGCATGCGGTGATTTCCCTGACCTATATCTTCGGAATTGGTCGCACCCGTGCTAATGACATCTGTAAAGCAGTCGGTATCGAACCGTCTACTAAGGTTGCAGATCTTGATGAAGCTAAGCTTGATGAGATTCGCACCGAAGTAGGTAAATTCGAAGTAGAAGGTGATCTTCGCCGCGACATTCAGATGAATATTAAGCGCTTGATGGATTTGGGTTGTAATCGTGGTATTCGACATCGTCGTAATCTGCCTGTTCGTGGTCAGAATACGAAGAATAATGCCCGCACCCGTAAAGGTCCTAAGAAGCCAATAAAACGTTAAGTTTAATTGGTGTGAACAAGTTTTTTACATAGGAAATCGAAGATGGCAAAGCCAGGTACGAAGTCACGTAAGAAGGTTAAAAAGCAGGTTGCCGATGGTATCGCGCATATCCATGCTTCTTTTAACAACACTATCGTGACCATTACGGACCGCCAAGGCAACACCCTGAGTTGGGCGACTGCCGGTGGCTCCGGTTTCCGTGGATCGCGTAAGAGCACTCCTTTTGCAGCACAGATCGCCGCTGAGCGCGCTGGTACAGCTGCACAGGAATATGGTCTTAAGAACCTGGACGTAGAAGTAAAAGGTCCTGGTCCAGGTCGTGAATCTGCGGTACGCGCATTAAACGCGGTGGGTTATCGCATCAGTAACATCACTGATGTGACACCGATTCCACACAATGGTTGTCGCCCGCCCAAGAAGCGTCGCGTTTAATAAGGAGACAGAGATTAATGGCACGTTATATTGGTCCAAAGTGTAAGCTGTCTCGTCGTGAAGGCACTGACCTGTTCCTGAAAAGTGGTGTTCGAGCGTTAGACTCAAAGTGTAAGCTCGAAACTGCACCAGGTGTACATGGTGCTCGTCGTGGTCGTTTATCCGACTATGGCGTTCAGCTACGCGAAAAGCAAAAAGTTAGACGTATTTACGGGATTTTGGAAAAGCAGTTCCGTAATTATTATTCAGAAGCCGCTCGAATTAAGGGCGCAACAGGCGAAAACCTGCTGCAACTTTTGGAGCGTCGCTTAGATAATGTTGTTTATCGAATGGGTTTTGGTGTTACTCGTGCGGAAGCGCGTCAATTGGTTTCACACAAAGCAATTCTGGTGAATGGCCAGTCGGTAAACATTCCATCATTCCAAGTTAAGCCTGGTGATGTGGTGTCTGTTCGTGAGCGTTCAGCAAATCAATTGCGAATTAAAAGCGCATTGGATGTTGCGGCGACACGCGCGCCTGTTTCTTGGGTAGAAGTTGATAGCAAAAAGTTGGAAGGTAAATTTAATTCTGTCCCTGAGCGGTCAGACCTTTCGCAAGATATCAACGAAAACTTGATTGTGGAATTGTACTCTAAGTAATCTCACTGCAAATAGGGGCATCTATGCAGCGTTCAGCAAACGACTTTTTGACACCACGTCACATTGATGTGCAGGAAGTAAGCGCAAATCGAGCCAAAATTACTTTGGAACCTCTGGAGCGTGGTTTTGGTCACACTTTAGGGAATGCATTGCGTCGTATTCTGCTGTCGTCTATGCCTGGCGCGGCGATCACTGAAGTAGAAATTGACGGTGTTTTGCATGAATACAGCACTATCGAAGGAGTGCAGGAAGACGTTCAGGAAATCCTGCTGAATTTGAAAGACGTTGCTGTAAAGCTTCATGATCGTGAAGAATGCACGTTGATCTTAAAGAAATCAGGGGCAGGTACACTGACTGCTGGTGATATTCAGTTAGATCACGGCGTAGACATAGCAAACCCTAATCATGTAATTGCTCACCTGGGTAGTAGTGCTGATGTAAATATGACTCTGAAAGTGACCATTGGTCGCGGTTATGTTCCAGCCGAAGCCCGTAGCAGTGAAGAAGACGAGAGTAAACCAATTGGTCGCTTGCAATTGGATGCTACTTTCAGCCCGGTTGTTCGTGTTGCCTACAGTGTTGAAAATGCACGTGTTGAGCAGCGTACTGACCTTGATAAGCTGGTTATCGAGCTGGAGACAAATGGTACTTTAGATCCTGAAGATGCAATTCGGCGGTCTGCTACCATCCTTCAGCAACAGGTAGCAGCGTTCGTTGATCTTGATCATCAAGCAGAAGCGGTACAAGAGAAAGAAGAAGACAAGATTGATCCAATCCTGCTTCGTCCTGTAGATGATCTCGAGTTAACTGTTCGTAGTGCTAACTGTCTTAAGGCAGAGAATATTTACTACATCGGTGATTTGATTCAGCGGACCGAGGTGGAGTTACTTAAAACTCCTAACCTGGGCAAAAAGTCTTTGACAGAAATCAAAGATGTATTGGCATCTAAGGGGCTGTCTTTAGGTATGGTACTAGAGGCATGGCCACCGGCAAGTTTGAAGAATGACGACAAGGTTTTAGCATAAACCTTTAGTCTGACTGGTAAGGAATATATAAATGCGTCATCGTAAAAGTGGTCGTCACTTTAACCGAACCAGTGCTCACCGTAAGGCTATGTTGCAAAACCTGGCCAATAGCCTGTTCGAGCATGAAGTTATTAAAACGACCTTGCCAAAAGCGAAAGAATTACGTCGCGTAGCAGAGCCACTGATTACATTAGCAAAGGAAGATTCCGTTGCTAATCGTCGGCTGGCTTTTGATCGAACGCGATCAAAAGAAGCTGTTGGTAAATTGTTCAATGAGCTGGGTCCTCGCTATCAAGCCCGCCCAGGCGGATATATGCGAGTTCTGAAATGTTTTTCAAAAATTGCAGGTGCACCCATAGGTTCACCCCAATTTTTGGGAAGCAAAGAGGAATCAATGGCTTGCGCACTGCGCCGCTATGGAGTCACAGATTCAGGTTTGTTTTACAAAAGTGTTCAACCAAAAGTTTGAGATCCTTACACTCTTACACTAACACCGCCACGTAATCAGGTGAAAGGAGGAGTGAAACCATTACGAGTCACAGATGAACACCCCTGCAGGCAAAGGAGTATATAGAAGAATTACCACTGAGTGCTAAAAAGGAAAACTCAATACGTTTAGTAATTTACCAATCAGTCAGAGCACGGAGGAGAATCAAATGGCTATACAATATTCAGCGCCAGGTTTTTACCTGGCGCATTGCAATGTCACAGCGCAAAAAACTCAAGCGCTTGGTCTGAATAGTACATTAGGTGAGCCATTCAGCCTTTCTGCCACATATCCCATCGCCGTAACATCATTAATCACTTTATCAGAGCCGGTCTCAACAATAAGGATCGGGTGTGATCTCTCTATTAGTTTCTTCATGCCTGCCAATACCGTGGCCTCATGACCTTCTACATCGATTTTGACACATGCGATAGGTTGATCCAGGTACAAGGAATCAAGTGACATTGTAAGTACGGATAACGCACTATCTGCAGCAGGAGAAAGATGCGCCCGATAGTAATTGGACACCCCGGTGAAATGTTGAGGAATGGATATACCAACAACATCAAGACTGTTCGAAACAGCAGTATTGACTAATGTAACATTGGGGTGTGAAAACATCTGTGAATTTGCAGAGAGTAAGGAAAATGTAGTCGGCACAGGCTCGAAAGCAATAACACGCCCAGTCGCACCAACCAGCTCGGAAAAACGTTTGGTATAATGCCCGATGTTTGCGCCGATATCGATGACCCAGTCACCAGAGCGGATGAGGCCATGAAGCAACTCATACTCTGGTTCATCGGTTAAAAAACTGCCTTTCTTGATTTGCCTTCCATAATAAATGCGCTTTAATTCTGCCTGCAATTGATGCGGCAATTTCGCTGAAACTTTTTTTAATATATTCATGTATATCTTTCTCCTTGATTCATGACTTTTAATGCACTCCTGTGCACTTCCTTCTGTCTTATTTTTAATGGTAGTCATTTACTATTTCTCCAGTTCCCTTGAAATGCTACCTCACTCACCGCGAGGGATACGCGGCAAAATATGCGAACACTAGTGTAGTGTCTTGAATAAAACCTGTATTAAAATAGCACCTCCAGATGTTTACCGCGAGGCGCAGCTCGAAGGCAATGGCCCCTCCCTTTGTCAAGAGCTGGAACGAAGCGGTGGACTTCTGGAGGGATTCTCGATGAGTGGGCCACCGTTTTTCCGAATAATACCTATGCCGCCACTTTAAACCGGCGGGTCATCTTAATATGCGTTTTATTTGAGACACTGCACTAGGATAATATGGGAGTTGGAACAAGCGCAACTCAGTTCTCTGAAATCCTGCACCCCTGATACAATTTTCTGCCCAATACAACTATCTGCTTCCTATATTTTTAACCTGAATCCTTGACTTCTTCAGTAGATGCAGGGTGTAAGAGCTTGATTTCTATTTGTTTTTCAAAAAAATAGCAGGTGCATAGGTTCATTGAAATTTTTGGGAAGCAAATAGGAATCAACGGCTTGCGCACTGTGCCGCTATAGAGTCACGGATTCAGGTTCAATGCAAAGAGATCGATTATGCCCCCAAATACAGGTTCGCAAAACCGACTAAGAACATCCCACTTTAGAACAATATAGATACTTTCATTTTTCCACGCGATCTTAAAATAATCCTTTAACTTTCCATTTGTTACCAATATTTTCTATTTTCGACAACCACACGAACTAATAATTACGCCTCGTCAGTAAAATCTGTGGGCGGTTTCCGGTACAGGTAATCGCCCCAGTGCATGGTATAGCGCGATTTCATGGCACCTGAATGTCTGAAAACCATA
>JARRJP010000001.1:0-67619 GCA_037389025.1 Reinekea sp. | reverse complement strand
GCCGATGGTAGTGTGGGGTCTCCCCATGTGAGAGTAGGTCATTGTCAGGCGCCTAACACGCCCCGTTGGAGTGATCCGGCGGGGCTTTTTTTGTGTGGGCGGGGGAAAGAAAGAGGGAGGCGCGGCCACCGCCATTGGGAGGGGAGCACACTAAAGCTTCAGTTTGTTTCCCAGCTGGGTTTTTAATGCTTCGAAAGTAGCTTTTTTTACACTTGCTTCCAGTTCTATAGGCTGTGAGTCTGGGATTAATACATCAATGTCCAACTCTGATTTGGAGGGGGGGATTACCGACACCTGCTGTGCTTGAACATAGCTCTGTAGCAAAACTGCTGCGTCAATTGAGCCTTGAATAGCCTCTTCATCACCATTCCATTTTTCAATTCGTTCTTCAAGCCTTTGAAGTACGGACTTGACTTCGTCTAGACTGGGTTGTTTAGATTCTAGCCATTGCTGTGCAGTTTCTGTGGATGTTGCCATTTATGAAGCCTGAGATTTTATTGAATGATAAGACTGGTAGAATTTTACACTATCCCCAGTGGAATGAGGATTGGTTTAATCTCTTTAATAGTTTGAAGCAGAAAGTTGATTGGAAAAGTAGAGATTTAACAATGTTTGGAAAACAGTTTTTAATTCCCAGGTTGGAGGCTTGGGTCGGAGATCCAGGCATGCGATATTGTTATAGTGGCAAAGAATATATTGCTGAATGTTGGCCTTTACCATTACGATCAGTGATCTCTCGATTGGAAGATGAGTTTCAGTGGCGACCTAATGCTGCGCTATTAAATCGTTATCGCAATGGTGGCGATTCAGTTAGCTTTCATGCGGATGATGAGCGAGAGTTAGGCTCAAATCCGACTATTGCCATTCTTTCTTTAGGCGGTGCGCGCAATTTATCGTTTAAACCGAAGTCGGGTTGCGCTAAAAACTTCAAGGTATGTCTACTACCGGGAAGCTTGCTCTGGATGGACGGCGCACTCCAGACGCACTGGTTACATGCTATCAATAAAGTTAAATCTGCTGAGGAGAGGATAAGTTGCACATTTCGACAGATCCTAGTGTAGTGTCTTGAATAAAACCTGTATTAAGAAAGTCCCTCCAGATGTTTACCGCGAGGCGTAGCGGCCCCACCCCTTTGTCAATAGCTGGAACGAAGCGGTGGCTTCTCGAAGAGTGAGTCGCCGTAATACCTATGCTGCAACTTTAAACCGGCGGGTCGTCTTACTATGTGTTTTATTTGAGACACTACACTAGGAGGCTGTCCGAGAATAGCGTTTGAAAACGAGATACAGTCTTAGGTGAGTCGAAAGTCTCTTTATGATGCCTGTCAGTCGACTTAATCGAAATCAAAGTATTGTATGGATGTGCTCTAACATCGCCGTATTTTGGGTCGGCGACCTTGTGCTTTGTCTCGGACAGCCACCTAGAAGCCTGTGGCTATTTCTCCTGCATCACGGTATAAATCAGACATTTTATCGAATATTGCATTCTTTAGGTTATCTTTCTCAAAGTCTGAGCACGAATGGAGTTCAGACAACTTGATTCTATGAAGGTGCAAACAAGGTGTATCTGAATCAAATTCTCTCAAGTCGCCCTTAATCAGTATTGGTAAGAAAGGATCATTTTCATAACCTGTCCGCACCATTTTTTTCAGAGCATGGCGTATTGGTAATGGTACAGGCTTAACAGCTTGATTCTTATATTTTACGATGACATACAGCCCCGTTTTACCGATTAGAGCGCCAGGGACAATAAATAACCCGGTATCTCTGATCGAGGAAGTATCTATGCTGTGAAAGGTATCATGGAATGCATAAGGATCTGGCAGCACGACCATCTTACCAAACTCGCTTGCTGGGAAGTTAATACTGTAATTGGTGTAGACTTGCTCAACAGATGGCGAATAAACACATAATCTGGATTCGAACCTCATAACAAATTGTTTGGCAAGGTCTCGACGACTAAAGTTATCGAGACTCCAAACAAGATCGTTGTTTTGTTGAGTGCCTGGTATAGCAGTCATTCTTCCGCTCCTATCCAATACGGATATAGTATAGCTTCGATACTCTGCTTAGGTGTTTATGCACATAAGACTATTCTTGTAATATAGTTGTCGTCCTTGAAGGTAGCAGCCTAAATAGATAGTTTTTTCTGGATGTGCGAACTAAGTTGAACTGTTAACACTGATCTAGTTCTTTTTTGACAATTATCTGACATATTTTCCTCTAAGTTTAAGATGATATTTCGCAGTGTCAAAGAAAATCGTTTCAAAAAAATCAAAGGGTACTAATGTTATGACAGATGTTGTCGCTAATTTGATCGAATTGTTGGAACTTGAAACGATCAAGCATAATCATTTTCGCGGGCATTCTCAAGATCTCGGATATGCTAAATTGTTTGGTGGACAAGTGATAGGCCAAGCTTTATCTGCTGCTGCCCAGACCCAAAAAGGTAAGCTTCCTCATTCTCTGCATGCTTATTTTATACGCCCTGGCGATGCCAATAATCCGATTGAATTTGAAGTCGAAAATGTGCGGGATGGACGTTCTTTTAGCGTCAGACGTGTTATCGCCAGCCAATTTGGCAAGCCGATTCTTGCATTAACTTCTTCTTTTCATCAGGAGGAGTCGGGTATGAATCACCAGGCAACCATGCCGAATGTTCCTGGCCCTAATGTATTGGAACCGGAACTCAAGCTTTATCGGCAGCACGCAAATGAAATACCTGAACGGGTTCGTAGCCTTTTTACTGCAAACAGACCTATCGAATATCGTATCGTTGAAGCTCAAAACCCTTTTCGACCCCGACATGGTATTGCTAAGCGGCATATGTGGATTCGTTCGGTTGCAGAGTTACCTGATAACCCATTGATCCATCAATCAATGCTTGCTTATACAACCGACTATGGCTTCCTTGAAACCGCTTTAATGCCTCATGGAATTTCAATTGCCTCTCCTGGGTTACAAATTGCCAGTCTTGACCATGCGATATGGTTTCATCGGCCTTTCCGCCTTGACGAATGGCTGTTGTATGTTGCAGATAGTCCAAGTGCGAGTGCAGCCAGAGGGTTTGTTCGCGGCCAAATCTTTAATGAGCAAGGGGATTTGGTTGCCAGTACCGCCCAGGAGGGATTGATTCGCCTGCATGAGGTTGATGAATGATGAATATTACTCTGGCAATTACTGGTGCGTCAGGGACCCCGTATGCGAAGCGGCTTCTGCAACAGTTGCTAGTTTTACGGTGCCATGTTCATTTGGTTGTATCAAAGGCCGCTCAGATGGTAATGGCAGTAGAGGATGGGGAGCCTTGGCCTGCAAATCATACCAAGTTGATTGAGTTTGTTCGTGACAATATATCTGCTGATGGAGATATATCTGTTTATGGCAAGGAGGACTGGATGAGCCCTATTGCCAGTGGATCAGGTGCTCCTGACACAATGATTATTTGTCCCTGTTCGACAGGTACTCTGGCCAGTGTGGCGACTGGGCAATGCGATAATCTTATTGAGCGTGCAGCCGACGTGGTGTTGAAGGAAGGGGGGAACCTTATTCTCGTGGTGCGGGAAACTCCTTTGAGTGAGATCCACTTACAAAACATGCTAACGCTAAAAAAGGCCGGAGCCGTCATTCTTCCTGCAGCGCCGGGCTTCTATCATCATCCTGAGTCTGTTGATGATATGATCGATTTTATTGTTGCCCGAATATTAAAATGTGTGGGTTTGCCGCAAATACTACTGAAACCCTGGGGCAGTGAATCCTAATTTTTTATCGCTGCTTTAGTGTCGGATATTCGTCGCAGACGTTCGCGGTAAATAGCCTCGCCAATAGCCTTGCCTTGTTTCCCGTCACGTATGAAAGGTTTTGCAGTAACTTCGCTGCATGCTTGCAAACATTCTTTCAAATAAGCCGCTTGCGGATAAGACCTGTTTTCAAATCCTGATCGTCCTTGAATATCTGCACTGCAGGCTGTTAAAAATTTTTCCAGTTGTTCTGGTTGTCGAAAAGCTCCAAGGTCATTCAGCAGCTTCAGGATAGTTGCAGGTTTGAGGTTAAATGCGTTATGAGCATGGGTGTGATAGCGTGCAACATCTTCGCAGAGAGACGCCACTTTTGTTGGCCATTTGTAGGACTTTGCAATACTCCTGATAAGGTCAGCACCAGAGCGTTCATGTCCATGGTGTGATGGTAGTATGTTGGCAGGCGTAAGTGCTTTGCCGAGATCATGACACAGAGTAGACATGAGTATTTCAGTATTACTAGTCGCCTTCCTAGCCTGTTGCAAAGCTTTAAGCGTATGTATTCCTGTGTCAACTTCTGGATGCCAGAGCATGGTTTGAGGGACACCAAAGAGTTGATCAAGTTCTGGAAAAATCGATTTCAATGCTCCTACGTGTTTCAAGGTTTTAAAGTATTCTTCTGGCGATTGTTCGGTCAATGCTCTGGACATCTCAGACCATACGCGCTCAGCAACCAGTGTTGCCAGTTCCCCATTTTTTACCATCTGTTGTATGAGGTTTACTGTTTCATTTGCAATTTCAAATCCCAGATGCGCAAAGCGGGCCGAAAAACGTGCTGTACGAAGCACACGCAGTGGATCCTCGCAAAAAGCTTCTGAAACATGTCTGAGTTTTCTTTGTTCAAGGTCGTTTTTGCCATTAAAGGGGTCAACGATATTTCCGGCGTCATCCATAGCCATTGCATTGATGGTGAGATCTCGTCGGGAAAGATCCTGTTCCAATGTAACATCTGGACTGAATTGTACTGTGAAGCCGGTATAACCTTTGCCTGACTTCCGTTCAGTTCGTGCCAGGGCATATTCTTCTTTTGTTTCTGGATGAAGAAAAACAGGAAAGTCTGCTCCTACCTGTTGGTAGCCTTTCGATCGTAGTTGATTTGGTGTTGAGCCGACCACGACCCAGTCACGGTCCTTTACTGGAAGACCAAGTAATGTGTCGCGAACGGCACCACCGACAAGGAACGCTTTCATGGGGTGACTCAGAGAGAATGAGAGTCGATTATAAAATAAAAAGCCCCACAATCGGGGTTATATTCTCATTTTCATGCAGGCCGTATTTAAAAATTCACCGAAAGTTGAGCAGTCACACCGACATCTTGAATAAGTTTAGTGGCATCGCTGAACTCCGGTTTAGTCCATGCGGCAATATCAATGCCGATACCAAACGGAGTTACTCCAATACCGGTCGAAATAACATGACTGTTTTCGATACTGAGATTGTTGCGATATCCAGCCCTCAGCGCAGCGTGACCCCAAGCATTTACCTCACCACCAAGGCTCAGATTGCGAGTTGGAACGCCATACCTTAATGGCTTGTTTTCGGTGAGATCCATGTCGAAAGCCAGCTTGGTAAACTTGGTCTGATGAGCTGCTGCGATACGAAGTTTTGGACGTATTTCCAATTCAGTACCTGATTTTGTTTTCAGATTCCAGGGAACAATATCCTTTAACGCAACACCTGCTCGTAATTGTCCATGAAAATCCCAGGTCTTTGCTGCACCAGCATCGACGTTGAAGCGATACGCCAGTGTTGAGTTATCGGTTAGGTAACCAATCGGATCTTCTGACAGGGAATTCGATTCGGTATCGGCTTCTTTCAAAACAATGGTTCGCTCAAATATACTGATTTGCTGAAGCTTTGGTGTAACACCAACCGCAACGTATTCGTTGTTGATGTCAAAGCGGTGGGCTACAGAGAAAGAAAGATCCGTCATGCTGGCGCCAACAATTTCGATTTCACTGGTCATTGTAAAGTCGAGATTTTCAAGTTTACCATTAACAACGGTGCCGTTGGTTGTTGTTATGCTTTGCAAGGCGGTCACTTCGTTATTGACATCATTCGATTGATTTTGAATATTTGTTGCCTGAGCTTGAATGTCTCCCCCCCAAGCAACAATAGCAGCCTGACAGGCCGCAGAATCATCGCCACACTGAGGTTCTTGATTCATTACATTGATCAAACCGTCATTAGCATCTGTTACTTCAGTAAGTTCTGTTGTGACAGCGGTTGCTTGTGTCGTGAACTCATTAAGATCGGCGACTATGTTGTTGATCTGATCAAAGTCGTTATTTGTTACATTTGCTCTGAAGCCTGCGCTGATGGAGCTGGATAATCCGACTGACATACCCAGCTTTTTGCTTGGAAAGGCAATATTAACCCAATCAAGTCCCAAACCCAGCTGAGCGGGGCGGTCATTTAAGTTTTCCAGTCCGGCAGAAGCATTGTTGGTGAGAATTGTTACATTGCTATTCTGGGTTTGAACCGTAAGGATTTTTGCATCCAGAGTTGCTATTTGAGATTTCAGGTTGTTATTTTCTGCGCCAAGGTCCGTAATATTATCGGGTTGGTCAATCGAACCATCATTGGCATCTGTTTCGATATCGTTACCAAGGTTGACCATGTGTTGCGCTGTCGTGGAAATATTTGCGAAGACCTCCACCACTGATTGTTCGGAGCCTCCAGAACTTACATTACCATTCAATGCGGTGTTGTAGGCATCAATATCAACGTTGTCAAAGTCATCAAGCGTTACCTCAACAAAGTCCTTTGTTGTTTCGGCAAGCGTAAAAGGATCCTCAACATAGACTTTAAACCCCAGGGCACTCATTCCGAAGTTAACATTATCATTGTAGTCTGCGAGCAGTGCTGGATTGAATGTACTGGCATGAGGAGCATTTGCTGATGCAACACCCGTGTTCCCCATCGCATTGGATTGCGAATCGTTGCTGGTATAAGGCGTTGCAAAGGCTGCTCCTGCAGTAACAACAGAAATCGAAAGCAGAGTTATTTTAACCATTTTTGCCTTGTTCCAGAGATGATTAAAGTTCTGTATCAGCTTAGACGCTCATCTTATCAGCGCAAAGAGAACACTGTTCTAGCCCGGAAAACTCATCAAAACGCTACTGTCCCCCATCTGGGTCGGACAGTTAAACTTCTCCATGCCAGTGACAATTTGTCACCGACCTTCGCTCATCGAATCTGAGAGAAATTTCCCGTCACATTTTGGCCAATTGCCCTTGAACCATAGAATCACGAGGTCTCTACAGACAATCGAACAAACTTTTAGGGGAATTGTCCCAAGACGTCGATCCTTGGTGAGCTTTCTGAGCTGGCAAGATTAAATTAAAGATTAAAGACTTTCAGTCAAACAGTGCTTATTTAGTGAATTTAGTTATTTAAAAAATAGCTAATATCTCTTTATTTACTTTATTTTTAAGTTTATTGCGTTAGTCGAAGTATCGTGAGGTGGATTCAGGTTCAAAATAAGTAATCAAGTTTTGATTGGTAGTGTCTGGCACTGGGTTTTCTGTGGCGAAATTTCTGTTAAGGCTTTTCTGTAGCACGCCGATAATTCAAAGCAATAAAGCGATTTACCGGGTACGGATTGGAGTTCTCTATGAATACGCGCAACCTTGTTATCAGTTTATTGGTCATTGTTTTGACCAGTAGCTGTAGCATCTGGCCATTTAATAGCAAGCAGAAAAAGGTGGATGAAATTGTCTCCCAAGTAAAGGAGATTAACGAGAAGCTGCCTCCGATGGAGCCGATGATCCTTCGCTCTACTGGCTATGGTGCGATCAACCCAACGGCTCGTGGCTTAACCGAGGTACAGAAACGGCTGCTGGCGATGCGTGCCTCCAAGCTTGATGCATACCGAACCCTTGCAGAGCGGGTTTATGGTACGCAGATCATTGGTAATTCCACTGTAGAGAACCTGGTTGTGCAGAATGATCAGTATCGCGCTTTTGTGGATGCAAATATTCTCGGCGCTAAAGTGGTGTATCAGGAGGTGATGGCCGATGGCAGTTATGAAACCATGGTGGAAATGATTATCGATGAAGGGTTTCGCAACTGTCTTGCCAATCGGGGCAACGGTAAGCGCAATAACACATGCGCCTCTGATGCTGTCCATGATCTGAATGCCATAACGCGCAGTAGTTTGTCCTCTCAGGGGGTCGAGGCAGCAGGATCCGGTCTGTATTTTATCGAATAACGCAGCAGGAGAAGCATCATGAAATGGCTGGTCTATTTGCTGGCTCTTCTTTGCCTTGGCAGCATTGCTCAGGCGGAAGAGCTGATGACGGTCGAGGCTGAGGGTTTTGCGCCAATTGAATATCGTGATGAAAATAGCGCGCGCATCAGGGCCTTGAGAAATGCAATTGAAAACGCTTCAGTACAGGTTAGTGCCAATGTTCATAGCACTCAGGTTGTTGAAAATGGCAACCTGACCGTTGATTACCTGCGCATCAACTCGTCGGCGAGGGTCACTGATATACAGGTGCTGAAGGAAGGTCGGGAAGGGGATCTCTACCGAATCCGTATTATGGCTAAGGTTTCACCCAATCAGATATGCGCGAACGTTATGGCTAACCATTTCCGTAAGTCCGTTGCGATAACCGGTTTTTCGATGGAGCATCCCGAGCACGCAACCTTAGGGCATCTCGGTGCAGTGGATCGCTCCCTCGCGGCATTGATCGTTAATGATTTGAATGGTCGTAATGGTCTTCGCGCTCTCAGTGCAAATTATATGACTCTGTATCCGAATACACCCAGCGCCCCTACTCAGATATCACCACGCATGACCTTGACCCGAGCCGTCAGTGCCGCGAAAGACCTGGGGGTTCAGTTTGTAGTATCAGGTGTTATTCGGGACATGGCGATGGAAAATCCCAATGCACCGAGAGCCAGCGGCTGGGATAAATGGCTGAAACGGGTTGGCATCGAAAAGGCCTCGCGTACCCGTCATTTTGTCTTTGATGTATTTGTTCATGATGGTTATTCTGGCGCTTTGGTTTTTCAAAGCCGGTATCGAACCTATGGCCTTTGGAATGAAAAACGCAATGCTCAGGTTGGTTTTGGCACTGCCAAGTATTTTTCGACTGACTATGGTCAGCAGGTTCGTTTACTGTTAGATCAGGCTGTTGCTGATTTGCAACAAACCATTCAATGCCAACCCTTTATGGCTACTATTGCACAGGTAAATGGCAATCGTATATACGTATCCAGTGGTGCGGAAACTGGCTTGCGTCCTGGAGATTTTCTATCGGTTTATCGAACCAGCCAAAAATTTGATCGTCAGGGTGATGCGTTCTGGCAGATCGTGGATACTCGTCTGGTTGCAGAGGTTAAGCAGGTTCAACCTTATTATACTGTTGCAGAGATGTCGGTAGGCGTGGAACGATTGAATTTGCAGATGGATGATTTGGTGATGGCCTGGTAAGGATGCTTTTAAAGTGCTGTTACTTTCCCTGCCGTATCACAGCAATAGCGAACCCCCTGGTCTAAATCCATCAATGTCAGATAGTTGCCCCAAACGTAGCCGGTATCCAGACCGATATAATTAGGGTTATTGGTCTGACCCATTAGTGAGGCCCAGTGTCCAAAAACCAGTCTGTGCTTGCGTTTTACCGGCCAGGCATACCAGGGCTTCATGTTTTTGGGTGAGTAATCAGGACCATCAGTAACATTGAAGTCCAGCTTGGCTTTTTCGCTGCAAAAGCGCATCCGGGTGAATGCATTTACGATATATCTTAATCGTTCGAAGCCCTGTAACGAGTCTGTCCATACGTTGGGTTTGTTTCCGTACATAGCTTCAAAAAACGTCCGACGTTGATCTGCATCGACAAGGATTGTCTGTACTTCCGTTGCCAGTTGGCGCGCTTGTTTGTCACTCCACACCGGCGGTATGCCGGCATGAGTCATAATTAGACGACGCTCTTCATCACGAACCAACAGCGGCTGTTGTGCCAGCCAGTGCAGCAGTGTTTCTGCGTGTGGATGTTCTATCACCTTTTGCAGATTGTTATCTTTGGCTTTCAGGCCCAGTGCATAAATAGCGAGTAAATGCAGGTCATGGTTGCCTAAAACGGTTTTAGCGGCGCCATCAAGTTCGCGGACGAAATTCAGACAGCCGAGAGAGTCCGGCCCACGGTTGACCAGATCCCCGGTCAGCCAGAGCATATCTTTGGCTGGATCAAATTTGACGTGATCCAGCAGCTGCTTTAGAGGTTGCAGGCAACCCTGCAGGTCACCGACGGCGTAGAGTGTCATCGTTTCTGACTGTTGACATAGTTAGCGATATCCACGAAGCGTCGAATGGGTTGTGTTTCAGCGCGAACACCAGGGTTCAGCTCCAGTGCTGCAAAACCGGAGTCGTCCAGAATTCCTTTCAGGTTGTTTTTCAGGGTCTTGCGTCGTTGAGCAAAACTGGCTTTAACGACCTTTTCAAATAGAGAGAAGTTATCTGCATGATACTTAGGCGTCTTTCGTGGTGTTAAGCGGACAATGGCTGATTCCACTTTTGGTGGTGGATTAAAAGCACCGGCCGGAACGGTAAATAGAAAATGGGCTTCACAGTGGTACTGCATCATGATGCCCAAGCGACCATAAGCATTATCCCCTGGCGCAGCGCAAAGGCGCTGCACAACCTCCTTCTGTAGCATGAAATGCATATCTTTGATGATGTCTGAATATGTCAGCAAATGAAACATCAATGGTGTGGAGATGTTGTAAGGCAGGTTGCCGACCAGACGAAGCGGACGCTCATCAATGGCTAACTGGCGAAAATCGAACAGCAATGCATCTGCTTCGTGGATGTTCAGTCCTTTGTGACGAAAGAACTGGGTGCGCAGAATAGGGATCAGATCTCTGTCGAGTTCGATAACATCCAGATGGCCTCCTGTGCGTTCCAGCAACGGCTCGGTGATGGCACCGCGACCAGGACCAATTTCGACCAGGTGTTGCTCGGCAGTCGGTTGAATACTGCCGACAATACGGTCGATGATGTTGTGGTCATGCAAAAAGTTTTGACCGAACCGCTTACGGGCTCTATGCATAGGAGGTTTTGCCATGAGGATTATTTTGTCCGTAATAAATTTTTGTCTGTAGCATCAGAAGCCGATTATCTCTCAACCCGCCTGAGAAATACTACCGGTGAGTCAGTCGATCAGGTGTTGTGATTGATTCTTGCGAGCCTGTGCCATTGACCAGGCTGTTTGCAACGCCACGGCCAATGACCCTGTGTCTGCTTTTCCTGTGCCGGCGAGATCCAATGCAGTGCCATGATCCACGCTGGTACGAATAAAGGGCAGGCCAAGTGTGATATTGACAGCGTTACCGAAACCTTTGTACTTCAGAACCGGTAGGCCCTGGTCGTGGTACATTGCCAATACGGCGTCTGTCTTATCCAGATAATGAGGCTGAAACAGGGTATCGGCTGGTAATGGACCGGTTGTCGCTACTCCCTCTATTGCCAGCTCTTTAAGTGCCGGAATAATGGTGTCCAGTTCTTCATGACCAAGATGACCATCCTCACCTGCGTGCGGGTTTAATCCAGAGACCAGAATTCGTGCCTTGGGGCAGTTGAAATCCTGTTTCAGCGATTGGTTCAGAATTCGAATAACCCGTTTGAGTTTATCACTGGTAATTGCCTGGCTGACGTCTTTCAACGGCAGATGCGTTGTGACCAGAGCAACGCGTAGCCCTTCAGTGGCGAGCATCATGACGACTTCTTCAGTCTCGCTATGATCGCGCAAATATTCGGTATGGCCGGTAAAAGGCAGACCTGCTTCGTTGATAATGCCTTTGTGAACCGGGCCAGTCACCAGACCGGAAGCCTTGCCGTTTAGGCACAGTTCAATGGCTTTATCGAGTGTCTGGATGACATACTCGCCATTCAGTCGATTCAACTTACCACTGCGAACGGTTGTGACCAACGGAATATCGATAACCTTCAATACTCCCGCAGGTGAGGCCTGTTCTGGTATTGCATCTTCCACTACGATTTCAATCGTGACATCAAGTGCTAATTTTTTTGCTCGCTGTCTGAGCAGGTCGGCACTTGCGATGGCGATGATTGTTTCGGGGATGCCCTTTTTTGCCAACGCCAGTAGAATATCGGGGCCGATGCCTGCCGGTTCGCCCGGCGTAATAACCAGGCAGCTCATTACAGTCTGATCTCAACAAAGGATTGCGCGCGCAACTCGGTTAGCCAGCGTTGCAGGGTTTCGCTGTAGCGGCGCTGAAAGATCTGGTTTTTAATCTGGTTGCGCAGTACGTCCAGTCCAACATCTCGGGTTCGAACGTCTTCCACTCTCAGAATATGAAAGCCGAATGGAGATTCGATGATGTCGGAGACAGCCCCGACAGGCAGAGATTTGGCGGCATCGGCAAACTGAGGAACAAATGTATCAAGCGTGTTCCAGTCCAGGTCGCCGCCACGACCTTTGGTGCCTGTATCATCTGAGTATTGATCCGCGAGCGCGGCCATGTCGTCACCGGCTTCAATGCGCTGCTTCAGATCAGTCAACAATGCTTTGGCCGAGGCGGCATCAAACAGGGCATTGGTACTGATTAGAATATGGCGAATATGGTATTCATCAATATTAACCTGTTCTGTATTGGACTTGTTTGCCAGTTGGGCAATGTGAATCACGTTATCCCGTTCGACAGCGACTGTTTCGTTTTCGTTCAAAACCGGCACCAGCGTACGGAACACCGAGGGAATTTCATCCAGTTTACGAATGCCGAGATCCCGACTGCCCTCAACTTCAAGTAATGATTCGCCAGTATCGTTTAATCGTTTTACCAGTTTGTCGGCCTGAGTTTTTTCGCTGGCATCAAAGCGAATATACGATAATTGATATTCGGTATCCTGAAGTGTCTGACCGGTTTGGCTGGTGAGGAATCGGTTCACTTCAGCATCCGATACAAAAATCTGCCGGGAAAGAACCTGTTTTTGAACTTCACGGATAGTCAATTCATTTCGAATGCGATCACGGAATTCAGATATAGACTGATCACTACTCAGTAGTGCCGTGGTGAATTGCTCACGGGTCATATTCTGGCGCTGGGCGATGCTGTTGATCGCCTCATCAATCTGTTCATCAGGCAGAACCAGATTGCCGCGCTCGGCCAGTTGCAGTTGTAATGATTCAAGAATCAAGGCATTCAGCACTTCCCGGTTCAGAATCTCATCGTTTGGTAACACACTCGGGTTTGCGCGATATTGGTCTCTCACTGTGGCAACTCGTTGTGTAAGTTGCTGCTCGGTCACAACATCATTATTGACCACCGCAACGATTCGATCCAGCGTCTGGGCAAACAGGGCTGAGCTTAAAACAAGGCCGGTAATCAGGCCGGTGACTTTACGCAGTGTCTTCATGCTAATCCGGTATTATTATTGATAGTTGAATATTTTGCCTGAATAACCAAAATCCAGGCGGTTCAGAATATTTTCGATTGAACCGATACCACCACCAAGCCCTTTCAGGGTGAATTCAAAGTAGTAGGTTTGCTTTGTATTCACTGGAAACAGGGCATCAGTATTCTGGTCGAAGGCATCGGCGTTAACGCTGAGCATCGCCAAACGAAGATTCCAGCAGCAGGCGTCAAAATCGATCCCCACCAGGGCCTGTTCCAGTTGCAGATCT
The DNA here is from genome assembly GCA_037389025.1 of Reinekea sp. Classification (GTDB taxonomy): domain Bacteria; phylum Pseudomonadota; class Gammaproteobacteria; order Pseudomonadales; family Natronospirillaceae; genus Reinekea. The sequence continues at coordinate 54,176 of JARRJP010000001.1, read as the reverse complement.
TCTTTTCGAAACTCATAGTCGGGTTGGTTTACCTCACTGTCTTTTGCAAAGTCATAAAAGTTCACATAGGACATCAAAGCAATATTCTTGTATACCGGCAAATAGGCACCTGCCATAAATTCATGGCTGAACCCGTCGATATCGTTTTCTTCGGAGTCGGTATCTTTAGTGTCGGCTTTGACACCGGAGAGAGTTAAGACGCGACCATCGCCAGGCTGGTAGCTTAGCACGGCAGAATAAGTATTGGCCTGCTGCCATTTGTGGTCATAGCTCACATTGCCAGTAAGACTCAAGGCGTCGGTGAATTGTAATTTAGCGCTGCCGTTCCAGTCGCTGTATTCTGTTGTCCAGTCGTCTTCGGGTTCGGCAACTATGCTGCCAGTAGCAGTTTTCATTAACCGTTCCTGAGCCAGTTTAATCCCTTTAGACGCATTGATAGTCACGACAGCCTGATCGTTATGGTGCCATTCATACCCCAGGCTGCCAGATAATCGACTCATATCCGCGACACGATCAATTCCACTAAAACGACTGTCTGTAAACAGCACAAAACTATTAACGAAATCACCTTCCACCACAGGTGAATGCTGGTCTTTAAATAATGGTGCGTAGCTGTAATAGAGTCGGGGTTTGACTAAGTATTTATCATTGCTGTCGATTGGGAGGGTGATTGTTGCTCGGGTATCAATATTGGCTCGCCAGGCTAATTGATCTATTTCTTTTGAGTTTTCAAAGGCTGAAAAGTTGTCGAATTCATTGTCCAACTGATAACGCGTCGCGAGGCCGGTCCAAGTGGGGGTGATTGACCAGCTTTTGCCTTTGAATGGTCGGGATAAAACGGCTTGAACATGGTAGCGATCAACAATGGTGGCGTGATATTGGTTGTTCCTGTTGGCGTTATTTTGCGCTTCGGTGCCCTTGTCATCATTCAACTGGGTTACCACTATTTCCCGACTCAGATCTTTTTGAAAATGCCCATATTGCAGTTGTTCTGTTCCGGTGATTCCTAGTGGCCAGGGTGTTTTCTTGTGAGCCAGAGTTATTGCAGGCTGTGGCAGATATTTGTAGTCTCCCAACGCGGCTTTGCTGCCTTCCGGGCGATCTGGGTTTTGATACTCGTCCTGAATTTTAGTGACCAGGCTGAGGCTGGTATTGTCATAGCTGGTTGACGCAGTTGTGGTTAGGGATTCAAATTTTTCGACGCTGTCCACAACGGGTTGCAGGTACTGCAACGATAAGCTGTTATTAAAAGCGCCCAGTTTTTTATTTAACTTCAGTGAAGTATTCTGATATTTGACTTCATCTGATGTGCCTGGGTTGAAGGCAATATTGGCGTTGGTATCGGAAAACCAGGCTGTGCTTAAATTGTACCCAATGCCTGCCAGGGTCCCTGACTGGTGGTGATCAATTGACCAGCGTCGTATGTCACCCTCTTCAACGTCGGTCAACTGATAGGCAATGCTATTGGTACCAGAATGCGCTTTGGTTAGAAAACGAAACTCATTCTGGCCGGTATAACCCAAATCGTTGGTGTAATTCAGTGCTACCGTATCATCGTAATTGGGCGCTAGATTGATGTAATAGGGGACTGTTAAGCCTGAGCCCAGCGTTGGAGTCAGAAAACCGGTTTTGGGCTGATCATTCAACGGGAAGGATACGTAAGGAACGTACATGACCGGAATGCCTTTGACATTCAATGTAGAGTGCCAAGCGCTGGCGATCTGTTGTTCGTTATCAACCCTAAGCTTGCTTGATGACATTGACCATTGACTGGTGCCGGGTGTGCAGCGGGTAAACTCCATATCCCGCGCGACAAAGATTTTTTTATTCTGGCGTTCCAGTTCATCAGCGGTACCGTGAATATCCCGATCGGCAAATACAAACTGAGCGTTATTCATCAACGCGTAGTCATTGTTTGGTTTGACTATTGCTGACTCGCCACTGATTAACGCCTCAGGCAACAGTACCGATACATCACCGGCCAACCTAGCTGTTTCCTCACCATTGATATAAACCGCATAGTCAGAATCAGCATTAAGTTGGTCTCCGACAATGTGCACATTGCCGCTAAACTCAGTTTGAGTATCAGATGTTCTCTGAGCGTTATCGAATAGAAAGCGAGTCTTTTGCTCTGGCATCTGCTGTAGAGGAATCACAACAAAGCCGCCGGGGCAGTAAGGCGCAATATTGACCTTTTCGCTATCTGGTAGCATGTCCCAATTGCGCCAACTCTGTTCAACAGCGGAGTCAGCCCGGGCGATACTGGATAAAAAATAGGCAGTTAAGACGAGAGATGCAACGGAACTTGTTCGCACTGGCGGATTCAAATGACTCAAAGTGTTAGATGATAACCAAAAACGCCTGAAGCGCACAGATTGACGCTGTAATCCGTTAGTAAAATCAAATGAATCACGATACTCTTTTTTGGTCATTGTGGGTGTGCAAACAGATCGGAGCATATGAAGAACTGGATAGGAAAAATCATTGGTGGCACTATCGGCTTCTATAAAGGTGGCCCGGTAGGCTTGGCTTTGGGGCTATTGCTTGGAAATGCCTTTGATCAGACTCAGGCCCGCCGCTCCCGGAATAAGAACCAGGCTATGCCTGGTGTCCTGCAAACCGTGTTCTTCCAGGCGACCTTTTCCATCATGGGCAAACTGGCAAAAGCCGATGGGCGTGTCAGTGAACAGGAAATTGAACTGGCCCGCCATATTATGGCAAGAATGGCGCTTAATGAGCAGCAGCGCCTGGAGGCCATGAAGTTGTTCAATGAAGGAAAATCACCGGAGTTCAAGGCCGAAGCTATTTTGATGGAGCTGGCTGAGGTGATTGGTCGGCAGGTCTCATTATCCCGCATCTTTCTTGAAATTCAGTTGCAGGCTGCTTATGCCGATGGGCATTTGACGGTTAATGAGCGTGATATATTGCAGACGATTGCGACCCATCTGAGTATCAATCGGGTCGAGTTCGAAATTATTCATCAGCGCATTCGAGCGCAGATGTTTTTCTCTCAGGGGCGATCCAGAGCGGAGACGCAGGCACAGCAGTCATCACTGGACCAGGCTTATCAGGTATTGGGCGTTGATAAGACGGTTTCTGATGCTGAGTTGAAAAAGGCTTATCGACGGCTGATGAGTCAGCATCATCCCGATAAGCTGGTGGCAAAAGGTTTGCCGCCTGAAATGACCAATATTGCAAAGGAAAAGACTCAGGATATTCAGACAGCTTATGAGCAAGTTCAAAAAGCACGCAAAAAGTAATTACTCATTTTTTCGATAAATCAGATCCCAGACACCGTGGCCCAGATGCTGTCCGCGCAGTTCAAACTTCGTTACAGGGCGGTGGTCGGGCCGTTCTGGTGCGAACAACCCTTCGCCATAGATGTTTTCAAACCCTTCAGAGGCCTCCATAACTTCCATCATATGCTCGGCATAGTTCTCCCAGTCGGTTGCCATGTGGAAGGTGCCACCCGAACGCAGTTTGCGGCGCACCAGTTGTGCAAAATCCGGCTGTACAATTCGGCGTTTATGGTGCTTTTTCTTATGCCATGGGTCAGGAAAGAATAGTTGAATGGTGGTCAGCGATTCATCAGCGATGCAGTTTTTCAGAATATCGACGGCATCTTCTTTATAGCAACAAATATTGCTGACGTTTTCGGTATCTGTTCGATTCAGCATTCTGCCGACACCGGGCAGGTGGACTTCAATGCCGATGAAGTTTTTCTCTGGCGCGGCTTTTGCCATGTCGACAAACGAGTCACCCATTCCGAATCCGATCTCCAGAACGGTGTCAGCTTTGCGGCCGAAGACTTTCGAACTGTCTAACTGACCATTATTCAGGTTAAGGCCATATTTTTCCCAATTCAGATCAAGACTCTTTTTCTGCCCATCGGTCATACGCGCAGCACGCATAACAAAACTGCGAATTTTGCGTTGAAAGGGTTGAGCTTGATCGGTCATGGAGTTTGATGCCTCGTTGCGAAAAATAGGTTTACAGCTAAAACTGACCATCCTGCAATCATCAGAACACCGCCAATAGGGGTGATGGCGCCAAGCCAACTGATGTCAAGAAGAACCAGTAAAAAAAGTGTCGCGCAGAATACGCAACTGCCAGCAAATAGCAAGTAAGTGGGCCATTTCAATGGCTGTTTTAAAACAATTGATAAGGTGCCGACGAGCAGTAGGCCCAGGCCATGAAACATTAGATAACGATCACCGATTTGCCATGTGGCGAGTCTTGGTGGAGTGACCATATCGGCGATAGCGTGTGCTCCAAAAGCGTCAATGATGACTGCCAGGGCTGCCATAATACTGCCGCTGATTAAAGCAAACCGGTTCATTGTCATTTGGTGTTTTCCGTTTCCTGTGTGCATAAAAAAAGCCGCAACAGCGGCTTTTGGGTTTGTCGTGCTGGTTAGAACTCGATGGTCATAACCTTTTTCACTTTATTCATGGCATTTTTTTCAAGCTGACGAATACGCTCAGCGGAAACGCCATATTTATCTGCCAGCTCATGCAGCGTTGCCTTTTCGTCATTTAACCAACGTTGCTGGATAATGTCACGGGAACGGTCATCGAGATCTTCCAGTGCTTCAAATAACTGACCATGTGCATCATCGGTATAATTGGCATTCTCAACCGCCAAAGCCGGATCATCTGCTTCATTCATTAAATAGTCAGATGGATGGAAAGCTGCACCGTCATCGTCATCATCGTTGAAACCGTCAAAAGCAGCGTCAGAGGCGGTTAAACGGCCTTCCATGTCATACACTGTTTTCTTGGTAACACCCAGATCATCAGCAATGGCCTGTGCTTCATCTTCGTTTAACCAGCCCAAACGCTTTTTGGAACTGCGCAGGTTAAAGAACAGTTTACGCTGTGCCTTGGTGGTGGCGATTTTGACAATACGCCAGTTTTTCAGAATATATTCGTGAATTTCGGCTTTGATCCAATGGACAGCAAAAGAGACCAAGCGTACACCTACTTCTGGATTGAAGCGACGCACTGCTTTCATCAGACCAACATTGCCTTCCTGAATTAAATCGCCTTGATTCAGGCCATAACCGGAATAGCTTTTGGCAATATGAACGACAAAGCGCAGGTGCGACATGACCAGGCGGCGTGCCGATTCGAGGTCGTCGTCATAATAAAGGCTCTCAGCCAGTTCTTTTTCCTCTTCTGCGCTGAGTAACTCAAAGCCGTTGACAGTGGTAATGTAAGCTTCGAGGTTCTGACCTGGTGACAATGAATCCAGCGCAAGAGCAGGAACACTTCTGTTTAATTTCACGCTTTCTCCTCCGTTATCGGATCGGTGAAAATTTGTGAGCCGGTTATTTTAGACCAGCTTAGATTTCTATTTAAAGTGCTCTTATATTCTTTATAGTTTCTTTATAGCGGAAACTCTTTACATATTTCACGCTTATTTACGCCCATCTGACGCCTTTATTAACACCTGAATCCGTGATTTCTATAGCGGCGCAGTGCTCAAACCATTGATTTCTCTTTGTTTCCCAAAATTTCAATGAACCTATGGGTGCACCTGCAATTTTTGAAAAACATATAGAAATCAAGCTATTACACCCTGCATCCTCTCTGAAGTCACGGATTCAGGTAACACTTATGGCAGTAGTGTAGCGCATAAATCAATCGTCAATGTTCTATTAATGGGGATCAGAGTCCCGTAGGTGACGCCATAGCGCTATCCTGGCACCAAACAGACTGACAAAAGTAGATGAAAAAAGTAATAAAGCCAGTTGTCTTGAATTCAGCCAGATGGCCGGAGCATTTAGGCCGTAAGTGCTTAGGAACGTATCCAGCCTGCTTTGAAAATTAACACTGATCACCGTCAGAAGCGCCCAGGCTGCAAGTCCTCCGAGCACACCGTACCAAAAACCAAGGTACATGAATGGTCTGCGTACATAGGCGTCTGTAGCACCTAAGAGCTTAATAATCTGAATTTCAGCTTTACGTGACTCAATGGACAGGCGGATGGTGTTGCCGACAATCAGCAACACAGCAAAAGCCAAGATGGCGGCCAGTAATTGAACTGCGGAGCGCAATAAATTAAGCAGATTGTTGAGTCGTTCAATCCAGGCCAGATCTATCTGGATATCCTCTATTTCTGGCAGATCCTGCAAGGTCAGGATCAAGGCTTCCAAGTCTGCTTTGCTTTGTCGTTCAGGAATAATAGTAATACTGGCTGGCAGTGGATTTTCATCCAGCACCAGGCTGCTTTGCAGGCTAAGGATATCCTGGAAGTTTTCCCAGGCCTGCTGTTGACTGGTGTATTCGGTACGAATGACCTCTGGTCTCTGTTTGATTTCTGTTGCCAACGAACGCCCACGCTGTACCGTTGTTGAGTCGGCCAGATAAAGCGTTATCTGGCCTCCCTCCTGCCAGGACTGTGTCTGATCATCGATAGCCTGCAGTGTAATGTAGAACAGTGTTGGCAATAATAGAGCAATGGCAATCACCAGCCAGGTCAAGGCACTGGAAATGGGCTGTCTGATCAGGCCGACAATGGATTGTCGAGCACAGTTACTGTGATGCCGCGCCCAGCCTTTAATGTTGAAATATGACTCTTTATTTCGGCGCCGATTAGCGGTGGACTGCTTTCTTTTGGCCATCAGGCGGCTCCACTGGCAAAAGGTGACAAAATCAGCTTGCCGTGGCTAAGTGACAACACTCGAAAATTGAGTCGGGCAATCAATCCCAGATCGTGGCTGGCAATCAAAACGGTTGTACCGGACGCATTGAATTGTTCAAATAGTGTCATAATGTCTTTTGACAACGCAGGGTCGAGATTACCGGTCGGTTCATCAGCCAGAATGACATCCGGCTTTTTTACCACCGCGCGAGCGATACCTACCCTCTGTTGTTCTCCGCCGGATAGCTGAATGGGCTTGAATTTCTCCTTACTCAACAGGCCGACCTTATCCAGTGCTGCATAGACTCTACGGCGGATATCTTTCGGGTGTTCTCCAGCGACCATAAGGGGTTGAGCAACGTTTTCATATACCGAATGATTCATTAACAGCTGGTGATCCTGATGCACAATTCCGATTTTTCGTCGATAAAAAGCTATTTCTCGTCGAGACAGGCTTCGAAGCAGTTGGCCATCAACACGAACTTGTCCAGAGGAGGGGCTTTCAACGGCGCTGATCAGTTTTAGCAAGGTGCTTTTCCCCGCGCCTGAGTGTCCTGTCAGGAAGGCGAATTCTCCGCGCGCCAGACCAAAGCTGATCGATGACAGTGCTTCAAAGCCACCTTCATAACGTTTGCTGACCTGGTCGAAATGGATCATGAAGGATCTGCTTCCAATAGTGCATCAACAAATTCGTCTGCTTTGAAGCGGTTAAGATCATCGATCTGTTCTCCAACACCGATGAAACGAACTGGAACGCCGAATTTCTTTGCCAGAGCGAAAATAATGCCTCCCTTCGCAGTTCCGTCCAGTTTGGTCAGGGCGATGCCAGTCAGTGGAGCGGCTTTGGTGAAGGCTTCCATTTGTGAGACGGCATTCTGACCAGTGCCTGCATCCAGCACGAGTAGGACTTCATGAGGGGCTGAGTCGTCAATTTTCTTCATAACCCGCTGAACCTTTTCCAGCTCAGCCATCAGGTTATCCTTGTTATGCAATCGGCCCGCAGTATCAGCAATCAGTATATCGGCACCGCGTGATTTGGCCGCTTGAACGGCATCAAAAATAACCGAAGCGCTATCAGCCCCTGTGTGCTGAGCGATGACCGGCACATTATTACGTTCACCCCAGGCTTGCAGCTGTTCAACGGCCGCAGCCCTGAAAGTATCGCCTGCGGCCAGTATGACCGACTTGCCTTCTGCTTGAAAACGTTTGGTCATTTTGCCGATTGTCGTCGTTTTCCCAACACCATTGACGCCGACCACCAGAATGACAAAGGGTTTGTTCCCGGTCTGAATTTCCAACGGCGCTTCAACAGGTGTGAGCAGCTCAACCAGTGTTTCCCGGAGGGCCACCATTAGTGAATTATTATCTTTCAGCTCTTTGCGTGATACCCGATCAACCAGATTATCGAGAATCGCTTGAGTCGCATCGATGCCGACATCAGAGGACAGTAACAGCGTTTCCAGCTCTTCTAACGTGTCCTCATCCAGTTTCTTGCGGCCCAGCAGTGCACTGGCCATGCCTTTCGAAAACGAGGCTCTGGTCTTGCCCAGGCCTGCCTTAACTTTGCTGAACCAGGAAACCTTTCCGGTTTCTGGCTTTTTTTCTTCAACGGGTTGCTTGTCTTTGCGTTTTGAAAATCCGAACATGTTGTCCTAAGCACCGGTAAGCGGTTGATAAACGGGGCATAATGCTAGCATATCAATTCGTGAAATGGGTTAGGGTATCGCTTAATGTTTCACTTTCGCCGCAGTACGCTGTGGATCATCATTTACATAACCATCCCCTTGGTTGCAGTACTGAATGCTATTGGTCCGAAAAATGACACTCCCGAGTATAAGCCTGAGCTTGACGTGATTGATATATGGTCACTTGATCAGGTTGAGTTCGGTTGTGAGGGGCGGTTGTGCCAATTGAGTTTACCGGGAGCCAAGCAATTCAGGTTCAGTATTTTGCTGGATCGGGTACCGACACGTTCAGTCCCAGTGCCTGACAACGTTAGCCTGTCAGTGAGCCGGCAAGGTGGTTATTTCATTGTCTCTGTCAGTGCTACGGCGCAGGCGTCGGCAATTGACGGTGTCAGCGATTTCCTGGAAACCTTTTTACCAGCGCTTGGTGAGTCGAAAATGGTTCTGTCAGCAGATAAAACAATGCATGGTATTGACAGGCTTGTGAAGGCCGTTGACGAAGCTCAGGGAGACTCTGTCGATAATAAAGTTTCGCAGCCCTCCGCTTTAACGCGTCTCGCTGCTCCTTCCTTTGGTCATCCAGACCAATTGCCGTTTTTGCTTTGGGTGGAGGTTTTAAAGCAGCGTTTGCCGGGGTATCAGATTGAGGTCAGGTGGGATCATCGCCAGGCGACTAGTTATGTGTTGATCAACACAACGGTTGCCAACGAGCTATACGCTCCGGTTTCCGAACAGGAATTTGCTACAGTGCATGAAGCCTATCAAAAAGCCGCTGCTCAGCGAATGCGTAGCGCCAGTCAACTGCATCGCTATGCTGTAACAGCCAGTGTTTATCAGTTACCTTTTGAGTATTTTGTCCGCCAGCCCGAACGACTCGATCGGATTCGGTTGGCTGATGTAGAACAGATGAGAGAATTCAGTCTTGAGCAGATTCAGAAACAACAGCAAGCCCACTAAGGCCTCTTCCCTTCGTTTGATTGGTGGTAAACACCGAGGTCGAAAACTGCCGATTCCTGCGCTGGATGGTCTGCGACCAACATCAGATCGAATTCGGGAAACCTTGTTTAACTGGTTACAGTTTAATGTACCAGGCGCTCGAATACTTGACCTGTTTGCCGGTACCGGTGCATTAGGTTTGGAAGCATTATCGCGTGGTGCCAGTGAAGCTATTTTTGTTGAGCCTCAACAAGTGGCCGCTAACGCCATTGGTGAGTCTTTGCATATGTTAGGACAAACCAATGCATCGGTTATTCACCAAAGCAGTGAGCGCTTTCTCAGCACAAGTCCATCTCCATTTGACCTGGTTTTTATCGATCCACCATTTGCGCTGGATCTTTGGCAGGGGGCATTGAATTCGCTTTGCCAACAGAACTGGTTAAAAGAAGATGCACTGGTCTATGTTGAGTGCCCCAAAAATCAGTTGTTTGACATCCCAGATGCCCTTTCGGTTGTCAAAGATAAAACCGCAGGGCAGGTGCGTTACCGACTGCTAAAAAATACCGTTGCATCGTAAATGGCAAATAATCAGGTGTTTTCAAACATACGGTGAGTTCTGAGGAATAACGCTGCTTTGTGCTGGCCCTGCTTCGCTAGACGACGTGCTAAACTAACGCCGCTTTTCGTTATACTCATTGGAGTCAGTCATGTCTGCTCAATCTGAACTTCCGGTTGTCGATCGGTCAGAACTTGAATCTTTGCTTAAGAAACAAAGGAAAGCTTATCGTAATCAGCCGTACCCGGAAGCGGATGAGCGTCGTAAACGATTGGCTACATTGAAGCGAATGTTATTGGAAAATGCAGATGCGATTTGTGCCGCGATTGATCGGGATTTTAATGGCCGAGCCTATATAGAAACGCGGACTATTGAATTACTGCCCAGTGTGATGGCAATCAATGACGCATCAAGAAATGTAAAACGATGGATGCGGCCTCAGCGAAAATTGGCGCCATTGTTATTCCAGCCTGTCAGCGCCAAGGTGGTACCGCAGCCGCTGGGTGTGGTGGGTGTTATCGTGCCTTGGAATTATCCGTTGGTGTTATCCGTAGGGCCAATAATTTCGGCATTGACGGCAGGTAACCATGTTATGGTCAAAATGTCGGAGTTTACCCCCGATTTTGGGCTCCTGTTTGCACAATTGATAGCGAAGTATTTTGAACCGGGGCTGCTCACTGTCGTTAATGGGGATGTTGATGTAGCGAAGTCTTTTACCTCGTTGCCATTTAATCATTTGTTGTTTACCGGCTCGACGGCGGTTGGTAAACATATTATGAGCGCTGCCAGCCAGAATCTGACACCTGTTACGTTGGAATTGGGTGGTAAAAGCCCGGTGTTTATTGACCGTTCCATTCCGGTTCGTGAAGCGGCTGAACGGTTGGTCTATCCCAAGTGTCTTAACGCAGGGCAAACATGTGTTGCGCCAGATTATGTCTTTTGTCCGGCAGAGCAGTTGGATGATTTTGTTCAACATTATTTGAAAGAGGCCAGATATCAGGTCAGTGATGTCAGTAAGAATAATGATTATTCAGCAATAATTAACGAGCGCCAACGCAGCCGATTGCTCGAATATATTGTTGATGCGAAAATGCGTGGTGCCAAAGTTTACATTGCTGGCCCATCGGATGATCTTGATTATTATGGATTAAAACTGCCACCTATTGTGCTGACCAACGTTAACGATGAGATGGCCGTGATGAAGGAAGAAATTTTCGGGCCGATATTGCCAGTGTTAACCTACAAAAACCTTGAGGAGCCGCTGAATTATATTAACGATCATCCGCGACCACTGGCGCTTTATATTTTTGGTTATGAAAAAGAGTTGCGCAAAGTCTTCACTGAAAAAACGCATAGCGGTGCATTGTTATTTAACGAAGCGCTTATTCATGTTGGCATTGATAATTTGCCGTTTGGTGGTGTAGGGGCTAGTGGCATGGGGCATTACCATGGAAAATATGGATTTGAAACCTTGTCAAAGCTGAAACCTGTGGTGTCGAAACAGCGGCTGAGTAGTCTGAAGCTGATTTACCCTCCTTATAAAAGTGGGTTTATGAATCTGTTGATGCGGGTTTTTGGTCGATAATTGCCCAGAGCGTGCTGGTGCGATACCATGCGCGCGCTTTATTTTTAATGAGCGGTCAGAATGTCCAGAACGGTAGTGTATCCAGGTACATTTGATCCAATAACCTTGGGTCACATGGATCTGATTGAGCGTGGCTTGCGCAACTTTGACAAAGTGATTGTCGCGGTTGCCGCCAGTCCGAAGAAGCAGCCCTTGTTTTCTATGGAAGAACGAGTGCATCTGGCTGAAATTGTGACTGAAGGTATGGGCAATATTGAGGTTGCTGGTTTCAGTAATCTGCTGGTCGATTTTGCCCGTGATCAGGGAGCATCGGTCATTCTTCGAGGACTGAGGGTCGTCAGTGATTTCGAATATGAATTTCAATTGGCGAATATGAATCGGGTATTGGCTCCGAACCTGGAAAGTATTTTTCTGACTCCGTCGGAACAATACTCATTTATTTCATCTACATTTGTACGTGAGATTGCCTATCTGAAAGGGGATGTTTCCAAAATGGTACATCCAAAAGTTCAACAGGCGCTAATGGATAGGTTTTCAGGCTCTAAGTGAGTCGTTTGAGAGAAAAAAGGTAACGCAATGGCTTTGTTTATTACTGATGAGTGCATCAATTGTGATGTTTGTGAGCCTGAATGCCCAAACAGCGCAATTTCTGAAGGTGAAGAAATCTATGAGATCGATTCAAACCTCTGTACTGAGTGTGTCGGTCACTATGATGAACCCCAATGTCAACAAGTGTGTCCGGTTGACTGTATTCCGAATGATCCAAATCATGTGGAATCCAAAGACCAGTTGATGGACAAATATGAACGAATTATGGCCGCTCAAGCCTGATTCTAATTGCCATCTGAATCTGTGACTTCATAGCGGCGCAGTGCGTAAGCCATTGATTTCTCTTTGCTTCCCAAAAATTTCATGAACCTATGGGGGCACCTGCAATTTTTGAACAACAAATAGAAATCATGCTCTTACACCCTGCGTCCACTCTGACGTCACGGATTCGGGTGTCATTACATTTGCAATGAGAAACCAGCCTCTGCTGGTTTTTTTGTAGCCTGATTTTCCAACGACAGATGTGCTTTACATTGGCAAGAGAAGGTTTGCGAAATTACATATTGTTGACGATTTATTTACGTTTTGTTGTAGAAGAATGCATTACGTTTATTGATCTGGATTCAACGCCTATCCATTGATTAGGCTAGCCTAATCGTTAAAAGCTCTCAATGAGAGTGAGGTTATATTAGTCTGGAGGTAGTATAATGCCAATTAAATGGAGCTCTGAGCTAGAAATCGGTATCTCGGTCATTGATTCCCAGCATCAGCGTATCGTGGAGTATATCAATCAGGTAGAACATGTACGAAAGACTCATGATAAGCACGAGCTTTTACTGATTTTGGATGAGTTGGTGGACTACACCCTTTCCCATTTTGCGTTTGAAGAAAGCTTGATGGAGGACGCGGGTTATCCATTTTCGAAAGCGCATAAAAAAGTGCATCAGTTGTTTACTCGTCGAGTTGAATCTTTTTTGAAGCGGTTCAATGATGGTGAAGATATTGCTGATGAACTTCTGCACGTACTTAAAACTTGGCTTATTAATCACATAAAAAGGGATGATCGCGACTATAGTGGTTCAGTTAAGGCGAGCATGGCTGCAGAGGCCCGGCGCACAAAAGTAAAGAAAGGGTCCTGGTTTAGCCGTCTTTTTGGTGGGTAGTGGAGCTGTATATGAAAATTATTTGGTCGAGTGAGTATGAGCTGGGTATCCCCGTCATTGATGGTCAGCATCAGCGTATCGTCGAGTATATAAACCGAGTGCAGGAATGCCATGGGCTTCAGGATCGAGATCAGATTTCTGAAGTTTTGTATAGTCTCGTTGATTATACTTTCTCGCATTTTGCTTTCGAAGAAGCCTTACTGGAAGAGATTGAGTTTGAGGATCTTGTAGAGCATAGAGCTGCTCATGAAGGTTTTGTGACGCGAGTAGATAGTATGAAAAAGCGATACGATGCGGGGGAAGACGTTGTACTAGAGCTAACTAAATTCCTGCAAAGCTGGCTATTGGAGCATATCCTTTCAGATGATGCCTCATACAGCGAGATTGTTAAGGCCAAAATGTTGAAGATCGAGCCCCATGTACGGAAAAGCTGGATTCAACGGGCGACCAATCGTTTTTTTCTTGACTGACAGTCGCACTACGAAGACCAATACAATCATGGATCACCCTTTCAGGCCCTTCATCATATTTAGGGACTGCAAGGGTGATTCTGTTTTTGTAAGACCTGAATCCGTGATTCCATAGCGGCGCAGTGCGCAAGCCATTGATTCCTTTTTGCTTCGCAAAAATTGGGGTGAACCTGTGGGTGTACCGGCAATTTTCGAAAAACAAATAGGAATCAAGCTCTTACACTCTGCATCTACTCTGGAGTCACGGATTTAGGTTAAAGTGAGTTCCACAGGGTGTTAAAAATTGTCAGATGAGTATTGGCAATCGTTGGTGATTGGATAACGACTGCTGTTGGCAAGTCACCTTCAGACAGAGAAATCATCGCCAGCTTTGGTGGGTAGATTGCAATGTAAGAACCAGCGTTTTCACTGGATTTCTCATCAATCCATTTGCGGTTTGCCAGTGCGGCTTCTTCACCTCCTTCGCCAATAGCAATGACTCGAACATTGATGCCCAGCTTAACCCTTTGTCGGGTGTAGTTTGGAAACGGGCGATATAGATGTTTGCGGATGGCCTTGGCAGAATAAACACTATAACTTCGTTCGTCCTGTTCACTGACAGTTGAAAGAATGTCCTTTAATACCAGTTCAATACCATCATCACCTTCATAGTAGTGAACGTCTGCGTTGCCAGTGACCGGCCTCAGATGAGAAAGCTGTGGAATAACCTTTTCTTCTAATAAAGACATTGCTTCCAGAACCTGGCTCTGATGGTTCAGGGCCAGCTCCTTCAGGCGAGAAGGCGGCTCGGCACTAAAGTGTCGGCGTTTACCCTTGGGAAAATAGCTGACTACGCCTTTTTGCTGCATTCGCTTCAATAACTCGTGGGTGGTTCCCCGGTTAATGCCGGCCCGGTCTGCGATGTCTCGGATGGAAGCAGGACCGGACTCCAACAATGCAAGGTAAATCCTTGTTTCTCTGGGCTCAAGACCAAACACCCGCAACACTTCAGCTGTATTCATTCTTTATTTTTTCCTTGGTGCGAAATCAAAAACATCGCTGATCATGGATTCAGGTTTGAAACCATATGCCGATAAGGTGTCCAATACCGTATAGACCATTTCGGGTGAGCCACAGGTGACTGCCTGACACTCGGATAAATCATCGTGATCAGCGAGAATACTATGTACCATCATCTGGTGGCGATCTTCCCAATGGCTTTGCTCTGAAATCAGCATCGCGGTGTGCACGTTTGGGTATTGCTCTGACCATTGCTCTGCCTTTTCCAGCATATAAAGCTGACTGAGCTTATGGCCTGACCAGTAAATATAAATAGATCTTTTTGTTTGCTGGTGGAGAAGGTTTTCTGTAATGGCTTTAATCTGGCTGAAGCCTGTGCCGGAGGCAATTAATAACAATGGTCCACTTGATTGAGGCAGGGATTCAAGTGTGCATCGACCAGCTGCCGGTGCCAGCTTAACGGCAGATTCGCGCTTCAGATAATTCAGTAGATTATCGTTGGTGTCGAGACCTCCTTGAATATGAATTTCAATGCAAGGTGCGTGCGGCGCAGATCCGATAGTGAAGTAGAGGTGGTGGAAACCGTCTATGTTCAGTTCGGTATATTGGCCTGCCTGAAAAGGATAAGAGTCAATGGGTTTGAGCAGTATTTGCCAGACATTGCCGCTGAGCGGTTTAATATCGTGAACAGTTGCTTGAAGTGAATCGGGCAAAACAACATCTCCAGTCGTGTATTTCGTTGTACATCATCATATTACGAAATATCGACTGAAGGGCGAATAGTTCTTTTGGTGGCTATTGGACTCAGGCAACGACATCAAAGCGAGTTGGCTCTGAGCCGAGGAATGTCACCTCAATTTCAGAATTGGCTGGAATTTTGGATAACTGCGGCCATTTTTCCGCTAAAACGTTGGTGATATAAGGGTTATCAACACGCAGGCGAGTTGTATGCTCGGAAGCTTTGGTACGATAGAGCTGATAGAGATGGTATATATCAATCAGCACGATAAAGCCATTTAATACGGCGACAGGCCATGCCAGGATGATCAAGCCATAGCTGGCAAACATGCCAGCGCCAATCAGGTTGATCCAGCGTAATTGCTTAATATTGGACATCATCAGTGAAACAGCGATCAGAGCGGAACCTAAATATCCGTAGATTTCGATTAGAGTCATATGCGTATTATCTTTATAGTTGACTGTATGGTCAGAAATTATAGCGATGAATAACCAATATCCAATAGTTGATTGTTGATTGATTGATGCAATACAGTGGAAACAGAAGTGAACCGTTTACTGCTGCATAGCTTTCCAAAATGGCATTACCTTTGCTGAACAGAGTGTCATCCAGTGGTTTTATGCAGGTTGTGGCGCAATTAGCGGCAATGTTTTGCCTTCTGGACCGACGGATACTTCGTCAATGGCGCCACAAGCCAACAGTTGGGAGCGAATCAGCATGATGATCAATAGTATTTCAAATCACTCGGCTAGTACGTTGAGTTCAGGAACTTCTGAAATTGAAAGTACAGCAGTAGCAGCGGATAGTGGGCCGGTTAATGTATCAGACAGTGATAATATCTCGTCCCGGGCGATGCAAATTCAAAAGCTCAATAAAGAGTTTTTTGCCGACGGTGTGTTCGATGTCAGTGAAACCTTGGTTGATCGACTGGCTGAGTATGGTTTGATTAAAGAAGGCGATAAGGAGCGACTTTTGTCGTCGTCTTTTTTTAGTAAGGCAGAAAAAACTCTGGCACCGGAATCTGAACTGGAGAAGCTGACCGACTCCGTTGACTCCCTGATGGATCGAATAGCTAAACAGGATCCAGAAGGCCCGTTATTGGAGGCTCTGGGAAATGCACAGCGGGTCATTGATCGATTGGATAGCTTCACTATTGGCAGTTTGGATGTTCCGCAGGTAATGAATGATTTGAGGGATCAGGTGTCACAATCCCCTATTGAGTTGACCCGCCAGGAAAACGCCAGTCTGAAGCGGGTTGACGTGGTACTGCAGCTTGCTGGTATGTTAGGCGCGCAAAACGTAAGTTCTACCGCCATAAACAGTTACCTGCAACTACAATCAGGGCTGACATTCCCCTCACAAGCCAAGTTTGCCCAGTAAATCATTCATGCGCTGGCTGACTCCAGAGTCTTTTACGATGGGTCGGCCCCATTCACGATCCGTTTCTCCTGGCCATTTATTGGTGGCATCCATCCCCATTTTTCCGCCGAGTCCTGAGATTGGTGAAGCAAAGTCCAGATAATCAATCGGCGTATTTTCGACCAGGGTGGTATCACGCACCGGATCCATACGGGTTGTCATTGCCCAGACAACATCGTTCCAGTCTCTAGGGTTGACATCATCATCCACCACAATGACAAACTTGGTGTACATGAACTGCCGCAAGAATGACCAAGTCCCAAACATCACACGTTTGGCATGCCCAGGGTATTGTTTCTTCATGCTGATTACTGCCATACGGTACGAACAGCCTTCCGGTGGCAGGTAGAAGTCAATGATTTCAGGAAACTGCTTCTTCAGAATAGGTACAAATACTTCGTTCAACGCGACGCCGAGAACGGCCGGTTCGTCTGGCGGGCGGCCCGTATAGGTGCTGTGATAGATTGGGTCGTTTCGATGAGTGATGCATTCGACGGTGAAGACAGGAAACTCATCAACCTCATTGTAATAACCGGTGTGGTCACCATAAGGACCTTCCTGTGCGGTTTCATCTGGATACAGGTAACCTTCCAGAACGATTTCAGCACTGGCTGGCACCATTAAGTCGTGTGTTTTGCATTTGACCAGTTCAGTCCGGCTATCTCGTAACAGTCCAGCAAAGGCATATTCTGACAGCGTATCCGGTATCGGAGTCACTGCGCCAAGAATTGTGGCTGGGTCGGCACCCAAAGCGACGGCAATCGGGAATGGTTTGCCCGGATTGACTTTTTGCCATGCCTGGAAATCCAACGCGCCGCCGCGATGCGACAACCAGCGCATGATCAGTTTGTTCTTGCCAATGACCTGTTGACGATAAATACCCAGATTCGTACGTCCACCGGCAGGGCCTTGGGTAATTACCAGCGGCCAGGTAATCAATGGCGCAGCATCTTCGGGCCAGCATGTCCATACCGGGAGCATACTCAGATCAACATCACTGCCTTGCAACACATTTTCCTGGCAGGGCGCTTTTTTCAGTGTTTTCGGTGCCATGCTGAGTACTTTTTTCAATAGTGGCGCCTTTTCCCAGGCATCTTTCAAGCCCTTGGGCGGGTCAGGTTCTTTCAGGTATGCCAGTAATTCGCCTATGTCGCGCAAGTCCTTAAGGCTTGAGGCGCCCATACCCATGGCGACGCGCTCCGGCGTTCCGAACAGATTTCCCAACACCGGCATGTTAAAGCCGGTAGGGTTGTTGAACAGCAAAGCCGGACCTTTTTTGCGTAGCACCTGGTCGCACAGCTCGGTCATTTCCAAATAAGGGTTAACTTGTTGGTCAATGCGTTTCAGCTCTCCAGCCGCTTCAAGGCCAGCAAGAAAATCACGCAGGTCAGTGTATTTCATGATGAGATCAAAGTTGTTTGATATTAATAAAAAGGGATTGGCGGCTTAACCCTGCCTTGTCCAGTTTATCGAGATAGTCCTGCCAAAGAGCATCGTGATGTTGACACAATGAGTACAGATATTGCCAATCGTACAGACCACTGTCATGGCCGTCATCAAAAATTATTTTTAACGCATAGCGTCCGGTTTTCTCCAGGCCATTAATACTGACATCCTGTTTACCGTGTTGCAGAACTTCTTGCCCGACACCGTGACCACGGACTTCGGCTGACGGTGAATGAACCCGCAAGAATTCAGCGCTGAGTTCAAAGCGTTGTTGATCAGGCCAGGTTAAAGTGAGTATGCGCGAGGTTCGGTCATAACGAATGGCCGTTGGTGCCTGCATATCGTGAATCCTGAAGTGATTTTGCAATGCATGTTAGCAGGTCGGTTTTAATCAGGGTACTGGTTACGCAGTATGATTAGGGCTTCGAAGTTATCTTTGAAAACGTCCACCAGTGTTGGGTCGAACTTAATACCTTGCTGTTGAATGATATAGTCATAGATGTCCTGATCCGGCCAGGGCGTTTTATAACCGCACGATGTACCCAGTGCGTCAAATACATCAGCCAAGGCCATGATGCGAGCCTCCAGAGGTATTTCTTCACCTTTCAGACCATCTGGAAACCCCGATCCATCCCAGCTTTCATGATGCCAGCGTGCTAGACGAGCCCCAAATTGGGCGATAGGTAAGTTGGATTTTTCCAGAATTGAACCGCCAGCGGCGGCATGGGTTTTCATTACCTCCCACTCTTCCGGCGTCAATTCAGTCTGTTTTAAGAGAATGGTTTCCGGGATGGTTATTTTTCCGATATCGTGAAGTGGCGCTGAGATTTTCACTGCGTTTATAAAGCTCTCTGGTTGCTTCAGCTTGCGGGCCAGAAGATCACAATATAAAGCAATTCTTTTAACTCGTTTGCCTGTTTCCAGGTTACGTGCATCAAGAGCATCTCCAACGATATACATCAGTTCTTTTTGTGCATTCTCCAGCTGAGTTTGCCGAGACAGGTTTTCAAAAATTAATGCTGTCTGTGATGCGAACATCTCGACGATATTGGCGTGAAAGTGCGTCGGGTCATCATCATACTCAACATAAATAACTGAACCAGAGTTATGGCTGGTCGAGAAATAACCAATAAACTGTTTTTCGTCAATTTTACTACGTTTGTTGTCATAGGCTTCATCAATTGCGTTGCGCACATCTTCCGGCAGAGTCGAGAAATCGCCTTCTCGTGTGTTGGGGTCATGGTTGCTGCAAAAGTAAACAATGTCCTTTTTGTCATTCAGACAGTTGTATTCCCGGTAGGTAATATATAAAGATGAACTTTCTGTATTCAGAATGTTGAGCAGGCTTTTGAATGCAGCAGAGGTCATTTGGTTCAGGCTATTTTCTTTGAGAAGATTTGCGGAATTATCGATCAGTCGCCGAAGCGTGCTCACGTTATCAGTGAGGGCAGTAATATCGCGATAGCCTCGAATGGCGCTAAATACGCAGGTTGACAGAGTTTGAGAAGTCAGATCTGTTTTGGCCCGGTAGTCATTGATGTCATAGCGGCGAACCACTTCAGTTTCTGGCGCGCTTCCGGGTTGGCCGGTACGCAGAACCAATCGAATTGCCGAGTTTTTCCTGTCATTGCGTATCCAATCAACCAGATCCAGCCCAGCAGAGGGCGTTTCCATGACGATATCAATAAATGCCATGCAAAATGAGAATTCATTTGATTCCAGCAGACCTTTAGCCTCTTCGGCGGAGTAGGCAGAATGCAGTTTTACCGGCTTGTCGAAGATTTCCATATGGCTCAGAATCAACCGCGTGATGTCATGAACACTGGGTTCATCATCCACCACCAAAATATGCCAGGGTTCGGCATTGCCAATGCTGAGTTTCTGGAATGGTGGCTGGTCTGCTAACAGAAAATCTGTTGTCATAATTGTATCAATGTCTCACAAGTGAAGTTTAAACTATGGCACAGGCTGTTGGGTTTTCCAGCCGCAGCTATTGACACGTGAAGACGACTGATTGGAACCTGAATCCGTAACTCCATCGTAGCGCAGTGCGCAAGCCATTGATTCCTCTTTGCTTCCCAAAAATTGGGGTGAACCTATGGGGGCACCTGCAATTTTTGAAAAACAAATAGAAATCAAGCTTTTACACCCTGCATCCACTGAAGGAGTCACGGACTCAGGTATTACAGAATGAACCGACTCAGATCTTCATTCTGGGCGAGTTCGCCTAGAGTTTGTTGTACGTAAGCGGCATCAATAACCTGTTTCTCATTACTGCGCTCGCTAGCGGTAAATGAAATATCTTCAAATAAACGTTCCATCAGAGTATGTAAACGGCGCGCGCCGATGTTTTCAGTGCTTTCGTTTACGTGAAATGCGGTCGTTGCCAGTGCTTCAATTGCGTCATCCGTAAATTCAATATGCAAATCCTCGGCAGTCATCAGAGCCTGGTATTGTTGCGTTAAACTGAAGTCAGGCTCAGTCAGAATTCGTTTGAAATCTTCAGGTGTCAGTGCATTCAAGTTGACGCGAATCGGTAATCGCCCCTGCAATTCGGGGATCAAATCACTGGGTTTGCTGAAGTGGAAAGCACCACTGGCGATGAACAAAATGTGATCAGTTTTGATCATGCCGTATTTTGTATTGATGGTACTGCCTTCAATTAACGGCAATAAATCCCGCTGAACACCTTCTCGGCTGACATCGCCGCCGCCACGATTTTCATTCTTGGCAATCTTGTCGATTTCATCGATAAAGACGATGCCGTTTTGTTCAACCGCCTGCAGTGCTCGCTGTCTAAGATCATCTTCGTTGATCATATGGGCAGCTTCTTCATCAGCCAGCAGCTTTAGGGCTTCTTTAATTTTTACCTTACGCTATTTTTTCTTTTGATTGCCTAGATTGGAAAACATACTTTGCAACTGGCTGGTCATTTCTTCCATGCCCGGAGGTGCCATGATTTCTACGCCAACACTGCCTTCTGCAACATCAATTTCCACTTCTTTCTCGTCCAGTTCGCCCTCGCGCAGCTTCTTACGGAAAATCTGCCGAGTGTTTGAACTGGTATCAGCCTGTGTGTCGTCACCACGGGCAGGGCGCAGCAGAATATCCAGGATGCGTTCTTCAGCCGCATCTCTGGCACGTGGTCGTACAGCGTTCATCTCATGTTCGCGAAAAAGCTTGATACCAGTTTCGGCTAAATCGCGCACAATCGACTCAACATCACGCCCAACATAGCCTACTTCGGTGAACTTTGTGGCTTCCACCTTGATAAAAGGGGCGTTTGACAGTTTTGCCAGTCGGCGGGCAATTTCCGTTTTACCAACACCGGTCGGGCCGATCATTAAAATATTTTTCGGAGTGATTTCTTCGCGCATGCGTTCATCAAGTTGCATACGACGCCAGCGATTACGAAGGGCTATGGCGACGGCACGTTTGGCTTCGTCCTGACCAATAATGTGTTTGTCCAGTTCATGAACAATTTCGCGGGGAGTCATAGTTGACATAGGTACCTCAAAAATTAAAACGCGTTGATTTTTATTACAGCGTTTCAACAACAGTGTTATGGTTCGTGTAAACGCAGATGTCTGCAGCCAGTGTCAGTGATTTTTCAGCGATTGTTTTGGCATCCAGATCAGTGTTTTCATAGAGCGCACGGGCTGCCGCAAACGCGTAGTTGCCTCCTGAGCCGATAGCCACAACACCGTGTTCGGGTTCAACAACATCGCCAGTTCCAGAGATCAACAACGATGCTTCAGAATCAGCCACGATCAGCATGGCTTCCAGTCGGCGTAAAGCGCGATCGGAACGCCATTCTTTGGCCAGTTCAACAGCGGCTCTTGTCAAGTGTCCACTATGCTGTTGCAAATGGGATTCGAATTTTTCAAACAGGGTGAATGCGTCTGCTGTACCGCCTGCGAACCCGGCGATAACTTTATTATTATAGAGGCGACGTACCTTTCGTGCGTTGCCTTTCATGACGGTATTACCCAAGGAGACCTGTCCGTCGCCGGCAACGACGACCTGGTCATTGCGGCGAACCGCAACAATCGTTGTCATTTTGTTATACCTTTACTGATATTCAGAGAAGCTATTTTGGGGTCTCTAAAAAATATGCAAGGCTGGAACAGGTCAGGTTTTGGTACTGCGATAGCGCAATTCAGTTGACTATTTCGCAAAAAAATAAATGATGGCGAGTGTTTCAGAGCTTGAGGTATACCTGAATCCTTGAATTCTTCAGTGGATGTAGGGTGTAAGAGCTTGGTTTCTATTTCCTGAATCCGTGACTCCTTCAGTGGATGCAGGGTGTAAGAGCTTGATTTCTATTTGTTTTGCAAAAATTGCAGGTGCACCCATAGGTTCACCCCGATTTTTGGGAAGTACAGAGGAATCAATGGCTTGCGCACTGCGCCGCTATGGCGTCACGGATTCAGGTATTTGTTTTGCAAAAATTGTTTTTCAAAAATCGCGGGTTCACCCATAGGTTCATTAAGATTTTTGCGAAGCAAAGAGAAATCAATGGCTTGCGCACTACGCCGCGATGGAGTTATGGATTCAGGATTATAGTCATTGAGCTCGATAAGCCCTTATTCACAGGCCGCAGGAGTGTTCATGTCGTCGTTTTCCAATCAGGTATTCAATTTGGTGCGACTGTCAGTATTACCGTTAGCCGCTGTTGGTGGCGTACTTATCTGTTTTGCTTACCTGTCCCTTTTTCTCTACCACGATGCGCTGGAAAAAAGCTTTTTACTGCCAGGAATAGCCCTTTCCGCATCCGCTTTTCTGATATGGCTGCCAGCACGGTCCAGGCCGTTACTGCTAAAAAATCGCATGGCCCCAATGTTTGCTGTTCTCGCTTGGTTGGTAACCGGGTTTTGCAGTGCGATTCCGATTGCGACAATCACCGGTGCCAGCGCTGTGCAAGCCGTATTTGAGTCATTCAGCGCCCTGACAACCTGCGGCGCAACCATTCTCAGTGGTTTGGATGATATGCCCCCCAGCTTTTTGATGTATCGGCAGTTTCTGCAATGGATGGGCGGTCTTGGTGTGGTTATTTTTGTGGTTGCCGTGTTGCCTAACCTGGACGCTGGTGGCATGCGTTTGCTTAAGGCTGAAGTACCTGGTCCCGCTAAGGAAGACAAGCTGGTAGCGCGCACTCGTAATACCGCCCATGCTATGTGGCTGGTTTATCTGTTGATTACGGTTCTGTGTGCTGTCAGCTATCGCCTTGTTGGCATGAACTGGTATGAAGCCATTGCGCACAGTTTTTCAACTGTCTCGACGGGCGGCTTCTCCGTGTACGATGACAGCTTGGGGTACTTCAGTAGTGAATGGGTCTACTTGGTGGCCGATGTCTTCATGTTACTAGGGGCGCTGAATTTTGCGCTGCACTTCGGATTTTTACAGAGTAGTCGCCTGAAATTGTATTGGGAAAATGAGGAGTCCCGCACTTTCCTGATCAGTGTTCTAGTATTAACATTGCTGGTTTGCTGGGTGGTTTATCCGGTGAAATTGGAGGATGGACTCTGGCTTACGTTCAATCATGCGCTGTTTATTCTTATTTCAGTCATGACCAGTACCGGCTTTGGTGCCGAAAACTTCACTGCCTGGCCTCAGGCTGCTCTGTTTCTGCTGCTTATATCCAGTTATATGGGTGGTTGTGCCGGTTCAACAGCCGGTGGCAGCAAGATTATGCGCATCGTGATTATGTTTAAACTGGTCAGACGTGAAATACGCCGACTGGTGCACCCGCGTGGTGTCTTTTCGGTGCGCTATCAGGGGCGGCCGGTGGATGATGCCATTGTTCGTAATACCCTGGCGTTCTTCTTTTTCATGTTGGCCTCGGCCGCTGTTTTAACTGGCCTGCTGATCATGGATGGACTTGATCTGTGGACGGCCATTAGTGCTGTAACAGCCTGTATTAACGTATTGGGTCCGGCATTTGGAACCTTGTCCAGTAACTTTCAGCCGTTAAATGAGTTTGGTTTGAATGTATTGACCTTTGCGATGATTCTGGGGCGGTTGGAGTATTTGACGATTCTGGTGTTGATCGTGCCGCAATATTGGAAGAGTTAGTGCCTGTCCGGAAAGGTGTCTGGTGCAATGAAGCGCTTCCGGACATGCACGAGTTAGCGACGTCAAGGAAATGAAAAAGGGCATTGTGCCGCTTTGTGCAATGCGGGTTCAGGTTTTTAGAGCATGCCGAGGTTGCTGGGCCGCAGCAGGTCATCATGTAGCAGAACGTCAGACAGTACACGATGGTCGCTTCTCCATCATGGTACTGGCAACAAGCACTGACTCTCGTACCCGGAAGCCCATGGTAATTAGCGTACCGGCGGTTAGTTTTAGAATGTCCCCAAACCATAGCTGACTAGACATCTCAGGCTGGAATATGGAATACGTACCGAATTACCCTTTGTAAGGCTTTACATGATAAGTGTCTGGCAGAATGAAAACAGTTGTTAGGTTATGCATCAGTGGTTAAAGTCAATATGTGACTGAAAACTGAACATCAGTCTACACTGAGCAGAGTTACCTTGTACTTGTATTAGGTGCTGAAACCGGGCAAGGGTGTTGCTGCGGGTATAAAAAAAGGAAATTCGACTGATTAAGTCATTGCGGAGTTATGTAAATGCGAGTTCGAATCCTGTTGCTATTGTTATTTGTATCCACAACTGTTTTTGCAGAAGAGCATGAAGTTAAGATTATTGAGGCACAGTCAATTGCGCTGCATAGTGAACCTAAATACCCGGATGGTTTTAAGTATTTTGGGTATGTAAATCCGGATGCTCCGAAAGGTGGGCTGTTGAGAAGCTATACCGTTGGAACATTTGACTCATTTAACCGCTATGCTCAGCGAGGCGACCCAGCCATTCAGTCTGGCGAACTGTACGATACGCTGATGGTTGACTCTGATGATGAGATCTCGGTTTATTACCCGCTCATTGCAGAAAAAATCCGTTACGCTGAAGACTATTCTTTTATCTCTTTTATTATCAATGAAAAAGCGACCTTTTCAGACGGTAAGCCAATAACCGCAAACGATGTGGCTTTTTCGTTCAACAAGTTCAAAACACAAGGCATACCTTCGTGGGGGGATTACGTCAGCTTTGTCAAAGAGGTTGTCGTGGAAGACGAGCATACAGTGACTTTTAAGTTGGAAGATGCCGGGTTAGATGAAATCATAACCTTAGTGGCTCTTCGAGTATTGCCAGAGCATTATTGGAAGGATCGCGATCTTTCTGAGCCGTTGAAAGAAGTACCGGTTGGCAGCAGCGGAATAATGGTTAGCGATTTCAAGTTTGGCCAGTATGTGGTTTATGAAAGCCTTGATAACTATTGGGCGAAAGACCTGCCCGTTAATAAAGGGCAAAGTAATTTCAAATACTATCGCTATGATTATTACCGTGATCAGACCGTTGCCTTTGAAGCCTTTAAAGCGGGCGATATCGATATTTGGCAGGAAGGAATCGCCAAGCAATGGGCAACGGGGTACGACCTTCCTGCCATTAAAGATGGGCGTATGATTAAAGAGGAGATCGAGCACGAAATTCCTCAAGCCACCCAAGGCTTTATTTTCAATACCAAGCGACCACAATTTTCTGACCCCAAAGTCCGCGAAGCGCTTAGCTATGCGATGGATTTTGAATGGATGAATAAAAACCTGTTTTTCAATCAATATGTTCGTACGGTCAGTTATTTTCAGGGGACAGACTACATGGCCCGGGATTTACCCAGCAAAGCAGAATTGGAAATACTGGAACCTATTCGTGACAAGGTTCCGCCAGAAGTATTTAGCAAGGTTTATAACCCACCGGTCACGGATGGCTCCGGTAATATTCGCAGCAATCTTCGTACGGCAATCCGCTTGTTGAAAGAGGCGGGCTGGGAGGTTAAAGATAAAAAACTGACTAATGTGAGCACTGGAGACGAGTTCAAGTTTGAACTGATGACCTACACCCCGACAACAGAGCGAATTGCGATTCCGTTGCAGCAAAACCTGAAGCGATTGGGTATTGAAATGACTATTCGCCAAGTAGATGTTTCTCAATTTTTAAATCGAGAGCATGAGCATGATTATGACATGATTTCCTGGTCATATAGCGCAAATGCCTTCCCATCATCAGGTTTGTTACAACCATGGCACTCGAAATATGTTGATTCGACCTATAATCTTGCCAATGTTACTGACGAAGCCGTTGATTATCTTTTGCAGGGTATTCTCGATAATCAGCAGAATAGTGATGCACTATTAAACTGGGGGCGGGCACTGGATCGAGTTCTAACCTGGAATCATTATCTTATTCCGCAGTGGCATGCTAATAAATTTCGAGTTGCTTATTGGGATCAGTACAGTCGACCATCTGTCAGACCTAAATACGCCCTGGGACTTTCTACCTGGTGGTATGACAAAGACAAGGCAATCAAGTTGAAGTAGTCTGTTAGCATGGCCAGTTATATTATTCGTCGTTTACTTCTGATGATCCCTACTTTGTGGGCGATCATCACGATTAATTTTTTTATTGTTCAGATCGCACCAGGCGGACCGGTAGAACGGGCACTTGCTGAGATGCATGGCATTGAAAACAACGTGCTGGACAGAATTACCAATGCTAACCAACAAGAAGTTTCATCAGCTCCAGAGCAGGGTGAATCCTCAAAATATCGCGGTGCCCAAGGGCTTGACCCGGAAGTCATCGCTGCTATAGAAAAGCGCTACGGTTTTGATCAGCCTCTGCATGTCCGTTATTTCAAAATGCTGAAGGACTATGCACTGTTTGACTTTGGTGACAGCCTGTTTAAAGCCGGTTCTGTTATTGAGTTGGTCATTGAGCGGATGCCGGTATCCATCTCGCTGGGTTTATGGAGTACTCTGATCATTTATCTGATCTCCATTCCATTGGGCGTTCGAAAAGCCATCAGGCATCATTCCCGTTTTGATGTTTGGACAACATCAATTCTGATTACCCTTCATTCAATTCCCGGTTTTTTGTTTGCCGTGTTACTGGTTATTCTGTTTGCCGGTGGGCAGTACTTTGATTGGTTTCCTTTACGCGGACTAGTTTCCATTGGTTGGGAAAACTTACCTTGGTGGCAAAAGATTCTCGATTATTTCTGGCATATGACATTGCCAATTATCGCCACTGTTATTGGTGGCTTTACGGTACTGGTCATGCTGACCAAAAACTCTTTCCTTGATGAAATTTCCAAGCAGTACGTTATTACAGCAAGAGCCAAAGGCAACACAGAAAAGAGGATTCTCTACAAGCATGTGTTTCGTAACGCCATGCTGATTATTATTGCCGGTTTTCCAGCGACCTTTATCAGCATGTTCTTTACCGGCTCGGTTTTGATTGAGGTGATTTTCTCACTGGAAGGGATTGGTCTGCTTGGCTTTGAGGCTATCACTCAACGTGATTATCCAATTATTTTTTCCACTCTTTATATTTTCACCCTGTTAGGGCTGTTGCTCAGCCTGCTTGGCGATGTGATGTATACAGTAGTTGATCCACGTATTGATTTTGAGGCACGTTCATGAACTTGTCGCCATTAAATCAGCAGCGGTTATACCGGTTTAAAAAGAACAAACGAGCGGTTATTTCTTTATGGTTGTTCGGTGTTATTTTTGTGTTGACGCTGTTTTCCGAACTGATTGCGAACGATGCTCCCTTGCTGGTGCGCTATGATGGTGAGTTCTACTTTCCCGTTTTCAAAGCCTACCCGGAAACCACCTTTGGCGGTGACTTTGAAACTGAAGCTGAGTATCGAGACCCCTTTGTCAGTGAGCTGATTGAAGAAAAAGGCTGGCTGGTTTGGCCGCTCATTCGCTTTAAATACGACACGATCAATTACGATATTCCGGTGCCTGCGCCGTCACCACCTGATTCTGTGAACTGGCTGGGAACCGATGATAATGGCCGTGATGTTGTTGC
The DNA here is from genome assembly GCA_037389025.1 of Reinekea sp. GTDB lineage: Bacteria > Pseudomonadota > Gammaproteobacteria > Pseudomonadales > Natronospirillaceae > Reinekea. The sequence continues at coordinate 26,052 of JARRJP010000001.1, read as the reverse complement.
CCGTATTCTTTATGGTTTCCGAATTTCCTGTCTGTTTGGTTTTTCATTGACCTTGTTGTCCGCCATTATCGGTGTCGCTGCAGGTGCCGTGCAGGGCTATTATGGAGGTGTACTGGACTTATTATTCCAACGTTTTATCGAAATTTGGGGCAGTATGCCGACGCTGTTTATTCTGATTATCCTTGCCAGCATCGTGCAGCCCAATTTCTGGATATTGCTGGTTTTCTTACTGCTGTTCAGTTGGATGGGGTTTGTCGGTGTGGTTCGAGCCGAGTTTCTGCGTGCCCGTAACTTTGAGTATGTTCAAGCGGCAAAAGCCTTGGGTATGAACAATGCCCGGATTATTGTGCGACATGTGTTGCCGAACGCGATGGTTGCAACCATGACGTTAATGCCTTTTGTGCTCAGTGGTTCTGTCACTACGCTCACTTCATTGGATTTTTTAGGCTTTGGTTTGCCACCAGGATCACCATCCCTGGGAGAGCTACTTGCTCAAGGGAAAGCCAATATCCAGGCTCCCTGGCTTGGTTTGAGTGCTTTTTTTGTGTTGGGGCTGCTGATGGCATTGCTGGTGTTTATTGGTGAAGGCGTTCGCGATGCCTTTGATCCACGGAGGCATTGACCATGAGTGCATTGATTTCCATTCGTAAGATGTCTATTGCCCTTCGTCATGGTGAGCCGCAACACTCGTTGGTTAACCAGGTTTCCCTTGATATTGACGCCGGTGAAATTGTTGGTCTGGTGGGTGAGTCTGGTTCCGGCAAATCGCTGACAGCACTATCCATTCTGCAATTGTTACCTATTGAGCAGATGTATTACCCGGAAGGCGAGATTCTGTTTAATGGCAACGATATGCTGAAGGCCAATACGGCAACGCTCAGAGCTATCCGTGGTAGTGAAATAGGTTGTATTTTTCAGGAACCGATGACATCACTGAACCCGCTGCAAACCGTTGAGAAACAATTGGCTGAAAGTCTGTTTCTGCACCGTGGCTGGTCAAAGGAAAAGTCTCGTACTCATGTTCTGGATTGGTTAAAGCGTGTTGGGTTACGAGAAGCAGAGAAAAAAATGCAGGCTTATCCGCATCAACTTTCTGGTGGCGAGCGGCAACGTGTGATGATCGCCATGGCATTGATAAACGAACCCAAGTTATTGATCGCGGATGAACCAACAACGGCACTGGACGTTACCGTACAGGCGCAGATCCTGGAGCTGATTAAACAACTGCAACGTGAATTAAATATGGCCGTGTTGTTTATCAGTCATGACCTCGGCGTGGTCAAATCAATAGCCGAGCGCGTTGCGGTGATGAAAAACGGTCAATTGGTTGAAACGGCTAATACCGAAGTCATTTTTGCCAATCCTCAGCATGAATACACCAGAATATTGCTGGCGGCAGAGCCTAAAGGAGAACCAGTATCTCTGCCTGATGTTGATGAAACAATATTAACTGCCGAGCAGGTTCGAGTCTGGTTTCCGATAAAGAAAGGTGTGTTGCGGCGAACGGTTGATCACGTTAAGGCCGTTAGCGATGTTTCTATCTCAGTGAACAAAGGTCATACATTGGGCATTGTCGGTGAAAGTGGTTCCGGCAAATCAACCTTTATCAAGGCGATATTAGGGCTTGAAAAATATCAGGGTAATGTCTCTTTGAGTGGACGCTCTTTAAACGGACTGAGCTCAACGCAGTGGCAACCGTTACGCAAGAAAATGCAGATTGTGTTTCAGGACCCTTATGGCAGCCTCAGTCCACGCATGACAGTTGAGCAGATTATTGCTGAGGGTTTGGAAGTTCACGGCGATCGGAGCAAAGCGGAGAGAGAGACCGCTGTGGTTGATATTATGCGCGAAGTCGGTCTTGATCCGGCTATTCGGCACCGCTATCCGAATGAATTCTCCGGTGGCCAGCGCCAGCGCGTTGCGATTGCTCGCGCAATGGTATTGCAACCGGAAATTGTTTTATTGGATGAGCCAACATCCTCTTTGGATCGAACAGTGCAGTTTCAAATTATTGATTTATTAAAGCGATTGCAACAGCAATATCAATTAACCTATCTGTTTATTTCTCATGATTTGAAAGTGGTTAAGTCGTTGGCTCATGAGGTTATTGTGATGAAAGACGGTATCGTTGTAGAGCAGGGGCGTTCTGTTTTCGAAGAGCCAAAAACTGACTATACCCGGCGCCTGATAGAAACGGCTTTTGCAGTTTAACCTGTACCTGAATCCGTGGCTTCAGAGCGGGTGTAAGTGCTACCCCGCCGCGATGGAGTCACGGATTCAGGTCTAAATCAATAAAGATAGACAGATCCTTCTAGCTTTGTGCCACCGTATGATGCGCTGACAGCTAAGACGCTGCCGTCAGAGGAAAGATCTATTGATGTTCCAAAAAAAGCATGCGGTTCCAGTTCACTTGGTTTGAAATACGCCTGCTCTTGCCAAACATCGCCTTTATAAACGTACAGAACAAATGAACCCTCATTACTGTATTTGTCACAGGCGTTCATTCCATTACCAAGGCATCCATCGCCTTCATCACTGATAGCCAGTGCCTTACCATCGCCAGATAAGCTGATCGCATCACCAAAGGAATATATGGTTGAAAGTTTTTGCCCATTAACATGGGTTGGAATTATATGAGTTTGTTGATGCCATGACCCTGATGCATCTGACGAAAAGACATAGGCTGCGCCTATATTATTTTCCTTAGGGGCGCCGACGGCAATTACATCACCTACTGAGTTTATACTGACACTTGATCCAAACCTGCTACCTTTTATCGTTCTATCTGTTTTTATATAGGCATCTTGATTCCAGCTCCCAGAGTTGTTTCGGCTGAAAATATAGGCTGCACCAGAGTCTTCAGTTGAATTATTGTCAGGCCCATAGTACCCATCTCCATCTTCGCCGTAGGCGCCAATGATAATTTTGTCACCTGCCGCATTGAGTTGAATGCTACTGCCAAATTTGTCGCCTTTGTCTGCTACCTTGGCTTTAAGCTCGCCTTGTTTAACCCAGGCGTTCTGTGAGCTTCTGGAAAAGACTGTGACCGTTTCTGATTTGGCGATTGCAACTGTATCACCAGAGGCATTCAAACTCACTGGGGAGGTTATTGCATCCGGTAATACAATTGCTTGTTCAAACCACGTATTATTAGAGTCCCGGATGAAAATGAAACCGCCTACGGCCAGGGTGTTGCCATCGGATGATAGGCTTAAACTGTGACCAAAGTGTAATATTTTATTCGGATTGCTTACCTTCAAAAAAGCCTGTTGTTCCCAAATAGTATTTTCATTTCGCGTAAAGATATAGACTGCTCCGGATTGTGATAGGCTATTGTCGACCTGCCTACTCTCTGGTGTGCCTATGGCCAATGTATTACCATCTGCTGATAAACTGATACTGTTACCGAACTCATCTTCTCTATTTGGATGGCTGGCATAAAGGACTGTCACTAATGTCTCAGGATCCAGCGTACTTAAAAGTATTGTTTTACTATCGATCACATTGTCCTGGCTGTCGCGAAGTTCCAGAAGATAGCTGCCATTAACCCAATCGTATAGCAGTAATTCTGCTTTTAAGGTGATGCTATTTTTTGTAACCGCAATATTTTCAGTACCATTCACCGGGCTGTAACCGCTTTGACCATCGGCATTAACCAAAAGACTGAGGTAAGCATCAGCTCCGCCTGTTGCAGACCATGATATTTCTACTTGTCCTGGTATAGCGCCAGCCTCTAAAGCGACATTTGTCAGCTGGCCGAAAGTTAATGAGACCGTTGCAGATGAAGCATTGCCGCCGCCATTATCGACAATCTGGTAAGTGAATGAATCGTTACCAGCAGCATTTGAAGAAGGTGTGTATTGGAAGGTGTCGTCTGTAACATCAGCAGTGCCATGCGTATCAATACTCACAGTGCCTTTTGCAGGCATGGATACAATTGAAATGCTACGCGCACCATCAGAACCGAAACGGTCATTATCCAGTACATCTAATTCCTGGCTGCCATTTCTGGATAGGGTGTAAAGGTCATTGGCGGCGGTCGGTTCGTCGTTATCGAAGCTTTCAGTGGCATCAAACGGGAATTTATCCTCTGAATCTGAAACACCATCATTATCATCATCCGGGTCTGTCACATCTGAAATGCCGTCATTATCGTTATCAGCCGGTTTGCTCGTTTTATCTAACGGGTCTGAGCCGGCGGCAATCTCATCGGCGTCTTGGTAACCATCGTTATCATCATCGCTGTCTTCATTGTTTCCAATCTGATCTTTGTCGGTATCTTGCGTTTCACCTTTATTGAGTGGCAAGTCGTCTTCCTGATTTGCAACACCATCACCATCTGCATCCAGGGTACTTAATGGAAAGGTTATGCTGTCCAGTTCGATGCCATCGGAATCTCTCAATACCAGTTTATAGAGGCCATCGATAAGGTTCAGATCATTAATTTTCGCTGATATTTCAAATGTATTCTGGCTAATGTCAAGGTGTTCGGCATCTTCAACGTCGATATAGTCAGATTCACCGTCAGCATTTAATTGTAATGCCAGATAGGGGCCTTCAGACGTCAGGTTTAATTTCCAGTCAATGTGAATATTACTGTCATCAGTAAATGACAGCTCAGCTTCATTTATCTTGTAAATGGAAATTGAAACCGTCGCTTCAGATTCAGTATCGCTATTGCTGTCGATAACTTTATAGGTAAAGGTATCGATACCCTGCATGTCCTGATCAGGGATGTATTGCAGCGTATCGTCGCTAACATCATCTGTATTCTGATTATTGACAGTCAATTTACCAAGGGATGGTTCAATGATAATTGACCAGGTAAATGCATCAGCGCTAGTGAATTCATCATTGGCAAAAATGTTAAGTTCTTTACCCTGTTGGTTTTTCGCATAGGTTGCGACAGAAAAATGATCATCGTTGGCTGACAGCTTACTATTCTTTGATGTTTCCACCGGGTCAGGTACTTGAACGCATGAACTTATAGCAAGTATAGAGGCAAGGCACAGGCTATTTTTTATCACTCAATCAACTCCATAGTCCTTTACATTTAACCTGAATCCGTGACTCCATAGCGGCACAGTGCTCAAGCCATTGATTCCTCTTTGCTTCCCAAAAATTGGGCTGAACCTATGGGTGCACCTGCAATTTTTGGAAAACAAATAGAAATCAAGCTCTTACACTCTGCATCCACTCAGGAGTCAGGGATTCAGGATTTAGTTCAGAAAAAATATGTGAAGTATTCTATGTGATCAGTAGATAAAAAGTCTTTTTAAAACTGGTCAGGTTGCTATGTGTCTCTCATTCATATTGTAGGAATGTTATCTGGATCACAACTTCGAGAAGATCATAGAGGCTTCAGCCTATGGGTCGCCGCTTAATCTTCAGATTTTGATGTGGTTCCACTAATCATGGATCATAAAAAAACCGTCGATTTCGACGGTTTTTATTTGCCTAATTTCTCAACAACTGGTTAGTCGTAATCACTCTCCCCCAGCGCCGGGTAAGCATTATTAATCAACATAATAAATTGCTTGTGAAACCAGGCACCAGCATGTGGAGCATAACCTGGAGTGACATCGGTTGGTGTTGATTCGCGAATTTTCCCAGGCATACACATGGTATCCAATGATTTACCAGCGAACTCAGGGGCGGACGCACGGTCCACGATAGCGCGATCAATGGCATCCAATGTGTTGTATGTATCAGGTGTTACTTTCGTAACATCAAATGAAATACCATCAGATTCACCCGGTGGCTTCATCCAGAAGAATGCATCCAGATATGGACGCGAAGGATCCGGGTTTGCCTTAGGTGCTTCACCAATACCCGCGTTATTCACGTTACACCAATGGCCACGGTGGCCTCTCTGATCAACTCTTTTGGACTGGTCAGTCCCTTTCGGCACTGAGCCTGGAGTTGGACGACCTTCAAAGCCCCAGCCGTTGCGTGCGGTGTCGATAATAAAGCCCAGCTTGTCAGTATCGAACTTGCTGTTGCCGATATTTTCCCCCGATGTTGTAAAATACTTTTGCAGCATCCTAAGGTATGACAACTCATCTACTGCAGGGTTCCATTCATAAAAGCTTGGTACGCCGCTATGAGCCAGAGCCTCACGATCATTGTATGAGCTGGAAATTGCTGGCTCTTCTGTTGGGGTGTAACCCGAAGTATTGGAGCCAAAGCCACGTACCATTTCCAGGCCTTTACCGTCGATCTTACCGTCGGCACCATCAATCAACTGCTTGAAGTATTTAACACCGCGCTTCATGTTGCTGGCTAAGTCTGATTCAGAATCCCAGCCTAGCCAGCCAGCATGGCCGATATCCATATAGGTATAGACGTTAGGAATATCAGACAACTCTTTAATGGCAAAGCGCAGACCGGCACCATATAAGCCGAGGTATGGTGTTGTATTGCCATCTTCACCTTCCACCGCGTATTTACTTGGCTGGTTACCGATTTTTAAAATGTTGTCGCAGTAGCCTCCGTTCTCAGTGGAAGCTCCTCTATTTGGATTCAGTGGTGAATAGCTTGTATTGGTAATCATATTTGGAAACGAATCCGGTTCCAGCATCGCGACTATGCGCAGGCTGGCGTATTTGGGATCACTGAAAGCATCTTTTATTGGCGTAATATAATCCTGCTCATAGGTTTGCAGGCCATTGTTAGGTGTTTTCGTGTTGTCGCCTGGTTTGCCAACTTCAATCAACTGACCATTTGAGGAATAGGCCGCGCAATCCCGATCTGGAAGATTATAAATAACAAAAACCACTGTCATTGGCGAAATAGAGCCGTCTTGCTGGGCAAGATAGTTCTGCTGTGCCAAGGCCGCATCAAGGTGTTCAACCAAAGAGCGTCGACTGCCATCGCCATTCACTGTTGCAATGGAATCCATCCAGACTGCGCTTGGTTGACGTTGAACGTATTTGATTTTGTTCGCTAATTGAGAATTGCCTTCATCTTCAACAATGGACAATGAAGTATCCATCATACTTTTTGTATCAGGGTTGACGTAAAAGTAGGCATCGGAGAACGGGTTAGCAGAGGTTTGCAAGGCCGCGCTGGTGTCTCCCTTAGGCAGTTGATCCAGTTCAATGGTGCCATCATAGCTGTCCTCATCGACGACATCCACTGCTTCCTCGTCTTCAGGAGCTGTACTGTTGTCACCGTCAGTATTATCGCCATCAGAACCGCCGCCGTTGTCACCACCGTCGTTGTTGCCGTTATCAGAACCGCCGCCGTTGTCACCACCGCCGTTATTGCCGTTATCAGAACCGCCGCCGTTGTCACCACCGTCGTTATTGCCGTTATCAGAACCGCCGCCGTTGTCACCACCGCCGTTATTGCCGTTATCAGAACCGCCGCCGTTGTCACCACCGCCGTTATTGCCGTTATCAGAACCGCCGCCAGTGTCACCACCACCGTTATTACCATTATCAGGCTGGTGTGTTGTGTTGTTATCGGAAGCTGGTTGATCTCCGGTAGAAGAAACGTCACAGGAACTCAGACCAAGAGTCAGCATGGCTATAGATGCGCTGAGTCCGAGCTTCTTAAAAGTTGTATTCATGTCATCCTCGTTTAATCAGTTTTCCATTTTCTTATTCAGACAGTTGTTGCTCTGATGGTTGGTGAGCTTTAAGAAATAATTCTGTCACCAAGCTGCTTTCTGAAAGAATAAGAAATGCGTGAGTATCCATTTTGTTGTTCTGTCGTACTGTTATACATCTTCGTTCCTTTATTTTCTTACACTCAAAAATAAGAACGTTACTAACAGGCAGTGATTAGATAGTCATTTATTCTGTTTCAATAAAAAACATGAGGATTATAAAATCGTTACGTGGGTCACGAAGAAATACTGATATTTGCCAATCTCATCACTATATGGCTCTATTTCGCCTTCTGCAGGGAAATTTCGTAAATGTTAAAGAGCGTGAGTTATAGGTGCACCTGCAGTATTGAAAAACAAATAAAAATTAAGCTCTTACTCTCTGCATCCACTGAAGGAGTCACGGATTCAGGTCTACTGACAGTATCCGACTAAAGCGCTATCTGCTTAAAAAACACCCGTTCTACAATCAGCCACCCAGAGCCACCCAGCCATTATGCCAATTGCAGTCCTGCAGATCTGGTAGCCCGTGTGACTAAACCTGAATCCGTGACTCCATAGCGGAAATTTCAATGAACCTATGGGTGCACCTGCAATTTTTGAAAAGCAAATAGAAATCAAGCTCTTACACCCTGCATCCACTTTGGAGTCACGGATTCAGGTAAAGATGTCGCTCTGCCCGATTTTAATGCAGAGCATTCTCTGAACAGTGTTGAGCTGCCGGAAGGTGTTGTCCGTCAACGGAGTGAGGATATCAGTGCCTGGATTCTGGCTGAAATTTACCAGGATTTGGTGCGCATGTATCAGACTGCACCGGTGAGCGCCGAACACCATGACTGGCTGCACCTGCATATCGAGACCCTTATGAATACGTGGCCAGAGTCGCTACAACAGTTTAGATGGGACAATCTGTAAAAAGACACATAGAGAGCTGCTGGAAATCTTTTTATATTCATTAAAGTAATAACTATATTATTTTAATGAATATGGGTTATTTTAGAAAATTCTAATTTAGAAATATAATATCGATATGATATTCATTCTTAAAAAAATCACAGAGAGGTTATCGGTGAAAGCATTGGACAAAATCCAGGGTAATGATTTGATACAGGGAACACTGTATTTGATTACTACCGGTCGATATGGGCGCAAGTTATTGATCAGTGATGTCAGCGCCGCCGTCATTGTCACACTGATGCTGATTCCTCAAAGTCTGGCCTATGCACTGGTGGCCGGTCTGCCACCGCAGGCTGGTCTGTATGCCTCCATCCTGCCGTTGATTGCTTATGCTATGTTTGGCACCAGTGCCGCATTGGCCGTAGGGCCGGTAGCGATTATCAGTCTGCTGACGGCCAATACCTTAATGCCGCTGGCACAGGCTGGCTCTGCTGAATATGCCCAACTGGCGTTGCTTCTGGCTGCACTTTCCGGCGCTTTCTATTTCCTGTTGGGTGTTTTTCGCCTTGGATTTATTACCCAGGTGTTGAGCTACCCGGTCATGAAAGGATACATCACCGCCTCTTCGGTCATTATTATCGTGGGTCAGATTAAAGCCTGGACTGGCATTAGTATGGAACGCGGCAATCTCTATGAGCGCCTGGCATCTATGGACTTTTCAACATTGCATCTGCCATCTGTCATTATGGGGACCGTAGCCATGGTTATCCTGTTCTGGGCACGCAGTAAATTCGGTATTGCAGTGTCTCAGCGATTATTTGGCAGTTTTTCCATGATGGCGCGGCGCCTGCTGCCAATGGTGCTGATTCTGCTGGCTGCCGCAATAACCGCCCTGCTGGGATTGCAGAACACAGGCCTGAAGACCATTGGCGAGCTGCCAACCGGATTGCCGACACTCGCTTTGCCCCCACTCAGCCTTGAGCTGATAAAAACGCTCGCCTTGCCTGCTTTTATTATTACCCTGATTGGTATGACTGAATCCATAGCGGTAGGGCAAACACTGGGTGCGGCCAGACGTCAGCGCATCAGCACCAATCGAGAACTCTTGGGACTCGGTGCAGCCAACCTGGCCGCTGGCTTCAGTGGTGGTTTTCCAGTGACCGGCGGCATGTCCCGCTCAGTGGTCAATGCCGACGCCGGTGCAGAAACACCACTGGCCGGTGCGCTGACTGCGGTTTTCCTGAGTCTGGGCATTCTACTGCTGACCCCTTACCTGGCATATATCCCCATTCCGGTATTGGCTGCCACTATTATTGTTGCGGTCAGTCAGTTGCTGGAATTCGGCGCCATGGCGCGGCTTATGAAAATGGACCGTGCTGATGGTCTCGGTACTTGGCTGACGGCATTGGCCGTACTGTTCTGGGACGTTGAAAAAGGCATTCTGGTTGGTGTTGTGCTGTCCATTTTCTGGTTGCTGGCAACGCATCGCAAACCTTATGTGGCTGCACTGGGATTGGTTCCTGGTACTGAGCGGTTTAAAAATGTAAATCACGCTGAAACAGAAACACTTAATAAAACCCTGTTTGTACGGATTGACGAGAGCCTGACTTTTCTGAATTCAAGTGTGTTGGAGCAGAATATACTTGAGCGAATCGCCGCTAATCAACGACTGGATCGGTTAGTGATCGTTGCCTCTGGCATTCACAATATCGATGCCAGTGGTGCCAATATGCTGAAACGCCTGCGCCATGAGCTGGACAGTGCCGACATTGAGCTTTATCTCAGTGATGTGAAGGTGCCGTTGTCACGCAAAATGCAGTGTTTTCACCTGTTTGATGGTGATGAAGTCCGTATGCAGTCGTCTACCATTGATTTGTTCAGGCGCTTCAGGACGTTGGAGCAAACGGCTTGACCTGTTGGTCAATCGCGCCGAACAGGCTGTTACCATTCTTATCGAGCATTTCAATCCGAACCCGGTCGCCTGCTTTCAGAAACGGTGTCACGGGTTCGCCATTCTCCATAACTTCCACCATACGTTGTTCGGCAATACAGCTATAGCCGACACCGCCCTGATCAATCGGCTTGCCTGGTCCACCGTCCAGTCGATTGGAAACCGTACCTGAACCGATAATCGAGCCAGCCGTCAGTGCCCGCGTTTTACTGGCATGTGCAATCAATTCTGCGAAATTAAAGGTCATGTCGACACCCGCATCGGGTTTGCCGAATGGTTCATCGTTCAAAAAAGATAACAGTGGCAGGTGCAGCTTGGTTACCTGCCAGCTATCGCCGAGTTCGTCGGGGGTAATGCAGACCGGACTGAATGCGCTGGCTGGTTTGGATTGAAAAAAACCAAAGCCTTTTGACAGTTCATCAGGGATTAATGCACGTAATGAAACGTCATTCACCAGCATCAACAGTTTTATATGCTGTGCAGCAGATTTTACCGACGTGCCAAGGGGAACATCATTGGTAATAACCGCCACTTCAGCTTCAAAATCCAACCCCCAGTTTTGGTTTTCAGGTAAGCTGATGGCCTCTGTCGGCGCCAGAAAATTATCTGAACCGCCTTGATACATCAACGGATCAGTCCAGAATGATTCCGGCAGCTCAACCCCGTGAGCCCTGCGCACCAACTCAACGTGATTCACATAGGCCGAGGCGTCAGCCCATTGAAACGCTCGTGGTAATGGCGAAACACAGCTTTCGGGGTTGAATGGTTCAGAGTAGATTTGTTCGTCGTTCAATAGATCGTAACGCTCCTCCAGCCGAATGGAGAAGCTGCTCCAATTATCCAAAGCATCCTGTAACGTGGGTGCAATATCAATCGCCTCGACCATTCGAGTCATTGCACGATTAACGACGATCAGTTTTCCATCCCGGTAATCTTTCAACGAGGCCAGTTTCATTTTCGTGTTCCGTGTATGAGTCATGAAAGGTTGCGCTACTGCATAGTGTAGCGCGTTGGTACACTACAGCAGATAAATATGCACAGGAATAGGAAATAATCATGATTTATGGACAAGGGTCATAAATATTGAAATTAAGTTTTGGCTTGACATTCTTACCGAAAAAGCTGGAAAAAACAAAAAGCGTTCAATAACCGTTTTGCTCAATGGCGGATTTAAACCGAAACCCATCGCTTCAGCTTAAATTCGTGGCTTGTGCACTGTGCCACGATAAAGTGACCGATTCCGGTTAAAACTTATCTCATCGTTCAGTCATACCTGAATTCGTGACTCCTTCAGTGGATGCAGGGTGTAAGAGCCTGATTTCTATTTGTTTTTCAAAAATTGCAGGTTTCACCCCAATTTTTGGAAAGCAAAGAGGAATCAATGGTTTGCGCACTGCGCCGCTATGGAGTCGCGGATTCAGGGTATATTAAGATGACCCGCCGGTTTAAAATTGCGGCATAGGTATTATTCGGAAAAACGGCGGCTCACTCTTCGAAAAGCCCTCCAGAAGTTCACCGCTTCGTTCCAGCTCTTGACAAGGGAAGGCTATTGCCTTCGAGTTGCGCCTCGCGGTGAACATCTGGAGGTGCTTTCTGAATACAGGTTTTATTCAAGGCGCTACACTAGCACACCGCGAGTAATCTGATCCCACTCAATCGATTCAGGCAATGCCTGGAAATTACCCTCTCCAAAGCCGTCATCTTTTTTTCGTTGAATGAATTCAAAAAAGATCGGACCTATTTGTGTTTCAGAAAAAAATAGCAATAGAAATCGTGGATCTCCTTTTCCGATTGATCCGTCCAACAGAATTCCTCGTTTGTGTAATTCATCGACAGGTTCACCGTGATTTGGCAATCGATCATTCAGTATTTCATCGTAACTGTCTCGACCGTCAGGTGTCATCATGGCAGGTGATACCAGATCTGTGTATTCACCTTTAATATCGACCTGAATCCGTGACTTCATAGCGGCGTAGTGCGTAAGCCATTGATTCCTCTTTGCTTCCCAAAAATTGGGGTGAACCTATGGGTGCACCTGAAATTTTTGAAAAACAAACAGAAATCAAGCTCTTACCCCCTGCATCCACTTTGGAGTCACGGATTCAGGTTTCAGTTAAATTGCCTTCCTTACCGCCCTTCGCTGGTGGTCGAGTCTGTGAAAAATTGATCTAAAGCGTTTGTCTGACGGCCCTTGGGCCTTAGAATAACTAAGGCTTTACGAACAATCGGGCCAACTGCCTAGGCCAAATACCCACAGCTCTCGACCTATGGTGAAATTTCTCGGCTAGGCACCGGTAAACCTTTTCTAAACAAAACAGGTAATAAATATGCTCCCCAAAGCTCTGATCTTTGATATGGATGGCACTCTTCTGGATACGCTGGAAGACCTCGCCGATGCTGCCAATCATGCCATGAATGAAAATGGTCATGCACAACATCCAGTCAGCGATTATCGCTATTTTGTTGGCAGCGGCGCGCGCGAATTGATTCGCAGAATCTTGCCTGAATCGGCTCGCGTTGATGACGAGATAGAACGCTGCCTTGCTTCATTTAACGCCCGATACAACGAACGCTGGCAGGTTAAAACACGCCTGTACGATGGCATCACTGAACTACTCGATCAAGCAGTAGAACTAAAACTTAAAATTGCAGTATTAACCAATAAACCACAAGCGTTCGCGGTCCAATGTCAACAAGCATTTCTGAATCGTTGGCCCATTGAAATTATACAGGGACAGGAAAAAGGACTTCCATTAAAACCAGATGCAACTCTATCAAAACGAGTTACTGATAAACTGGGTATACCGCCGGACTTAATATGGTATTTTGGGGACAGTAATATTGACATGCTAACCGCGAAAAATGCTGGCTATCATGCCATTGGTGTTACCTGGGGCTTTCGCAGTGAAAAGGAACTGCTCGAAGCAGGCGCTCAGTGGTTGGCTCATCATCCACGTGACATTATTACTCAGCTTATGAAACAATAAGGTTTGACGATGCAAAAATAAAATACTTTGCTTGTATTTTAACCGGATACGAGCAGGCATCATTGATCACAAGCCCAATGGAAAACTCATTGCGGCTTGTTTGCCTTGTTGATACAAAATTTAAACCTGAATAGCGTGATTGTGCGCCATACCGTCTTTGTCTGTCGACTGAAGCAAATGCAACGACTCAGGATGTCAATGAGTGTCTGAAAGAAGGAATGCACAATTCTATCTCCGAGCCAATATTAAACCTGAATCCGTGACTCCATCGCGGCGCAGTGCGCAAGCCATTGATTCCTCTTTGCTTTCCAAAAATTGGGGTGAACCTATGGGGGCATCTACAATTTTTGAAAAACAAATAGAAATCAAACTCTCAGCTATCTATCGCTGACCTAATGCTGCCTGACTGCGACTCGGTAAGGCAGTTCAAACATTTCTACCAGCTCTTCAGCTACTTCGTTCTGACCATTTTGTACCCAGGTTTGAAGAATTGAAGAAATCTGACTGCTCACCATATTCTGTAAATGTCGGTGCTGATCAGAGCGAATCGTTGGGATATATTTGTTAACAGTTTTCATGATGACGCCACTGTGCATATAACCGCCATTACCAAAAACCCTTTCACATCACCGACTTCAATTGGTTTATTACGAATGTTCATGTAACTGAATAATTGGTCAACTTTTAGTTTCAGAATATCATCTACATAGTCGAAATTTCGGTAAAAAGTTGCGCGCCCGATACCGGCCGCATCGGTGATTTCTCTTATACCGATCTCAGAAAAATTTTTACGCTCTAACAGCTTACATAGCGCTTCAAAAAGCAACCTTCCACTGCGTTGCACTCGCTTGTCAGAACTATTTCGATACAAAGCCACGACTCCATGTCTCATCACTAAAACCTGAATTCGTGACTCCATAGCGGCGCAGTGCGCAAGCCATTGATTCCTCTTTGCTTCCCAAAAATTGGGGGTGCTACCTGCAATTTTTGAAAAACAAATAGCAATCAAGCTTTTACACCCTGCATCCACTTTGAAGTCACGGATTCAGGTAAAATTCATTTTTTCAACTGCAATAATTATCTTTATATCCACCATAATCAATACATTAGTATTGAAAATCCATTTTAAAACCAAAGGGCAGTGATAAATAAAGCTACACTAGGTTCAGCATATATCTGCACATTGTCGACAATATGGGCTATTTTGGCTGCATTTAATGGCACAGATGAAGAGCAAATACCTTAGGTACGACCTCTAACGGTTAAAGCCATCAGTCTTCCGGCGGCTGGTTCCGCTTCAGGCCGAACTTCAAATTGCCATAACGCCTTCATACAATAATTTGATGCCCGCCAACATCAGGAAAAAATAACTCACCTGGTAAAAAGTCTTCACCGGAATTTTATCGTGCAGATAATAACCTAAACTAATGCCGATTGGCGCTAATGGTAACAAAACCAGAGATACCAGAAAATTGGCACTGGTAAGTTGACCTAACCAAAAATAGGGCACCAGCTTGGTATAATTAATCACACCAAATAAAGCCGCCGTTGTCGCGACAAACTCGGTTGGCGGTAAACGTTGTGGTAACAGATAAATGCTTACCGGAGGGCCACCGGCATGAACGCCAAAACTGGTAAAGCCAGCTACCATCCCCCAGAAACGCCCTTTTGATACACTGGGTTTTTCCCCGCTGTCAGCCCGAGATTGACCAAACCAGAAATAAAGCGAAAAGCCCAAGGCTAAAAGGCCGATTAAAATTCGAATATGAGCATCAGATAAATATCGAAAGGTTAAACTACCAATAACAATGCCAATGATTGATGCAGGTATAAGAATCAATAGATTTTTCCGATGCCAGCGACGCCAGTACTTTCGAATGGCAATAATATCCATTGCACAAAGAATGGGTAACAAAATCGCCGCTGCTTGAGGCGGTGAAACAGAAAATGCCATGAGTGGTACACTCAGAATACCAATGGCTCCACCAAAGCCACCCTTGCTAAGGCCAAAGATCAACACGGCAGGAATAGCACATAAATAGAAAAACGAATCAGTTAACAGTGTTGGCATAAGAACATTTTCATTGAGTAGAGATAATCAATAGGCCGCATCACATTTCATACTTTAACCTGAATCCGTGACTCCATAGCAGTACGCAAGCCATTGGTTCCTTTTTGTTTGCTTCCTGAAAATTGGTGCACCCATAGGTTCATTGAAATTTTTGGGAAGCAAAGAGGAATCAATGGCTTGCGCACTGCGCCGCTATGGAGTCACGGATTCAGGTATAATAAAAATTGTCGCAAAAAGGCGACGCATATCATCATTACGAGAAATGATCCATTAACATCATTTTTTTGTCGTAGCAACAAACTGCTTGTTACATCACGACTCAGAATGTCGGTATCCAATAGATGATGACACTTTTGCCGAATGCTTCTTCAACAAATCAATATACTGCTGACGTTTTTCTGAAGTATGGCGTATCACCGGATACGAGATACTCATACCAGCAATGACTTGACCAAAACGGTCGTATATTGGTGTTGCAATGCAACGCAACCCGGATTCCTGCTCTTCATTATCTTCGGCGAACCCCTGTTCTTTAACCAATCGCAGCTCTTCCAGAAGATCGTCGATATTGCTATGGGTGTTCTCGGCATGCTTTACGAAAATACTGTCAGCCAGTAGCTGACGAATCTCTTCTTCGTCACGCTCCGCCAGCAACACCTTGCCTATTGCAGTACTGTAGAGCGGGTTACGCCCGCCAATCTTGGACTGCATACGTAGATTATACTGAGAGTCGACTTTATGAACATAAACAATATGATCATCATCTAAGGTGCCAAGGTGTAGTGCTTCTTTAGTTTGGTTACCGATCTTGCGCATTTCGCGATCAGCACTCCCTATGAGGTCAACATACTCCAGAGATTTTGCACTCAACTCATAAAGTTTAAGTGTCAGAGCGTACTTATCAGAGTCACCTTCCTGGCTGACATAACCGAGCATTTTCATTGTCTGAAGAAAACGGTATACGGTACTTTTTGATGTCATCAGCTTTTGTGAAAGCTCTGTAACCCCCATAGAACGACACTCTGCCAGTTCGGTAAGAATACCGAATACTTTCATGACAGAGGAGACGGGTTCAATTTGATTAGTATGATTGTCTTCCATAAAGCCTGTTCAAAAGTTTACTGTAAATATAAAGATCTCAGGAATTATAAGACGACTAACACTCCCTTACCATGTAAGACTGAGAAAGTTCATCATGGTAAAAATTCACCTAATTTCAACACCGTTACTTTCAGGTAATCTAGGAGGCTGTCCGAGAATAGCGTTTGGAAACGAGATACAGTTTTAGGTGAGTTGAAGGTTTCTTTACGCTATCTCTTTGCTGAATAAATATTAATTAAAGTATTGTTATGGTGTTCTTTGGCATCGCCGTATTTTGGGTCGGCGACCTTGTGCCTTATTCTCGGACAGCCTCCCAGATACCTTATTTTCGATTAGATCGCACGACCCTGGCTCATCCACTGAGGAAGTCACGGATTCAGGTATCAATCACTCGACTGCGAGATCCCTCTCGCAGGCGCACAGTAAAAGGAGACTGGCCGAACCGGCTGGGATGGCGGCACCGTTGAAAATAGAGATGCCAGACAGAGTAGGTTTGATGTTTGGAGTTCAAGCCATCATGTTCTCTGTGAAACGGTAGCAAC
Source organism: Reinekea sp. (assembly GCA_037389025.1). Lineage (GTDB taxonomy): Bacteria > Pseudomonadota > Gammaproteobacteria > Pseudomonadales > Natronospirillaceae > Reinekea. The sequence continues at coordinate 8,891 of JARRJP010000001.1, read as the reverse complement.
AATGCTTTAGTCACACACCCAACCTTTATTTGGATAAAATCCGACCATAAGGTTTTCTTTTGAAGTGACCTTCTTTACTATCAAACCGCTTTTAACTAGCATCTTTAAGCCGTATAGCAGGTTGTATTTGTTTAGTGCTGAATATTTTGCTGGCTTGAACTATGTCTTCTTGCCTATCGGCTGACGTTTTTACAGACATGTAGCCGGAACCCTCATAATGAATAAGAATATCCTCGTTTTAGCCGCTGTGCTTATGGTCGCGGCCTGTAATACATTGGAATCCGGCAATGCTAACCAAGATCCAGACGCTGGCTCCGGTGCCGATAGCTCAGAAACGGACAATAGCAGTACTGACGGTAGTGAATCTAAGGGCGGATCAAGTTCCATTAACCATGCCGACTATTATGTTGGAGTTGACGGTTTAGCTGGTGCAGAACTCAAGTCTGTACTTCATGATATTATCAGTACCAATGTGACTAAGTTAACTTATTCTGAAGTCTGGACAGCGCTGCAATATACAGATGAAGATCCCAACAATACCGATAATGTTATTTTGATTTATACCGGTCGCAGTACCGAGAAAACGGATCGGGTAGGCCAGCCCGGCGATGATAATGACAGTTGGAACCGAGAACACATGTGGCCCAAATCCCTTGGCTTTCCCGATAAAAGTCAATATGGCTATACCGACATTCATCATTTGCGCCCATCTGATGTCACCGTAAACAGTGCCCGAGGCAACAAGGCGTTCGATAACGGTGGTGCAGCCAATGGTGAAGCGCCTGATACCTTTACCGATAGTGATTCCTGGGAACCACGGGATGAGGTTAAGGGTGATGCCGCCCGCATGATGTTCTACATGGACACCCGCTACGATGGCAGCAGCGGTAACATGCCGGATCTGACATTGGTTAATAACAGCAGTTCGACGTCTGGTGATCCAGCCATGGGGGTGCTATGTACATTATTGGAATGGCACAGAGCCGATGCGGTAGATGAATTTGAAAACCGACGTAACGACCGGATTCAGGAAAAGCAGGGTAATCGCAACCCGTTTATTGATAACCCCCAATGGGTAGACAGTATTTGGGGCAGTCGCTGTCTGGATTCCTCTTTGCTTCCCAAAAATTGGGGTGAACCTATGGGTGCACCTGCAATTTTTGAAAAACAAATAGAAATCAAGCTCTTACATCCTGCATCCACTTTGGAGTCACGGATTCAGGAGATTGAAAAGGCTATACCTGGAAACGAGACGCCTGATTAACCATAGTGTTACTGACATCGGTCAGTTGTTGACTGAAGCTTTCAACGTCACGCATTTTATTGGTGATCAGTTCCGATGAATCAGCGACATGGATAATGCTTGCATTAATATCCTGCGCAGCAATGTTTTGCTCTTCGACTGCTCTGGCGATGCATAGATTCATCTCCGTAATTGTATGAACCGCATTATTTATGGAGGCTATTGTCTCCATAGACTGTTGCGAAATTTCAGCGGTGGTTTCCGATGTTTTGACATTTTGTTCCATTGAGTCAACCGCATTGGCTGCCTGATCTTGCAAGCGAGAGATCATATGGTCGATTTCCTCTGTTGATTGTTGGGTTCGGGATGCCAGTGTTCTTACCTCATCGGCAACTACCGCAAATCCTCGGCCCTGTTCGCCGGCGCGCGCTGCTTCAATTGCCGCATTTAGTGCCAACAGATTGGTCTGTTCGGCGATGCTTCGAATAACATCCAGAACTTTGCCAATCGAAGCCGTTTCATCTTTAAGGCTTTGTATAACCTGACGTGACTGTTCAATGTTGGTTGCCAGATCAGAAATGTGATGCAGAGTCTCTGCCATTGAAGCCTGTCCTGTGCTGGCACTCTTTGATACATCCTGATTGGCTGACGCTTCCTGGTCTGCATTTGCGGCAACTTCTTGGATGCTATGGCTGAGCTGTTTTGACCCAGTCGCAACCTGATCCGCTTTTTGTCTCTGGCCTTCAGTCAGTTCCCGGGTCTGAGAACTTGCCTCTGTGATTTGCTGCGCCAGAGTTGCTAACTGGCGGGTCGACTCTTTACTCTCTCTGACCAGGGCCTGCATGTGTTTAATGAAGTCATTAAAGGAGATGGCAATATGGGTTACTTCATCATTACCATCGACTGGCAGTCGTTGAGTCAGATCACCCTCTCCAGTCGCGATATCATTCATTGCTCTGGCAATTTCTGCAAGTGGTGAGCCGATGCTGCGTGATATAATGTACAGGATGGTAATTAGTATCAGCAAGAACGCAAGCGTAATTAAGATTCGATTGATTGCTTCTTTTTTGAAGCTGTTAAAGACATCATCGGTATAAATTCCAGTGCCTATAATCCAGTCCCAAGGCTCAAACAATGCCACAAAACTCAGCTTCGGTTGTGGTTCGTCTTTGCCCGGTTTGGGCCACATATAATTCACAAAACCACTACCATTTTTATTGGTGACTTTAATCATTTCATTAAACAAAAAGACGCCATTTGGATCTTTAATACTACCAAGACTTTGGCCTTCCAGTTGAGGCTTGAATGGGTGCATAATCATGGTCGGGCTCGTATCGTTAATCCAGAAGTACTCGTTTCCTTTGTAACGTAACTCTCGAATAGCATTAATAGCCTGACTTTTGGCTTCCGCTTCTGCCAGACCTGATTGAGATTGTTTGTAGAAGTACGCTAGCAGGCTATGAGCATTATCAACCTGGCTATGGACTTCTTCTTCTTTCTGATGCATTTGCGCCTGATAGATATTCTGCAAATCGATCGCTTGAATAATGATGATGCAAGCTATAGTAAAGACAACGACCACCCAAAGGCGAGTTTTGATTGTGGTGCTTCGAAAGGCTGCAATAACGGACTTCATGGCATCATCTCTTGTTTTGTATAGGTTGATCCAAGCTAGAGGTTAATAGAATTATTCAAGACCAATATCGTCTCAATAACAATAAATTAAACCTGAATCCGTGATTTTAGAGTGGATGTTTCAACGTGGGTGTAGTGTGCAGGCTATTGATTCCGCTTTGCTTGCCAAAAAATCGGGGTAGAGCTATTGGGGCACTTGTGGTTTTTGAAACCTGAATCCGTAACTCCATCGCGGCGTAGTGCGTAAGCCATTGATTCCTCTTTGTTTCCCAAAAATCGGGGTGAACCTATGGGGGCACCTGCGATTTTTGAAAAACAAACAGAAACCAAGCTCTTCACCCTACATCCACCCTGACGTCACGAATTCAGCTTTATATCATGCCAGTTCTTTTACTTCATAACCCTTTGAGAGTTCCTGTTGGGTGTGTACAGGTACTGGCTCAAAGTGTGATAGTTCCATGGTAAAACTACCATCACCACTGGCCAGTGACTTCAGCCGATGCGAGTAGTCCCCCATTTCTGAAAGCGGTGCCTTGCAGCGCAGTAACGTTTTGTTTTTACCTTCCATGCGCGAATCCGTAATCACCCCGCGATGAACGGCCATGTCACCGGAAACGTCGCCCATGCAATCACTCGGAACCGTGACAAGAACGTCAACGACGGGTTCCAGAATAATCGGCCTGGCTTTTTTAACGGCCTCTAGGAAAGCCTTTCGCCCGGCCTGAACGAAGGCAATTTCTTTTGAGTCAACCGAGTGGTGTTTGCCATCGTATACTTCCACTTCAACATCCTGCATGGCGTAACCGGCAATAGCGCCTTCGGCCATTATCTGACGCACCCCTTTTTCAACAGCAGGGATGAAACCGCCGGGAATAGCGCCACCAACGACCTTGTCAACAAAGCGGAACCCTTCACCGTGAGACAGCGGCCGGATGCGCAAATAGACTTCACCAAACTGCCCGGCACCACCGGTTTGCTTTTTATGCCGATGGTGCCCTTCGGCTGGTTGAGTAATGGTTTCACGATAATCAATTGATGGTTCGGCTGTTTCCACCGTTAGTTTAAACTGCTCTTTCATTCGATCCAGAGCTACCTGTAAATGCAGTTCGCCGACGCCGGTCAATAGTGTTTCATTCAGATTGACGCGATGATTCACTACCAGGCTTGGGTCTTCCGCAGTAATTTTGCGCAGTGTTTCGGAAAGCTTTTGTTCGTCACCGCGCCGTGTTGGCTTGATCGCCATACTGAACATCGGTGGTGGCAGTTCCAGTGACTTCAGATGGAAGTGATCTTCATCATGTGAATCATGAACAACGCTGTCAAATTCCATCTCATCGACTTTTGCTATCGCGCAAATATCTCCGGCGCAGGCTCGTTCAATTTCTACCCGCTCTTTACCCTGCATCTGAAACAGATGGGCAACTTTGAAGATTTTCTTACTATCACCTATATAAAGTTGGCTTTCTGGCGTGATGCAACCTTGATGAACTCGCAACATGGCGAGTCGCCCCATAAACGGATCGACTTCAACTTTGAATATATGTGCCAATGCATGGTCAGATTCTTCAGGTTCGACTGTCACCGGCTGATCATGGTTCATGAAAAGTGGCGGATTGCCTTCCAATGGTGTCGGCATCAACTCGGTAATAACTCTTAATAATTGCGCAATGCCTGCGCCGGTGTGTGCAGAAACGAAGCAGATCGGAATCAGATGTTCACTGCGTAATGCTTTTTCAAACGGTTCATGCAACTGCACAGGATCGAGTTCCTGGCCTTGTTCCAGATAGACCTCCATCAATGCTTCATCAACTTCTACAACCTGATCGACTAATGCATCATGCGCTTCCTGTACTGAGCTAAAGAGTGTTTTCTGGTTGTATGCCGGTTCAAAGAAGCAGTCAACCACCTGTTGTCCGCTGGCATCGGGTAAATTAATCGGCAGTACTTCGGTGCCAAACTCATCCTGTAATTCGGTCAGTAGTTCCGGTAGTTGCAAATCGTCGGTATCAATTTTATTGACAATAATCAGGCGGCATTTTTTCCGCTCACTGGCTACCTTGAACATCCTCTCAGTTACAATACCGGCACCATCCTGCGCATCGATAACCAGGGCCAAGGTTTCTACGGCAGGTAAAATGCTGATAGTCCGGCCAATAAAGTCCGGCATTCCCGGCGCATCAATCAGGTTAACCCGGTGTTCTTGATGGACAAAATGGACCACTGTCGGGTTCAATGAATGTTTTCGATCTTTGGATTGAGTATCGTAGTCACAAACTGTTGTACCATGATCAATATCGCCCATCTGATTGATTGCACCTGTTTCAAACAACAGACGCTCTGTTAGCGTGGTCTTGCCAGAACCGGATTGCCCAGCTAGGGCTATGTTGCGAATGTTTTCGACAGACATGCTTCTCAAAAATTGGGGTGAATCTATGGGTGCACCTGCAAGTTTTGCAAAACAAATAGAAATCAAGCTCTTACACCCAGCATCCACTGAAGAAGTCACGGATTCAGGTGACAGAGAAGGTCGGCAGGAGAGAGTTAAGGCCAGTTATGTTTTCGAAAGGAGGAGCAACGCACGCGGGAAGGGAACAGATGACTGAACCAGACTAAGGATGTTTTGTGTGCAGGTAGAGCCATAAGGCAAGTACCTTTGGCAACTGTTCATCTCCAGTTTGGCTGGTTTTTCTGTAATTTCCTTTGATTAGGGTCAGTTTTTTGCGCAGCAGTAGTGTTCATCTGCATTTACTTGTCGGTTCAAAATATGGTGCCTGATCGGCATTCCCGGGCAGGGCTCAGTTTGAACCCTGCCGTTTTCTTTCGATGAATTTATCAGGAACGTTGTCTATCCTGTATGGCAGCCTGACGATCTTCCCAGTATTTCGCGTGCTTTATGCCGAGTTTTTTCGGATCGAAGCGATAATTTTTTACACCTGCCTTGCGTTGCTGTTCGTAATCTTTCAGCGCCACCAATGCTGGCTTGGAGATAAAGAAAATAACCAGAATACCGACAATATTCAGCCAGGCCATGAGTCCAACACCGATATCACCCATCGCCCAGGCCAGATTGGCGGCTTTTACTGAACCGTAGAAAGTGGCGGTGACAATGACAGCCTTGAGTATGAAACCCAGAAATGGCAAACGAACTGAGCGTTGGATATAAGCCAGATTGGTTTCGGCAATATAGTAATAAGCCAGGATAGTCGTGAAGGCGAAGAAAAATAGCGCAATTGCAATAAAGGGTTTACCGACTCCGGGAAGTACAGTTTCAACCGCTATCTGGGTAAATGCCGGGCTATTGGCTGCAATATCGGCGGCCAGATTTTGTACTAGAAATGCATCGCCGGCGCCGTGTACGTTATAAGCCCCGGTAATCAGAATCATGAATGCTGTTGCCGAGCAAACAAAAAGAGTATCAATATAAACTGAAAACGCCTGCACCAGCCCCTGTTGTGCCGGATGATCTACCTCAGCGGCGGCGGCGGCATGAGGACCTGTACCCTGGCCAGCTTCATTGGAATAGACTCCACGTTTCACACCCCAGCCAATCGCAGCACCAAAACCGGCCATTGGCGTAAAGGCATCACCGAAAATAGTTGAGATCACCGAGGGCAGCATGTTGATATTCAGTAACACTACGATCAGCGCAATGATGATATAAGCCAAGGCCATAAAAGGCACAACGATCTGAGTAAAGCTGGCGATACGTTTAACACCACCGAAAATAATAAAGCTGAGAATTAATACAGTGACGCTCCCTGTGGCAATCTTTGCCATGCTCAATACACCTATTGATGTTTCGATCATTTGCCCGGAGCCGAATGCGGCTTCTACTGCATTACCGATACTGTTAGCCTGTACTCCCGGCATGAAGAAACCGCAGGACAGAATTGTGGCAAATGCAAACACCCAGCCAAACCATTTTTGACCCAGTGCTTTTTCAAAATAGAATGCCGGACCCCCCCGGTATTGGCCATCATCTTCTTCCTTGTAAATCTGTGCCAGCGTGGACTCAGTATAAGCGGTGGCTGCACCCAAAAACGCAACAACCCACATCCAGAACACTGCCCCCGGCCCGCCAAAACCAATGGCCGCAGCAACACCGGCGATGTTGCCGGTTCCTACCCGACCAGAGAGTGATACGGATAATGCCTGAAAAGAGGAAATGCCCTGTTTCGAGCTTTTGCCCGCCAGCAGCAGGCTCCACATCTCACCGAACAACCTGATCTGGACGAAGCGAGTCAGTAGTGAGTAAAACAGCCCGGCGCCAAGACATAGATAAATTAATGCTGGGCTCCAGATTAATCCGTTTAAAAAATCAACAAGTTCTTGCATGGTAAATCTCCTAAAAGTGCTCAGGTCCGTGTGGATATGAAATAGTCCTGAATCCGTGACTCCATAGCGGCGCAGTGCGCAAGGCAATGATTCCTATTTGCTTCCCAAAATTTCAATGAACCTGTGGGTGCACCTACAATTTTTGAAAAACAAATAAAAATCAAGCTCTTACACACCGCATCCACTGAAGAAGTCACGGATTCAGTATCGTGTTTTGTTGATCAGGGAGGGCGAATGCTTGACTGCTTCCTGTCGGTTTTTGCTGCTGCCAATAGTAACTCAAATTAAAGATAATTCGAATGCAGTTCGAGCCCAGTAAAGACGTCTTTTTTACTGTTGCCTGATGGGGGAGGTTAATGAATTTCCCTAATCCACTGCTAATCTGATTAGATGATAAATACAAAAATAATACGTGGGTGCATAATGAAAGTTGCTATCGTTGGCGCAGGGCTGATTGGTCGTTTGATTGCGTTAAGGCTGATACCGGCAAATCATGAAATTACCTTGCTGGAGGCAAATTCGTTTGATAACCCGACCAGCGCCGTGGCGCTGTCTGCTGGTTTGATTTCTCCGATGTCTGAAAGCGTTCGCATTCCGCCCCAGGTCTTGGAACTTGGTTTTCAGAGTTACCGTTTATGGCCAGAAATATTACGTAATCTTAATGAGCTTGACCCTGAGCATCAGCCGGTAACTTACCAGACTGATGGCACCATAGCTGTTTCTTTTCAAGAAGAACAGACCTGCCTTCTGGAGCATAAACAAAAGCTGCAACGGGCTTTATCTGATTACCCGTCTAATCTTCAAATGCTATATAACGAAGAAGTGGCGGCAGTAGAGCCTGAACTGGAACGTTTTGAGACAGCGATCTTCCTCAATGACGAGGCTAACCTGTGTAATGCAGAGTTTCTTAAAAGCTCATCACGGGCGATTCGCAAACATGCAAGTATTGTTGATTATTGGGCATTGAAAGGGGATGGGACCGAGCTGCAGAAACAATATGACTGGGTTCTTGATTGTCGCGGTGCTGGCGCGGTAGGTCGGCATACCCATGCCGACAAGCTTGCCCAGAAACTCGGTTCTGTTCGTGGTGAGGTTATCAGGGTTCATACTAAAAACGTGAAACTGACCCGGCCGGTGCTTGTTATTCAACAACGTTTTACTATCTATATTGTACCCAAACCAAATAATATTTTTGTTGTCGGGGCAACGGACATCGATAAGCATGGAAGCCAGGCGGTGACGGTACGGAGTTCACTTGACTTGTTGTCTGCCTTGTATGCCATCCATCCTGGTTTTTCTGGTGCGGAAATTATGTCTGTCATTGCCGGTGAGCGCGCTTTTTATGAAAACCAGATTCCCGCCGTGACTGAATATGAAAATATTTTGACTTTGAATGGCCTGAATCGCCATGGTTGGTTGGCTGGTCCTGCACTGGTGGAATCATTGATACAAAAAATCAGTTGAGCCTAACCCGGAAAATTCACCAAAGGCTCAGAATTTTGCTGCAACCCACCTGTGTAGGGTATCTGAACTTCTCGATGCCAGAGACAAGCTGTCAGTGACCCTCGCTCCTAAGTGACACCTGAATCCGTGACTCCATAGCGGTGCAGTGCGCAAGCCATTGATTCCTCTTTGCTTCCCAAAAATTGGGGTGAACCTATGGGTGCACCTGCAATTT